>JAWODC010000040.1:0-120509 GCA_046483495.1 Desulfobacterales bacterium
TCGAAGGCCGGTTCATCGACGAATCGGCTATGAACCTTGGCGCCGCCTACCTTTTCTAAAGGTGCGGGTTGGTGCGTAAAGAGTGTTTGTTGGTTGATTAATGTAACCCGGTCCAGAATAACCGTCCACGCCCAGCGTGGACGGTTATTGTATAGAAGTGGTTTCAAAACCTCCCCCTCAGGCCCGATATCGGCGTTGGGAGGAAGGATTTAATGCTCAAAATACGTTATGTATTCCTGCGCTTGAATCCTTCCTCCCGCCTTGATCTTGGACCTGATTGAAGGTTTGAAACCACTTCTAGTGTTTTCAATCCGGTGTTCTGTTTTTGCGCATTCTCAACGGCTTCCCTTAAGGAAGTAAATGCCATAGCTGACCGAATTTCAGTAGTATTTGGCCGGATCAGAGTTTCTCAATTCTGCACAGCATGGCCCGGGTCTGCACGGATGCCGTAACCGGGCACTGGGGCGCGTTTCCGGTGACCTGGTTGATATTCACCCGTTCCCAGCCGTTTTCGACCCCCTGCCAGTATCCGTGGGGCGAATGCACCACCTTGGGGTGGATGTTCGCGTCGGTTTTGATCTTAATTTCAACATCCCCGACGTTCGTCGCCAGCCGCACCCAATCGCCGTCGGCAACGCCGTATCGGGCCGCCGTTTCCGGGTGGATCTCCAGCTCGGGGTCCGGGGACAATTTCCGAAGGGACGGCAGATTGCGGAGAGCGGAATGGTAATAGACGACATTTCTGCCGCCGGTGGTTAGAATCAATGGGTATCGCCGGTATAGGTCCGGGGTGCTCACCGGGCTCTGCAACGGCTCCGAATATGTGGGCATAGGCGCATACCCCTGTTTTTCCAGCATCTCCGAATAGAGATCGACTTTTCCCGTACCCGACGGGGTCCGGAACCCCCTGGTTTCATATCCCTTGTATGCCGTCGGACGGCTGAAGAATCCCTTCTCTTTAAATTCGGCAAAGGTCATGCCGAGGATTTCCGCGCGGTAGTCCAGCCCCTCCAGGACCGAGTTCCAGTAACCATCGAGTCCCATTTTTTTCGCCAGCTCCACCAGGATCCATTTCTCATCCCGGCACTCGCCCACCGGCTCCAGAGCCTTGCGCTGGCAGAACACGTAATTCATCATAAGAATGTCTTCCATGTCATCGCGCTCCGTCCAGTGGGCCGGGGGAAGCACGACGTCGGCAAGGGCGGTGGTGGGGGTATGGAAATAATCCGTGCAAAATAGAAAATCCAGTTCCATCAGGGCTTCCTTCACCTGTTTCGAATCGGCATAAGAGCACATGGCGTTGCTGGCGAAGAGCCCCAGGCCTTTGATTTGATAGGGGGTGCGTTCCAGAAGGGATTTCCACAACTGTTCGGGAATTCCCGATGCCCGGGTAATGATGGGAAATGTATCCAGGCCGATCCTTTTTTCCGCCTGCTCCGGCGGAAGGTTGTTCATCACGTTGAAATCCGTTCCGTAGCAGCTCCGGCGACCCGTCGGCGGGCGGAAATTGGGATTGCCGCCGGGAACCTCCAGGTTGCCTGTAATCGCGGCCAGCGCCACGAGCCCTCTGTTTAAATCAAATGCATTGGTGGCCTGTGAAGCCCCTGCCATACCCGGCCCGATTGTCGCCGGCTTTGTGGTTGCATACATCAGGGCCGCCTCTTCGATCTGTTTTGCCGGAATCCAGGTGATTGCTTCACATCGTTCCGGCGTGTAGTCTTTGACATGATCGGCCAATCGATCGAAACCCACTGTCCAGTTTTTTGCGAACGCTTCGTCATAAAGCTTCTTCTGAATAATACAATTTAAAAAGGTCAACACCAGTGCAATGTCCGTACCGGGCCTGATGCGAAGCCAGTGGTCCGCTTTTTTGGCCGAACGGGTCCGCCGGGGATCCACCACGATGAGTTTGGCGCCGTTTTTCAACCCATCGCGAATGGCGGCTTTATAAAGACCGGGCCATGCATGGTCGGGATTTTGCGCCCATACCACCATGCACTTGCTCTGCGCATAGTCCGGGGCCAGCACAAACCCCATGGACATCACGCCGCCCACGGAAACAGGGCCGCCGCTCATGTGGGCCGGGGAGAAGTAATTCGGCGTTCCATAGGCGGTGATGAACCGATGGAGAAAAGGCGGCACCCCCCGGGTGGTCCCCGTTCCCACGGCAAAGTATTCGGGCCCCCATTTTTCCCGGATTTGAAGAAGCCGCCGGGAGATCCGATCCAGGGCGTAATCCCAGGAAACAGGTTCGAACCTGCCTTCGCCCCTTTCTCCTGTGCGCACCAGGGGCCGGGTAATCCGTTCCGGGTGATAGACCAACTCCCCGCATGCTTTTCCCTTGGGGCACAGATAGCCCCGGCTGAATGGGTGGTCCTTGTTTCCTTTTATGCCCACCAATTTTCCATTGTCGACCTCTAAAATCACCCCGCATCGGGAATGACACTCGAAACAAATGGACGTGACGAATTGTGCCGCCATGCGCTCTCCCTTTTATATGGACAAATCAAGATATCCGGATCTGACAACAGGCCCTCAGGAGAAATGAGCCGACGATCTCCAAGGCCGGTGTTTAAACCCGAAAAAGGGTAATGGATCGATCGGCTGAATTGCAAGCAATTTTTTTCATTTTTGCAGCCTAATCTTATTTACAAAGGCGGTTTGACTGTCATAAGCTTCGATAATTCGACAATCGCCCAAATATTTCGAGCATTTTTTTAAAGCGCCTGAAACGGCCCGGCAGGTCGTTCAACCCGGTTGAGCAAGGGAGAATGCCAATGGATAAAACAGAATACAACACCATGAAAACCATCGTCATGCAGGGGCCGGGAGAGCGGCTGATATCGAGTGAAAGGCTTGTTCCGGTTCCGGGGAAAAACCAGCTTCTGTTGAAAGTAAAGGCCTGCGGTATATGCGGGTCCGACCTGCACTGGGCCCGGCTTGGCCTGGCAAAACCGGGGTCCATTCCGGGGCACGAATTTTCGGGCGAGGTGGTGCAGGTCGGTGACGGCGCCGAAGCAGACTTCGATCGGGGCGATCGGGTGACCGGCTATCCCATTCGAACCTGCGGCGACTGTCCGGCGTGTGCCGCCGGCGATGTAAAAAGATGTCCCAAAGTGAAGGGGCTCGGGCTGGGCAACCGAAACTGTGACGGTGCCTATGCCGAATATGTAGTGGTGGACACCAACGTGTCGATCAAAATTCCCGATACCGTGTCCTGGGAAACAGCCGCCTGTATCGAGCCGTTTTCGGTAGGGCTCTACGCGGTTAAAAGAGCCTGTATCAGGCCGGGTCAGCATGTTCTTGTCATCGGGGCCGGACCCATCGGCCTTGCCGCAGCAGTATGGAGCCGGTTCTGCGGTGCGGGCAAAGTCATCGTGAGTGAACGTTCAAAGGAGAGAATGCAGATCGCATTGAAGATGGGGGCCGACGATGTTATCGATGCCCAAACAGACGTGGCAGCGGCATTTGCCTCGAAGACGGGGAACAGGCCGGATATCATCGTGGAGGCCGTGGGGGCGCCGGGCTTGATACAGCACTGTATCGACATTGCACCTCCCGGATGCCGAATCGTTGTTGCAGGCGCTTGTATGGAAGAAGACCGGTTTCGTCCGAGCATGGCCATTTCCAAAGACCTGGAGTTTTCTTTCACTGTCGGCTACGACCTGGAAGATTTCTGTTTTGCATTGGATATGGCGGGCAAAGGACGGATTCATCCGGAACGGATGATCACCCACAAGGTCGGCCTCGACGACCTGCCCGATGCCTTTGAGAAGCTCAAAAACCCGACGGATCAGTGCAAGGTCATGATCATACCGTGACCCATCATTTTTGGCATCTTATGAAATCTGTATATCAATGTTGGACGAAATTCACAAATTAGTAAGTGTCCATCCGAAAATAGGCAATTTCGCGTGAGTTCAAGGCGGACGCAAGATCGAAACCGCAGGAATAGTGTACTGTTTTGAGGATTTCGATTTTGCGTCCAACGCAGAAATCGCGTGAAAGGGCCGTTTATGGATGGTCACTAGGGAGATAAATATGCTGTCCGTTGAAACACTCGTAACATTTATTACAGCTTCAATTCTGCTTGGACTGGCGCCGGGTCCCGACAATATATTTGTGTTAACACAATCCGCTTTACGCGGGAAGGGCTCCGGACTGATCGTTATGCTGGGTTTATGTACGGGACTCATCGTTCACACCATGGCTGTCGCCCTTGGTGTTGCAATCATTTTTCAGACATCTGCAATTGCATTTACTGTTCTCAAATTCATCGGTGCAGGCTATCTCCTTTATCTTGCCTGGAAAGCCTTCAGAGCCCCGGTTGAACGAATCAAGGGCGAATCCCACCAGGTTATCGATTATCGAAAGCTTTATTTTCGCGGCATAATCATGAATATCACGAATCCTAAAGTATCCATTTTCTTTTTGGCCTTTTTGCCGCAATTTGCGGATCCGGCAAGAGGGCCGATATCAATACAACTGTTACTGCTTGGAGGCTTATTTATACTCGCTACGATATTGGTTTTTGGAAACATTGCGCTGCTTGGGGGCACTATCGGGCAATTGATAAGTCGATCAGGCCATACCCAAAAAATCTTAAACAGGGTTGCCGGTACTGTTTTTGTCGGCTTAGCTATAAAGCTGGCTGCTTCGAATAGATAGTGCCCAACCATAAATGGCTGATTCGCTCCATTCCGGCGTTGGCCGGTAAACTTTAACCATCAAAATACGCAATGTGATCCTGGGGTTAAGAATTACCGGCCGTTTCCGGGTGTGCACTAACCTAAAATCGCAGCCATATCCTCACCAGGCGTTTTGATGGGCATGATGTTGAACTTTTCAACCAGCACATTTAAGATGTTGGGTGAGATAAAGGCCGGCAGTGAAGGCCCCAACCGAATATCCCTTATGCCGATATAAAGGAGGGTCAGCAAAATGGCGCAGGCCTTTTGTTCGTACCATGAAAGCACCATGGAAAGAGGCAGGTCGTTCACAGTGCAATCAAATGCATCGGCCAGTGCGACGGCGATTTGCACCGCGGAATAGGCATCATTGCATTGCCCTATATCCAGAAGCCTCGGCATGCCGCCGATATCGCCCAAATCCTTGTCAAAGAAACGGAATTTGCCGCATGCAAGGGTTAAAACCACACAGTCATCCGGAACTTTTTCCACAAATTCCGTGTAGTAATTTCTGCCCGGTTTTGCCCCGTCACACCCTGCAACCAGAAAAAAGTGCCGAATGGCCTTGTTTTTCACGGCCTCGATAACCTTGTCTGCAACACCGAGTACGGCATTATGGGCAAACCCCACCATGACGTATTTGGTTTCTGTGTCTTCGGGAAAACCGGGCATCGCCAACGCTTTTTCAATGGCCGGAGTAAAGTCCTTATCGGCGATATGGGCGACCCCCGGCCAACCCACCAGACCGGTGGTAAACAGGTTGTCCTTATAAATTTCTTCAGGTTTTTGAATGCAGTTGGTGGTCATGATGATAGCTCCGGGGAATTCGGCAAACTCTTTGGCCTGGTTTTGCCAGGCGGTTCCGTAATGACCGAAAAAATGATCGTGTTTCTTGAGCTCGGGATACCCATGGCAGGGCAGCATTTCCCCGTGGGTGTATACATGGATGCCTTTTCCACGGGTTTGTTTCAGTATGGCGTCAAGGTCCTTTAAATCATGTCCGGAGACCAGAATCGCTTTTCCTTTCCGGGTCCCCAGCGGCACCTTTGTAGGCACCGGATGCCCGTAGGTGCCTGTGTGTGCTGCATCCAGCAATTCCATGGTCTTCAAGTTAATCGCTCCGCATTTTAAAACCAGCGAAACGAGATCGTCGGCGGAAAGGTCTTTGTTCAGAGTGGCGGCCATGGCCTCATGGATAAACGCAAAAACCGAATCATCGGTTCGACCCAATATGGCGGCATGATCTGCATATGCGGCCACACCTTTAATTCCGTACACCAGCAACTCACGCAGGGACAGAATATCCGGATGAATATCGGGGTCCGATTTCAGGCCGACTGCTTCCCCCTGGGCTACAAGACCGTCCATTGTCGAAGCCGGCTGGAAAGTGGCCGCACTGTCGTGAAAACCTGTTTGAACCCCTGCGGAGGAGAGCCTGTTTTTGAGTTCTTCACGGTATGCAACGGATGTGTCGATTCGTTGTACAAACCGTTCCGGGTCAAAATCCACATTGGTCAATGTCGAAAAAACAGCTTCGCAGGTGAAATGATTGATGTCGTCGTCGATGATGCCGGATTTTAGTGCTGCGGCAGCATACAAGGACAAACCTTTCACCGCATAAATCAATAGATCCTGGAGCGCCGCAACATCCGGCTGTTTTCCACACACACCGATTTTCGTACATCCTTCGCCTTTGGCGGTCTGTTCGCACTGGAAGCAAAACATTTCAATTCTCCTTTCGATTTTAGAACCGGTTTCAAAAAATTTGGTTTATGGGACTCTTTTATCCCACTATTCGGCTTGGATCTTTGATTTAAGTCAAAAAACGGAAACTTTTTTGCCAAAGGTGAAATGCTTCACGGCTTGTCCGGGGGGAACAGGCTCCAACATAATATAAAAACGCCTGCTGTATAGATACCTTACCTTATTGCTACTTAAAGGCCGACAGCTTACCTGCAGACAGTTGGGAACTCATTTAAAATAAGGAGATGACAAATGCAAAACATGACACCCCCGAAAGGCTTTCAGGATATGCTTGGTTTCCCCCTGATTGAAGCCTTTTGCCCTTCGGAGGGGGACTTGATAAATTCCTTGATTTTAACCTCGGAGGCCTTTCGACACAAATTTTTGAAGGGGTCCTCCCATAGATTGTATTCTTTTTGCATGGATGTCCAAATATACCTAAGCCCGAGATGCTTGAGGATATCTTCGTAATTTACCCGACTTTTGGATCTCCGATAAGTACCATTCTGTCATGTTGTCACCTAAAACCAAACCCGATTTGATTGGGAAAACTACCGCCTTATCGATGTTCAACAGGTCCATCTCAGCTAAAAGGTTGGGGATGGTATGGGTTTTTGTAACTGAACTCCCTATTGGCGTCATCTGCAAGAGGGTGGTTTTAGTCATTTTTTTCTTATCTGCTGAAGTCTGGTTCTTGTTCATGTAAACGTTCAGTGACATTTCGCAGTCGGATTCTATATAGTATTCTGTTTTCGGGGTCGATCGTTGAAGATTCGGCTTCAAACAAGTAAATCCGTTCAATGCGAAATGCACGTGGCCATCGATGCCGCCTTCCAGGTTATCCAAGGTCAAGCGAAGCAAACCCCTGTCTGTCATTTCAAAGTATGACAGATCGGTAAGCCCTTTAAAACCATGGTAGATTTTATTTTTCATGAAAGGCGTTATCAATTTCGTATTTGTTTATTGACGGATTAGATCTTCACCGTGGCACCGGGTTGGCACGCTTCATCAAGCTCAATTAAGAAGAAATAAGCTTTCGGCGAAACGTCGATCTATGAGCGCATTGCTGAATGTTTTCAAAAGTATGCCCGTGCGTTTCCAGAATGGCGAGGCTCGAATCAGGCGGCCTGTCTGTTGCGGCCGAGTCAAAACATTCAAAACGCTCTCAACGATCGAAACGATCAAAACTTTTTTCAATCCCCGACAGAGATCTCCCCATCCTGAGCAGCAACGAACTTCCAATTTCCATTCTCTTTTACAAAAACTTCGATGAACCGACCGGTATAATAGGTAGGCGGACCGTTTTTGAGCGTGAGGGTGGACGTATATTGGCCGTATGCGATGCCGGTATTCCCGATTACGTTATATTTGATGTTGACCGGTATCATTTTCCATGATGCGATGCTCTCTTTTGCTTCGGAAAAAACGGCTTTTAGCATATCCCTGCCTTCGACGGCAAACACAGCATTGGGTAAAAACATAACCGCATCTTCATGCATCATGGTAGCCATCGTATCGAAATCCAGCGTGTTGAACAGATTGAACCACTTTCCGTAAAAGGCTTTAAACTCATCTATATCCTCTTGGGCATAAAGAATCCCCGGTGCTGTCAGCAAAAGTCCGATTAACACAACGGTTGTCATTCGACGGATCATTACAGGCCTCCTTTGGTTTGGTTTGCGGTTTGTTTTTTAATAAATCGTGTTATTTACGACAAGCATACTTTACATGGAATTTGTTTATGATTGCTACAGCCGTCCTGTTTGAAGGAACAAGTAAAGCCTAAAATAAACAACTACTTATAGTATCTTTATCTCACCACGGAGCACGAAGAAAAACCAAAAATGAATGTAAAAAATTATCTTCGTGAGCTTCGTGCTCTTGTGGTTTTTACGTATCCCCAGAAATAATGTAAGTGGCGGCTGATCTGCCGAATGAATTGTCTTGAGAGTAAAGACCGGCCGAAAAAAGTGTAAATCCGTCCCTATCCCAAATGATGCTGAAAGAAGCAATCGGCAGCAACGGAAACGGCTGCCGGTTGCTTCAAATCGGAATACGACCGGGAATATTGTCAGCCATTTATGTCGTTTGCCGGAGGAGTAAGCACGGTATCGATGCCGTGAATGACGCCATTGGAACAAAGGATATCCGGCAGAATGACAAGCGCTTGATCGGTCGCCAGGTTAAGGATGATTTTGGTGTCGACCACATCGATGGTCACCGAATCACCATTGAGCATTAAAAGGGTTTCACCATCCAGGGCTGCCACATCAATAGATAATAGCGAGCCGTCGGTGACGTGGTATGCGAGAAGATCGATAAGTGCCTGCTGATTTTCCGTTTGTAAAAGGAAATCCAGCGTTCCTTCCGGTAATGCCGCAAAGGCGTCATCCGTAGGTGCAAAAACCGTCAAGGGGCCGGGTCCTGCCAAATCATCGTCCAGTTCCGCAGCCAGAACCGCTGCTTCAAACGTATCGAAAGATTCAAGATTCGAAGCGGTGGTAAAGATATCATCGGTATCATCGGCGGGATTGAGAACGGCATCGATGGCATGGATTACTCCATTGGACGCCATGATGTCGGGTGTGACAACAACGGCCTCGCCCTCCCCACCAAAATTTAAAATAATTTGATCGTCGATGACGTCAATGCGCACTTCTTCTCCATTCAACATGGTGATGGCGGTTCCGTCCAAGGCGACCAGGTCGTCCGCCAACAATGTTCCGTTATATACGTGATATAAGAGAATATCGATCAGTAGTGACTGGTTTTTTTCCAGCAAAAGCTCATCGACCGTCCCCGGGGGCAGCGCTTCAAAGGCAGCGTCGGTAGGTGCAAATACCGTGAACTCCCCATCTGCCTGGAGGTCATCCTGCAGGTCAGCGGCATCGAGTGCAGCCAATAGCGTAGTAAAGTCGCCTTCTGCTTCAAGGGTATCGATGATATTTTCCAATGGCGGAACAAAGTCATCGTCATCGTCATCGTCATCGATCCAGCCGCATGAAGTCATGCAGAACAATGCAAACAAGGCAAGCATCAACCACCAGAATTTACTTTTTTTTGTCTCGACCATGGCGTTACTCCTTTTTTGTCTGTTTAAAAATCCGGGGCTAAACTTTCATTCATTCGAAAAACGACCTTTCATACAGAAACCCTCTATGGTGCAGGGATAAATGCTCCATGCCTATACCACTGCTCAGGAATGGGTGCTTTCTGTTTGTCTGGTAAAAATTGATACGTTAGAATAGAAGATGAGCTATCAAAAAGATGCGTTTTCGCAGGAAACGGAAATGATCGCAATAACAGTCGGTGCGGTCTCGAGCCGGACTGTCGAACAGGTAGAGAATCATTCGAATTCGATAGTCATCAGCTTTGTAATGATTCTAAAAGCAACCTTAGGCCCAAAACAGAAAAGAGCAATACTATAAAACCCTAATTGGCTGTGCGAAAAACCCTAAACCGCGATCCACCCGCAGTCAGGCAATCGAAAGGGTTTTCTTGAAAGTCTTCGCTTGGCTGAACGGCAATGGTATTGTGGCAAACATACAGGATACGGTGATTGGGTTTTCTTTCAATTACCTGTCCTTTTGCTGTTTTTTACGGGTTTTATGATATTTACCCCGGTTTTTCGAATGCATATCGTGGACCTGAAAATGTGTGGCAAGCAGGCCGGGCGCAACTCCAAAGGAGGGAAAAATGGTCCACAAGGAAAACCCGGACATTAAACGAATGAAGGGTGAGATAGAGGCGGCACGGAGGCAAGCTAGAAAAACCCTCGGGGACATACGAAACAAGATAAAATACGAGGGGGAAATGGTGAAATTCACATTAAAGGACGTCTTGATCCAAACCGTTGAAAAGATGGACCGTTTCAGAAATCGCCCTAAAGCGGTTCTCGGGAAAACGAAACCCCAAAACCTGCAAAAAAACAGAGACGGCTACAGTGCGGGCATTTATATGGGTGCGGGACTGATAGCAGCGGGTCTTGTCTTGATCGCTGTTTCGGCCAAAAGAAGGAGGGATAAAATATCCGATCGCATTGCACTCCTTGAAACAGCAGGATACGTTCAGGAAAAAATACCGGAGATAGAGCCGGAGGTCTTCGAAGAAGAAGTGTTGGAGGGTGTTCGGAGGCACGGCATGATGGATTCCCCGGTGATCTGAGATTTGCATTACCCACGTGCCCCTTTTTTTTTATGACCTGCTCCTGCAAACCCCTGAAGCCATTTTAATTTGCGAAGGCTGCATCGGTCGCAATTGACAGAACGGCGATCCCGGTGATAAGGTAAACGCCTGCTGAAGCTCTTCATAAACAGCACATCGATGCGGCACTGAAGCCTTGCCCCTTATTCCGACCATACGAGGAGATGACATGGCCAACCGCAAAGTGGTCGTAAACGACCTGATGCAAAAGAACTATACGTACTACCTTACCGAGCCTACAGGCAAGAACTTCCACTCCGAATTCAAACCGGATCTGACTCCAAAGCAAATGCTCGAAATGGGGGTTTTCGGCGGCAGATACATGACCGATTGCCGGGATGAATTTCCGAAGCATTGGTTTGCGCATGCCGGGCTCTGCCACGAGCGCCATGTGCCCGAGCTGAATTATTTCGGGCTCAACGCTTCCCAGCCGCTGGCGGTGTGGCGTGAAAAGGGATGGATATATCATGAGGACCCTCGGGGATGGTTCCAGTGGTACTGCCGTTATTACATGGGCAGGAGATGCCCCGATGACGAGCGTCAGATCAAACGATGGAAATCGATGAAGCGGCATATCGCCCAACTGGAAAAGCACTGCAAAAAGGGAGACGTGAGCTGCCGGGCAAAGCAGCGTCAGAGCGTGCTCAACTGGGCTTACGACAGCCGAAACATATAAAAAAGGAGCAGGCAGCATGGCATGGGTATCCAGGGATGAAGAAAATGCAACGTCCGTTCAGCCTGTAGAAAGGCACATCTCCGCCGTTTTTGCAGACATACTGGAAGATGCGGGAATCCGATTCGTGTTCGGCATGCCCGGCGGCAGCACGCCTTTCATGTTTGACGGGCTGGTCGATAGAACCGGTACGATCAGAACCGTCCTAGTTCGGCACGAAGGCGGCGCGGCCATGATGGCCGATATGCACGCCCGCATCACCGGAAAACCCGCCGTTGTCATGGGGCAGGGCCCATGGATCGGCACCAGCGGGGGCATCGGCATTATCGAATCCCTTTTCTCCGGGCTTCCCATGGTGATCGTCTGCGATACGAGCGATTACTTTTCGCTTCCCCAGCACGGCCCCTACCAGGGGGGTACGGGTGATTACGGCTCCTTCGATCTCGTATCGATAATGCGTTCCATGACGAAATACGCGACGGTCGCCGGGACTCCATCGGAGTTCATTCACGGCCTTCAGCAGGCGATCAAACACTCGGTTACGGGAAAGCCCGGTCCGGCCGCGGTTCTCACCAAATGGAACGTGGCATTTGAAAGCGTGGCATTGGAGCATGTCAAACCCACGGTGTATCCCATCGGAGGCTATTTAAGCGTATCGCCGCCCTGCATCTCCGATGATGACGCCGAAAAAGCGGCGCAGATGCTCTTGAGTGCAGACGCCCCCGTCTTGATTGCAGGGCAGGGGGTTCGAAGTGCCGGGGCCCATGAAGAGGTTGTGACGCTTGCCGAAATGATCGGCATGCCCGTGGCCACCAGCTACCTCGGGAAAAGCGCCGTCGCGGAAACCCATGACTGCGCCGTGGGAACCATGGGAAGCATCGGCCGTAAAATCGCCAATGAGAAAATCATGGATTCCGATCTCATACTCGCTGTCGGGACGGCCCTTTCCCCGGAAAACACCCAATGGCTGGACCCGAGCTTTATCGATCCGACCAGACGGAAAATGATACAGATCGATATCGAATCCCGCAACGCCGGCTGGACGTTTCCGGTTACATTGGGGATTACATCGGATGCAAAACCCGCTCTAAAAAAGATCGTCACCCGATTGAAAGACAGGGCGGATTCAACAAAAGCGACCCAACGAATCGAAGCGTTGAAAGCGGCCAAGCGCCGTGCCAAATGTTTCGACGAAGATATCATGCACAGCGACGGCGTGCCCATTGCCCCCGAACGAGTCGTTAAAGCCGTCAACCGGGTGATTGGCAACGATGATTTGCTGGTGCTGGATGCCGGCAACAACCGGATGTTTTTCGCCCATCACTTCCAGAGTAAAAAGGCGGGGCAGGTCCTTGCAGCCGGAGGCGTTGCGGCGATCGGGTATGGCCCCGCGGCGTCTTTGAGCGCGCAGATGACCTGCCCGGACAAACGGGTCATCTGCCCTTGTGGTGACGGCGGCCTGATGCAGCATTTGTACGTGTTTGAAATGGCCCGGGAGATGAAACTGCCGGTCACCTGGGTGGTGATGAACAACAGCTGCCTGGGCAATGTGATGGATTTCCAGCCCCCCGGACGTCGAATCGCCACCCGTTACCAGACCGTCGATTTCGTTCGCATCGCTGAAGGATTCGGCATCGCTGCAAAGCGGGTGACCAAACCCGAAGACCTGGAAGATGCCATTGCAACCGCCCATAACAGCAGCGAACCGGCTCTCGTCGATGTCATCACGGACGATGCACCCCATTTTCGTCTCATGGCATAATCAGCAAGGCGATTGGGCCGACCCTATATCGACTACAAAAACCGTGTTCCGATGTTCTTTCCTTTCAGAAAAGCTTGCAGGGAAGCTCTTTCAGAAAATTCGGAACTTCAATGACATAACGCATCAGTGAAATAGACGGGCATCGTTGATTCCCATGTGAATCGGGGCGCCCGGAGGAGGCCATCATGACTCCCGCGAAAAACCTGCGAAGCATACTAAAAGTGAATGATATCGTTGCGGCACCCGGGGCGTATGACGCCTTGACGGCCAAGATCATCGAGGATGCGGGCTTCAAAGCGGTGTACATGACCGGATACGGAACATCCGCCGCGCATTTTGGACTGCCGGACCTGGGGTTTTTGACGATGACGGAAATGGTGGAAAACGCCGCCCGCATTGCCGATGCGATTGGTGTGCCGCTGATCGCCGATGCCGATACCGGGTATGGAAATCCGATGAACGTGGTGCGAACCGTTCAGGCGTATGAAAAAGCGGGGGCTTCGGCGATTCATATCGAAGACCAGGTCTGGCCGAAGCGCTGCGGGCACATGTCCGGCAAAAAGGTTGTCGCTGCATCCGACATGGTCGAAAAACTAAAGGCGGCGGTGGATGCCCGGAACGATCCGGACTTTTTGATCATCGCCAGGACCGATTCGATCGCGACCCACGGGTTCGATCACGCGGTAGAACGGGCGCACCTGTACGCCGAGGCCGGTGCGGACGTGATGTTTGTCGAAGCGCCGCGAACAAAGGAAGATATGGCGAATATCCCGAAGCTGGTTCCGGAAAAGCCCCACCTGGTGAACATGGCACCCCTGACGCCGAACCTCGGGATCGATGAATTAAAGGCAATGGGGTTTTCCATCGTGCTGTATCCGGGCGTTTGCCTGACGGCGGCGATTACCGCCTGTATGGAAGAAGTCGGCCGAATCGCACGAACCGGCAAACAGCGCGATTTCCAGGATGTGGTGAACGCATTCACCGAACTGAACACTTGGCTGAAAACCCCTGACTTTATCGAAATGGAACAGAAGTATAATACCGATTAGAAGTGGTTTTAAAAAAACCTTCAACCAGGTCCAACCCAAATCCGGGATCGGGCCTGAGGGGAAGTTTTGAAACCGGTTCCGGCCGAAAAACCGGGAGAACCGAACAGTATGAAGGCACAGAACGCTTTTTTGTACGATGACATCGGCACAGCCTACAGCAGGTATCGCTTGCCGGACGGCAGAATCGCCGCCGTGATTTCCCGAGAGGTGGCGGACGCCCGGTTCATCGTGAATATCGGTGCCGGCGTCGGCGCTTATGAACCCCGCGGCAAAGCCATTGTTGCGGTGGAGCCCTCACGGGTGATGACCTCCCAGCGGAAAACGCATGGAAATGCCGTCATCCAGGCCCGTGCGGAGGCGCTTCCCTTCAGAGAAGACACATTCGATTGCGCCCTGGCGGTTTTGACGATTCATCACTGGGGTAATATGGAAAACGGTTTGCGAGAAGCGATGCGGGTGACAAAGGGCAGTTTGGTCCTGCTCACATGGATCGGATTCGTTTCCCCTTTCTGGCTTCTGGACTATTTGCCCCAAATAAAGCGGACCGACGAACCCCTGTTCCCGTCATTGGATCGGCTGTCTTCCTGGTTGGGCCCGCTGCGGTCCATTCCGGTGCCGATACCGCATGACTGTACGGACGGGTTTTTGTGCGCGTATTGGCGCCGTCCCGAGGCATACCTCGATGCAGGGGTTCGCAGCGCGATTTCGACTTTTGCGAGGGTCCGGGATACCGGGGCCGGATTGGACCGGTTAAGCCGTGATCTGTCAACCGGCGCCTGGCATCGAAAATACGGGAACCTACTTCAAAAACATGAAATGGATTTCGGGTATCGCCTGGTCGTTGCCGCCCCACACCTACACGAGCCCACAGAACACGAAGAAAAAAACGGCGGCTGTGAATCTTCCTTGAGAACTCCGAGATAAATACGCCAAAAGCTATAGAGCGGCAGGTGATAGCCTACTCCTCATAATCATCAATTATCTGACCGGGGCAAATAAAGGATAATCCTTGCCCGGAAGCCAGCCCCAGCATGATTCCTTCGATTATCGGCTGATTTACTTTTTTTGAAGATTCCCATTTAACGATAAAATTTGCCCCGGGGCCGCCTCTTTCATCATATTCCTTTATATAAAAGTGCTTGGAAGCGAGAGGGGCTAATTCAAGTTGTTTTGTAATGTACCGGTCAATAATTTCTCCACTGCTGTTATAATACTCGACTTTTAAAACCGTAATCGGGTTCTTGGGATCAGTATTTCGAATGCTTAACATAACCGCCAGCTGAAAGGGCTTTGCTTTTGGACCTGAGTGCACATTAGAATAGACGGACACATAAACCGTTTCTCCCGAGCTTTTCTGAATTTCCACACCCGCATGGGCTAAAGTGGCGCCACATAAAAACAGTACAGCAAATATGGCTCTGATCTGCAATTTAAAATCTGTGTTTGAAAATTTCATAACTATTCCTTTTAGGGCTGTAATATTGTGAACAAATGTTAGACCTAAATTGGTGACCAAATAAACAGGGACGTTATCGCAACTTGTTTTTTATCACAAGTTGAATACAAAGGGTCAGGAAAGATTTTGAACCCAAAAAAACACCTGTTTCTGAATGCAGATGATTACCTGATTTCTCATTTATCCCATCGGCAATTTTTAAAATTAATGATTTTTTTTAGTATTGACCTGACATCTGTGAAAATTTTATATAGTGGACCTTCTTCATTGGAACCGGTTGGGTTCGGCGTTGTATGAGCAGTGCACTTTCAAAACCAAGATCAGGAGGGTATTGAAAAAAAATGGGCCGTAAAACCAAAAGATATTTCGCGCCCACTATTTTGCCGGTTTTTTTGAAAAAGTTATGGATCTCGTTCAAGGATCTGCTGCCGATCATTCTGGTGATTGCTTTCTTCCAGATCGTTGTGCTCCGTAAACCCCTGCCGAATCTGGTCGAGGTATTAATCGGCAGTGTTCTTGTTGTTCTGGGTTTAATGCTGTTTGTGCAGGGCCTGGAGATGGGGTTGTTTCCAATCGGGGAAACCATGGCTCATGCGCTGGCTCGAAAGGCCAGTCTGTTCTGGCTGTTATTGTTCGCCTTCCTGCTCGGCTTTTCCACCACGGTTGCAGAACCGGCATTGATTGCCGTTTCGGCTGAAGCAGCCGAAATAGCTGCAGGGAGTAAGCTGATTTCCCCGACCCAGGAATCCATAAAAAGCTACGCTCTTGGGCTGCGCATGTCTGTAGCCGTTTCGGTGGGCATTGCCATTCTCATCGGCGTCCTGCGTATTCTCCGCGGGTGGCCCATCCACTATCTGATTATCGGGGGTTATGTGGTGGTCATGCTCATGACAATGATCGCTCCCAAAGCGATTATCGGTATAGCTTACGATGCCGGCGGGGTAACGACTTCGACGATTACTGTTCCTATGGTAGCGGCATTAGGTGTAGGCCTGGCTTCGATAATCAAGGGCCGCAGCCCTTTAGTGGATGGTTTTGGGCTTATCGCTTTTGCATCGCTGCTGCCCATGATTTTCGTCATGGGGTACGGGATGATCGTTTTCAAATGACAACAGGATAGCAGGATATGGCATTTATTTTTGATTCAGGTGCGGTGTTGCTGGCGACTGTTCGTGATATTCTGCCGATTCTCACCCTGATCATCTTTTTTCAACTGTTTGTTTTGCGTCAGCCCATTCCACATCTTCGTCGCCTTATCATCGGCGGAGTTTATGTCGTTCTCGGTTTGGCCATATTCCTCATCGGTTTGGAAAAAGCCTTGTTTCCGGTCGGCAAGGCGATGGCCGCTCAGCTTTGCGACCCTGCTTTCCTGCAAAAAGGAGGAAACGGTGTTCAAACCGGATGGATGGACTATGGATGGATCTACATATTTGCGGCTTTGATCGGATTCTCTACAACCATCGCCGAGCCTTCACTTCTGGCTGTGGCTCTTAAAACCAGTGAGGTCTCGAGCGGTGTAATCAGCCCCTGGGGTCTGCGGATCACTGTGGCACTGGGGGTCGCCTTTGGTATTGCATTGGGTGCGTTTCGCATCATTACAGGGACTCCGTTGTATCTTTACATCCTCGCCGGATACATGGTCGTCGTCTTGCAGACCGTTACGGCGCCTAAAAAACTCGTGGCGCTTGCCTATGATTCAGGCGGCGTGACCACATCGACGGTGACGGTGCCGCTGGTTGCCGCCTTGGGCTTGGGTTTGTCCGAAGCCGTTCCCGGGCGAAATCCCGCACTGGACGGCTTCGGGCTCATCGCTTTTGCAAGCCTTTTTCCGATTATCAGCGTCCTGGGGTATGCCCAGTTGACCCAATGGATTGTCAGCCGCAAGTCTGAAAAGAAACGTATAAAAGGAGAAAACCGATGAAGTTCAAAATTGTTTTCGCACCGGTAAAAACACACAAAACCGATCCTGTTGTGGATGCGGCTAAAGCAGCCGGTGCAACGGGAGCAACCATCATACCGGCGCGTGGAACCGGCATCCACGAGGCCAAGACATTTTTCGGCCTTACCCTTGAAGACCAAACGGATATTGTGATGTTCCTCCTGGAAGAACACATTGTAAAACAGGTTTTGGAAGCCATAAAAACCGCCGGTGAATTTGACAAACCCGGGACAGGCATAGCGTTTGTGTTGGCCGTGGAAGAGGTTCTCGGACTTGAAAGTCAGATGAAAAAGTTCAAGGAAGAGGTCAGAGATAAGTATCTGTAAATAAGAATACGATTGTAGTGCGACAAGGAGGGGTTATGTCTGCGCCGATAACAAGGGCAAGCGATGTAATGTTCAAGGAAATACCAAGCATAGATGGTATGGCGTCCGCCAAAGAAGCCGCCGCCGGCATGCGTTCCTGCCAGGCATCTGAGCTGCTGGTGGCCAAGCGCAGCGATGATGATGCCTGGGGCATCGTCACGATAATGGACCTGGTAAAAAGTGTGATCGTACCCGGCCATGACCCTGACAATGTCTTTGTGTACGAAATTATGACCAAACCGGTTATAACGGTTCCGGCGCAAATGGATATTCGCTATGTCATACGTCTGATGGAGCGCATCGGTATCCGCCGTGCGCCGGTCGAGGACAAGGGTGAAATCGTCGGCATGATCACGTTGTCCAGTCTTATTTTGGATCACGACATTTTGTGATCGTCCCATGTGGAAGAGACGGCCATTATCGGACTTTCCATGCATGAATCGAGAGAGCATGCGGATGCCATGCTTTCGGCCGGTGCTTTCGCTTACTGCACCAAGGACGGAGGAACCGATGTTATACTTTCCGCGATTCGGGGAGATACTAAGGGAAACTTGTCCAGGTAATTTTTTCTGCGCCAACAGCGCACTATCGATGTAACCCTAAAGCGGTAGAAAAACGGATGAGAGGTAATGGGGACGTTAATCCGAATGAAATTCATTCATAATGGGTCCACATCCTGATGATTTTAATAATTTTATCAGACTCCAGGACCTGGTAAACCAAGCGGTGCTGAATGTTTATACGTCGGGAAAACGCCCCGGACAAATCACCCAACAGCTTTTCGAATGGGGGAGGCGTTTTGTAGGGATTTTCATGCAGGGTTTCAATCAACTGCTCGGCTTTCGAACGTAATCCTGCAGCCGATAATTTTTTAGCGTCTTTTAGAGCTTGTTTTGTGAAAACGACCCGCCACATTACCAGTCAATATCCCGGGTGCATTCTTCAACCGGCGTGGCCAAACCTTTCCGGATCGATTCTCTCATACCGGGGATATTCAGAAGATAGATCGTTTCCTGTATAGAGCGCCAATCATCCTCTGAGATAAGTACGGCATTACGGCGCTTGCCCTTTATGATAATCGGTTCATGGGCAGTTGCTGTTTCATCGATAAGCCTGTAAAGCTTGGATCTTGCTTCGGTAGCAGTGAGTGTCGGCATGATTTACCTCCCAGTAACTTCCATATAACCTGGTACGTTAATACGTACGTTTTGTCAAGCTTTTTTCATTGGCGGCAACCCGATACGAAGCCGATAGCGGCGGACACCAGAAAAGAAATATCGGCGGAGGCCACACCGTCGAAGCCCAGCTCGAAATTCGCCTTGGCCGTCGCTGGGTCGGCGGCCAGCGTCAGGCAGAATTTACCGGCTTTTTTGCAGGCGCTCAGCGCCCGCTGCACGGCTTGTGTAAATTCCGGATCGGTAAACTGCATGGCTTTTCCCATTGCGATCGACAGGTCGTATGGGCCTACGAATATTCCGTCAACGCCGTCGAGCGCGGCGATATCTTCGATACAGTCGACGGCTTCGGGGGTTTCGCACTGAGGGATGACAAGTGTTTCACGATTGCACGTGTCAAAATACTCCGCAATGCTTCCAAATCCGGGCAGCATTCCGAAGCCGCTTTGACGGCCGGGGCCGAATCCCCGCTGCCCCAATGGCATGTATTTGGCGTATTCGATGACGTTTTCGACCTCGCTCACGGTTTTGATGAACGGCACCAGCAACCCCATTGCCCCGATATCCAGCATCTTCAGCACGGAAGACCGCGACGCATCCTGCACGCGGACAATCGGGGTGATGCCGCGCCGCTCGGCCGCCAATATCAGAGGAACCGCGGTTTCTGCGTCCAGAGCGCCGTGCTCCGTATCGATGATGACGAAATCCAGACCGGCAAGCCCGAGGCATTCCATCACCGCCGTGCTGCCGAAAACGGAAAATGCGCCAACGGTTTTTTGCCGGTTTGCCATTTTTTCCCGCAGTTTATTTTTCATCAGATTATCCCTTCTTTCTCGAGATCATTCAATTGTGCCGAATCGTACCCGGCCAGTTTTCGATAAACCTCTTCATTGTGCTCCCCCACCCGGGGCGGCGGCAGTTCGATAGCGCCCGGCGTTTTAGAAAGCCTGGCCGAAACGCCGCCCGTCGGTACGGAGTTCAATCCGGGGGATGCCATGTCCATGTATTCGATCATGTTTTCGGATTGGATATGCGGATCATCGAGAACGTCATCCGTTCCGCGCAGGGGACCGCATGGAATCCGGGCATTTTCAAGCTTTTCCAGCACCTCGGCAACCGTTTGCCCGGCCATCCACTCGGCGACCAACGGGTCAATGCGGTCCCGATGCTCATACCGCTGCATATCCGTCTGCAGATCGGGATCGTCGATCAGCTCCTCATGTCCGATCAGCCGCGCCATCCGCCGCCACAAGGTGTTCATGATGGTGGCGATAAACACATAGCCGTCTTTGCACGCATAAAGGTCTGAAGGCCCGATGTAAGCGCTTCGGTTTCCGATGATCGGGCGTACCCTTCCAAACACGGCCGCTTCTGCTATCATTGGTGCGACGTAGGTCAAAGCGGTCTGGAACAGGGAGGCATCCACGAGCTGCCCTTCCCCGGTAATATCTCGGTGCCGAAGCGCGACCACTGTGCCGAACGCCGCAACCGCACCGGTTCCGTGGTCCATGGGATTCATGAATGCACGGATCGGGGGCTTGTCCGGAAACCCGCCGATTTTCATCGCACCGGACATGGCCTGCACGATAAAATCGAACCCGCCCTTGTTTGCGTAAGGGCCGGTGCTGCCGAAGCTTGAAATGGCCGTCACGATAATGCGCGGATTGATGCGGAATAACGCTTCATAGCTCAGGCCGACCCGCTCTGCGGCTTTCGGTGGAAAGCTGTGGAGGACCACATCGACCTGCTTGACGAGGTCTGCCAATACACTGCGGGCTTTTGGATCACCGAACAGATTGAGGGTGATTCCCTTTTTGTTGCGTGCATAGTTGGCAAAAACGAGATTTTCACCGTTTGAACCGGTCAATCCGTAGGTCCGGTCCTCTTCCCCCCCGGGGCGGTCGATACGAATGACCTCCGCCCCCATATCGGCAAGCAGCATGCCGCAATAAGGGCCTGCGACAAACCTGGAAAAGTCCAGGACCCGAATGTCTTTCAAAACGCTTTTCATTGTGATCTCCGTTTTGTGGAATGGAAAGAGGCTTGGAGCCGTCTCGAAACGATCGATCACCCGTGTTCCCGCTGCGGTCTTCTTCACAACCATTCACATATTCGACTTGATCCGTTTCGCTGTCGGTGCACGCCTCGCCCTTCAACGTGTTCACCATATCAAAACGGGTTGGCTTGGGATCGGGTTTTCTCGGGTGAGTTTTTTCGAATATTCAAACTACCATTTACAGGCGTTTTGTGCAACCGGCTGTTCGCATCACGAATCATTTTCGATGACCGGTGGAACATTTACACACCACCGGACAACTCACTGGTGTATAATGGGTATGCCTGCTGTTTGGAATTTCCCGTGCCGTCATCTGGCCCAGGGAGTATTGGCCCTTGCCCTTTTGGTCTGCAATATGTCATAACCTGGTTCAGCGTCAGGTTCGGGTGGGTCAAGCGGGTGGTTGCCGGTGAGCCGTAACTCATCTTTTTTCGCGGGGATTATCTCACGCTTGCGATGCGGCGGGTAAGGGTCACGCATAACGAAATCCGCGCGGCGATGCGTTCGGCCGGATTTTCAACCATCGAAGAGGTCGAGGCGGTGGTCCTGGAAACCGACGGCTCCTTCAACGTCCTGAAACCCGGCGCTGCTTCCGGCACTTCGAGCCTCACGGGGGTGGCGCGGGAAAACCGGTGAGACGAGCGAGACGGGAGGGGGCTCGATGAATTGAGTGATAGGACCTTCAACAATCAATAAGGGGAGAAAACAGCATGAATCAGACCATTCGCATAATGCCCTGCTTGGACATGCAAAACGGACGCGTGGTAAAGGGAGTTCATTTTGTCGACATACGGGATGCCGGTGATCCGGTGGCGTGCGCCCGGGCGTATTGTGAGGCCGGCGCCGATGAAATCGCCATGCTCGACATCACCGCCACCGTTGAAAACAGGGCGACCATGCTCGACGTGGTCAAACGGGTTGCTGAAGTGATAACGGTTCCGTTTACCGTCGGTGGGGGCATTTCGGATGTTCAGTCCGCGGAGGCCGTCCTCGCCGCCGGAGCGGATAAGGTTTCCACCAGCAGTGCAGCTTTCCGAAAGCCCGAAATCATCGGCGAGATGGTCAAAACCTTCGGTGCGGACAGGGTGACCGTTGCCATCGATGTAGACCAAAACAATGGGATGCCGTCCGGTTATGAAGTATATATCGATGGGGGCAGAACCGCCACCGGATCGGATGCGGTCGAATGGGCAAAGCATGTGGACGGATACGGCGTGCCGGTCATTCTTCCAACCAGCAAAGCCGGTGACGGGGCCCGGACCGGGTATGACCTGCCGGTAATCCGGGCCATGAAAGAGGCGGTGCAGGCTGAAATCGTAGCATCCGGCGGAGCAGGAAAATTAGAGCATTTTCCGGAGGCGGTAAAAGCCGGGGCGACGATTCTTCTGGCTGCTTCGGTTTTTCATTTCGGCACGATCCCCATTCCGGATTTGAAGCAGTATCTGAAGAGCCGCGGCATGCATGTGAGGGAATGACGGGGGAAAATCCTTTTATCGCCTGTCTACGAAGACGTGCTCTTTTGCCACCCACATGGCCGAGCGTGAAAAGTCGATAAATTTGCTTTCGTCCGCATAAGCCGCTTCGTTGGCCCTGATTCGTTCAGGCATTTCAAAGCCCGTCATCATCCCGGTGCGGTCGAACCAGAGTTCCGCATGTCCCATAAAAGGCGGTTCTTTTGTCCCGCGTGCCTCCCGCAGCCCCTTTTCAAGTTCATCTTCGAAGCGGTGGACCTGGACATAGCGGAGAATTCCCATTTGCGGGGCCATTCTTCGTATGATCGGCCCGTGGCTCGTGCGCCAGTAAAGCTGGGCCTCTTCCATCGTCATGCCGGGCAGATGCCGGAGCGGGTAATAAAACTTCAGCAAGGAGCTGTTTTCCAGCGCAACGATGTTTTCCGGAGACGGGTTGACCTGCGGATACTCATAGGCCGCCCAAATGGGAGAATCGGGCAGATCGATAAATTGTTTCTCATCTTCGATCAGTTCAGCGCCTGCCGCCCGTCCCTCCTCCGAAGCCGAAGCGGCCATGAAGGCCTCCCGGCCGGTCCACCAGAGCTCTGCGACGCCGTCGTAGGGTTCGAGCATCTTGCGGTTTCCGGGGAGTGCCGCATTGATGGGATCGTCCAGCGTATGGACCTGGACATACCTGAGAATGTTCAACCTTTCCGCATGCCCTGCGACAAGCGGGCCGTGCTTCTCACGCCAATAGGTTTGAAATTCTTCAAGCGACAGGTCCGGTTTTCGCCTTAACAGGTACGTCAGCCGAATCATGTGCATCTCCTTTCATGTCCGGATTCGTGTTTGCCGTGTCTGTTTCTTCCGGTTTATGCGATTGAATTTCCGAAAAAAGGGGTTTTGGAGCCGACTTCTGCCAGGCACTCGGCAACGCCCTGATAATGGCCTGAATCAAGGTGGCAAGCGGGATAGCGAAGAAGATCCCCCAGAATCCCCAGAGGCCCCCAAACAGCAGGATCGAAGCGATGACCGCTATCGGATGGATATTCACCGATTCCGACAGAAGCAGGGGGGCCAGTATATTTCCATCGATGACCTGTATAACGGCATAGGCCGCCAGCACCCACATCATGTCCGGCCCCCATCCCCATTGAAAGTAGGCGACCAGGGCGATGGGTATCGTCACCGTAGCCGCACCAATGTAGGGAATCAGAACCGACAGACCGACGAAAAAGGCCAGCAGCATCGCATATTCCAAGTTAAGGAACTCGAAAACCATGTACGTTCCCACCCACATGATGACGATTTCCCAGCTTTTTCCACGTATGTAATTGGCTATCTGCGCATTGACCTCCTCCCAGACTTTTACCGTAAGGGACCGGTCTCTCGGCAGAAACGAGGAACCCCAGGCCAGTATTTTCTCTTTATCCTTCAAAAAAAAGAAAACCAGCATGGGAACGATGATCAGGTATACCAAAAGCTGGATCAATCCGATAACGGAGGCTACGGAAATGGATAAGATATGCTGGGCGAGGCGGGTGACTTCTCTTCGAATAATGCCGATCAGTTCATATACCTGTTCTTCCGAAATCAACCGCGGATAACTCTCCGGAAGCTGGAGCAGCATCTGCTGGGCGGCACCGATCATAGAGGGCAGCTGCTGCACGAGTTGCGTGATCTGGCGGGTCAGCAGGGGAGCCAGCCAGAACAGGGCAAACAGCATCAGCAGCATGAATATGAGAAAAATGCCGATTACCGCAATGAGCCTTGGAAAATTCCTGCGGACAAGGGGCTTTATGATGCCGTCCAGAAGATAGGCGATGATGAGGGCTGCAAAAAGCGGCAACAGCATCCGGCCGAAAAAAAAGACGACACCGAAACCCAACAGCAGCATCACCGCGAGAATGACCACCTGCGGGTTTTCAAAATATCTGCGAAACCAGGATTTGATCGGGTGCATCGTCTGCATGTCCTCGAGTGAAATTGCCTGATTATTAACGTAAATATCGATAAGAGTAAAGAAATACCGGCGGTGTTTGACGAAATTCGGCCGCCTCTTGAAAAAAGGGCTGTTTTCATTTAATGGAGACCGTGGTGTGGGATCAAAGCCTTGTTTGTTTCCGAACACCGTTCTGTATAACACGATTGGTCTGCCGGGTCTGTTTGATAATGAAAAAGAAAACGTTATTGAGCTGGAGCAGCGGCAAAGACAGCGCATGGGCGCTTAATGTGCTCCGCCAAAATGCCGGTGTCGAGCTTGTGGGACTTCTCAGCGTGATTAACGAGCGGGCAAACCGGGTTTCCATGCACGCCACGAGAATGGAACTGCTCCGCAGGCAGGCGAAAGCCGTCGGAACGGCGCTTCATACCATTCTTCTTCCCGACCCCTGTACCGATGCCCAATACCGGGCCGCCATGGGCCGATTTGTCGCCGAATCGGCTGCTCGGAAAATTGCATGCATTGCCTTCGGCGATCTTTTTCTCGAGGATGTGCGGCAATACCGGGAAAATCAGCTTAAGGGAACGGGGATCGATCCGCTGTTTCCGTTGTGGCATACGACGACAAGGGAATTGGCCGACCGAATGCTCGCATCGGGTGTCGAGGCTTATGTCAGCTGTGTCGATCTGAAGAAACTGCCGGCGGAAATGGTGGGGCTGCGATGGACGCGCGATTTTTTGAGCCGGCTCCCCGCGGAAGTGGATTTGTGCGGCGAAAACGGCGAGTTCCACACCATCGTGGTGAACGGACCGATGTTTGAGCACCGTATCGAAATCGAAATCGGTGACGTTGTTCACCGGGAAGGATTTGCCTATGCCGATATCATCCCCGTCTGACGGCCGGGAATCGAATCCATACTTGAATGATGCGGTCCCGGCCGGGATGTTGGATTAGCTGGAACATTAACGATAGTAAGACATTGCGGTCGGCAGATACTCCCTGATGTCCTGGATTCGGGTTCCATGAGAAGGGTGTGTGCTCAAGAATTCCGGCGGCGCCCCGCCTTCTTTCTTGCTTTCCATCCGCTGCCAGAAATCGATGGCTGCCGCCGGGTTATAGCCGGCCATGGCCATGAAAATCAGGCCGAGTTTGTCCGCCTCGGATTCCTGGAGCCGGCTGTAGGGCATCAGGATTCCCACCTGGGCTCCTAAACCGTAGGCGGCCATGAATAATTGCTGAGTTTGCTGCGGCCTTTCCTGCAGGGCAATAGCCAATGCCTGACCGCCGAGCTGGGCGAGCAATGCCTGGCTCATCCGTTCATTGCCATGCCGGGCAATGGCATGGGCGACTTCATGGCCGATGACAGTGGCAAGCCCGGCCTCGGTTTGGGCGATGTCCATAATGCCGCTGAACACCACGACCTTCCCGCCGGGCATGGCAAAGGCATTGGCATTTTCATCTTCGACCAGGATGAACTCCCAGTTGTATCCTGTGATGAGTTCTTGCATGCCCTGGTCACGCAGATAGGATTCGACGGCGGCCCGAATATCGCTGCCGACCCGCTGAACCGTTCGTGCCTCATCGGTGCCGGTAACCACGTCGGCTTCGGATAAAAATTGTCGGTATTGATCGAGGCTGAGGCTGATGACCTGGCTTTCCGGAATCAGGGTCAACTGTTCACGCCCGGTGATCGGAACGGTGGAACAGGCGGCGATCACCGCACATGCCGTCAGGGCGACAATAAGCGTTCGAACACTTCGTATTTTCATTGGGTTTGCTCCTTTTTTACAAACTATAAATGAAAAGGGGCAAAAAAACAATCCGATCGAAAGCTTACTTACGCATTTTTGATGGTAAGGCCCCCGTCCACCGGCAAGGCTGTTCCGGTGATATATTGGGACGCCGGCAAGGCCAGCGACAGGATTGCATGCGCGACTTCTTCAGGTTCGGCATACCTTTTGAGGGCCACTCTTCGGGCGGCGTAACGTTTTTTGTTGTCATCGGTAATCGACGCCGTCATCGCCGTATGGATCGGCCCCGGGCAGATGCAATTGACTGTGATGCCTTCTCCGCCCAATTCCACCGCCAGTGAACGCGTCAGGCCGACAACGCCCGATTTTGCCGCCGTGTATGAGCTGCCGAATTTCGTGGCCCCCAGCGCCTCGGTGGAGGCGATGTTGATAATCCTGGGATGTTCGGCTTTTCGTAAATAGGGAAGAGCGGCCCGCACCATATGCACGTGAGCCGTCAACAGTACTGCCAGCGATGTGTCCCATGCACTGAGATACTGATCGTTGTCGATCGGGCAAAACAGCGAAACGCCGGCATTGTTTACCAGGATGTCGATTCGGCCGAAATCAGCGGCGATCGCTTCAACAACCGGGTAGATCCTCTCTTTATCGGCAAGATCGAGGGTCCAGCCTTTTGCGGTAATTCCCTCATCGTTTATGCGGGCGACAACGCCTGCCAGCAAAGTTTCGTCGATATCCACTGCGGCGACCTTTGCACCCTGGTCGGCAAACAAAAATGCCGTCGCACATCCGATGCCGCTTGCGGCACCTGTAACGACGACGACTTTTCCCTCGACAGAACGGCTTAACGTTGACAATGGCATGATTTTTTTGTCCTTTTTCTGAATGATCAAGATTCGCGATGATAGAAAAAGGACATATCCGGTGTCAAGTTCTGATTTGCGCCTTGATTTCCGGACAGGCAGCATTTACGCAGTCGGACGGAAAAGGCCATGTCCTGTCGGGCATGCGTCACCGGTCCTTTCAAAACCTTTCATTCACACATTGACAAAGCTGAAATCATTGTATAAAAACACCCTTTGACATATAGTCCCACAATTCGGCACTTTCGATATCGTTACAGGGGGATATGCGCAATGCCGGATCAGCCAAGGAGGCGTTACATCAATATGAACGATAAAGCCATTATCATCAACGGCAACACATTTGCCTTTGCGCCGGGAGAAACCATTCTGGAGGTGGCCAAACGGCATGACATCGATATTCCCACCCTTTGCCGGCTCAAGGGTGCTTCTCCCTCAGGCAACTGCGGTGTGTGCGTGGTGGAAGTCGAAGGCGAAAAAGAACTGAAAAAAGCCTGCTCCACCGAGGCGTCGGAAAACATGGTAGTAAAGACGGAAACACCGCGGGTCGTCAATGCAAGACGTTACATCATTCGAAAATTGTTGGGCTCAGGCAACCACAACTGCGCCATTCGCGGCTCGAGTACGGGTGACTGGGCCCAATTCCAACTCCGGGTGAACCGGGCCGATAAAAGCGAAGAGCTTTGCCCGGTATGGGGGGATTGCCGGCTCCAGGACCTTGCCTATCGGTACCAGGTCACCGGGGACAATTTCAGCCCTCCGGAAGAAGAACATATTCTGGAGGATGCCAATCCCTTTATTGTAAGGGATCTTTCCAGGTGCATTCTGTGCGGTCGATGCGTCAAGGCGTGCAATGAAATACAGGTGAATAACGCGATTATGTTTCGCTCCGACGAAAAAAAGATCGTTACCGGCGAAGCGGATGATCCCCTTAAGAATTCCAATTGCGTCTTCTGCGGGGAGTGTGTTCAGGCGTGCCCGGTCGGTGCCCTGGTGGAAAAGGACGCACGGTATGTCGTGCGGCCGTGGGAAACCGAAAAATTCCAGACGACGTGCACTTACTGCGGCGTGGGCTGCCAGATTTATCTCCACGTGAAAGACGACAAAGTCGTCAAGGTGAGCGGCGTGGCCGATTCGCCGCCGAATTTCGGAAGCTTATGCGTAAAAGGACGATTCGGGTTCGATTTCGTCAATTCCGACAAGCGGTTGACCACCCCGTTGATAAAGGAAAACGGAACCTTCCGGGAAGCCACCTGGGAAGAGGCGCTGGATAAGGTCGCCGACAAACTCGGGCGAATCAAGGAGGCTCACGGGCCGGGCAGCATCGGCGTATTGACCTCCGCACGGGTAACCAATGAAGAAAACTATATCATCCAGAAATTCGCCCGTGCCGTATTGAAGACCAACAATGTAGACCACTGCGCCCGTCTCTGACACAGCTCCACCGTGGCCGGTCTGGCCGCAGCATTCGGCAGTGGTGCAATGACAAATACGATTGCATGTACCGGAAAAGCGGATGTCGTTCTGATCACGGGATCCAACACCACGGAAAATCACCCGGTGCTTTCAACGTATGTGAAACGGGCGGTGCAATCCGGGAAAACCAAGCTGATCGTCGTCGATCCACGACGGGTCAAAATCGCTGAAATGGCTGACATTTATATCCGCCCCAACCTGGGAACGGACGTTGCGTGGATCAATGGCATGATGCACGTGATCATCTCGGAAAAGCTTTATGACGAGGCATTCGTTCGGGAAAGAACCGAGGGATTCGAAGAACTGAAGCAGACGGTTGAAAAGTACACGCCCGAATATGTAGAAGACATCACCGGCATTCCTGCCGAAAAGCTGATCGAAGCGGCAAGGCTCTACGCGAGTGCCGGTGCCGGCAGTATCCTCTACTGCATGGGAATAACCCAGCACACATGCGGCACGGACAACGTCAAATCCCTTGCCAACCTGGCCATGCTTTGCGGAAATCTGGGGATCGAGGGGGGCGGTGTGAACCCCTTGAGAGGCCAGAACAATGTCCAGGGTGCATGTGATATGGGCGGGTTGCCCAACGTTTACACCGGATATCAGAGTGTTACGGACCCGGCGGTGAAAAAGAAAATGGAGGAGGCCTGGGGGGTCACGGGACTTTCGGATAAGGTGGGGCTCAAGGCAACGGAGATGGTGCCGAAGGCCCATACCGGAGAACTCAAAGCCCTGTACATCGTCGGGGAGAACCCGCTGGTTTCCGACCCGGATCTGAATCACGCGGAAGCCAGTTTCAAAAATCTCGATTTTCTGGTGGTGCAGGATATCTTCATGACGGAAACGGCGCGGTTTGCGGATGTGGTGCTGCCTTCCAAATGTTTCGCCGAAAAGGACGGCACCTTCTCCAATACGGAACGCCGGGTGCAGCGTGTGCGCAAAGCGGTGAATCCACCGGGATCGGCCCTGGATGACTGGAAAATCATCTGCGAGATCTCCAACCGCATGGGCTATCGCATGGACTATGCCGATGCCGCCGCCATTATGACGGAAATCGCCCGTGTGACACCGTCCTACGGAGGTATTACCTACGATCGATTGGAAGCCGAAGGTCTTCATTGGCCGTGCCCCGATACGGATCATCCGGGAACTCCGATTCTGCACGTGGGGAAATTCCCATCCGGCAAAGGCAGGTTTCACGCGATCGAATGGCGGGCGCCGGCTGAAATTGTCGATGAGGCGTATCCCCTGTTCCTGACCACGGGTAGGATTCTCTATCACTATCATACCGGAACCATGACGATGAAAACCGAGGGGTTGAACGAACGGGCTCCGGAGTGTTTTGTCGAGATATCACCGTCCGATGCCGCGAAGTTCGGGCTTGATAACGGCGACCGGGTCACGATCGCATCCCGAAGGGGGAAAATCAGCGCGAAAATTCACATTTCCGAAAAGGCCGTGGACGGGACGGTGTTTATTCCGTTTCATTTTGCCGAAGCGGCAGCCAACAAACTGACCAATTCGGCGCTTGATCCGGTCTCGGGTATTCCTGAATACAAAGTCTGCGCTGTTAAAATATCCGCAGCGGCATAACCGCTTTTTCCAAAAACATCCGGTTTCTCGAGTAAAGCCGGATGCTTTTTTGTTTTTTAATCGATATGAACACAATTTCGACCATCAGGGCCCTCGGCCTTTGTTCCGGCGGACTCGACAGCATGCTGTCGGCGCTGATATTGAAAGAACAGGGTGCAGAGGTGGAATGGATCAGCTTTGAAACCCCTTTTTTTTCTTCGGCCAGGGCCGTGGATGCCGCCCGGGAACTGCAAATTCCCCTGACAGTCAGGGACATCACCGACGTATACCTGGATATGCTGAAAAATCCGTCCGTCGGGTATGGAAAGAACATGAACCCCTGTATGGACTGCCATCGCCTGATGTTTCACCTGGCCGGGCGGGTCATGACGGAAAAGGGCTTTTCGTTTATGTTCAGCGGCGAAGTGCTGGGGCAGCGGCCCATGAGCCAAACCCGATCCGCCCTGCGGTACGTGGAAAAGCACTCCGGGTATGACGGATATATTCTCCGTCCGCTAAGCGCGAGGCGCCTTCCCGAAACGATACCCGAAAAAGAGGGGTGGGTGAAAAGGGATCTGCTGCTCGGCCTGGCGGGGCGGTCAAGAAAGCCGCAGATCGCGCTTGCAGAAAAATACGGGATCACCCGTTTTCCCCCCCCGGCAGGGGGATGTCTCCTGACGGATAAGGGATTTTCCCGCCGGCTGAAAGACCTTTTCGACCATCAAACGGTGATCTCCCGCAACGATTACGAGCTGTTGAAACACGGCCGCCATATACGGCTCAATCCCAATGCCAAGATCATCGTCGGCCGGACCCGTGAAGATAATCAGCGGATCATAGACAGGTCCGACCGGGATCGTGACGTGATCATAAGAATGAAGGAAATTCCGGGCCCGATCGTCATGATGCCGGGTGGGGGAAAAAAGGACGAGATCATTCTCGCGGCATCCATTTGCGCGGGCTATGCAAAAGCCCCAAACAGCCGTCCAGTGTCGGTGTGCGTGGAAACTTCCCGTGAAAAAGAAATCGTAACGGTGGTTGCCGTACCTCCCCGGGACATTAGCCGCCTGCTTATTTGATCAGGTGCTGTCGGAAGCGGCCTGTTGCCCGCAACTGGCCGCAGGCGCCCATGATATCCTCCCCCTTGCTTCTCCGGATCACGGCTGTGTAGTTGCGGCTCAGCAGCACGTCCTGGAATTGGGAAATCACCGATTCCGGGGGGCGCTCGAAATCGGAGCCCTCATGGGCATTGAAGGGTATGAGGTTGATTTTCGCCTTGATGCCGTGAAGCAGTTTGGCGAGGCGTTGTGCGTCTTTTGGAGAATCATTGACGTTTCGGATGAGGATATATTCGAAGGTAATTCGGCGTCGGGCGGGTAGCGGGTATTTCCTGCAGGCGTCCAACAAGACGGCAATGGGGAATGTTCGGTTGATGGGCATCAGCAGGTCCCGTGTTTCATCATCGGCGGCATTTAACGACACCGCCGGATTTGCCGATGTGTCGCGGCCCAGATCGATGATTTTGGATGCGATTCCAGCCGTGGAAATGGTTACCCGGCGGCTGGAAAAATTCAATCCCGAATCCCCGCTCATCAGGGTGTTCGCGGCGCTGACCACGTTTTCATAATTCGCCAGCGGCTCGCCCATTCCCATGAAGACGATGTTCGTCAGGCGCTCGGGATCATGCATCGAAAAGGCCGTATCACGGACTTGGGCCAGGATTTCGCCGCGTGTCAGGTTCCGGATGAGCCCTCCCTGCCCGGTCCGGCAGAACGTGCATCCCAGAGCGCATCCTGCCTGGCTCGAAATGCATAACGTAAAATGGTTTTTTTCAGCAATCAGCACGGTTTCGATAAGCTCGCCGTCCGATAATTGAAACAGGTGTTTTATCGAGCCGTCGGCGGATTTGGCCGTTTCCGCCGGTGTCAGGCGGGTGATGGCAAACGCATCTTCGAGAAGAGACCGCAGCCTTTTCGAAAGATTTGTCATTGCACTGAAATCATCCGTCTGGCCGGTGAATATCCATTTGAAGATCTGTTTGGCCCTGTAAGGTTCAAAGCCCCTTTCTGTCAGCCATGCGGACACTTCCTCCGGCCGGCAGTTGATGATATCGGTTCGTGATGATGCCATTTTTTCCTATTTAAAAAATTTGAATTTTCGTGATTTCCGAATATGCTTGACACTACAGACTTTACATACTATTTTCAAGGATTTCTTTCGCTTAAGGGCTGCAGTGTAAAACGGTAGCGAATTTTGTTGAATTTGGGCAAAAATTTTAATGCCCGAGAGGGATAAATTTTTGCTTTTTGCAGGATAACCTGTTATACTTACAAAAAATCGTAATTTACGAATACAATAAATACCACTAGGGGGGAGTCCCCGGGTTGTAAACAGGTATGTTTGAAAATCTAAGCGAGAAACTGGATTCGGTGTTCCGAAAGCTGAAGGGGCACGGTAAACTGACGGAGAAAAATATCGAGGACGGGTTGAAGGAAGTGCGGATGGCGCTTCTGGAAGCCGACGTGCATTACCGCGTCGTCAAAAAATTCATTGCCGACACAAAAGAACGGGCCTTGGGCGGCGATGTGATGAAAAGTCTGACACCGGGTCAGCAGGTCATCAAGATCGTCAACGAGCAACTCACGGAGCTCATGGGCTCCACCCATGAAGGGCTGTCGCTTTCCGGAGCGGCGCCGGTTTCGATCATGCTTGTCGGACTTCAGGGGTCAGGAAAGACCACTACAGCCGGCAAGTTATCTGTTTTATTGCGGAAACAGGGCCGCAAACCCTATTTGGTTCCGGCGGATGTTTACCGGCCTGCCGCCATCGAACAGTTGACAAAGATCGGTCAGCAGCTCGATATTCCGGTGTATCCGGCCGATACGGCCATGGATCCGGTGCACATAAGCAGCGACGCCGGAATCGCAGCGCAAAAAGCGGGATGCGATACACTGATTCTGGATACGGCAGGCAGGCTGCATATCGATGATGAGCTCATGGGTGAACTGGACCGCATCAAAAAAGCCGTTCGGCCCTCGGATATTTTGCTGGTTGCGGATGCCATGACAGGCCAGGATGCCGTTAATATCGCCAAATCGTTCAACGACAAACTGGATATCGGCGGCGTCGTGCTGACCAAACTCGATGGCGATGCGCGTGGCGGCGCCGCATTGTCTATTAAAGCGATCACCCAAAAGCCGATAAAATTCGCGGGTGTCGGAGAGAAACTGAACGATCTCGAACCGTTTCATCCCGAACGAATGGCCTCCAAAATACTGGGCATGGGCGATGTACTGACCCTGATCGAAAGAGCCCAGGAAATGGTGGATGAAAAAGAGGCGGCGGAACTCGAGAAGAAGCTGAGAAAAAGTGAATTCACACTTGAAGATTTTCGAAGCCAGATGGTTCAGGTGCGAAAGATGGGTTCCCTTTCAGATATGCTGGATATGATTCCCGGGATGGGAAAAATGAAGCAGCTCAAGAACTTCACCGTGGATGACAGGGAACTGGTCAAAATCGAAGCCATCATCGATTCCATGACCCCGGAAGAGCGAAGAAAGCACGCCATGATCAACGGCAGCAGGCGGAAAAGAATTGCCAAGGGAAGTGGAACAAGTGTACAAGATGTGAATAAGCTGCTTAAAAATTATGCCCAAGTTATGAAAATGATGAAAAAATTCAATAAAGGCGGCATGCGCGGACTTGGCCGGGGAATGTTGCCGTTCTAAGGAGAAAGGATAAATGGCAGTTAAAATCAGATTGGCCAGACATGGGGCGAAAAAACGACCGTTTTATCGTATCGTTGTCGCGGATGTTGAAGCACCGAGGGATGGACGATTTCTGGAGACCGTCGGCACCTACAATCCGCTGAAAGAACCCGCTGAAGTAATGTTTAAGGACGAACGGGTGGATTATTGGATAAAACAAGGCGCTACTCCGACGGAAACGGTAAGGAGCCTGTTAAAAAAAGAAGGATTTTATTCCAAATCCGCCGAGTAGCGTCCGGACCCCTTATTCTCAGCAGCCGATAAAGGAGGCGGGGCTATGAAAGAGCTGATCAAATATATCGCTCAGGCTTTAGTTGACAATCCGGAACAAGTGGAAGTTGCAGAAGTCGAGGGAAACCAGACTTCGGTACTGGAGCTTAAAGTGGCAAAAGAGGATTTAGGGAAAGTCATCGGCAAACAGGGAAGGACTGCTCGTGCCATGCGGACGATTTTGTCCGCGGCATCTGCTAAAGTCAAGAAACGGACTGTCTTGGAAATCGTAGAATGATCCGGTGAGCGAGCGTGATATGCTGGCCGTTGGAAGGATTACCGGTGTCCACGGGATCAGAGGCAGCCTGAAAATCATATACTATGCCGAACCGACCGGTATTCAAAAGGATGGGTTTACACTGATTCGCCATCCGTCCGGCTGGGAAAAAGAATTCGAGGTCAAGGGGGTCCGTCCTTATAAAAAAGGGGCCCTCTTATTCCTGGAAGAGGTGACGGACCGCAGCCATGCCGAGAAATTTGTCGGCGGCGAAATTTTTGTTTATCGACGTGATTTGCCGGAGCTGGAAGAGGGGGTTTACTATTGGGCCGATTTAATCGGAATGCAGGTATACGATGGCGACCGCCTTATCGGCCGAATGGAAGCTATCATCGAAACCGGCAGCAATGATGTATACGTCGTAAAAGATAAAAACGGGAAAGAAACACTGATTCCGGCTTTGGCATCGGTGGTTCTGGATGTGAATGTGAAAACGGAAACCATGCGGGTAAGATTACCGGATGGTTTATGATTTTTTGGCGGATTGAAATGAAATTTATTGCCTTGACGATTTTTCCGGAGATGTTTGACTGTTTTTTTCAATACGGAATTATCAGAAAGGCGATCGAAGAAAAAAAAATTTCAGCCTCCACCGTCAACATACGGGATTACGCGACAGACAAGCACCGCACAACCGATGACCGTCCTTATGGCGGCGGTTGTGGAATGGTGATGAAACCGGAACCCTTAGCCGGTGCCCTCGAGCAGGCAGAAGCAATTGCCAAAGGCGCTCGGCGTATTTTGCTGACGCCCCAGGGGCGCAAATTCGACCAGCACATGGCAGCGGAGCTTGCCCTCGCGCCGGCACTGATTCTGATTTGCGGGCGTTACGAGGGGATCGATGAAAGAGTGTGCCATGGCTTTGTAGACGATGAGGTCTCGGTGGGGGATTTTGTTTTGACCGGCGGGGAGCTGCCCGCCATGGTCGTTATGGAAGCTGTAACCCGGCTCATCCCGGGCACGCTCGGCGGCGAGGATTCAGCCCGGCAGGAAACGTTCACCGATAACCTGCTGGAGCATGCCCATTTTACCCGCCCAAGAGAGTTTCAGGGAAAACGGGTGCCGGATGTGCTGTTCTCCGGAAATCATGAGGCCATATCGCGGTGGCGTCGTGAATCGTCGATGATACGTACCTTCCTAAAACGAATGGATCTTTTGGAGAACAGGGCGTTGACATCCGAGGAAATCCGGATATTGGAAAAGTGGTGTCTTGAAATCGAACGAATTATCAAAAACCAGACTTTACGTGGCACTGGCGCATTATCCGGTGGTGAATAAAAACGGCCGAACCATTGCATCGGCGGTGACAAGCCTGGATCTTCATGATATCGCAAGGGCTTCGAAAACGTTCGGCATCGAGCTTTTCTATGTGGTTACGCCTCTCGAGGATCAGAAAATACTCGTCGACCGGATTGTCAGGCACTGGACGGACGGCCCGGGATCTCACTATAATGGGCTGCGAAAACAGGCGTTGGAGCTGATTCGAATTGAACATAGCCTTGAATCGGCTAAGCGGCATATCGCCGGATTCGGAGACGGCGCGCCAAAAGTGGTCGCGACCTGCGCCCGGCACATCGACAACAGCATTGATTATGATCGGATGAAGGAAATGCTGGCGACCGGAGATCCCTATCTTCTGGTGTTCGGAACGGCTTGGGGTCTGCCGGATACGTTGCTGAAAAGCACGGATTACGTGTTGGAGCCCATAGGCAAAAACAAAGGCTATAATCATCTTTCGGTGCGAAGCGCCGCAGCGATTATGCTGGATCGGCTGGTGGGGGAGGCGTGAACACCCGATATGCGTCCGGAATGGTCATTTTTTAGTTGACTTGAAATCTGTATGATTTATTAAGAAAGCTTTTTAGACGAAACACTACCAAACTCGAGCAGGAGATTACGCATCATGAAAGCTATAGAACAGATCGGAAAAGAAGTGATGCGCCTTGATCACCCGAATTTTTTACCGGGGGATACGATTAAGGTTCATGTTAAAATAAGGGAGGGGGATAAAGAGCGCATCCAGATTTTTCAGGGTGTCGTCATCGGGAAAAAAAATAATGGCGCCAATTCGACGTTTACCGTCCGAAAAGTTTCCTACGGCGTCGGCGTTGAACGTGTTTTTCTGTTCCATTCCCCCGTTATCGAAAGAATTGAAGTGGTGACACGGGGACGTGTCCGTCGGGCTAAGATTTATTATCTTCGGAAGTTGCGAGGGAAGGCTGCCAGAATTAAGGAGCGCCGTTTCTGAATGGAGATTCATGGGTTTGGAAACGGCGTCTTTCGTGGTGTATAGTTAAGGCTGAAAGCTCGAGGTTGAAAGGGTCGAGGCTCGATGCTGAAGGCTCAACATTGTCACACTACTCCTGAAGACCAAAAACGTGTTTACCGGCGCTTGTTTTCATCCATTTCTATTCTGCGGTGCCTGCACCGATTTGTCAGTGGAAATGGATGTTCGCAGTTACCTGGGCACTACCTATTCATCAGCAGGATCTTTGCAGCGTGAACCTGTGGGCATATGAAAAGCAAGCCATATCGGCGGGATATTGCCGAATCGCGGGTATCGATGAGGCCGGCCGGGGGCCATTGGCCGGTCCTGTGGTTTCCGCCGCTGTTATACTGCCGTCAACCTTTTCCGTTCCGGATGTCACGGATTCCAAGAAACTCGCCCCGCAAAAACGGGAATATTTGTATGGCCGGATCTACGAGCAGGCGGTCGCCGTCGGGATCGGCATTGTCGACAGCAATGAAATCGACCGTATCAACATCTTGAATGCCTCTCTCCTTTCGATGGTGATGGCGGTAGGCAATCTGTTTCCCATGCCTGACTTTTTGCTCATCGACGGCAATTTCCCCATCCGTTCGGCGATTCCCCAGGAGACGGTGGTGCGTGGCGATTCACTGAGCATTTCCGTGGCGTGTGCTTCGATCGTCGCTAAAGTAACACGGGACCGATTGATGGAGCGATATCATGAGGATGATCCCCGCTATGGATTCGATCAGCACAAAGGATACGCCACCCGGGAGCACAGAGAAGCCATTCGAAAATACGGATACTGCTTTATTCATCGAAAAACATTTAAAGGGGTGGATATGCCCCTGCAGCTTCAGTTGTTTGGGGAAACATGATGCAAGCCATCAAGTCCGTGCTGTTCGATTTCGGTGGAACACTATTCGACTATAGGGATCTTGAAAAGGCGGAACGTGAATGCCTGATCCATATGGCCGATTACCTGGGGGTCGAAGCCACGGCGGAGGAGATCCTGGCCCTTTATCGCCAAGCAATGGGAAAGGTATTCATGGCATATCTTCCCAGGAAATTTTACCTTCACCGGGACCTGTTCAGGGACGCATTCATGGAGTTGCTTCAGGGACTCGGGGTCGAGCCCCATCCGAACCATTATGAGCGGTATCGCGTAAAACAGTGGGAACTGCACAAGCGGGATTTTCAATTGAGAAAGGGGGTGCCGGAAACGCTGGACAGACTGAAACGAGGGAATATGCATCTTGGCATCGTCAGTAATATCGATGAAGATCAATTATCCCTTTTACTGGAAATTTCAGGTATCGAGCCGTATTTTGACGATATTATTTCCAGCGAGAAGACAGGATCGTGCAAACCGGATTCGGCCATTTTCAATCATGCCCTGGCCCGTGTCAATTGTCGTGCCGAGGAAGTGCTGTTTGTCGGTGATACACCCCTGCAGGATATTTCCGGTGCTAAAAAAGCAGGTATGAAAACCGTTCTGATCGACACCCGTGAACGTTACGGCGATTCAGAGCCGGAATTGACGCCCGATTTCATTATACGTGAAATACCCGAATTGCCGGACCTGATATGGAACGGTTGATTTGATTTGCCGAATACATCAAACCTTGATATGAAGGGTCGAGTTGTCCTGAGTTAAACATGTGATCAAAAGGAGGTTGCGTATGAAAAGAGGATTGACCCTATTGCTCATTCCGGCACTTCTATGGATGCTGGTGGGCTGTGCCGGCCAAACGCGACAGCAGCGGGGAACCGCAACGGGAGCTGCGGTAGGGGCCGGCGTCGGTGCAATTTTAGGTCAAGCTATCGGAAAGGATACCCAAGGGACACTGATGGGGGCCGGAATCGGTGCGGTATTGGGCGGCATCGCGGGCAATCAGATCGGCGCTTATATGGATCGCCAGGAACAGGCTCTCCGGCAGGCAGTAGCGGCCTCTGAAGCGGCAAGTATTCAGCGGGAACAAGATATTCTCACTGCAACATTCAAATCCGAAGTCATGTTCGATTTCGATTCCGCCGCGTTGAAGCCGGGCGGGTATACAGAAATCGCCAGGGTTGCCGACGTGTTGAACAATTACCCGCAGACCATGCTGCATGTTCAGGGGCATACCGATGCCACCGGTCCGGAGGACTACAACATGCGGCTGTCCCAGAGAAGGGCGGAAGCCGTCAAAAATGCGCTGATTCAACAGAATGTGGATGAGCGCAGGATTACCGCAACCGGGTATGGCGAATCGCAGCCGATATCTTCCGAGCCTGCTGTGAACCGGAGAGTCGAGATCGTTATCACCCCGATTCGTGCCCAAACCTGATTTGCGCTTACAAACTGTTGCTAAAAAGAATCGGCTGAAATGACAAACGGTTTCAGCCGATTCTTCTCCAGGTTGACCTATCCGGGCCATCTTCTACGGCAATACCGAAGGATGAGAGCGAATCCCGGACGGCATCGGCCAGATCCCACCTTTTTTCCCTCCTGAGTTCCGACCGTATGTCGAATAGAAGTTCGATAACGGTGTCGGGGAGTTCACCTTTTTTTTCGATTCCTTCGGGTGGTTCGCCGGCACCGATAAACGGCTCCGGTTGCGGTATGCGGGGAGAAAATCCTGCTGTGCCGGCATCATCATTACTGCGCCGGTGATCAGGTTCGAGGCACGTAAGATCGAACCGGTCTTTCGAGTGAAATTGCCTTTCACCGTCCTCTTTTTTCAGGGTTACCGTTCCCGACCCGCCGACAGTACAACAATTTTGTGCAAAGTCGAGCGTTAAGGCCGTATATTCGTCAATACCCACGATAACGGTGGAAGCCGGCAGCTGTTTTTCGAGCACTTGCAGCCGAGGGGCGCCCATATAACAAAATCGGGTGTCATGGGTGCCGCCCTCCTTGTTGTTCCAGTGGGGAATGATCACCGGTTCGAGTCCCCATGGCGCTAAAAAATTCAGACCGTTCATCCAGTGCAGCGGCTCACCGACCTTGTATATTTCATATACCGGAAGAGCAAAGGCGCCTATCGCAATGGAAGCCGCACTGGCAAGAACGATGTGAGCGCCGCCTGCCAACTGCGACTGCAGGGTATTTAAAATGCGCGTGTTGCGCCACTGCCGGACCGTATACGTGGGGCTTCCCGGACCCGCGAAAATGTAGTTCGCCCGCAGAATTTCGGTCAGGGCTTTATTCTCTTTTTCCGGGGGTATGGCGGATGATGTGTATGAAGCGATGGCAAGGGGCATATTGAAGTGTTTTTTAAAATACCGGACGGCCTTTTCCGAAATTTCATCGATATTTAACTGAAAGCCGGCCGGAGTATCGATGAAGACGGGCCGAACCGGCGGGATGATGTTTTTCATCACCCGCCGATGGACTTTGCTCATGGGGGGGGACATTTCCCCTGATCCGATGAGTGTGATACTCCCCTTTCGTGGGTCTTTTTTATCCTGCATGGCATTATATGTTAGCAGACAGGAGAAAAACCGGCAATGCTTTGCCAAAAATCACCTTTTACCCGTATTCCGATAGGTATAGATGACCATTGAAAATAGCCTTATTCGCTCGTTGGCGGCATTTTCGGTTCGGCTTTTGCGCCACGGCTCGTAGGACTGAACCGCTCGGTTTTCTATGGCCCTGTCGAAAGCGCAAACAGCCAAATGGCCGTGTAATATGTTCCGAGAACGGCGGCATGGGCATGTTTGAAAGGCCTTATGAACCGTTGGTAAGCGAGCATGAAATCCGATACCATGAAAAAGGATGCTCCCAGACCTGCGATCATTGCATCGGCCGTTTTCAGGATATGCCATCTTTCCCAGGACTGCCAGAGCATGACCGAGATAACGATGATATATGTCAAAACGGCGGGTTTCAGTTTTCCGGCATGCGGCAACAGGAAAAGCGATGCCGCGGCTGCAATCAGAAAAACAGGGATTGCGATCCAGCCGGTCGGCATTGGACCGGATGAAGTCGCGAAGGCCATGATGAAGAGAATGTGGGCAACCAGAAAACTCGACAACCCGGCGATGAACCTGTCCTTTGGCAGCATTAAAAAAACATCCCCCCAAAGGGAAAAGAAAATTCCGGCAATGACAAAGTATCCGTAGGCCGACGCCGAGTCGGAAACCGAGATGAGCCCGATCACCAGGATCAGAACGGTGGTCAGCGGTTTGAATACATAAAGCTGCAGGGCGGAGCCGGAATATTTGGAGCGGATGCAGAGAAGTGCGGAGGCGGCGGACAACAGGGAAAGAAATAATATCGGCATGGCTTCCCATATGTTTTTACGTTATAGGACCGACGGAGGATGCAAAAGGGTTACTCCGGATACGATGGTATCCCCGGAAGCCGGCTCAAGCAACACCGCATGAGGTGATAACACCGGCTATGTCCATGACGTGAAGCTCTTCGGCAACCCCTTCCGAACGAACGGCATCCTCGAACATCATCAGGCATTGGGGACAGGCCACTGCAAGAACCTTTGCACCGGTTGCAAGCGCTTCTTTTACCCTCACGCGGGCTGCGCTTTTTGGACCGCTTCCGAGAATATCGGTAAAGGCATTGCCGCCGCCGCCGCCGCAGCACAGGGCGTTTTGCCGGTTTCGTTCCATCTCGACGAGTTCGACACCCGGTGCGGCACTCAACATCGCACGGGCGGATCCATAATCATCATTGTGGCGCCCGAGATAGCACGGATCATGAAATGCAACTCGGATGGGGGGGCCGGGTTCGGGGAATTCAAGTTGCGAGACGGCGCCGCCGATTATTTGGCTGTAATGATAAATCTCGAATTCGCCTCCCAGGGGCGGATAATCATGGTTGAATACATGAAAAGCGTGCGGTGACAGCGTGATGATCCGTTTGACGCCGGCTTTATTGAAGTTGGCGATATTCTGTGAGGCGACATGCTCGAACAGCTCGAATTCGCCCATGGATCGGATTTCATTCCCATCACAGATCTCGTCGGTGCCCAGAATACCAAAGGAAATGCCCAGCAGCTTCATCAGTTTTGCCGTACGATAAGCCATCTCGCGGCCGTACTCGTCATAGGAACCCAGATCGCCGACATAAAACAGAAAAGACTGGTCGGAAAACAGGGGGATATCAAGATCACCGATCCATTGCGTCCGGTTTTTTTTCAGGAGTTTGAATGGATTGCCGTGACGGAAAACGGCTTCGAAATACGCCGAAGCTTTCGGCGGCACGATGCCGTTTTCGATCAACGCCGCCTTGCCGGCGATAAATGCATTGAGCAGGTCGTCTCTAAACTCCGGGAATGCGCAGTGCTTGACGCAATTGCCGCATGCCGCACACGAAAAAAGAATATCCGCAAATCGCGGGCCGGCTTCGAGATCTCCGTTCTGCCATGCCCGCAAAAGCCACATCCGGCCTCCGGGGGAAAAGGATTCGAACCCGTACCGTAAGTATGGCGGGCAATTGAAGTCCGAATAGTCTTCCGGAAATTTGCAGTATCCGCATCTGAAGCAGCGGTGAAGGATGTCGGCATATTGCATGTTACACCTCCCAGTTCCCGGGGTTCATGATGCCTTGCGGGTCCAGCACCGCACGGATGCGGTTCATCAGGTCAAAGGTCTGGGGATCCATATGTTCGATGATTTGCCGCTGGGCGGGAGCTTCGGCTTTCCACGGAATCCCTCCCATATTCAACACCGCCCCGTTTGTTGCTTCGAGGGCTTTGTGGACCCGTTCGATGTCCGAGTCGTCGGCCCGGTTGAATGGATAGGCGAATGCAAACATCATGCAGTGGCCGGCCCCGACAATGCGCACCAGCAGAAAATGGGGCAACCGGAGCCGTTCGGCAATGGCCAGGCCTTCGCGATAGGCTTCCGGGAACAGCTCGATCGGCATGATGGCGCCGACATATTCGAAGCCCCCGCCTTTTCGTTCATCCGCGAATTGGGTCATGGATTTCAACGGAATTTCCATCAGTCCTTTTTTCATAATCGAAAATACCGGCATGAATCCGCCGATATCCGCGTCCACAAACGATTGAACCGATTCGCGGAGGAGATCGCGTTTGAGCAGAAGGGACTTCTTGGAATCCGCGGAATAGCTGATCAAAATGAGCTGAAACCCCGGCATGCGTTCGGACATGATCACGTTGATGTCTTCGGCTATTTGGGCGCCGGTAAGCCGGTGTATGACATCCGGCACATGTTCGCCATTGTCGGTGATGAATATGCGGATGTCATTGAACGGCCGGTCCGGATAAAGCTTGACCGAGAGCCGGGTTACGATTCCCGTCGTTCCGGCCCATCCAAGAAAAAGGCCGGAAAGGTCCGGCAGCGGCGACCGGGAGAACCAGTACGGTGACGTTGCACAGGACCCTAAACGCACGATTTCACCGGTGGGCATCACCGCTTCGACACCGTTAAGCATTTCCGAATGGAATCCGCCGAACTGGCTGATATGGCCGGATCCATGGATCAATACATTTCCGGCGATGGTGGCCGTTGGAGGCGCATCAGGAGATGAATGCTTGAGTGTGGGGTGGTGCTTTTTCAGGTAGGCCTGGAGCTTGCCTTGTGACGTGCCGGCTTCCACGACGGCATACCTGCTTTTTTCATTGACTTCGATGATCCGGTTCATCCGCTTCATGTCAACAACGATGCCGCCCTTCAAAGGCCGGGTCAATCCGGAAAGGGTCAATCCCGCGCCCATGGGAATCACCGGAATGTTTTCACGGTTGGCCAATAGAACAATCCGGCTTACCGCTTCCGTGGAATCGGGCATGACCACCCAATCCGGCGTTGCGGGAGACATGGTGCCCATATCCCTGCCGTAAAGGTATTTCTCCTCGGCGTGATCGGATACGTATTCGGCACCCACGATTTCTTTTAACGATGTGATAATATGTTCCATCTTGATCACCTTGAATTGAGGTCAGGCGAATGATTGACGCATGGGTTTTCCCGAACCGCTCGTGTAACGATTACCAACCGCTTACTCACCCAGTGCCATCAGGCACAGGTCGCTTATTAAAATCGGAATCATGCCGTTTTCGGCTACCGTTTCAGACATGGTAAAGAAACATGCCGGGCAATTGAAAACGCAATAGCTTGCATTCACTGATTTCATGTCCTCGATATTTCGTTTCATGACGTCATCGGCGGTTTCGTCCCGCTGCTGGGCCTGCTGGGCATATGTGCAGCAAAGGGCGTTTTCGCGGTCATATTTTCGCTCTGCTCGAATCGCGCCGATCTGATCGAATATTTTATCCGCCAGGATGTCCGTCTCAGGCACCAGCCGGTTGGAGCACGGGCGCTGATATGCCACAATTTGATTCAGCGGTTTGATGCGGTCCTTGAGGTCGTTGAGCCGTTGGTGCAAAAAAGAGAAAAGATGGATCGATTTAAAAGGAATATCGATGCCCATGGCCGGGGCCAGGTGGGTATAAGCCCCATAGCACTCATCATGAAAGTGTATGACTTCCTGAATGCCGCTGTCCTCTAAATAATAGTGTTGGATATTCCATGCGGCCTTCGGGAGGCGCTCCTTGATGGTGGTGCCCGTTCCAAAATGGAGCCACATAATATTGCAGAATATGTCGCTGCCGGATATCACCGATACACCGTCAAAAAGAGACCCCCGAATACAACCTTCCAGCATCGAAAAGGCGCACATATTGATCAGGGGGGAATGGACGGTTTTTTTTGTAATAAGATACTGTGGGCGCATCAGGTGGAGCTGCTGGCGGGTTAAAGGACCGGGAACCGGCTGTATGTGCTTCTCATCTTGGAGCTCGACAATACGGTAAAATGGATGATTGCCGTACGGACAGTACTCTTCACAGGCATAACAGGTGACGCAATCCTTCAGAACCGAAGAATCCTGCCCGCGTGCGATAAGCGACCTGTGATGTTTTGCGGTTTGAAAATCCATATCGAGGTACTGGCATTTCATCAGGCAACTTACGGATTCGCACGCTTCACAGATCGCCGGATCGAAATTGAGTTCATACACGGCCGTGATCTCCTGTTAAGGTTTAGAGAAAAGAGAAGGGCTCAAAGATAGGAGCTTTCAACTTATCAAAAATTTTTTCTGTTTTCAATCGATGATAACCTCTTTTGATATTTTTTTTCAGCCGGTGTCGGTTGTTTTCATTCCGGGCGAGGCCTACCACGCGCAGACCGACTCCCGGGCCGTGTTGGTGAACGAAAAACGTTGAATATTCAGCCCAACGTCAAAATAATAAGGAATATAAAAAACTTGTCTCGAGACACAGAAAATGCTATTTGCTTGAAAACGTTGCCCGACATGCGGAACAAACAATGCAATGGCTTGATAATATTGAATTTTAAGTATTCATCGATGTTGAGGAGGAAATAAATGGCAAAATTCGGCAAATTTTTACCCCTTGTGATCGTTATCCTGATCGGCGTGTTCTTCCAATTGATATTTATTGCTGTGGATATCAGAGATACCCCCATCAAAGCGGCCGTTGAATTTGCTAAAGCCTACTACATGCTGGATGATGATGCCATGGAAAAGAGAATCTGCAAAAAGGCCCTGGAAAACGGGATGGTTGACGACTACCTTTACCATGTCAGGCAGAAGGCGGAAAATCGCGGTTATGAAATGGCTTATTACAAGAGCCTTCTTTCCGATATCCATACAGAAATTATCGAATTGGATGACAAGACCGCCAAAATCAAGATCGTCGCCGAAAAGCGGTCCGCTATCAATCCCGTTTATCATTTGGTGGGAAAGCTGTTCAACCTGACGCAGGCTTATGAAGTGGAGAAAACGCTTTACCTGGTGAAGGAAAAGGACCGCTGGCGGGTTTGCACCCCGTTGCTCGATCACGTATGATGAATAAAAACGCGATATGTTACGGCGGGTGAAAGGGGGCCGGTGCCGATAAGGGCGGTCCGAACTCCCAATTTGCCGGTTCGGGGCGGCGCCCCGGGCGAACGATAGTTTATTCATGCAATCCATTTATCGTGTCATTCAAAAAAAAGCCGTCGAGATAGCTTCTCATTTTCCGGCTCCGGAATTTTATCAGGATTACCGTAGCGTCCATGAAGCATCCCGGGTGTTCTACAAAACCGATCCCATAATCGGAAAACTGAAATCGTATGTGGAATCCCACATCGAAAATGATTTCGGGCACGGGATGAATCACGTGGTCAAGGTCACCATCGATGCCGGCACCCTGGTGATGATCGAAGCCGAAAAAAGGGGGTATTCTCGAAAGCGAACGCAGCGATTTGTGCTCACGGTGCAATGTGCCGGTCTGCTGCATGACATCAAACGCAAGCAAAAAAATCACGCGATCGAAGGCAGCCGGTTCGCCCGACAACTGCTCCAATCCTATCCGTTGGATTCCGTTGAAATCGAAGATATACGGCTGGCCATCAGAAACCACGAGGCATTCAAATCGGTTGAACTCCTGAGTACACCGGAAGGCGCCCTGATTTCAGACTGCCTTTATGATGCCGATAAATTCAGATGGGGGCCCGATAATTTTACCGAGACGATCTGGGACATGCTGGAATTTTCCAATGCGGCCATAGAAGGGTTTATCCATCGGTATCCCGTGGGCGTGGAAGGGCTGTCCAGAATCAAAGAGACGTTTAGAACCCCGACCGGAAAAAAATACGGCCCCGGGTTCATCGACCTGGGAATCGCCATGGGACAGGAAATTTATCATTATCTGAAAAAAACATACGGTTAGAAGAGGTATTAATCGTTTGAAAAAGTTATCGAAACCTTGCAGCAATCCCATTGCGGGGGGCATTCTGCTCCTATTTACCATTCTTTTGCAGCCCGCCGATGCATTTGCCGATAAAGCGCCGCTGCTGTTCCCGCCCGGTGAAAAGCTGGTGTTTGACATCAAATGGAGCATTATACCGGCCGGAAAAGCCGTTCTCAAAGTCATGCCGATAAAGGAGTTGGATGGCGTTTTAGCCTATCATTTCGTTTTTACAGCTGAAACAACCGGAATTGTCGATTATATTTACAAGGTCAGAGACAGAATCGATGCATATGCGGATCTTCAGATGAACCGTTCCCTCCTTTATAAAAAAAAGCAGCGGGAAGGAGGCTCGAAACGAGATATCCTGGTGACGTTCGACTGGGAGGCGAATCAGGCCCGGTATTCCAATTACGATAAAAAACGAAATCCCATTCCCATAGCGGAAGGCACCTTCGATCCCTTGTCCGCTTTTTATTTTACCCGTCTGTTTGATTGGGAGAATGAAAAAATCGTGGAGAGGCCGGTTACCGACGGCAAGAAGAACATCATCGGCAGAGCCCGACGGGTAAAGCGGGAAACCATCGAAGTGCCCGCAGGGCGGTTCGACACTTTTTTATATGAGCCCGACATTGAACATATCGGCGGCGTATTCGAAAAAAGCAAAAACGCAAAAATCGAGTTGTGGGTGACGGCTGATGATCGGCGCATTCCAGTGAAGCTGAGGAGCAAGGTTGTAGTGGGGAGTTTTACCGGGGAGTTGGTAAGCATGGAGGGTCATGACCAGTCGTAGGCCTGCCGTTCGGCCATCGAACCGAACAGGCGTTTTCCCATCCGGCATGATGATGGACCGGCCTTGTCAAAACCTGCATATCGATGAACTCCCCGTGAATATTTTCAGATAACATTACAAAAAGGAAGAAAAGGAGACGTGAATTGATGAAAGATGTTGTCATCGCTTCCGCTTGCCGAACGGCGATCGGAACATTCGGGGGCACCCTGCGTGATGTCCACTGTTCAAATCTGGCATCCGTGACCATGAAAGAAGCCATAAAAAGGGCGGGAATCGGTGCCGAGCTCATCGATGACATTCGGTATGGGTGCTGTCTCGAACCCTTCGATACGCTGAATGTTACGCGAACGGCGGCCTTGCTGGCCGGCATTCCGGAAACCGTGACGTCCGTTACCATCAATCGTGTCTGCATTTCCGGCATGGAAGCGGTTATTTCCGGCATGGCCATGATCCAGACGGGGATGGCGGATATCATTTTGGCCGGCGGTGTGGAACACATGTCCGGGGTTCCTTACTATGTGCCCGGTGCGCGATGGGGTTGCCGGCTTCAGGATAACGAATTTATAGACGGGGTGATCCGGGCGCTGCACTGCGGCTCTCACATTATTCCCCATCCGGAGGATGGTCCCGTAAACGCGGATGAACCGCCGTTGAGTTATTTCAAAGGAAAACCCTACATCATGGGGCATACGGCCGAGTTCGTCGCCCAGCATCTCGGCATTGAACGGGAGGAAATGGATGAGGTGGCGCTCAGGAGCCATAACCGGGTTGAAAAAGCCACACGGGAGGGGGCGTTCAAGGATGAAATCGTGGCCGTGGAAGTCCCCCAGCGTAAAAAACCCCCGATTGTGTTCGATCAGGATGAACATTTTCGGCCGGGACTGACGATGGATGCGCTTCGCAAACTTGCACCGGCTTTCGTCCCGAAAATCGGCAAGGTAACGGCCGGTAATGCCAGCGGCATCAACGACGGGGCTACGGGCATGGTAATCATGTCGGAAGAAAAGGCGCGGGAGCTTGGAATTATCCCGCTTGCCAAAATCAAAGCCGTGGGCCGTGGCGCCTGTCACCCCTCCATCATGGGACTTTCACCCGTTCCCGCCGTCAAAAATCTGGTGAAAAACAGCCGGTACACCCTGGAGGATTTCGAGCTCATAGAGGTCAATGAGGCCTTTGCCGCTCAATACCTCGGGTGCGAAAAAGAACTCGGCCTGAACAGGGAAATCACCAATGTCAACGGCTCGGGCATCGGCCTTGGGCATCCGGTCGGATCCACCGGCGCGCGCATAATGACCACTCTGATTTATAGCATGAGAAAACGCGGAAAAAATCTCGGACTGGCAACGCTCTGCGGCGGAGGCGGTGTTTCCATGGCCTGCGCCCTTGAAACCATATAGCCAAAATAAGCGATGGAATCGAACCTTAAAAAAACGAGCATTGATGAGGATTGGGAAAACCGTCAATTGTGCTCCGACGGCAATTGCATCGGGATCATCGGGCGAGACGGCCGCTGCAGCATCTGCGGCCTGCCGGCCGATGCAGACCCGGCGGACGCACCGGCCGAACCGGAATACGAACGGGATGATGCACAGGCACCACGCTGTGAACCGGGGCCCGGCAGTGAAAAAGACGAGACCGCCGTCGATGACTGGGAGAACCGAAAGTTGTGCAGCGATGGAAACTGCATCGGCGTTATCGGGCCGGATGGCAGGTGTAATGTGTGCGGGAAGCCGGGAAGTTAGTCAGTGTCCACCCAGAAATGGCTGATTCACTCCATTTGGAAATTTTAATCCTCAAAATACTAGAGTATTCCTGGGATTAAAATTTCCCAGCCGCCTTGAACTGGAGCAAATTTTCTCATTTCTGGAAGGGCACTGGTTCGTTGCCCGACTGGAATAGCCGGATGTATGAAATGCGCAGGGACTAAATCCGGTCGATATCATGCATGCCATCATTTTGTTTGAATCCGTTGTAGTATTCAAATACCTTTTTCACATAAAATTGGGTGGCTTCAAACGGCGGAATGCCCTGGTATTCTCTAACTTTTCGGCTGCCGGCGTTATAGGCGGCCAAGGCAAGCTTTGCATCGCCGTCGAATTGGTTCAACAGCTGTTTGAAATATCGCACACCTGCCTCGATATTGGCTTCGGGGTCTGAAAAATTTTCAATTCCCATCCCCCGGGCGGTGGAAGGCATCAGCTGCATCAGCCCCACCGCCCCCTTTTCAGAAACGGCATTGGGATTGAAGCTGGACTCCGCCCATATGATGGCCTTGATCAGCTCGGGTTCGACATTATACTGTTGGGCGGCCTCCTCTATCTTCGGCCAAAAGACCTTTTCAGCCGATTTTCCCCAAACAGAAATCCATTCGACCTTTCGGACATCCTCGGATTTCGTCGCGGCCGTTTTCGGCGTTGTCGCCTCAATCGCAGCGGGGTAGGGCCGGTCGGGCATTGCCGCCCCAACCGCGGGCATATCCGATGCGCCGTGTTCGGGCGGCGCGTATCCGCTGACGACAAAGGCCATCAGAAAAATGTACAAACAGGATATTATAACGAAATAAACCTTATCCCTGCGGTGATATTCGTCCATTATCCTTCTCTTGTAATCATTAAAAGAACACATCCCTTTAAAAGCAGTGGGCGACATTAGTGAAATAATTAACTTGCGTCAACCCTTTTTTGTATCCATCGGGTTTCCAACCCTTTTTAATAATTCTACTGATTTTTGGATGAAAATGCAATACAGACGTCAAAAATCCTGACTTCGCGAAAAAAGGTAGTTTTATTATAGACTTAAATAAAGTATGGCCCGGTGTATCGAGCATCGCAGGTGGATAATCGAAAAACCCTGACGTCATCCTTTTTACGGGCACGCGGACCAACCCGGGCGGATTTCCCCTTTTAGGGACGCCGGGAATAACGATTTGAAAAATAATCGAAAAACTGCTAATGAAAGAGGTGCTTCAAAACGCCATCAACACGGCCGCCGATCGTTTTTTCACAAACCGAATAGGTGTGAGAGTCGCCATGATTATCGGAATTCTGAAGGAAATCAAGTCGGACGAGAATCGCGTGTCCATGACGCCCGCCGGGGTGGAACTGTTTACGCAATTCGGGCACCGGGTGCTGGTTGAAGAGGGAGCCGGCTTCGGGAGCGGTCTTTCGGACGCGGCTTACCAAAGCGCCGGGGCTCGGATCGTGGGCACAGCGCAGGAGATTTATGCGAAAGCTGAAATGATCATGCACGTAAAGGAGCCTCTTCCCTCCGAGTATTCCCTGATCCGCCCCAACCAGATTATGTTTACCTACCTGCATTTGGCGGCGAACCGGGAACTTACCGAAGCTTTACTGCAAAGCGGTTCGGTGTGCATTGCCTATGAAACCATTCAGGCGGCCGACGGTTCACTTCCGCTGCTTAAACCCATGAGCGAGGTGGCGGGCCGGATGGCCATTCAGCAGGGCGCCAAGTACCTGGAAATGGAATTCGGCGGAAACGGTACATTACTCGGCGGAGTTCCCGGCGTCGACCCCGGCACTATTGTAGTGATCGGCGGCGGAACCGTTGGGAAAAACGCCGCTAAGATCGCCTGCGGCATGGGCGCAAAAGTGTATGTGCTGGATAATGATCTTGAACGTATGCGGTATCTTTCCGATATCATGCCCAAAAACTGTTTTCTGCTCATGTCGACGCCGGCTACTGTTCGTGAACTGCTTCCGGAAGCCGATGTGATCGTGGGTGCCGTACTGATACCCGGTGCAAAAGCGCCGAAAGTGGTGAAACGGGAGATGCTGCATTTGATCAACAAGGGATCGGTCATGGTTGACGTGTCCATCGATCAGGGGGGCTGTTTCGAAACATCGAGGCCCACAACTCATAATGACCCGATCTACATTGTTGACGGCGTCGTTCATTACTGCGTTTCCAATATGCCGGGGGCCGTTGCCAGAACATCCACCATGGCCCTGACCAATGCCACTCTGCCTTATGCACTCGATATCGCCACCAAGGGATGGAAAACGGCATGCCTGGAAAATCCCGAAATCCGGTCGGGATTGAACATTGTCGAAGGCCGCGTGACCTGCAGGGGTGTTGCAGAAGCATTTAGCAAAACCTATACGCCGGTGGATGAGTTTTTGGCGTGATTTTGGAAGCTTGTGAGCATAGGACAGCATAGATGAAAAGAGGCGGACCCTCCCTTCTGGCCTGGGCCGAAATCGATTTGGGCGCCATTGCACACAATGTTCTGCAGTTGCGGCGGATTACCCAACCGGCGGCCGTCCTCATGACGGCGGTAAAGGCTGATGGGTATGGACACGGCGCCGTTCCGACAGCCAAAACCGCACTGCGGTACGGAGCCGGTTTTCTGGGCGTCGCCAATGTGGATGAAGCGGTCGCTCTCAGGGAAAATGGTATAAACGCCCCCATTCTGATATTCGGGTATACCTTTCCTGAACGAATCGGCACCCTTCTCCAATACGATCTTATTCAATCCGTCTATTCATTCGAAATGGCGCGGCATTTTTCACAAGCCGCAATATCCTGTGGCGGTAAAATCAAAATTCACATCAAACTGGATACCGGAATGGGCAGGGTCGGAATTTTATCCTTACCGGAGGGGCGTTGTGACGATGGTCGATATTATCGATCGGTGCTGAATGAAATCGTTTCGATCGTATCGCTTAAAGGATGTGCGGTAGAGGGCGTTTTCACCCATTTTGCAACGGCCGACCACTGGGACAAATCGTATGCGGAACAGCAGTTCGGCTGGTTTATGAATGTGGTGAACGGCATGCAGGCCGAAGGCATTAGACCGCCGATTCTCCATGCGGCAAACAGTGCGGCAACCATGGATATGCCCAACACGCACCTGGACATGGTAAGGCCGGGAATAGCCGTTTACGGCCTGTATCCATCCGAACACGTGACCGGCAACATCGTTCTAAAGCCGGCCCTCACGCTTAAAACCCGGGTGATTCAGGTAAAGGACGTTTTTGCCGGTTTTTCCGTGAGCTACGGGTGTACGTATAAAACCCCTCATCCGACAAAAATTGCGACCGTCCCCATCGGATATGCAGACGGTTTCGGGCGGGTGCTCTCATCATACGGGCATATGATGGTGAACGGTCAACGGGCGCCGGTAGTGGGGCGCGTATGCATGGATATGACCATGCTCGACGTGGGCCATATTCCCGATGTGGCGGTGGAGGACGAGGTGGTGGTCATCGGGAGCCAGGGATCGGGTAACGTTGCGGCGGAAGAAATCGCCGCAAAACTCGGAACCATCAGTTACGAGGTGGTGACTTCCATCGGCCGCCGGGTTCGGCGGGTTTACAAAGATCAGTGATCATTTATGGGGCGGGCTTTTCTTCTATCGTACCGTCTTTGAAGACCATTTTCCCCGTGTTTTTGAGGTCGTATCCGGTCAGGGCTCCGGCCATTTCGTGAAATTCCTCTTCATGGAGCAGGCTTAAAAAAACCTGTACGCCCTTATCGAAAAAACGCTCTTTTCCAATCAACAGGTCATAGCGTTCCCATCGCAGGGGGATAAAATCAAGGTCGAGCAGTGCGGCGATATATCGAATAGCAGGACCCGCATCGGCCTGGCCGGATAAAATTTCAAATCCTACATCCATGTGCCGGCCGACTTCACGGTAGTATCCGTCGATGGACTCGCCGGCTATTCCGGATTTCTTCAGTTCCCTGTCGAACAGAAGCCGTGTACCGGTACCGAGCGGGCGATTGACGATTTTGACGTGGTTGCGGGCCAGGTCCTTGACACCTGAAATGTTTTTCGGGTTTTTCTTTTGGACGATAATTCCCTGCTCGCGAAAACAAAAATTTACGATGGCGGGATCTCTGTCCAGCTCCCGGGCGGCAAATTCAAAGTTGTAATCCTGATCATCTTCCTGGACCAGATGGCTGGAAGCCATATGGCAGAGATTCCGTCGGAGGGCCCGAACGCCGCCCATGCTGCCCAGGTTTCCGAATACGGCGATATGATCGGGGTATTTCCTGTTGAATAGCGTAATCGTCTTCTCCAAAAGAGGATCGTTGCTGCCGGTAATGATCAACAATCCTTCGTAGGGCGGCAGATTGTTGATGGATTCCGGGTAGTTGATGGTATTCGTTTCGATCCATTGCTCCACCAGGTGGCGGGGAAACAGCCATTTACCGGTGATCTTCGTCGCAGGCAGCCCTTTTTCCGCGACGAGCGTATAAATCATCTTTTCATTGACATCTAGAAATTGGGCTGCTTCTTTAGTCGAAAGGAAGGTTTTCATGCCAACGGTTCCTCCTCAAAAACGATCCGACACGATTCGGCGGACAATTACAAACCTGCTGGAGCAGGCGCCGCACAACGCACGGGAGTTGTCCAAAATTATAGGTATTCCGGAAAAAGACATCGTCGCGCATCTCCCTCATATTGGTCGATCTGCCTCGGTTTCAGGCAAAAAACTGACAATAGTGCCGGCAAAATGTCTATCCTGCGGATATGTCTTTAAAGATCGAAAACGATTTTCACGTCCCGGCCGTTGTCCCGCTTGCAGGAATACGCACATCGAAGCGCCTTCCTACAGGATCGAACATCGATGATTCGGCCGGTTAAGGATTATTTTTTTTGATACCAGTTCCCCCCGGGATCCTGAAGCCATTCTCCCGGCTGGGCTGTCTGGGCTATCTGCATAGCCCTTCGGGCCCCGACAACTTCGGCAGTGGTTCCCTGCTGTTCGGCAATGGCCTGGTACACTCGTCTTCTGTCGGCATTTTCAGCCGCAACCACCTCCTGCTTGGGTTTTTTGTCCGTGAGGTACTCGAGGTATCCGCTGTTATTTTCACCCACGATCCCGTCATTTTTCAGCGCAAGGATCGTGGGAAGACGCTCGAGCATTCGTTGTTTGATATCAGCGGCACCGGCAAATGCATTCGCTTGTGCCATAAACCCGAGAACAAGCAATATGAACAGGACGGTTGAGAAAACACGCATTTTCATTTCATGCCTCCTTTTTATCGAAATGGACCTGCTTTCGGTGACCTTCAGGCAAATGGAAGGGTGAACTGAATTCTTGTTCTTGCCCGGGGTCCTGCATAAAGTTATGGGCCTTGCTCCTCTAATTTCGGGTCAATGGTTTGGGCTTTCTGGTCGATGTCGCCGAAGAAATCATCCAATGCCCTATCGACCTTGACATTCACATCGATGGTAATGTGAATCGGCTTGACTTCGACGGGAGCCAGTTCAACCCGGTGCCGTGTGCATGAGACACTCATGGCTGCAAGCCAGACGGCTGCAACGAAAATAGCTGCTCGTTTCATTTCTTTTTCCTCTTTACGATCGGGTCAAATGAACGTATCACTCAGTTTAGCATTTTCAATATGTCTCGATAGCGCAAAAGAGCATTCAGAGGCAATCGAAAATTAATGGTCAGATTAACCCCCTGAAATTCGGATCCCTGTTCGTCGGGCTCCACTTTCACGAATCTACCGACGCTTGGTTCATAGATAAAGGGAAGGGGATCGGTGGGTTTGCCGTTTAGATTGAGCCGCATGATCAGATCCGATTCTTCGGTGGTCAGCCCCAATGTCGCCCAGTTGTAATCATAGCTTTTTAACACTTCTCTGGCAAGATCCATTTGTGCATGCTCAGGGCTGCCGGGGGGAATGCCTGCGAGGAGCTTCTCGGTATTGCGAACATGAATGATTCCGCCCTGACCCGGTGTGGAGTATAGAAAACCGTCCTGGACGACTAGACGGCCGTTGATGTATTGCAGGGGAATCCGCCCGTTTACCGCGCCTTTTCCTTCTGCATCCGCAGCCCCGAACTGGTCAAGCAGCATGGCCAGATCCAGGCGGTCGCAGTAAAGGATCGCATCATAGTCCCTTTGATCGCCGGCAATTCGCAGGGCATAGGTATTCACATGCCCGTTGCACCAGTTGAACCCGGCCTTTTCGATCAGCAGCGAATCACCGGATTCAATTTGAAATTGTATCACACCTCCATCAACGAAAAAGTCGCCAAAGGCAGCGGATGCAAATTCAAGCCGCTGTTTAGGCGCGGATCTGAATGCGGTCAGATCCGGAACAGCCAGCCGGGTATGAATACCGCGTATCGTAAGCCCCGCCTCCGGATTTTCAAGTGCGCCATTCTGAACTCCGGCATTCAGGGCGGCATGGACGCCTTGTGGGGTATAGGAAACCATGCCGGAAACACTGAAACTACCGGAAAACGTAAACCCCTTCGCTGTCGGGATCAATCGTTCCAGGTCCAGGGGAGCGGATGTCACATAAGGCCGGCTGTGGCAGGTCAGCGAAACGGTCAACATGTCGGAAGTATCGGCAAATTCGGTTTTTCCCGAAAAATCCACCGTAAATTTCGGCAGCAATGGGTTCACATGGGAACCCTTGAAGCTTACCCCGGGTCCGATTTGCCGCATTGTCCCCGATGCATTCCCCAGTTCTGTTTCGCCGGAACGGATACGATTGATTGTGAAATTTCCCGATGGTGCGGGGTCGGTGAGGGGCCAGGCGAGCGGAAGTACGACGGATATGCCCGTAAACCCGATCCCCGAATCCCTGATGTGCGCTTGTGCGTCGAGAACCGTAATCGTTCCGGAACAGTGCCGGTTTGGAGCGGTCGGATTTTCACAGTGCCCTTCGATGGATAATTCCGGCAGGGTAATTTCCGCCGCCTCGAACTCCAGACGGGATTTTCCCGACGTTAAGGCCAGGCGGATCGTCGGAGTATCCGGAGAGCCAATGGAAAGAGAGCCTTTAATGTTCAACGACTCGACATTGACGGAAACCGGACCGGACGCTTCGATATGGTCGAGTCCAAGGCTGAAATCGGCTGTTACGCCGTTTTCCGAACCGTTTGCCGCAATGGTAAACCGGGGGACGACCGGGCGGATGTGTAGATCACCGATCCATATGTCACCTGTGGAAGCGGAAATCAGCGCTTGCGGAAGGGATTCGTTTCCCAATTCGAGAGACCAACCCCCTTCATTGGGGACAGCGAATGAAAAACGGCCGGCCAATTCCGCTGGTGAACGCGCTTCAGGGGATGGGGGCCTGCCGGGTTGGTCGAAAGACGCCAGAATGTCTCCTTCACCGGTAATGCCGGCGTTTTCAATCGAAAGCGTGCTCGTAATCCGGGACAATTGCACCGGAACGGGAGAGGCGATCCGGAGATCGGAAATTTCCAATTGCCAGGCGTTATCGGATTTTTTTTCAAACGAAAGCCGAACGGGAACGGACGGTTTTTCGGCGGATTCGGACACGCGTGTGCGAAAGTCACCATAGCGGATGTCCGGATTGTGGATTTCGGCATGTGCCGAAAACATGGCTATGGCAAACGGCGAGAAACGGATTCGGGTGGAAACGGAAACGTCGGCTGCGCCCAAAAGGGCGGCATCAGGCGGCAAACCCGCGATCGGAGCAAGAGAACCCAGGGCAAACGCCTGTGAGGCAAGATGAATCGCGGTCGAACCGTTCTCCAAATCGGCATCAGCCGAAAGGCCGACGGCCTGTCCGAATGGATATGCCCAACCTTTGCAGGAAAGCCGCGTCATGTCCGGGGAGCGCGCATCGATGTTCAGACTGAAAGGGATCCGATAGCTTCGGTCCGCTTCGACGCGTATTATTCGGCCGTTGGTAACCCTGATCTGATGAACATAAAAATCCATGCCCTGATCGGGGGTTTCATTTTCCCGGTGTGAACCGGTCACTTCAGCGTCCAACGGCCATACACCGGGAATGGAAAATGCTTTGTCGGTTAATTCAGTGACAACGGTAATGCCGTGTATGCGGATTGTTTTGACCCGTTTGCCAAGCACCCCCAGCGGCGAATAATCGATATCCACCGAATCGATGACGATACCGGCGTCGGAAGCGGTTCCCATTCGAATATCCGTCAGGTCCGCTCCGAATAATCCAATGTGCCTAACATTACAGGAAAAGCGTTCGATTCCGGCGGCCTGAACCAGATCCGGAAGGAGGCGCTCCTCCAGGATAAAAGGCGAAACATACCGGAGAACTGCGAAAAATCCGCATGCCGCCACGGCGATCACCAGCAGCAGAATGGCGATTTTATTATAAACGAAGCGCATGGGCTGTACCGTCCAACTATACATTGAACCGAAACGTGATAATATCCCCGTCTTTGATTTCGTATGTCTTGCCTTCGAGCCGCGTCATGCCTTGTTTTCTGGCTTCATGATATGAACCTGCGGTCATCAAATCCTCATAGGCGAGGACTTCCGCCCGAATAAAGCCCTTTTTCATGTCCGAGTGAATGGTGCCGGCGGCCTCCCGGGCCGGGGTGCCCGATTTGATGGTCCATGCCCGAACTTCGTCCTGTCCCACGGTAAAAAAGGAAATCATGCCAAGCAGTTCATAGGATTTGTGAATGGCGCGGTCCATTGCAGATTCGGTGATGTCGTATTCGGCCATAAATGCCTGCGCTTCTTTTGAAGACATCTGTGCCAGTTCGTGCTCCAATTTTCCGCGCACCACGATGAAATCCTTACCGTCGCCGAATCGTCGTGGATCGGGGGCGCCATCATCCTCATCCGGGTTATTGAAAAGCACCAGCAGCGGTTTTGCCGAAACAAACGCAAACCCTTTTAACAAAGGGGCGTTCGCCGCTTCAGGATAATTGCGGATGGGCTCTTCGTTTTCAAGCCGCACCCGGCATTCGGTCAACAGGGCCTTTTCCTCGGGGTCGGGCTTTTTACCCCGTTTCTGATCCATTCCGAGACGTTCCAGCCGTTTTTCAACGGTGATTAAATCCGAGAGGATCATTTCCTGCTCGAGCTGTTTAAAATCTGCGCGTGGATCGGGTGGGGCACCGTCGAATCCGGTGAAATTCCGCAGCACGTGAATCAACGCGTGGCAGTCCCGTATCCGGTTGTACACCGGTTGATCGTTAACTGTATCGCCTTTTCGAGACGGGGCGGCTGGTAAAAAATATTCCACCTGTGCATAAATCGTTTTTTGGGGCGTATATATTCTGCTCAGCCGATCGACGCGAACGTCGGGTACGCGGATCGTTCCGATCCGGTCTTCGGATTTATTCTGAGCATCCTGGAAATTTCGAGTCAGTGCTTCGAAAATCGTGGATTTCCCGCATCCGGGAAGTCCGGTTATACCTAACTTCATACGTGTATCCTGAACCGCTTAGTTAGTGCCCTAGTTATGGCTTGAAATATCACCCTGCCGAAGTGAACTCAACCGCTCCAAAACAGCTTCAGCTTCCTTGACAATGGATTGAATCGTCTCCGCCACGGTCGGGCAATTCGTGATTCGGCCGGCCGTCTGGCCCATGCCCATCATGCCTTCGGTGATATTCCCCTGCTGCCACCCTTTGCGCCCCACATCGCCGCTGATATACGGTGCGAGTTCTTCGATGCTTGCCCCCTTCAATTCCATATCGAGGATTTTTTCCGCCCAAGGGGTTTTCAGCACCCGGCTGGGGTTCATGTATGCCTTCATGACCAGCATGGTGTCAAATTCACGGGCATCCATGATCGCCTGCTTGGCATTTGGATGAATGGGGCACTCCAGTGTACTCATAAACCGGGTCCCCATGTTCACCGCATCAGCACCCAGGGCAAGCCCGGCCACCAGCGTTTTCCCGTCACAAAACCCGCCGCCGACGATCAGTGGGGCCGAGATGGATTCCGCCGTCAAAGGGGCCAGAATAAGGGAAGTGACCTCCTCCATGCTGGGGTGCCCTCCGCACTCGGTGCCTACGATGGATACCACATCCACCCCCATCTTATCCACCTTTACGGCGTCTCTGAGGCGGGCGCATTTATGGATATGAATCAGTCCCGCCGACCGGATTCGGTCGCGATAGGGTTCGGGGCTTCTGCCTGCCGTTTCCAGAATCGTTACACCGGAATCGGTCACCCAGTCGAGGCGCTCCTCCACCGGCAGGTCCCGCATGGCGGGGAACAATCCGACATTGACACCGAACGGTTGATCGGTCAAATCCCTGGTTTTCTTGATCTCATCCATAAATTCATCCCGGGTCTGAAAAAAGGCGGATGAGATACAACAGAATCCTCCTGCATTGGCAACGGCCGCCGTCAACTCCGCCAGGGTAATGCCGTGCATGGTGCCGCATTGGATAGGGTACTTGATGCCGAACATTTTCGTCAATTGGGTCTCGAGCATAACCAGATCTCCTTTTTTGCGGGTTATTTTCGGCTCCGAAGCATGGCCTCACATTTCTGAGCCCGGTGCCGGGAAAAGCACTCGATCCGGGGGATAATGCATAACCGGAAAGAAGCATTCGCGCGGATTGAAGAACGATCCGTGTGAAGCGAGGGCTTGATCATAGCATTAATTTTTGTTACAGAAAAGTTTTGAAATCGACAATTCAGCGGCCGTCCTTCAGGATGGACGCCGCAGTCTGTTCCGCCGATTATCCCTTCATTGCAAACGCATTCATTAACGCTAACCAAAAGGAGAATTTTCATGGCTGAAAAGGATATGTATCACCAATTGGCTGAAGTGATCGGTGCCGGCAATTCCAGGCTGATTCCGGCTATTATGAAAGAAATGGCCGATGAAAAGGAAATGAAGCTGGTATTGGCTGCTTCGCCGCCGGCAACCGTCGAAGAGCTTGCCGAAAAAACGGAAATTCCCAAAGATGAAGTGCAAAAATTGCTGGACGGCCTTTTCACAAAAGGACTTATCTACAAGTCGAAAAAACCGGAGGGCACCAAATATTATCGCGTCCGGCACCTGATCCAGTTCCATGATGCAACCATTTTGACACCGGGGTTATCCAAGGATGTTTTGGATATGTGGAAGGAGTTCGACCATGAGGAGTGGCCGATGTTTCTGGATCAATATGAAGAGCTGTTGCCCAAACCCGGATCACGGGTTATTCCGGTGAACGTCTCCGTCGAATCGGAATCGAAAATACTGGCTTTCGAGGACGTACGCTCCATTGTCGAGGAGGCAAATCGCCTGGCGGTGGTCAACTGTACATGCCGGCTCGTGGATGGGAAATGCGGCAAGCCCGTCGAGGTATGCATTCAGATCAATAAGGCCGCGGATTATACCCTCGAGCGGGGGACCGGCCGGGAATTGTCGAAGCAGGAAGCGATTGACATGCTGAAAATGTGCGAGGAAGAGGGATTGGTTCACATTACGGATAATCGTCGGTCAATCGGAAATCTGATCTGCAACTGCTGCGAGGACTGCTGCATCAACTGGCCGGGTTCCCGAAAGGCCAGCAAAAAATTCGTGGCTCCAAGCCGATTTGTCGCCTCCGTCGATGAAGATTTGTGCACGAGTTGCGAGGTTTGCCTGGATCGGTGCTACTTCGATGCCATAACGATGACCGGAGCTGGAGGAACCGCCCAAATCGATGAGGAAAACTGCATGGGATGCGGTCTGTGCATCGTAACCTGCGATTCCGATGCGATGTCCTTGAAGGAGACGCGATCGGAAAGTTTTGTCGAAGAATAAGCCACGCGATCCCGAATTCCTATCTCTTTTGAAAAAAGCCGCCGTTTCGGGCGGCTTTTTTCAGTTTGCTCGAACAAATACGACCGGTTGAAGCCGAAAAACCGCCGATTGCATAATTTTTCAACTTCTTATAAGGTATAATGAAATCTTTAAATTCATGCCGGAGCATTTTGGACCTGCCGGAAAGAGAGCGAGGCGGGCAAGACGGGCGACACGGGTGCCACAAACCGCCAAGGCGTTTAACCGCTGATGCGAGGATGCAGGAATGAAAACAGCAAATCAGCTGCAGGCCTCTGTGGGCAGGATGACCTACGGCATCTATGCCCTCACCGCCGCATATGAAGATGTCATCAATGCCATGATCGCCTCATGGGTCAGCCAGGTTTCCCATGATCCATACCTGATTATGGTCGGAATCCACCCAAACCGTTTTTCGCATCATCTCATCGAAAATAGCGGCCGGTTCGCACTTCATGTCATGGCCGAACATCAGATCGATTTGATGCGTCAATTCAAATTAAGGGATCCCAACGCCAAATTTTCCGGTTTGGATTGGACGCCCGGGAAGACCGGCTGCCCCATTTTGGCGGACTGCATTTGCTTTATGGAATGCGAGGTAACACAGCGTCTTATGCCGGGGAATCACACCCTGTTTATTGGAAACGTGGTAAACGCGGGTGTGAATGCGGATAAAACGCCGTTGTCGACCCTGGACTACAGCGGGGTGTATGTCGGCGATACCTAGCTCCGATGGAAAAGGAATGCGACATGACATTTGATTTTGACCGGATAATTGATCGCAGAAATACGAATTCCGCCAAGTGGGATCTGGTCCCGGGCATGTGCAAAGATCCCGATGTTATTCCTATGTGGGTGGCGGATATGGACTTCCCCACGGCCCCCGCGGTCATCGAAGCCTTGAAGCGGCAGTCGGAAAACGGTTTTTTCGGCTATACGCTTCGGCCGAAATCCTATTTGCAGGCGGTTGTCGACTGGGTGGACCGCCGCCACGGCTGGAAGATCGAACCGGAATGGCTCACCTACAGCCCCGGCGTGGTTACCGCACTGAACCTCTGCCTTATGACGTATACCCGGCCCGGCGACCGCGTCATCATTCAGCCGCCGGTGTATTATCCTTTTGCCCGGGCCATACGAAATAACGGCCGATACGTCGAAAATAATCCCCTCCTCTATGACGGAAACCGTTACACCATGGACCTGACGGATTTAAAGACACGGGCGCACCATCGCACCACCATGATGATCTTGTGCAGTCCTCATAATCCTGTCGGCCGGGTCTGGCACGAAGATGCTCTTGCCGCTGTCGCTGAATTCTGTGTTGAGAACGACATCCTGCTCGTTTCCGACGAAATACATTCCGACCTGGTCTTTCGTGAGCGGAAGCATATGCCCACAGCCTCGATTTCCGAAAAAATCGCCCAAAACACCATCACCTGCATCGCCCCCAGCAAGACATTCAACCTGGCAGGGCTGAAAACATCCGTTCTTGTCATTCCCGATCCAAAGCTCCGCCGGCAGTATCAGGACATGCTCGAAAATCTGGCCCTGGGTATGGACAACTCGTTCGGGGTCGTCGCCCTGGAAGCGGCGTATTCGCATGGCGAATCATGGCTGGAAGCGCTGCTGGACTATCTGGATGCGAACGCCGAGTGCGCCGTTTCGTTTATCCGGCAAAACATTCCCGGTATTTCGGCGCAAAAGCCGGAGGGCACCTATCTCTTGTGGCTCGACTGCCGCGGACTCGGGCTCGACAGCAAAGCACTGGATGATTTCATGCTCACCAAAGCCCGGCTTTGGCTCGATGACGGCCCCATGTTCGGTCCCGGAGGGGAGGGGTTTCAACGGATGAATATCGCATGCCCCCGAAAAACCCTGGAGCGGGCGCTCGAACGCCTGAACAAGGCGGTTGTCGAGAACACCTGATTTAAAATTTCGGAAGAGGTATGTCGACATCTTCTATTTCGGCCGGTCGCCATTGGGGGTGATCATCTTTGTGTCCGTTATCACGGGGGCTCGGTTTTCCATTCGTTTATTCCATTGTCCATTGTGCCTGACGGCAAGGGCTTTGTTTTTTCGTCGGCACCGGAATTATCCGGGGACGGCTTGAACATGAGATACCGTCAGTGTGCAGACCCCGAAATCCTCCGCCACGGTTCCGGAGAGAATGAAGGGACGTGTTTTATCCAGCAAAGCGCAGAAGCGGCGGTAAGCTTTGGGGAAAAAGACGGTTTCCATCAGTCCGGTCTCATCTTCGAAGGTCAAAAACTCCATGGGATCACCGTGCTTCGTGTGAACGACCTTCCCGGTGATCAGCAGTCCGGCCATGCGCACCCGTTTTCCCGCGAAGCGATGCATGTCGGCGGCCTTGACGATGTTTTTGCCCGAGAGCCGGTCGGCATAAAGGTCCATGGGATGGCGGGTGCATAAAAAACCCAGGGCGGAAAATTCATTTCGCAGGCGCTGGACCGGGTCTTCGGGTGGAAAGGACGGTGTCGGTACATCGGCAACGGGCGCAAACAGGTTTCGCGCTGCACACCGGCCGCTTTGCCGCTTTCGAAAGGCTGCGAATTGCCACAGCAGTTCGGCCCGCGACAACCCCGGATGGAGGCTGTCCAATGCACCGGACCGGATCAGCGATTCGGCCTCTGCTTCATCCGGCCGAATTCGGTTAAAGGCGTCTTCGGCGCTGTCGAAGCGGCCGTTTTGACGCTTCTTTACGATACGGCTCCGGGTATCCGCAGTCAGGTGCCGGATGGACAACAGGCCCGTTCGCATGAGACGTCGGCGTCCCTTCCAGCGGATATCGCTCCGGTTGAGGTCCGGCGGTAAAATCGTAACTCCCAGGCGCCTGGCTTCGGATACATAGGCAAACGCGCTGTAGAATCCGCCCTGGTTGCTGATGACGGCCGCCATGAATTCAGCCGGGAAATGGGCTTTCAGATAGGCGGCCTGGAACGACACACGGGCATAGCTGGCGCTGTGGGGTTTGCAGAAGGAATACCCTGAAAAGCTCATCATCATGTCCCACACCGCCGTGATCTGTTTCGATGAAAGGCCGTTTGCCCGCGCACCGTCGATAAATTGGTCCCGGTAATCCAATAATTGGCGCTTTTTGTCCTTTTTCGACATGACTTTTCGAAGGCCGTCGGCATCGGCATGCGAAAATCCGGCCAGGGCCACAGCGGTTTTGGAGACGTCTTCCTGGTATACCATGATGCCGTAAGTTTCTTCGAGCACCTCTGCCAGCAGGGGGTGGATGGGCTCCCATGTGCCGCCGTGAAGCCTGCGGATATATTCGCGGATAAAATCATTGGCGGCGGGCCGTATGATGCTGCTGTGAATCACGAGGTGGTCGAAATCGCCTTTCCCTGTTTTTTTTTGCAGCAGCCGCATGGCCGGGCTCTCGATGTAGAAGCACCCCATCGTTGCGCCCCGGGCCACGATTTTATGCGTATCCGGGTCATCTTCCGGCTCCCAGTCGTGTTCATCAAAGGCCGCCCCGTTTTCCTTTATATTTCGAACGGCGTCCCGGATGACCCCCAGGCTCCGGTTGCCTAACAGATCGATTTTGACCAGGCCGCCGTCTTCCACCGCGTCTTTTCCCCACTGAACGATCGGAACGCCCTTAGGTGCCGTTTCCACGGGCACATGACGGCAAACCGGGTCCGCCGTGATGATCACGCCGCCGGGATGAACGGAGAGGTGCCTGGGAATGCCGATGATCCGCCGGGCCCGCTTCATGATCTCCGGCCACGGTTCGGGAACGTCGCACCCGGCCATCCGGGGCAGGTTTTTGATACGGGTGAGCAGATCGTCGGCCTCGTCCAGGTGCCAAAACCAGGGAAGCCGTTTGCACACCCGGCCGATTTCCTGTTCCGTCAGGCCGTAGACCCTTGCGGTTTCCCGAATGGCCATGCGCGGCTTGAAGGTGACGTGATTGCATACCATGGCTGCACAGTCCCCGTATCGCTTCAGTACGGCATCGATCACGTCGTCCCGTTCGTCCCAGGCGAAATCGACGTCGATGTCGGGCGGGTCCGTACGGCCCGGATTGAGGAACCGCTCGAAATACAGGTTGTGTTTGACCGGGCAGACATTGGTGATGCCCAGGCAGTAGGCCGCCAACGAAGCGGCCCCGGAGCCCCGGCCGCAAATGCGGGGGCTTCGGGACACGATTTCCTTAACCACTAAAAAGTAGGATGAAAAGCCCATTCGGTCGATAACGGCGAGCTCATGTTCCAGGCGGTCGACCACATTTTCGGGAAGATCCGCTCCATACCGGCGCCGTGCCCCCCGATAGGCATCCTTTCGAAGTTGTTTCGCCGCCGATACATTTGGGTCGGATGGATGAGACCATGGCGGCATTTTCAGGGTGTCGGCAGGAGCGGTAAAGGTCAGCCGTTCGGCGATGTCTCGGCCGGCGGTGATGGTTTCCGGCCACAGGCTGAACCGCTTTCGGTAAACCTCCGGCGGGGCGAGCCATGCATCCGGTGCTGCGGTATCCTTTGGGTCCAATCGAAAAAGGGTGGTGTTCATGTCGATCGCCCGCAGCAGACGATGCAGTTCGTAGTCCCGGGGGTGGAGAAAAAAACTTGCCGGCGCCGCGACAGCAGGTACACCGACGCGGCGTGCCGTCTGCTTTAATGCAAGGGCTGCGGCATCCGGCTTCTGAAAGATTGCCGCGGCAACCGCCGCCCCCGCCTCGTGGATCCGGACAAGGCGTTCAGGAGCCCGGACCAGCAGCGTGAGTCCCCCTGAACAGGCGGTCAGGGCGTTTTCCAAATCAAAAGCAGGGTCCGTGTGGCGACGGGTGATCAGCCGGCAGAGATTCGTGTATCCCTCTTCGGTTTCAACCAGGCAGACCGCGGCCGGTGAACCGGTGCCGTCGGAAATCGCCGCCCCCACAATGGGAGTGATGTGTTCATGCCGACAGGCGTTTAAAAACGGCTGCAGGCCGTACACATTGTCGATATCGGTGAGTGCCAGGCGGTCATACCCCATGCGCTTTGCCGCCGCGGCAACCGCGGCCGGCGAAGCGGTTCCACGCATCAGGGAGTAATATGAATGAGCCACCAATGGAATCATGACGGCAGCAAGGCAAGGGTCCGCCCCATAACGACGGCGTGAGGCCCGAAGCGGCGGCGGATCGCATCGACCGCTGCTGTCAGGTTTTGGGCGGCGGCTTGTTTTTTGTCGGAGAAAAGGGGCATTTGGGGCGGGGGATACGTCAGACGGTCGACCGTCAAACAAAAATGGCGGATGCGCACCCGCCGGGTCCATGCCCTGCTCAACACGGTTTTAACGGCGGCAAACAGTGCGGCATCGAGGGCCGTTGCGGGTTTTACGGCAGCCTGTCGAACCGTTCGAATGCCGTCTGAATAGCTGACGGCAAGACCGATCCGCCGCGCGGCCAGGCACCGTCGGCGCAGGTCCGCCCCGGCCTGTTCCACCAGGTGATATAAAATGCCTTCCACCAGGGTCGGATCATGGGTGTCGGTGGCGAATTCGTGATCCAGGCGGATCTCCGGCGGTTTTCGGCCCACAGGCGCCACGGGCGATGCGTCGATTCCCCGTACCGCATTGTAAATGAAAGCGGCCCGTTTTGCGAACACCACGTCCAACTGGCCCAATGACCAGGGCGTGACATGTGCGGCTCGGGTGAGGTTCAGCGTATAAAACCGGTGCAAATCATCAGGCTCGATGCCGGGAATCAGGCGAAGCGAAACGGGATTCAAAAATCGTGCTTCATCTCCGGCGCCCACGATATATTCACCCACCGGTTTAACCAGGCGCGTGGCCACTTTTGCCGTGAGTTTGTTTGGGGCCACCGACCAGATGGGATCCATGTCCAAGCGGCCCCGCACTTCCTTTCGAATGCGCCATGCCACGTCCGGGGCGGGCCCGAAAAGCTTTCCCGTTCCCGTGGCATCCACGAACAAATGCCCGTTGTGATCGGTTTTTTCAATCAGCGGAGAGTAGGGCAGGGCGCACCGCACCAGTTCCTCCATGGCGCGTTCGTACCGGTAAAAACGGGGCGGCACCACCCGGGCGTCCCGACATCTGCGCAGGGCTGCAGCCAGGGCCATATGCTTACGGACCCCGTTTTGATAGGCTTCTTCGCTCATGTCATATACCGTGGCCCGGGGCGCCCCCTGGGGGGCGATGACGACAGGGCGGTCCCGAAGGCGGGTGTCGATGAGCCGTTCAACGGCAACGGCAAAATCCGCCACGTTCAAATGAATGATGAACCGCTCATTCATCTCAACCGATCCCGGCGGCGCCTTTCTTGAGCAGCCCGATCAGGGCCAGGGCGTTTTTCGGGGCCTGGGCCCGCACATGGTTGTTGAAAAAGATGATCCCGTTCCGGGCCTGCCGGCGTATCGGGGTAAACCGTTCCTCCACCCAACGGCCCAATTCATCCTCGGCATAATCATAATCGAACTGGAGCTGCATGTTTCCCGTACGCCAGGACCCGGCATTTCGGCCGTGGAACCGCACATACGCCAAATCGGGATTTGTGACCACCGTCAACGGGGGGAAAAGACCGGGGAGATCGGGAAGATCGACCGTGACCAACGTCATGTTTCGCCGCTGAAGTTCGGCAAAGACCGGTTCCACCGCCCAGGACCGGTGCCGAAACTCGACGGCCAGGGGCAGGCCGGCAAGCCCGTCCGCCAGGGCGGCCAGGTGCCTGCGGTTGTCCGGTGTGCGGGTAAAACCGGGGGGAAACTGGATCAATACCGCTGCCAGTTGACGACCCTGTACCAGTGGGGAAACACCCTCCCGGAAAAGATCGACCTGCTTTGGCCATTTGGCATCGATTTCGTGGGTCATGGTTCGGGTGAGCTTCACGGCGAACAGAAAATCCGGCGGTACGGTTTGGCGCTGCCGTTCGACAGCCTCGGATCGGGGCATTTGGTACCACGTGTAATTCAGTTCGGTGATGGAAAACTTTTCGGCATACACCGGCAGCATTCGACCGGACGGCGTCCCGGCGGGATAGAAGCCGGCTTCCGTCCATTCACTATAGGAATACCCGCTGGTTCCCACGCGCCACGTTCGATGTTTGGTTGCCTGACTCATGTAAAAAGACGATCTCCCTATGCTACTTAGTGTCCATCCAGAAATAGGTAATTTCGCGTGAGTTCAAGGCGGACCCAAGATCGAAACCGCAGGAATAGTATACTATTTTGAGGATTTCGATCTTGGGTCCAACGCAGAAATCGCGTGAAAGGGCCATTTATGGATGGACACTACTTAATCCCGTCCGGCCCCCTGTATACCCCCACCACCTTGCCCTGGATCAGAATTTCGTCAAACCCGTACATCATGGAGTCGTATGCCGGATTTTCCGGTTTCAGTTCGATATGGGTTTTTCGGTGAAAAAAACGCTTCACCGTAGCTTCTTCGTGACGAATGAGAGCCGCCACAATTTCACCGTTTTCGGCGAATTGCCGGGGCTCGCAGATGACCAGGTCCCCGTCCAGGATAGCCGCATCCTTCATGGAATCCCCCCTGATCTTCAGGGCGAAAAGGGGCTTGCCCTTATAGACCGCGGCATCCACCACGAGCGTCCCGTCCCACTCCTGCTGTGCGTACAGGGGAAGGCCCGCGGCAATCGTGCCCACAATGGGAACTTCCTGCCGGAGTGGAATGCCGCCGGTATTCGAAGGGCGGTTGACCAGGTGAATGGTGCGGCCGTAACGGCCTTCCCGCCGAATAACCCCTTTTTCCTCCAGGGCACGGACCAGCTGAGCTACGGCGGCGTGGCTTACGCCGTTTTCCGCCGCCGCCTGCCGAAGACTGGGCGTTTTCCCGGTCCGGTCGATCCAATCCGTCAGATACTGTAAAAATGCCGCCTGCTTGGGGGTTAGATCGCTCTGCATATATTTGCCCTCCGTTGAAATTTATGGATAGTTTAAAGGGGGTGAATGTAAATGTCAATGTAAATATAAATGTAAATAAGAAGGTGATGGGTGATGGGTTAGGGGGTATGGGCTATGGGTGTGGATAGAATGGCTTTTTATTTCCTCATTATTAGTAATTGCGCCGGTAAAACAATTTAAATTCGAAATCCGAAGCACGAAATTCGAAACAATCCTAAATTCTAAATTCAAAATTATAAACTATAATTGAAACGTAGCTTTTCGTTTGGAATTTATGATTTTGAATTTCGAATTTGTTTCGTGCTTCGAATTTCGGATTTCGAATTTTTCAATAGTGGAAAAAGGTTCTATGACTCACCGGCAAAACTGAACAGGTAACCGCCGCCGGATCATGCCGTTTTGAAATCGTGTACTCGAGCGCCTTGATCGAGGATGAAGGTTGTGTTCCGATTAATTCGTATGCCGTCAAGGAACGAATAAGACCTTGGCCGCATCTTTTGTCAAACACAGTTCAAACCCCTCGACGGCCCGTGAAAACGGTAGCTTATGCGTGATCATCGGCTCGACATCGACTTTGCCGGTCGCGAGCAGCGCCAGGGACCGCTTCCAGGTTTCCGGGCTGTATCCGTATGCGCCGACAAGGGATTTTCTGCCCCTTACAAAAGGTGTGGGGGAAAATCGGGCATCGGAGGGATGGATGCCGATCAGAACGACCGTTCCGCCGCTTTCATTCGCGGAGCTCGGATTGAATGACCGGACCATGTCGATGCCCTGGGATATGGATATCGGGTTTCCTGACGATTCAAAAACGCAGTCCAGGCCGGCCCCGCCTGTGTGCCGGCGGACAACGTCTTCGATGTCTTCCGAATCGACATTTACGATAACATCGGCACCCAGCTTTTGGGCCGCCGAGAGCCGTTTCCCATCCGAATGTGTTCCTGCGACGATAATCAGGCCGGCCCCGGCGGCTTTCAATACCTGCAGCGTAAGCAGCCCGATCGGGCCGGGTCCGAGCACGGCGGCGGTCTGGCCCGGTTTGATGCCGGACCGATCCACCGCATTGACGGAAACGGCGAGCGGCTCGCAAAGGGACGCCGCTTCATCACTGACATTTTCAGGAATGTGGAATATATCGGCGCCGGCGGTTATTCGCATGTACTCTGCAAAAGCGCCGTGAGACCCCAAACCCAAAATGATCTTTTGCCTGCAGATGTCGCCGCGCCCGATGCGGCATTCGGCGCATCGGCAGCACGGCATCAGGGGAATGGACGTGATGCGGTCGCCGATGTTTACCGAATCCACATTGCCGCCGATTTCCACCACTTCTCCGGAAAATTCATGGCCGAGTGCGATCGGCAGCGGCATCCATTCGTATCCCGGGGTCCATTCATACACGTGAACATCGCTTCCGCAGACGCTTCCACAGCGGATCTTTACCAGAATGTCGTTTGCCTCGATGTCCGGATCTTGGATCGACAGCACCTCGATGCCATGGGTTCGTTCTGTTTTGACAACGGCTTCCATGTGCCCTCCTCTAATTGTAATCTACATGAATATGTATTCTTCCACTACAGGTTTGACCCCGTATCATCGGCGCCCTGATGCGATTATATATGGGGGAAAACGGATTCGGGTTCAAGGCCGATTGATCAGCCGATGAAATTCGAACGTGAATGAATGGAACCGGGTTTTACCCCCGTGTATTAAGAGGATAACATGCCATTGAATTTAGAGCAAACACAGCGCGAAAACCGGCGTATTTTAGATCGATCCAAGGGCCGGGAGGATGCTCCGGCACGATTTGCACTTGTAGTGGAAGACAATGAAGGACTGCGGGATCTTCTTGCCCGGGCGCTTGAACTGGTTGGATTCGAGGTAAAGAAGGCTGAAAACGGGCGGACGGCTTATGATTTTTTCCTCGAGAGCCGGTACGACCTCGTGGTGACGGATTTGCATATGCCGGTCATGAACGGCTTTGCCCTGATCAACAGGATCAAAACCCGATCGCCGGATGTGCCGATTATTCTGGTCAGTGGCCATTTATTGGACGACTTGTCCGAAATCGGCGGACCTTCAGCCGTGGCAACCGTCATGAAAAAGCCCTTCCAGCTTTCCGAACTCCAGAAGACGGCACTTCGTGTCGTGGCGTCTTAAGCAATTGCATCCATATGAAATGCCGGGTACGGGTGCTTATCGAATCAAAAAGACCGGGTTGGCGATCTCATCCACCAGACCGCAGAGCCGTTCTCCTGCGAACCAGTCTTCAAGACAGGGGATAATTACGGGACCGGCGGTTTCATAACGAATGTGGGCGGCCAATACGGTCAAGGAAGGGCGGACGAGCGGCCTCAGCCGGACCTTGATGTCGGGCGCCTGCAACTGTTCGGCGGCCTGGTGCCGATACCGTTCAACTTCCTCGCTGCTGTTCCCGATGATGAATACAAGTAATGGCGTTTCGTGGGATTTGGCAAGGTATACAGCCGTATCCAGCGTCTTTACGGCGGTTTGGGTTCCATCATAGACAGCGGCAACCGGTGATTTAGAAAATGCCACACGCGTTTGCATCACCAGCGTCATCCCGATGCGCTGCATCAAGAGCGCCCGAACAGTGGACCCCGAGCGGTGAATGCCCGGCAATGACCTGCCGATTTTCCCGAGAACGACCAAATCCGCGGTCGCCCCTGCATTGAGAACCTCGGTACCCACCGCGCCCCGGACGGTTTTAAATTCCCACGGCACCCCGAGCCGTTCGGCGGTTTGAGCCAGCCTGTTCCGAATTCGTGCCGCCTGGACGCGCAGTTGAAGTTCCATATCATGTGTATTGATTCGGCGCGTCCGGTCCGAATAAAAGCTGACTTCCCTGGCAAACGGCAATTGGGCCAGACGCAGCAGGTTGATGTCCTCTACAAACAGCCCCAGCACCTCGGACTTGAAACGAGCAGCCAGTTCCAAAGCGGTTTGCATGGCATTCATGCTCGATGTGGAAGCGTCCAGTGCCACCATGATTCGTTGAATGGGTGAATGGCGCGGTTTTTCTTCACTCATGCGTGTGCCGCCTTTTTTGAAAGTTGGTTGATCTCATCATGATCATTTTCCCGAAACCGTCTCGAGATCCTTTTCTTCCGAGGCCTGCCGGGCAAAACGAATGCGTTTGTCGGCAAATTCCTTTAGCCGCCGATGCACCAATTCGTTAAACGTGTCTTTTGGATACGAGCCGGCTTCATCCGGTTCGCCGGCCGTCATGCCGGTCAGAATTTCAATGCCCTGATCGATGGTCTTCACGGCATAAATATGAAAATCACCGGCTTCAACGGCATGGATGACATCCTGGCGAAGCATCAGGTGCTGCATATTGGAAGCCGGAATGAGAACGCCCTGTTCTCCGGTAAGGCCTTTGGCCCGGCAAACATCATAAAACCCCTCGATCTTTTCATTTGCGCCGCCGATCGGCTGAACCTGCCCGTACTGGTTGACGGAACCGGTAATTGCCAGGGACTGGCGGATGGGGACATCGGCAATGGCCGAGAGCAGTGCATACAGTTCGGCGGAAGAAGCGCTGTCTCCTTCGACGCCGCCGTAGGATTGTTCGAACACAAGGCTTGCGGAAAGGGACATGGGGATATTCAAGGCATACCGGCCGCCGAGAAAACCGGATAAAATCAATACACCCTTCGAATGAATCGGACCCCCCATGGCGACTTCCCGCTCGATATCCATGACTTCTCCTTTGCCGAGGCGAATGCGCGCCGTAATTCGGTTGGGGCGGCCGAAAGCGAATTCTCCCAGGGAAATTACGGAAAGCCCGTTCACTTGTCCGACGCGGGATCCTTCGGTGTCGATAAATACGATATCCCGCTCGATTTGCTCCTGCATCCGTTCGCGCAATCTGTCCGATCGGTAAATCCAGGCATCCACCGCTTTCTGCACATGCTCTGCTTCAACGGCTGACCGTCCGTTCTGTCGGGCCCAGTAATCGGCTTCACGCAGCAGGTTGCTGATGCTCACGATGTGAAGCGTGATTTTTTCGGCGTCTCCTGCCAACCTGCTGCCGCGCTCGATAACCCGGCTGACGGCGTCCCGTTTGAACGGCAATAAATTTTCATGCCGCACGATTCCTGCCAGTAATCGAACGAATTCATGCTCGTTCTGCCGGTTTCGGTCCATCTGCTGAGCAAAATCAACCGGCACCTTGAACAGGTCGCTGAAATCAGGATCATAATGGCGAATCATGTAGTAAAGAAGCGGTATGCCGGTGAGCACGACCTTTATCGTGATCGGCAATGCTTCCGGTTCGAGCGATACCGTGCTGATCAAGCTGTACATCTGTCCGATGGATTCGATTTTCAGGTTTCCCGACTGCAGTGTGCGTTTCAATCCTTCCCAGGCAAACGGCTCACGGACAACTTTAAGGGCATCCAAAATCAGGTATCCGCCGTTGGCTTTATGAAGAGCACCGGGGCGGATCATGTTGAAATCCGTTATCAGAGCACCCATTTGGGCTAAATGTTCGACCCGCCCGAAAAGATTCTGGTACGTCGGATTCTCCTCATAGACCACCGGCGCTCCTTTGCTTTTGCTGTGATCCACGAGTACATTGATGTGATAACGGCGTTCAGCCGGATTTTCAGTCCCCCCCTCCGTTCCCGGTGAACCCTGGAACATCTGCTGAAGCTGCTGCTGCTGCCCCTGCTGCAATTGAGGGAAAAGATCCCGCACATTTTCGATCAGGTCATTCCGAACCGATTCGAGATAGCTCCGGACGGCCTCGTGATCGGCATATTTTTTCTGAAGTTCATTGACCAGCGGATTTATGGTATATTGCGTCACTTCCCGGTTGAATGCTTTTTGTTTTTCCCGAACTTCGCGCTGCCACTGAGGGATGTTCTGCGCCACACGCTGCGCCTCTTTTTGCATTTCCTCGGCATTTTCCTCGAGGCTTCGTTTTTCCTCGTCTGACAGCTGCTCGTATTCCTCCTTGGAAATGCCTTCTTCCGTTCCCGGTTTTGCCGGTATGAAGGCAAGACCGCTGGGAGTGGGCACGGCTACCAGATTTCTCTCCCTGGCTTTTCTGCGCAGGTCCTCGAAAATCTGGCGCTGTTTTTCCTGCAGTTCCTGAACAATGGATTGGGCGCGGTTCTGGTATTCTTCATTCTCGAGGGCAGCCTGCATGGCATTCTTGACATCTTCCACCAAGCGTTTCATATCCTCGGCCAGGGCTTTACCCTGTCCGGCCGCCAGCGTGAGCAGCCGCGGTGCATGCCGCTTTTCGAAATTCATGACATAACAGATGTCCTGCGGAACCGGTTCATGCAGGGCACGGCGCTCCAGGAAATCACGAATAAATGCGTGCTTTCCCGTACCCTGCTCGCCCAGGGCGAAAATGTTGTAGCCTTCCTGCTGAATACCGATGCCGAAATGCAGGGCCTGTTCGGCGCGAGGTTGGCCGATGACGGATGTGGCAGGTGAGATATGGTCGAAATCATCCGTAGTCGTAAACGGCAAATCATCAAGCCGGCATTCTTGGTACAACTGGTTCGATTTTAATTCCGTTTCGTGCATGGTGTTATCCCTTTTTGTTGTTGGCGGTTAATGGATTCAAACGTAATATACTGTACGATTACCTGCCATGGGCATGTCTGTGTATTTGCCGGATCGATACTGTGTATGACCCACGCGGTTTCACCCGTCTTAGAATGGGTTTCAAAACCTCTCCTCAGGTCTGATATCGGCATTGGGAGGAAGGATTAAATGCTCAACGTTATGTATCCTGCGCTTGAATCCTTCCCCCCTTGATTTTGGATCTGATTGAAGATTTTGAAACCGTTTCTACTATTCATTCTTTTTGATAAACGGTATACGGATTTCACCAAACCGTTCTCCTTCCGCCTGCACCAATTCCATTTGAAATACGTACTGCGGGGCATCTCCGATTTTCTGAAAGTAGAGAAACCCGGATGCTTCGGCGCCGTCTTTTAAAACACCTTCCGGGATGGCGTTGTCCAGCATTTCCCGCGTGGGCAGGCTGATTTCACGCCAGCACGTGTAGTAATGATCGAAGTAAAAGGGATCATAGTAAAAAGGGTACCGATACAAGTGCATGTAAGGATAGAACCGATGGTAATGAGGTGCGACATAAAATCCCGGGCAGGCAAACCGGGATCGCATGGCAGGCTCGTAGATTGTGCCTTCAACGGAATAGGGCGGAAGTGCTGAATACAGCTCACCGGTACCGCTCGTCAAGGAGAATAAATTGTAGCTTATTTTGAGTGGGGCGCCGGAGCGGTTGGTAATATTGACCCTGAACGGGGTAACATGCTCCCTTACCTGTTCTTTGCCTTCCCATGCTCTGCCCGAAGCTGCGACATGCACCCCTTTTACCTGTTGACCCGCGGTTGCATCCTCGATCTGCAGAGAAGGATCGGGAACGAGAACCGGCATTCGGGCGCATCCGACGATCATCAAGCATACGAATACGGCACATACTTTTATTTGGCTTATTTGGCTGTTCATCTTGTTCTTCCCTCAGTCTAAATACTCCGTTCCTACCCTTGTTGCGGGGCCTCTCCGTTACGGATCAGGCTTTTTTCGTTTATGATTATGTCTGATTTATGCACCGGATAAAGGATAGCCCCCATACCATGGGTCACGCAATCAGCATATTATTCATCCCAGGGTCGACGGGCGGCTTCCCCGTCGGCTTTCTGCATGGTTTTACGGAGGAAACGATATGACGGAACATGAAAAAACGACCGATTGCCCCGAGTGCCGTGGAACGGGTTTGATCCAGGCGGTAAACTGCAGCAAATGCAATGGGAGCGGTAAAATTCTGATTCATTCGCATCCTCACCGACATGGTGAAAATGTGCATGACCATCCGCATTCTCATTCGTCCGGACACAACATGAACGATGAAGTGCCGCACGACCACCGGCACGAGTGACGAGAACAGAACATGCGGAAGAAGCGAAATCGCTACACCGGGTTTTTCGAATGGGGCGTTTGCGGTCACGGCAACTCCACCTCTTCGGGTGTTTTCGGTCCGGCGGGCGTTGAATAGATGCCCCAACCCGATGCTCCGCCGCGTGGATGCTCTTCGGGAGGGGAGTAGGACGGCTTTGCCGCCAACGCCTCTTTGCCGCCGGGTAGGACCACTATTCGATCCGATTCCCAAGGGAGTTTCTCTTCGGTTCCCTCCGGCGTCCGGATCGTTCGATACGTCCACTGCGTTTCGAACTCAAGGCTGCCGATATCCAGTGCGATCATTTTTTCACCGATATCCAGGAATCCCCCCGTCGCAACGACGATGTGATGGATTTTACCCTGAGCCGTAAAAAGAATGTCCTCGATCTCCGCGATTTGTTCCCCCTGCGGGTTATTGACGGCACTGCCTAAAAGATCGGAGGCACTGAGAATGGTCGGTTGATCCGCGGCATTCGAAGGCTTTTCTTTTGCTGTTTTCTCTGCGTCGGCGTTTTGTGCCGACAAAGGGGCGGAAAACGCAGCCAAAAAAAGTCCGATGCATAAAAATACAAGGAGGATAGTGTACTTACCGTTTTTGCAGGCTTTTTTCTGATGAAGTTTCATAGTCAATCTCCAGTGGGTGGTTGTGCAGTAATTCATGTCACCGTGACTTGCTCATCAGGGCATGCCGCATGACATTGAGCTTGTTGGCCGCTCCGGCAAGACGATAGGCACTGACGAAATAGTGCAAAAATGTAGCCAATGATCCGCTCACCTTTTTGCCCAGAAATGTGCCGCAGGAATTCCAATTCGCCATCGGTATAAAGAAACCGTAATCCACCGGCTTAAATGCAGCAAGTCCTTGACCTCGCATACTCCTGAGTATGTTTTCGGCGGCATGGCTCCCTTGCCTTACGGCCATTTGCGCAGCCATTCGCGGGCAGTTGCCCTGAGAAGGGTAACAGCCGGTATTGCCGACGGCATAGGCGTTTTCGGAGAATCGAAGAAAGGCATCCGTGGATATTCGCCCCTGGGATTCTTTGGGCGTGTCGAGCCGGTCGACGATCCCGGGCGCCTTCATGCCGGCGCTCCAGATGAGGAGTGCATTTTTAAACGTGTTTCCATCGGAAAGTGTCACCTCCCTGTTTTCTATGCCGTTTACCCGTGTTTCCAGGAGAATGTCGATGTTCCAGTTTGCCAGGTTGTTGCGTGTATAGGCCTTCATCCAGTCAGGCACCGGGCCGAGGATGGAATCAGCCATTTCAACAATGGTTACGGATTTGTTTTGATGATGCACCTGGAGATGCTTTCGGATGTGGGTTGCAACTTCCACGCCGGTATATCCGCCGCCGCAAACTACGAATGTGTCATAGCCGCCCCGGCTTACGGCATATGCGATCCTGTCGCCGTCATATACATCATCGAGTTTCAAGGCTTTTTCCTTTAATGGATCGTTTCCGTAGAAATTGGTTTCCGAGCCGGTTGCCATGATCAGATAATCGTAAGGAATCGTTTCCTTTTTCGCCGTTACAAGCCCCTGCTCGAGTTCGATTCGGGACACTTCATCGAGAACGAACCGGAAACCGTAAGCATGACGATACGCTTCTATCGGGTACACCATATGTCGGATGGGAATCGACCGGCTGATGATATCGGGCAACAGCGGCTTGAAATGCATGGTTTCGAATCGGTTGATCAAGGTGACATCCACAGCGGGCAGATGGGAAAGTCCTTTTGCGGCCGCCAGCCCGCCGAAACCGCCTCCGACAATCACAACCCGTTTCATACCGCCTCCAGTTCCAAAGATAGATTCATAAAGACTTTCAGACTGTCAGAATTTTTCCAGAATTTTTTGGATAAGGCTATACGGTAAATCCCCCAGCCGAATTTCCGGACCCGGGTATTTTTTTAAGCATTTCGATGTATCTGAAGCTGCATCGGATTACCGTTTCATAATGCGTCAAATGGAGCATTCCCCGTATGGCAGCCGTTGCGGTATTCAAGATAGGGATATAAAAGCGGCGAAAGACGAAAAGTTCGAAACATAACCGAGGAGCGACAGAGAAAAATGGCGGAACTGATCCTGTACAACCAGTTGGTCAAGGGAATGCATGCTTTCACCCCCCGCGAAAAGGGGCGCGTCAAGCTCTTTACCTGCGGACCCAGCGTATACCGGCGCCAGCATCTGGGAAATTACCGTACATACCTGTTTGAAGACGTTTTGCATAAATACTTGGAATACAAAGGCCTCGAGGTCAATCGGGTGATCAACTTCACCGACATCGAGGATAAAGCCATTCGAGAGGCCCGAGAGAAAGGCACCAGTGTCGAAAACCTCAGGCGACCCGTAGAAGAGGCTTTTTTCAACGAATGCGCTATGCTGAAGATTCGCCTGCCGGAAAATATTCCGCGCGCCTCCACAAGTGTGCATTCCGCCGTGGACCTTATTGAAAGCCTGATCGACAGGGGCCATGCCTATTGGCATAAAGGGGAGGCTTTTTATGATCCCTTGACCTTTCCGGGCTTTGGAAGGATTTATGGCCTGGACATGAGCCGCTGGCCTGAAAAGAAGATCCGTTTCCGGCAGGACACGTATCCCGGCCAACGGTGGAACTTGGGTGATTTCATTCTCTGGCACAAACAAAAAAATGTCGAAGCGGAACCCTTCTGGGATACCGAAATCGGCCGCGGCCGTCCGGCCTGGAATATCCAGGATGCGGCGATGATCCGGAAGCAGCTCGGATTCGAGATCGATATCCACACCGGCGGCATCGACAATCTTTTTCGGCATCATGACTACACCATGTCCATCATGGAGGGTGCATCCGGAAAACGGTTCTGCCCTTGGTGGCTGCATGGCGGTCACCTGCTCGTAAACGGCCGAAAAATGTCAAAATCAACTGGGAATGTCGTCTACCCTGAACACTGCATGGATCAGGGATTTGCACCCCGGCATATCCGGTTTTTCCTTCTGTACGGTCCCTATCGGGACAAGCTGGATATGCGCGATTCCGTTATGCATGAACGGGCCGGATATCTGGATCGCGTGCGGCGCCTGGTTCACAGACTATGCACCGGCGTTGCCGAACGCGCCGGGAAATGCGATGCACATCCGGCCGCGGATGTAAAAGCCGCCTTCGAGTCGGGCATGGACAACAATCTCGATGTTGCCGGAGCTTTCGATGCAATGACGGATCAGCTGATCCGGGCGGTGCATATCGATGCGTCGACAGGCATCGACTCCCGGAAGCGAGAGGCGCTTCGCACTGCACTATCGGATGTGGATAAGGTGTTTTGCGTACTCAACATCGACTCGTCAGACGGGATGAAATAAAATCGGCGGCCGTTGGTAATGACCCCGTACAGGAATTCGAAACAGATCGGTGCAGCAGGCTTAAAAACAGCATGAATATTATCGAGGTGCGGAATACCGTGAAGCGCTTCGGCGGCTTTGCCGCCGTTGACGGCATTAGTTTTCATGTGAAAAGCGGCGAGTTCTTCGGCGTCCTCGGCCCGAACGGAGCGGGCAAAACATCGGCCATTCGAATGATCTATGGCTTCTCGCCCGTGACCAGCGGAGAAATGCGCGTTTTCGGCCTCGACATCAGGACCGATTGGCGGACGATTCGTTCGCGTCTGGGGGTATGCCAGCAGGAAAACACGCTGGACCCGGACTTGACGGTTGAACAGAATCTTTTGCTGTATGCACGATATTTTGAAATGAAACGGTCACGGGCCCGGATGCGCTCTGCGGAACTGCTTCAGTTTTTTGCGCTTACCCATAAACGCAACGCAAAAGTCATGGAACTGTCGGGCGGACTGGCACGACGGCTTCAACTCGCACGGGCGATGATGCCGGAGCCCGAACTGCTGATTTTAGACGAGCCGACAACGGGGCTCGATCCGCAGTCCAGGCACCAGGTGTGGGATAGGCTTTTCGGACTCAAAAAGCAGGGACTGACCATGCTGCTGACGACCCACTACATGGATGAAGCCGAAAGTCTTTGTGACCGGCTTCTGATCATGGATCACGGAAAGATCATTGCCGAGGGCCGGCCGCAGGAGCTGATCACCGATCACGCGGGCGAGAGTGTCATCGAGATTCATGGTCCGAGTAAAGAGCTCAAAGCCTTTATTCGTGACCGCAGCGTGATTCATGATGATCTGGGTGAACGAATGATTATCTACACAGAGGCCCAAGGCGAATTGGAGCATGAGATCCGCCGAACGTACTGCATGGAATCATGTATCTTTCGCGCGGGGAATCTTGAGGACGTCTTTCTCCGTTTAACCGGAAGGGAGCTGCGCGAATGAACCGGGTCGATTTTGCCGCCATATCGCTTCGCTTTCGGCATGTCTGGTTCAGGAACCTGATTACTTACCGCCGCATCTGGCGGGTCAACTTCCTGGTGCCGCTGCTGGAGCCCGGGTTTTACATTCTGGCCTTCGGGCTGGGGTTTTCCGGGCTGATCGGCAATGTATCCTATGCCGGTCTTCGATTGGAGTATACGCAATTCATGGCCCCTGCTCTGGTGGCCACGGCCTGCATGTGGAACTCCTTTTTCGAGACGTCCTACACGTCTTTTGTACGCATGTACTACCAAAAGACATTCGACGGCATTTTAGCCACCCCCATGAGTTTGGAAGAGATCATCATAGCGGAAATTGTATGGGCCGCATCAAAAGCGGCGGCCGCGGTGACCGTGATGCTGGCCGTACTCGTCCCCATAGGGTATGCAATGTTTCCATGGGCGCTTATGTGCATTCCGCTGGCCTTTTTGGGCGGGTTGGCCTTTGGGGCCATCGGCATGTATTTTACCGGAATCATTCCAACCATTGATATGTTCAATCTGCCGATCTTCTTATTCATTACACCGATGTTTCTGTTTTCGGGCACGTTTTTCCCTGTCTCGGGCATCCCGGATTGGGCCGGGATCTTTTCACTGGTGTTCCCATTGTACCACCTTGTGGAATTGACGCGCTTTTTCTGTATCGGGGCGATGGAGTCCAATCCCTTCTTCAATGTATTTTACCTGTTCATCTTTACCCTGTTATTCGGATTTCTGGCCCTTATTTCCATGAAACGGCGATTGATTCAGTAGGAGGAGGCGTTCGGGACAGAAAGCGTTTCAGGCGGAAAACCGGCACATCCGCTATTCCGGAGGGGTATGCGTTATCGGATTAAGGTTGATTTTTCTGCACCGGTGTGGAAGTAATTTCAATGTGATTAAACCGAATCCATTCGACAGGCCTTCACAAATGACCGCCCGGCTGCCGGCGAAATTGACTGTAGTGTTGGTGTACGGCCGGCCCGTTCTGGTTTTCGGAGGAATGATATGCGCCCTCGCCGTCATGTGGGGCCGAAATGCCTCCGTGTATCTTTTCGGCGTTTCTTTTTTGCTGGTGTCCATGACCTTTGACCTCATCGACGGCTGGTTTGCCGCCCGTTTCAGACCGCAGGCGCCGTTGGCGCCTTTAGCGGACCGGATCATGGACAAGCTCGTTTATTCGATTACTTTTCCGGTGGTTGCAGTGGGAATGATGTGGCGGCTTATTGATGCCCAGCCGTCCCGCATGCAATTGATGCACGCCCTTTTTGTCCTGATCGTGTGCGTTACGGTCCTCATCCGTGACAACTTCGCCGCTTTCATGCGAAGCTTCGGGCTTCGTCAGGGAAATGAACCGGAATCCATTGAATTTACACGTCTTCGAACAGTAGTGGCGGCGCCGGTCGGGGTGGTCCTCTACATGTATGCATTCTATGTACCGGGGGGTCCGCCCAACCCGATTTACCGCTTATTATCCCGAATAGCCGACCTGCCGTTGAGCAGCCTTTTTTTCATCGAGATCTTGTTTTTGATCATCAATTTCGGTTCCATAGCCGTTTACTGCCGCAAATACGGTGATGTGTGTCTCGATGAACTGTGTTTCGGAGACCAGCTTCTCAGACGCAGAATTCTGTCGGTGCTGCCGAATGCACTGACGGTGATGAATGCCATCATGGGGTTGATCGGTGTTTTTTTTGCCTATCAAGGCCGATTTCGGGAAATGTACTTGATGGTGATCGGCGCGGCCACATTCGACAAACTTGACGGGGCCTTGGCGCGCCGGCTGGGGCTGACGCATCCGCTTCCGAATGCTCCCGAGAAAAAAAGGGTGAATCTCGGCAACCTGATGGATGATTTTGCCGATGCCGTCAGCTTTTGCATTGCACCGGCCTGGATTTTTTATATTGCCATGACCGACTTCGGCCATGAACGTACGATTGACGTGCCTGTCGAATGGGTCGCCGGTTTATATGCACTTGCAGGCATTGCCCGGCTGGTCTACTTTACCGTGGACAAAAACCCCATTCCCGGTTTTTTCAAGGGCATGCCCACCCCAGCGGCAGCACTGCTGGTGCTTTCGCCCATCGTAATTTACGGCCAGGCTTTAATCAGCCATCCGGAAAGGGCCGAATTCTGGGGAGCGTTTTCCGCGTGGCTGATGCTGTTTTCCGTAATCCTCATGAACGTGTATCCGGTTCGTTATATCCATGTGGGTCGGGCCATGAGCCGGAATCCATGGCTCACCCGTTTTATCGCCGTTGTCTTGATTTTCTCTGCGTTTACGCCGTTTCTGGGCCATGTCGGTCTGGCCTTTATGGCCGTGTATCTCCTGTCGCCGCCGGTCACGTGGAAAATTCATCCCGAAGACGCCGCCCGGGAAGTCCGCAGCTAGTGTTTAAATCCTGATCACGAAAATACCGCCTCAGGCCTCTCATCTACCCTGTTTTGTATCCTCAAATGAATAGTTCAGCCCATGGATCGAATATGGAAGCTGAATCTATGATTGATGACAACACGATCCGCCGGGGCGGTGGATCGGCCCTTGATTTTTTTATTCGACAAGGAAGGAATAATGAAAGACTTTCAAAGAGATTTCGAAACACTGCGCAATAAAATGATTGAATATCACCTGAAGGCGAGGGGTGTGGACGATCCGGCCGTGTTAAACGCCATGAAGGAAGTTCCACGGGAAAAATTCGTTCCCGATCACCTGAGCGAATTTGCCTATGAGGATTCGCCCCTGCCCATCGGCGAAGGCCAGACGATTTCCCAGCCGTACATTGTCGCTGCCATGACCCTGTATTTAGAGGTGGCCGAAAATGACCGGGTGCTGGAAATCGGTACGGGTTCCGGCTATGCCGCCGCCGTTTTGAGCCGTCTTGTAAAGCAGGTATTTACAATAGAGCGTCATGAGAGCCTTATAACGGCGGCAAAAGAGCGTTTTTCAGAATTGGGATTTGACAATGTCGAGGTGATCTATGGCGACGGGACACTCGGGCTGCCGGAAAAGGCACCGTTCGATGCCATTTTGGTGACGGCGGGCGCTCCCCATATTCCCGAGCCCCTCAAGCAGCAGCTTGCCGTAGGGGGAAGAATGGTGATTCCCGTCGGCGGAAGTTCACGCGCCCAGGAACTGATGCGTGTTCGGCGAAATTCGGAAGATGATTTCAGCCGGGAAGAGCTGGCTTCGGTGCGGTTCGTGCCGCTTGTCGGTCAGGCGGGATGGCAGGCGCCTGAATCTGTCGATCCGCCTGATCCTCAACCATCCGGTCGGCAAGGCCCTGTATTCTCCGATGCACGCGATTCCGGGGTGCGGTCCAAACCCTATTCAGAAATTATCGGCCGACATGCCGATATCGTATCGTCCATAGGAGAGACCGATCTGACGCCCCTGCTCGATCGGATCGGGGATTCCCGTATCGTTCTTCTGGGTGAAGCCACTCACGGATCGGCTGAATTCTACGATATGCGCGCCCGCATTACCCGTGAATTGATTCAGCACAAACATTTCACACTGGTGGCCATCGAGGCGGATTGGCCGGATACTGCTCAAATCGACCGCTACATCAGCGGCAAGGTCGCCGAAACGCCGGTGGAAAAACCGTTCACCCGATTTCCAACATGGATGTGGGCCAATGTGCAGTTCGCCGACTTCGTGGAGTGGCTGCATCGGTACAACGAAGAAAACGGATTCGGCCGGCAGGCCGTGAATCTTTACGGACTCGATCTTTACAGCATGTATACATCCATCGGCGAGGTTCTTCGGTTTTTGGATGCCAAAGATCCTCACACCGCCGCGATAGCCCGGCAGCGCTACGGCTGCTTGACACCCTGGCAGAACGACCCGGCTGCTTACGGCGCCGCGGCTTTATCGGGAAATTTTGAAGCCTGTGAAGAAGAGGTCGTCAGTATGCTGCAGGAGATGCTGGAAAAAAGATCCCGATACGGTCCGGGGGATTACCACGGGTTCCTCGATGCCGTTCAGAACGCACGGCTGATTGCCAATGCCGAGCGGTATTACCGTGCCATGTATTATGGCTCCCGGGATTCATGGAATCTCCGCGACCGGCACATGTTCGACACCCTGAGACTGGTGCTGAACTTTCACGGCGAGAGGGCGAAGGCGGTGGTATGGGAACACAATTCACACATCGGCAATGCCGCGGCGACCGAAATGGGGGCGGGCGGAGAATACAATGTGGGATCATTCTGCCGGGAAGAATACGGAAAAGAGGCCTATCTGGTCGGTTTTGGAACGGATCACGGCACAGTGGCGGCGGCATCGGAATGGGACCGGCCCATGGAGGTCAAGAACGTCCGTCCGGCCCGGGAGGACAGTTATGAACACGTATGCCATGAAAGCGGCATCAGCGCCTTTATCCTGCCGCTCAATGGCCCGGACCGCAGGGATGTCCGCCGTGCGTTTATCGAGGAGAGGCTCGAAAGGGCCATCGGCGTCGTCTATTCACCCGAAACAGAGCTGCAAAGCCACTATTTTCATGCCGTGCTGCCGAACCAGTTCGATGAGTTCGTCTGGTTCGACGAAACGCATGCCGTCACTCCATTGAGTGATGTTCGCGGGCGCGAGTTTCCGGCGACGTTCCCGTTCGGCGTTTGAGAAGACCGGTCCGACGGGTTGTGCTTTCAGGCTCCGGGCGGCTGTGAAGGAATTCCGAATATGGCGAACACCGCGGCGATAATGAGCACTTGAACAATCCATCCAATGACGCATACGCCCAGGGCTCTGAACGTGCTCTCGTAGTCCAGGGCCTGACGAACGGCGATCACCATGGCAATCAGCATCCATATGCCGGCGGCGAAGAAAATAATGCCGGTGAGGCCGGGGATGATGCCGAGAATACGGATGATGCCCGGTGAGCTCGAGAAGCCGATCGCGCGAAGCAGTTCGCTGTAGTCGGCTTTTGTTTGAGGCGTCGGCAGAATTTTGGTGCCGATGAAATAGGTTAGAAAAGCCCAGATGAACCATCCCACCAGGGCGGCCAGCATCCCGAAAACCAGGCCGGTTCCGCCGCCTTGAGTCAGAGAGCCGATACCGGCAGCAAGACTGGAGAGCAGAACCACTCCCACTGCCTGACCCATGGCTGAACGATCTGCTTCAACCTCTTCGAACAATTGGGGATCCAATTTTGCCGCGCGCACCATGCGATTTACATAGGGATTCATCTGTTTTTTCCTTTTTTGTGGTGTAATGGTTGTATACCGGTATGCCTTTTTTGATTTGGCAATAAAACATACCATATCTGATGACGATTCAACTTTCAAGAGAACTTTCGGGGTTCATGACGGGTGCGATGAGCGAGACGGGATGGGGGCTTGCATAGGCGTTTCTCGATACCTGAATGCCGCAGCAGCCTTGGTATGCCCGGACAAAAAGGTCGACCTGAACAAGGTGGACCTTTCATCGAAAAAGGGATATGTTCGAGGTTCGAGGTCAACGGTAAAATGGCGGTGCGCCTTCGGCCGTCCGCCGTTTTTGCCTTAAACTCGAACTCGCCCCAACTATTCGGAAACAGTGGAGCCATATGATTATCCGCGAGGGGAAAAACTGCTGGTGCTGTCCGGAAGCTGATCGTGTATCCTTCATTATCGACGGCGCCGATTTTTTTGAAACGTTTGTAACGGCGGTTCAGCAGGCGCGTCAAACCGTCTATATCGCCGGTTGGGACATCGACAGCAGACTGGTGCTCGACCGGCGCAGAAGGTTTCCGGAAACGATACCGCCGCTTGGAGACTTTCTGAACCAAACGGCAAAAGCGAATAAATATTTAAACATATACATCCTGGCCTGGGACTTCCCCATGATGTACTTGCGGGAGCGCCAATGGTGGCCCATTTTCAACCTGGGATGGAAAACCCATCGGCGTGTTCATTTTTATCTGGACAGCGAACATCCGGTGGGGGGTTCCCAACACGAGAAAATCGTTGTCATTGACGACGCCGTCGCTTTTTGCGGCGGGTTGGATCTGACCCAGAATCGATGGGATACGAGTGAACACCGGCTGGAGGATCCCCGTAGAAAGAATACCGACGGAAAGGCGTTTGCCCCCTTTCATGATGTTCAGATGGGGGTGGTCGGCGAGGCCGCTGCGGTTTTGGGGAAGCGGTTTCGCGAACGTTGGCGTATCGCCACCGGGAATGTTTTGCCGGTGCCGGAAAAGGTGTCCGTTCCCAATCCGCCTTTTAAAGCGGATATCGCATCCGGCTGCCGGGCGGCGATTTCCCGTACATTGCCGGCCTATAAGAATCAGGAAGGTGTGCGGGAAATAGAACAGCTGTATCTGGATGCCATAAGGTCTGCAAACGATTTCATATATATCGAAAACCAGTATCTTACGGTGAATGCCGTATGCAATGAACTCAAAAAGCGGCTGTCCCGGGATGATGCACCCGAAATAATATTGGTCATGCCGCAAAAGGCCAGCGGTTGGCTGGAACAGAGCACCATGGATGCCATTCGCCGGCACAGGCTTCAGGAAATAGCGAAACAGGACCGCAAAAAGCGGCTCGGCATATACTACCCGGTAATCGGAAACGGGCGGTCCTCGGTGTATATTCATTCAAAGGTGATGGTTGTCGATGATCGCATGGCCGTAGTCGGATCCGCCAATTTGAGCAGTCGTTCCATGGGATTGGATTCGGAATGTTGCCTGTCGGTGGAAGGTGAACCCGGAAGTGACATCGAGGCGTCTATTGCAGGTTTCCGCCGGCGCCTGATGGCGGAGCATATGGGGGTGGCGCCCGGGGAGATTGCCGCTGCCGAGCAGCGGTACAACGCTTTAAGAGACGTCATTTATGAGCTGAAGCAAGAAGAGCGCCGGCTGCATCCGCTCGATGGAGATGCCGCTCCCATATTCGACGGCACGGAGATCGTATCGGACGAAACGTATTTGGATCCGGAAGAGCCTTTTATGCTGGACCGAATGATGGATATTTTTGCGCGGGAACCCGATTCGGGACAAGCCGGAATGGTACAGTTAAAAAGGGTGGCGGTCATTCTGCTGGTGCTTGCCGGCTTTGCCGCTGCGTGGCGCTGGACCTCCTTGGACGAATGGCTGATGCGGGGTTCAGCACCATGGGGCGGTTTCCCGAATGATTTTTTGCCGGTGTATTTAGGTGTCGTCGGGGGATACATCGCAGGCGGTCTCATTTTCATTCCGATAACCCTGATGATCGGCGCAACGGCACTGGTGCTCCCCCCCTGGCAAACGATGATATGCGCGTTATCGGGTGCTGTATTCAATGCAGGTGCCGGATTTCTGGTCGGCCGGCGGTTGGGAAGGCGTACGATTCGGAAAATGACCGGTGACCGGATAGACGTCCTTTACCGTTTTTTCAGGCGCAGGGGAATACAGCCGGTCATCGTGTTGCGGAATTTGCCGTTGGCTCCGTTCACGGTCATCAATATGGTCGCAGGTACGACCGGTACCCGGCTTTCGGATTTTTTAATCGGAACCGCCCTTGGTATGCTGCCGGGCATTATCCTTATCACGGCATTTACAAATGCCGCTTCGGCGGCCGTAAGACAACCGAATCCGGTCAACTTCGCAGCCGTCGCCGCCGTATCGGGGGTTATGGGACTGGTGTACTGGTGGCTGAGAAAGCGGTTTGTCGTGCGAAAAGCTTCGGTGTAGAAGAGTCATTTGCCTTTGAGTGCCGCTGAAATCCGTTCGGCCGTTTCCCGGTTTTCGGCAACGATCGTGAAAGCGGCATCGGCCGGCAGGGTCAACGGGTCTTCACCTTTCCACCAGCGTTCTCCGATGCGGACGACTCCCCCGGCTTCTGCTGTAATCAGAAATCCGACGGCCCGCCGGCGCTCCGGTCTTCCCAACGAAACGGCGGCCGCTGCATCCTCCGAGACCGGCGCCGTTGCATCCACCGCCGAACATCTTGAAACGACAATTTCGAACCCGATATCCTGAAGAATCCGGCGACAGGTGCCGGGCACACGCGGTGTCACTCGAACCCGTTTGGGAACCGGGCCGATGCTGACGGGACCGTCGGTATCTCCGGTTCGTTGCCGTGCGCCGCCTTCCCGTATGGCCCAGTAGGTGGCTGCCATAGCCGGAAAATGCACCAGAACCGCCCGGTACACCTCATGTTCGAGCCAGCCGGCCATAACGGCGTATTCGGATGAACCACGGCTGTAATTGAGCGTCCCGTCGATCGGATCCACCACGATCAGGGGTTTGCCCGGACCGCGGGTATTGAACAGGCCTACGGTATCTGTTTCTTCTTCCGCGTCAACGGCGGCATCGGGAAATGCGTGGTGCAAAAGGGTTAAAATGACATCCTGAGCGGCCAGATCAACCGCTGTCAGGGCTTCCGCCTCCGGGGATTTCTGGTTCTTTTTGGATCCCAGAGAGATGCCGTTTTGAAGATGTCGTGCCACAAATCCCGCTTGACGGGCGGCAAGGCCGAAAATCTCGATGAAATGATCCGGATTGGACATCGTGTAATTTCCTCCTTGAGAAAACGAAATCCGGCGTCCGGTGTTTGCCGAATCAAGTCAGTTCGATAGCCTTTAACAGGTTCGTCGTGCCGGTTACACCGATGGGGAGGCCTGCTGTCAGGATAATTCGGTCTCCCCGATGGGCCATTTCGTTTTCAATGGCCCAGGATTTTGCCTTTTCTATCATTTCGTCGATATTCGTAAAGGTTACTTCTACCGAGGACACCCCCCACGATAAGGAAAGCTGGCGCTGTGTGGCCGGTTTGTCGGTAAATGCGATGACCGGTTGAGGAGGGCGGAACCGGGAAACGGTACGCGCCGTGCTGCCGGAAGCGGTGAATGCGATGATCGCATCCGCATTCAGATCATGGGCCAGCCATGCCGCGGAACGGCTGATCGCTGTTTGCAGGGGGGGAAGAAGATCCGAAATGGGATCTTTCAGAAACCGTTCCACCTCCAGGTACGGTTCCGTTTCATGACAGATCCGGTCCAGGACGCGAACCGCTTCTAATGGGAAACGGCCGGTGGCGGTCTCTTCGGACAGCATGACGGCGTCGGTGCCGTCCAATACGGCGTTTGCCACATCCGTTGCCTCCGCCCGGGTCGGCCGTGGACTGTCAACCATGGAACGGAGCATTTGGGTGGCGGTAATTACGGGTTTTCCCATGTTTCGTGCGGCACGGATCAGCCGTTTTTGGATCATCGGAACTTTGGCAAGAGGCATCTCCACCCCCAAATCCCCGCGAGCCACCATAATCCCACCCACGCGGTTCATAATGGCGTCAAACCGGTCAAGCGCCTGGGGCCTTTCGATTTTGGCGATCAGCATGGGTCCCTGCTCCTGCCGGTTCAGAATTTCAAGGACGGGCTCGACATCATGCTCGTGACTGATAAATGAAAGTGCGACAAAATCGACGTTTTTTTTCAGCCCGAATTCAAGATCGTTACGGTCCTTTTCGGTGAACACCGAAACCTTCAGGGTGCTCGAGGGAAGGTTCACCCCCTTGCTTGAATGGACTTCTCCGCCGACCAGGACGCTGCAGACGAGACTGGATTGCCGGATTTCGCTGACTTGCAGCTCGACCGATCCATCGGCCAACAGAATGCGGTCGCCCGGTTTGACATCATCGAGAAGGTGGGCATAGCCAATCGGCAAGGTGCCCGGGTCGGACGTTTCACCGGGTACAAGGTGAATGGTCTGATCCGTTGACAGTGTTATACCGGTTTCGGGGAGCCGGCCCACCCGGATTTTAGGTCCCTGCAAGTCCTGTAGGATGCCGATTTCCTTTCCCGCATCTTCGGATGCACGCCGAAGGGCGCCTATCAGCCGGCTGTGCGATTCGTGGTTTCCATGTGAAAAATTAAGCCGAGCCACATCCATTCCCGCTTCGATCATGTTCCGCAGCATTGCAGGCGAGCCGGTGGCGGGGCCGATGGTGCAGACGATTTTCGTTTTTCGCTTTTCGCTGCGCATAAAAAATCTTTATCTTATGCCTTAAACCGGACGTTTTGTCCCATTTATAAAAGTCGAATAAATCGACGGATGACATGCTGCATTTTTTTACTGCAGTTTTTCCCGGGCAAATGCCGCTGCGCCGAGAACCCCCGAATTTTTGCCGAGTTTGGCCGGTGCAAACCGGACCGAGGCAAATGCAACGGCATAGGATCTCGCCTTCGCGGTTTTGATAGCGGGATCGAGAAGCATATCGCCCATATTGGACAACCCCCCGCCGATCACGATCATCTCCGGATTGAACATATTCAGCAGATTGGCCAATCCCACGCCGAAGTAATAGCCGGTCGTCTCGATCAGCTCCATGGCAAGACCGTCGCCTTCGAGCGCCGCCTGGTAAATGCTTTTGGCGTCGATTTCATCGTGATTTACGACATATCGGGGAATGGTTGTCCGGGTGCCTTCCCGGATTCTGCGCCGTGCTTCCCTTTCCAGGGCGGTACCCGAGGCCAGTGCCTCCCAACACCCGAAATTCCCGCAGTTGCACAGTGGCCCTTCATCATTGATTGTCATATGGCCCAGTTCCGCGGCCGTGCCGATAGCGCCGGTGTAAAGATTTCCGTCGATAATGATGCCTCCGCCGATTCCGGTGCTGATGGTTATGTAAATGACGTGGCGCAATCCCGTTGCAGCGCCGTAGCGGTGCTCGGCCAGAGCGGCGGCATTGGCGTCATTGATTAAAAAAACCCGTTTGTTGAATTTGTTTTCAAAGGTTTCTGTTACAGCGATATTTTGCCAGCCGGGCAAATTGGGGGAGGTGAACAGGATGCCTTTCTCCGGGTTTGACGGTCCGGGAGCGCCTATCCCGACAGCGTCAATGTCTTCAAGCCCGACACGCGCCCCATCCATGGCCCGCCCGGCGGAGGCCGTCATCGCCGAAATAACGGCCTCGGGGCCTTTTTCAGCCGGTGTTTCGCTGTTGTCCCAGGCAAGAATTTTTCCTTGTGCGTCGACCACGGCTGTCAGAATTTTGGTGCCGCCGAGGTCGATCCCGAGCGTCAAGGAATTCGACATATGCTTTCCTTTTTTTGAAAAGGTTCATATCGTTTTCCGCCGCAGAAGCAGTGGCGGCGCAGCTCTTTTCGAAAATTCCGCCGGTTGCCGTTTCACCTGCGATTACAGCGTCGTAACGATTATCAGTATGAAATGTTATGCACCATTCACCTATAGGGGATTGTATTTATTCCGGGAGGATGCCGGCGGTAATTACGGAAGGAAAAATACCGGCAGCCGAAAAGAGCGGTTGCGTTTCGGTTGCCGGATAGGCGCCGAGTATCTGAAAAAGGCGGTTTGTCTGCACACATTGTGCCCGTATTAATGGACGATTCGGGTGGTTCCGTAATCACTTTTTAAAACGGTGACCCTGTCGCCGACATTGAAGGTTTCATCGGCTTCCTGAACAACCGCTATGGTTTGGCCGCTGTCGAGATTGACGGTGATTTCCAGTCCGGATTTTCGTGTCACCCCTTCTTCAACCGCGGAACCGGCTATGCCGCCTGCAATGGCGCCGAGAACCGTCATCAGGTCTCTTCCTTTGCCGCTGCCGATGGCGCTGCCTGCAACGCCGCCTAAAGCGCCTCCGGCGATAGTGCCTGCCGGTGTTTTGGTGCCTTCGATCAGGACGGGGCGGACCTGGGTCACGACACCCTGGGAAACCGTCTGCGTTCGTCGGGCCTCGTCCCGGGAATAGATATGGGCGGAACGGCTCGATGCACACGATGCTGCAAAGGCGGCAAGCGCCAGCATGGCGATGATAAACATGCAGGTCCGGCCATGCCCTCGGTTGGTGCGATGAATATCATACATCATAATCATATCTCCACGTGGTGAGGGTTATGATTTATCAGTACCCATCCAGAAACAGCTGATTCATTCCATTGAAAGTTGACTTGAAAAATATCAGACTTATTCGTCGACGTCAAAATGTATCGATCAGGGTGAAGCGGCCCTGCATCGATCAGGGTGAAAGAACAGCGGCGGGTGCGGGCGGCTCCGTTTGGGGTCCTTGAACGGCCGGCGGGTTCAAGCTCGCTTCTATCGTTTGCATTTTTTTCTGAACCCATTCCCGTTGAAGGAGATCGAGAGGCAGGCGTTTTGCCGATTCCAGATAATCCAGAGCTTTTTCATACCCTTCGACCGTTTCCGATCCGGCTGCCACCTCCGATTTATACAGCAAAGCCATCAGATTAATGGTTGTCGAACGGGTGGATATCCGGTTCTGCAAGCCGGCGGTAACCGCGTAAGGCGCTGCTTGTTCCAGGTAATTTGAAATGGCCTTGAAATCGGGGATATCCTGTGTTTCGATCATGTTATCGGCCTGCTCCAGGTAATGCTCGGCCACAAACGGAAAGATCGTGTTTTTGCTTCCCTGCGTTTTCATGTTCTCGGGAATTTCGGCGCCTGGAAGTGAAATCAAAAAGGTTTTTCCCATTGGCGCGAATTTACCCTTCCAAATCGTAACCGCACCGTTTTCATGCTGGAGGTAATAGGTTCTGTAATGGGAAAAACTCGCCCCGATCAGGGCAAATACCAGAAACGCAAAGACAACAGCTGCAATTTTCATCATCCGGTCCTGAATGTCCGGCGGCTTCACGTCTTTATTGCCGCTGTACGATATTGAAATGTTCTGATCCGGTGGAGTGCTTTTAAAGGGGGGCGTTGTAAACTGCTGTGAAGCGGCTTTTTCGGCAGCGGCTTTTTCGGCAGCAGCCTTTTCAGCGGCGGCTTTTTCAGCGGCCGCCTCCAGGGAGGCCATATCGAATTTTTTCAGCAGCAGTTTTCCAACCCGTTCGGAGGCCTTTGTATCGCCGGTGACAAACGGTGGTGATGCATACCGTTTTTCCTCTGTTCGCCGAGCAGGCGGAGTATAAACCTCAACAGGCTGAAACCCGTCGAATTTTCTGAAAAGGATGTTTTCCGATTGCTTTGCCGTTCGGGAATTTTTACCTTTTTTTGCGCTTTTTGTCGGCGCCTTGGCAGCTGTTTTTACGGATTTTTTCTTTGCCGGAGATACCGGGGTTTTGGACGACTTTCCGGCGGGACCGGCATTTTTCTTCGATGTTTTTTTCTTTTTCGCCGTGGGTTTGAGCAAACTGTTTTTCCCCATATGAACCTCTTGTAATTTGTGGTATTACTTTTATATACATCTGTGGGCGGCTGATTCACGCCGTTTCCGGATGGACACTGGTCATCAGCATCTATCCCTGTGTGACAATGATGGGGTATAAAATATAGACCTTTATTTGTAAATATTTTTTTCCGGGAAGCTTTGGCCCTGCGATGCGGACATGAACACCTGAGAACGCGGCATGATCCCTTTCAGGCGATCTCGGAAAAGCGGGCATATGGTGCATGCATGAAGACGGATGAGTCAAAAATGACGAAACTGCGAAGCATATTGAACGAATACGGATCGCTCTTGGTTGCTTTCAGCGGCGGGGTTGACAGCACGTTCCTCTTGGCGGTGGCCGCTGATGTGCTCAAAGAAAACGTCGTTGCCGTTATCGGCGAATCTCCTGTTCATCCGGCGTCAGAAACGCAATTCGCCGTATCTATGGCCGAGCGGCTGGGTGTTCGGTACATGAGGTGTCGCACGAGGGAGATGGACCTGGATGAATTCAGGTTGAACACCCGGGATCGATGCTATTTCTGCAAAAAGCAAATGTTGACACAACTATTGGAAATCGCCCTGCAAATGAAAATTCCCCATGTGGCGGACGGTGCCAATGCAGATGACTTGGATGATTATCGGCCGGGTATTGCTGCAGCCCAAGAATCGGGGGTTCGTTCACCATTGATAGAAGCCGGTTTAACAAAATCGGATATTCGCCGATTGTCACGCGAAATGGGTCTTGAAACCTGGGACAAACCGTCATCCCCCTGTCTTGCCACCCGCTTGCCGTATGGGACCGCCATTTCCGAGGACGCCTTGAAGCAGGTGCATTCGGCGGAAACCATTTTAAAAGCATTCGGATTCGATCACTGCCGAGTGCGATACCACGGCCCCTGTGCGAGAATCGAGATCAGCCCGGACGATTTTTACAGGCTCCTGGAAGAAAAAACCCGCCGTGGGGTGGTTTCGCAATTGAACGATATAGGATTCCATTTTGTTGCGCTCGATTTACACGGTTACCGCCAAGGGAGCATGAATCGAATGATTGACGTGAATTCGGAGGGGACATGAACGGTTTGCCGGAATTGCCATTCCGGTTCTGCCCGGCATGCGGATCAAGCCGGCTGAATAGGCCTGAATCCAATGCGGTCGGCTGTATGGTCTGCGGATTTATTTTTTTCATCAACATGGCCGCGGCGGTTGCAGCGGTGATCAGGGACGAAAAGCGGCGGATTCTCCTGACCCGAAGGCTGAAAGATCCGGCAAAAGGGTTATGGGATTTGCCCGGCGGATTTGTCAATCCGGGTGAATCGGCGGAAAACGCATTGATGCGGGAAATAAAAGAGGAATTGAACCTTGAAATTTCCCGGGCATTCTATATGGGGTCGACTCCGGGGACGTACCGGTTCGCCGATGTCGATTACCGGGTGCTCAACCTCATTTTTGCATGCACGCCAAAGGATTTGAACGGCATGCGGGTCGGCGATGACGTTGCAGAAATAACATTTTTGTCCCCAAGCGAAATCGATTTTGAGCAAATCGGGCTGGCGTCGATAAAGTCCGTTCTGCGTCTTTTGCAGCATTAGAATGATCAATCCAGGCGGATTGGAATAAAAAAAAGATCGTGTTTTGCCGGGGTATTGCGCCGGATAGCCGGTGATATTAAATTCAGTTTTTTCGAAATCGGTAAGGAGAAACGACAATGCTAAAATTTTGGGTGAATGCGATAGGCCTCCTGGCGTTGACCGCAGCATCCGGATGTGCGCCTTTATTAGTCGGTGCCGGTGCCGCCGGTGTGTACAAGGTGGCCCAGGATGAAAGGTCGGTGGGGCGGATTGTAGATGACTCCAATATCAGTGCAACCATTAAACTCGACCTAAGCCGTGATCCGGTGGTAAACGCCCCGGATATCGATGTCGATGTCATTGACGGGCATGTCATATTATCGGGCATTATGACATCGGAGGAACAAATCGATCGCGCCATGGATATCGCCGGCAGAATAGAAGGCGTGAAATCCGTCAGAAACAATCTTCGGGTCGGCAGCAGAACGGTCGGAGAATTCGTTGGAGACAAGGTCATCGCAAGCAAAATCAAGACGAAACTGATCGGTGAATCGGGCATTCCATCTACGAACATCGACGTCGATGCTCACAAAGGCGTGGTGACGCTGACCGGCATTGTTTCCAATCGCCTTACAAAAGAAAGGGTTCTCAAGATTGCCAAAGAGACAAAGGGTACGGTGCAGGTAATCGACAATTTGATCGTTGAAAATGAATAAACTCCAAAGCATGCGACGTCATTTTTATACAAATTTTCTTGACAATTCGGGGTGAAGCGCTTAAAGATCAGTTATGAGCATATGCTCATAATGGAGATTTCATGGCAAGACCCAATAAAGATCGAATCGTGGCTTTCAATCCGGATGTCGGATATTTTAAACCCAGGGGCATTCCGTTAAGGGAAATGCAGGAGGTGCACCTCACCCTAGATGAATGTGAGGCCGTCCGGTTGGCGGACCTCTTGAATATGTCCCATGAATCGGCCGGATCGGAGATGGGGGTTTCACGGGCGACGTTCGGGAGGATATTGCAGCAGGCGAGAAAAAGCATAGCGGATGCCTTGATCAATGGCAAGGCCATACGCATTATAGGAGGTAATTACCGGTACGACGGCAACGGGAGGCGGTATTGCTGTGGTGATTGCCTTTTTCAGTGGGTAGTCCCTTTGGGAAAAGAAAGCCCTCGTTTTTGTCCGGAGTGTGACGGGGGGGCGGTCAGCCGTTTATAGTCGAAAACGGCTCGGTAGTTTACGAGGTGCACATATTTTTCGTAAATTTTTTTTAAAGGATTATAAAACATGTCAAAACCACAACAGATAATGGGCAGCCCGGATGAAAAGAGTGCCAAAGAACAGCAGGATGAGCAGCTGAAAGTGTCATTGGCCAACATTACAAACAAAATCATGGTGATGAGCGGGAAGGGGGGAGTCGGGAAAACCAGCACTTCCGTCAACCTTGCCTTTGCCCTGTCCAAAAAAAATTACCGGGTCGGCATCATGGATGTCGATCTCCATGGACCGGATGTGCCGCGAATGCTGGGGTTGACGGCGGCTCCGGAAATGAGTGAAAATCGAAAATTAATCCCCGTACCTTTTTCGAAAAACTTAAGCGTAATTTCAATTGAATCGCTGACCCCGGACAAGGACAGCGCCATCATTTGGCGGGGTCCGTTGAAATTTTCCGCCATTCGCCAGTTTATTGCGGATGTCGATTGGGGAAAGCTGGATTTTCTCATCATCGATTCACCGCCCGGTACGGGGGATGAACCGTTGACAGTGGCTCAGACGATAAAGGATGCCAAGGCGGTGATCGTTACGACACCGCAGGAAATTTCCCTGGCGGATGTCCGCAAATCCATCAATTTCTGCAAAACCGTAAAAATGCAGATTTACGGTTTGATCGAAAATATGAGCGGATTTACCTGTCCCAATTGCAAAAAGGAAATCAACCTGTTCGGGTCGGGGGGAGGTGAGAAGACCGCTTCTCAAACCGGCGTAAAATTTTTGGGCAAAGTGCCGTTCGATCCCCGTATGGTGGCCTGCAGCGATGCCGGGAGCTGCATCCTGGATGCATTCGTCGATTCCCCGGTTTCCAGGGCGTTTGAAGAAATCGCCGATACAATGGGCGAACTGGTGAAAAAGTAGTTTTTTGAACCCGCATACATTAGGCCCACAAACACCGCACATCGACAGGAGGCCAAACAATGCACGTGAAATTAAATCCGGTGGAAAAAGCAGAGATCATTACCCTGGCGGACAACTATATCGATCTTACCGCCGCGGATGGATCCGAAATGATAAAGCGGGCATTTCCGCTGGAAGGAAATCAATTCAAGCATTCGATATTGGCCGAGCATGGATTCTCAGCCGTCGTCAGGCTGTCTTCGGGAAATCGAATCAGCGCGGTGCTGCTCGATTTCGGATTGTCAGAGGATGCGGCGGCGAGAAACGCCGGGTCATTGAACATGGATCTGGCTCAGGTGGATGCTGCGGTGTTGTCCCACGGCCATATCGATCATTTCGGGGGGGTGAAAAAAGTCGGCGAATCCATCGGAAAATCCGGCGTCGATCTCGTGGTTCATCCTTCCGTTTTCAAGCCTGATCGATTCATTTCAGCCGGTTCGGGTTTCAGGATTATGATGCCCACGCCCAAAGAGGCCGAAATAGAGGCGGCCGGGTTTAACATCGTCAAGAGCACGGAGCCGGTTGCCATGCTAAATGAAACCGTGCTGTTCCTGGGTGAAATACCCCGCCTGTCGGAATTCGAGCATGGCATGCTGAATGCGTTTTTCGAAAAAGATGGCGAAGAGGAGTTGGACCTGATCGAAGACGATACGGCCATTGCCATGCATGTAGCCGGAAAAGGGCTCATCGTTTTGTCCGGATGTGCCCATTCCGGAATTGTCAATACGGTGAATCATGCCAGAGAGGTAACCGGCATATCCAAGGTTCATGCCGTCATGGGCGGATTTCACCTCACCGGTCCGATGTTCGAACCGATTATCGACGATACCATCCAGGCGCTGAAAGACATCGATCCTGATTTCGTTATTCCCACCCATTGCACCGGCAGAAAAGCGATTCAGCGCTTTGAAACCGAGATGCCCGATGCATTTGTCTTGAATATGTCCGGTACAACCTTGACCTTTTCAGCAGATCGTTAATGCTGCGCAGGCCCCGGGTACCCCACCTTCGAAAACAGGACTTGCCGCCGGCAAATCGGCTGCAGGCATCCAGGCAGGATCTTGCCGAAAGATCCGAATTCTCCCTTGCTGTCCCTATTAGTCCTTCGATGTTCGTACTGCCGCCGGTCTTCGTCGGATAGATGGATTCTTTACTTGACAAAAATACCGAATTGATGATTATCATTTAATCAGTATAAGAATGCCATTCAATTTTTACTATTTATTATTACATTTATCTTTATTCGTTTCGAATAAACCTGCGCCATAACATGTTCCGAACCGATCTGTAGTTTTTCAAACGCTTTATGTTTACGCGAGCAATTTCTCCGGTTGCAGAATTCGAAAGACCGAACCGAAAAGGAGGCCCTAATGCTGACAAAAGGAGATGACTACCCCATTCACCAATTGCCTGAGCCTATTGCCACAGCGGGCTCGGATCGCAACTTTTACGACAGATACTTCTTCAACGGATACAGCCTGGACGATCATGCTTTTCTGGCATTGGCATTGGGCGTCTATCCCCATTTGAACATTATGGATTCGTCTTTTACGGTAATCTCGGACGGCATTCAGCACAATCTGAGGACCTCCCGTCACCTGGGCATGGAACGGATGGACACAACGGTCGGTCCCATCACGGTGAAAGTGCTGGAGCCGTTGAAGAAGCTTCAGATCATCATCGATGAAAACGATTACGGCATCCATGCGGATCTGACGTTTACGGCACGGGCAAAAGCGCTCGAAGAACCCCGGTATACCTATCGTATCGGGCCCCGGGTTATCATGGATTCAACACGCATGACGCAGAACGGGTGCTATAGCGGCTGGATTCGCATTAAAGATAAGCAGCTCGATGTTTCACCTGAAAAATGGTTTGGAACCCGGGATCGGTCATGGGGTGTCCGGCCGGTGGGGGTCCAGGACCCGCAGCCCCCGGCACCGGCGGTACTGCCCCAGTTTTACTGGTTATGGGCGCCGGTGAATTTCGAGAATTGTGTGACACTTTTCAGCGTCAATGAAGACGCCGACGGGCATGCCTGGCATTCGAACGGCCTGATTGCACCGTTGGGAGATGCGCCGCCGGAATTTATGGACCGGGTTGACGCCAGGGTCCGGTTTAAATCCGGAACACGGCACGCCGAATCAGCCGAAATTACGTTTTTGACACCGAGAGATGAAACGATCGTGACGACTGTCAAACCGTTGTTTCATTTTTACATGTCCGGGATCGGGTACGGACACCCGGAATGGGGCCATGGCATGAACAAAGGGGAGTTGGCCACCGCCTATGATTTTCTGGAACTTTCCGCCGTCGATGAATCCGATCCGATCAATCTCCATATCCAGGCGGTAAGCGAGTTTCAGATGGGTGAGAAAACCGGAAGAGGGGTGTTGGAGCAGCTGATCATCGGACCGCATGCGCCGTCCGGTTTCAAGGATATACTGGATATGGCTTCCTAGCATACATGCTTTTGAATGGTGTCCATACAGAGACAAGAAAATTCGCCTGAAAGCCTGGAATAAGCGGCACAACGCCAAACCCGCTACACATCGTAAGAAAGTCACCACTCGGAGGAAAGTAATGACGCAAGAACAAATCGTTCAGCAATTTAAAAATTTCCTGGCCCACCGGGTACCCGATGCAATCGGCATCGACATTAGGAATGTCAGGCCGATTTTTGGCGGCGCTTCACGCGAAACGTTTGCATTGGAGTTGGAAATAAAACAGAAAACAGCCGCAATTTCCCGCAATGTGGTGGTGCGGCGTGAATTTGATCTCGGAATCATAGAAACCGAAACACGGACCGAGTGGGAAGCTTACCGAGCGTTTGCCGGCACCGAAGTGCCGGTTCCCGAACTGCTCTGGCTCGAAGAAGATCCCCAATGGATGGGGAGCCCTTTTTTTGTCATGGAAGAAGTGGTGGATTGCACGAGCTCTGCCATGCTGTTCGAACAGCCCCCTTACAATGAGGTCCGCCGTAAAATCGGCGAGCGGTTTTGCGAAATCATGGGGATAATCGCCCGAACCGACCCAAAGGAAGTGTGGCTTCACGAAAAAATGGAAAAACCCGCGGCGGATGAATGCTGGAAACGGGAATTGGACTATTGGGAATCCGACATCGACAAAAAGGAACTGGAACCCCATCCCCTCGTCAGGGCGGCGATACGCTGGCTTCGAAAAAATCCTCCTCCGCCGGCGCAAAAGGTGGTGATCGCTCACGGCGATATGCGGGCCGGCAATTTTCTCTTCAACGAAAAGGGCGAAATACGGGCCATACTGGATTGGGAGATGATGCACATGGGTGATCCCCTGGAAGACCTGGCATGGTCCATGAACCGCCTGTGGAGCTGGAAGAACCCGGATTATCTCGGCAACATGCTGCCGCGGGACCGCGCAGTCAAGGTGTGGGAGCAGGCCTCCGGGTTTAAGGCGGATCCGGCAGCCCTTTTCTGGTGGGAAGTATTTACCAGCATCAAGGGATTGGCGATCTGGATATCTCAGCATTATGTGTACAGCAACGGCGCGAGTACGGATGCCATCAACTGCTACGGCGGACTTTGGGCATTTGATATCCAATCGAGAATTTTGTTAAATCAGATGCGGGAGGGAGTATGAGACCACAATGCGACTATATCTTGAGGACATTGGGAACGGTCCTTGCGACAAAGTTTATGCCCAGTCTGGAGGCGGACCATGCAAGGGCTGAAATGGGTTTAACGGCACTGATCCTTGGTGTGATTTCCGAAGAATTCGAGCGTGTCGCCCATCGTAGAATCGAAGAAAATCGAGAAATGAGAAACATTTTTCAAGAAGCAATTCCGGTGGTGCAGGATGAGCACCTGAAAAATGAGCTGATCGTCGCTACGGAAAAAACAGAAGTCGACTTTCACATATCTGCACTGGACCATCTGAATTGTGAACTGCAGAAGGTGCTCATTCACCTGCATGCCCATATCGAAGATGTGAACGGCCCCGAAGCACGAACCATCGAAGAGGCCATTTGGGAGGAACTGGAAAAACAGGTGCAACGCCGGGAATTCATGACTTGGGAAGTGGCGGCGGCTGTTTTCGAGTCGGCGGCGGAATCCTCTCCTGAAGCCGCCGAAGCCGGTTAGCGGTCATTTATATCGAGTGAAGAAAAACGGCCTTGGTTTTCACAGGCCGTTTTTTTTACGGCTTTACACTTTCAGGACGTTTTGTTATGAAATCATTCACCGGACTTCGAATGACACTATGCGGCCGCTGAAAAAAAGGAGGAGGAATGAAGGCATCAGATTTCAAAGATATTGTGTACGAAAAGGAAGAAGAAACAGGAATCGTTACCGTCATAATGAATACCCCTAAACGGAAGAACGCTCTGAGCCCCTATTCGTTTTTGGAATTATGGTGGGCGGCTCACATCTTTCAAAAAGACGATACGGCCCACGCGATGATCATGACCGGTGCCAAAGATCCGGATAACCCCGACCCGGCCGAGGAGGCGTTTTCAAGCGGCGGATATTTCAACCCGGATGCAACCAAAGGCGTCAGTCAGGATGTGCTGGACCAGCTCGATCCCACGGACATCGCCCAAAAAAAATTGGTGGAAAGAATGTGGTACGTGGACAAACCGGTGATTGCGGCCATAAACGGCCTGGTTATCGGTGGCGCCTTCACGATGGCGCTGAGCTGCTGTGATTTGATTTACATGTCCGAATACGCCTGGTTCCGCCTGCCGTTCGTTCGGCTCGGTATTTTGCCGGAGTTGGCCAGCACGTATTTGATGCCCCGCCTGATCGGTCTGCAGCGAACGAAGGAGATTTTTTATTTTGGTGAAGATGTTACGGCACAGCAGGCGTTTGACATGGGCTTGATCAACAAGGTGCTGCCTCATGACGAGCTGTTGCCATATGCGCGAAAGGCAGCCCTGAAGTTGATTCCACCCGGGGGGCCGGGCATGGCGGTTCGGCTGACGAAGCGGGCATTGCACCGGCAATTGAACGGAAATGTTCAACGAGCGCTGGATGAAGAGAATATCGGACTGAACGAAACCATGAAAAGTGAAGATTTCATGGAAGCCGTTATGGCCCGTATGCAGAAACGTGATCCGGTGTATAAGGGGAAATAGCGATTGGTGCTGATTTTACAAGCCGCCTCAAAATAATCGTTTGCTCCGATATCTTCGTTGGAGCCGCATGTTACATCCACAACATACATGAGTATGCGGCTCCGCCTCGATCGTGACCCCAAATATTTATTTTGAAATGAGCTTTCAGATACATTTCGAAGGCCGGGCGGATCGACACCGCCCGGCTTTTTTTATGCGTTTATATCATGGGTCCGGCGGGAAGTTCATGGCGGCGGCGATATTTAACTGCGCTTCGGAGAACAATTCGTTATCCGTGTAAAAATACGTACCCACGTCGATATTCCTTTCATCGATTACACAGAAAAAAGGTGATAGCGGCGGAACCTGTTCCAGTTTCGGCCCCAAACAGTACATGAAGAAAACGATGACGGTGATTCCGAAACCCAGGGCCGCCCACCTGCGAAGAATTTCCCGCTTCTCGATGCTCATAAGACCCCTATTTTTCAGTATGTACACTTCTTATATCCTCGCCGTAATTTCAGGAAAGACGATATAGAACATGATGTAGGCCATCGTAAGGGTTAAGATCAGATTGAAGGATTGGCCGCATACATAGAGAATCAGGGGCTTTCCACCTTTGAAATACGCTCTGAGTTCCCGGAAATTCGTTGCAAGACCGATGCTGGTGAAAGCCAGACAGAAAAACCAGCCCCTGAAGATTTTGGTCATTCCGCTGATGGCCCCCTGATCGATCAGCGCATATCCCACGTCATTGCCTAAAAATTCGTACAGAGCTGAAAAAATGATGGAAGCGACGATAAATCCTATGACGAATTTAGGAAATCGATACCAGATTTCCATTAAGGGCACTTTCTGGCCCGGTGCGCATTCCACACGGGTGCACCAGTACAGTGCCACAAAGAAGGCCGTTGCGCCGATAAGCACATTCTGGATCATTTTTATCGTTGCCGCCACATACATCGCCCGGTCGCTCAGAAATGCACCGGCCGCTGCAACCGCCCCGGTGGAATCGATGGTGCCGCCCATCCAGGCGCCGCCTAATATGTAGGGCATTCCCACCGCTTTGATGAAAGCGGGCATGGCGATCATCATAATAGCGGTAAACACCAGGGAAAGCCCGACAGCAAGTGTGAGTTCTTCTTTTTTGGCCCGGCAGGCTGCGGCTGTCGCAATTGCGGCGGAAACGCCGCACACCGACATGTCTGCGGAAATGGTGATATTGAGTGTTTTGGAGGGAATTTTAATGATCTTCTGTCCGAATATATATGTGGTAACGAGTACGGTCGGCGTTACGATCCATGAGACGAATATGCCCGGAATGCCGATCGCCAGTATCTTGCCGAAGAGAATTTCAGCACCCAAAATGACAAGGCCGGTCTTGATATAATATTCCGTTTGTACGGCGGGCATGACCCATTTGGGAGTCCCGATGGTATTGCTGATCAGCAGGCCGAAGGTGATGGCCCATGCCGGATATCCAATCCCGTAATGTTCTGCGGTGGCCTGTTCACCAGCCATGAATGCCAGAACCGAAATAGAAAAAACGAACAGAAATCCGCCGAAAAAACGTGAGAAGGATTCTCCCATGAATTTCATGCCGATGCCGAAAAAAACCCCCAGAAAAACCATCAGGCCGATGAGGTGGGGTATGCGATTGTAGCCCGAACCGCTGATGCTTTTCTTGGCCTGGGATGCCCTGCTCTTGGCCTTACGCCATTCATCGATCTGTTCAGTGGCCTGCTGATTCAGTCTTTCATTGGCAAAACCGGCTTGGGCCGCGGCTGCTTGTGCATCTTCGGCTTCGGCCAAGGCACGGGCTTCAGCAGCCTTTGCCTGTTCATAAGCGGCCATAGCCTGCCGGTTTTTCGCCTCGGCGGCCGTTTGAGACCTGTAAAAGGCATTCAAGGGATTGGTGGTCCAGCCACCGGGATGGGCTGTCCATTTCTTTATCATTTTTCCAATGGGCGAGTCGGCGGCTTTCAAACCGGCCTTCTTGTCTATGGCGAGATACCATTCGATGGTTTTGAACGGCGCTCTGGCCGATTCCTGCTGCAGCACCGTATTCGCCTGGTCGATGATCTCGTCCATTCGAGCCGGTTTTTGGGGCAGATAAATCGCCAACGATAGAATCATGAGAATGAATCCGAGCCATATGGCCCAATAATCCTCTTTCTTGAAGAGATCTGAAATGCGGGATTTCGCTCTTTCTGCAATTACCTCGTCATCGATTGCGGATTGCTGATGTTCGTCCATGACAGGCTCCTTTCCCGGAAAATGATTCCGCATAATGAAACATACGGGTGGTCCGTGATGAAGATATATGAAAGAGACGGTGCTTTAAGGGGCGGTGACATAGCAAGCATACGTGTGAATAAATGGCGCAAAACCGTATCAGCGCTGCCGCGTTTTCCTGGCTTTTTTTCCGGATTCAGGATAGATTTGGAAAGACAATGAGTAGTTATAACGCCGGGTTCAGATCGTGTCAACCGATTCTTGTTTGACAGATTCGCGGATTTTATTTATAAAATTTTCTTTACGTTTATTTTCAAGGACCGAAAAGCCGTTGACGATACACCTATCCGAAAAAACATCGCTCATCAGAGAGTCACAAACCGTTCAGTTCACACCGATGCTCCAGAAAATGAGGTTGAACGGAGACACGGTTATCGATTTTGCCGTGGGCGAGCCTCACTATGACACTCCCGCCCCCGTTATCGAAGCTACCGGACATGCGCTTGAATCAGGAAATACCCGGTACAGCCCGGTGGCCGGATTGCCTGCGCTCAGGTCACGGCTTTCGGAATTTTTTCCGGGATGCGATGAACGAAATGTTATCATTTCCAATGGATCGAAGCATGCCCTGTTTTTAATATTTCAGGTAATTTTAAACCCGGATGACGAGGTCATCATTCCCCGGCCTTACTGGGTCAGCTTCGTGGAACAGGTAAAAATGGCGGGAGGGAGGCCGGTTTTCGTAGATACGGTGTCTCATCAACTGGATATAGCGGCCATTCGCCGTATGATCACGGATAAGACAAAGGCGGTGGTCATTAATTCACCGAACAATCCCACCGGCGCCGTTTACCGGGACGGCGACGTCCAATCGGTCCTAAGGCTGGCTCCGGAAAAAAAATTCTTTGTCGTTTCGGATGAAGCCTATGCATCCTTCATATACGACGGAGTCGAAGCCAAATCACCGTACACGATGGCGGTCGACCACGATTATCTGATCGTTACGCGGAGCTTTTCAAAGCATTTCCATATGACCGGTTTCCGCATCGGCTACACGGTGGCTGCAAGGCGGATCATTAACGCCATGGCGGCTTACCAAAGCCACTGCACCGGGAATGTATGCACCTTTGCTCAATACGGAGCACTTGCCGCATTGGATATGGATGAAGCTTTTTTCGCCTCCCGTTTATCCGAGCTTGCGCAGAAAAGAGATTCGATGATAAACGGCATTCGTGAGCATTTCGATGTTATCCGTCCCGGTGGTGCATTTTATGTATTTCCAAGTATCGCCGAATACGTGTCTTCCGGTGATCATTCCTCGGATTTTGCTGCGGATTTATTCGAGAAAACCGGGGTCGCCGTCGTTCCGGGAGAAGTCTTCGGCAGTCCGGGGCACATCCGCATGTCCTATGCTGTTGAGGAACACATACTGCTTGAGGGCATCGAGCGCATGAATCGCTATATGAGCCAAGTGAAAAAATGAAACCGTCTTACATATGTCCGGATGGAAACCCATTACGTTTCGGAGGTAGCTGAAAATGGAATTTACACAGATTACATACGAGGTGGAGGACCACGCCGCCGTCATTACATTAAACAGGCCGGATATGTTGAATGCCTGGACACCGACAATGATGGAAGAAATTCTTAAAGCGCTGGATTTGGTGGATGATGACGATGCCGTGCGAGGCGTGATTTTCACCGGTGCCGGTCGGGCATACTGTGCCGGTGCCGATCTGAGTGCCGGAGGATTTCGGCTGACCGGTGAAGGCGGAAAGGAGAAAACGTTCGTCCGGGACACGGCCGGACGGGTGACCTTGAGAATGTTCAATCTGAAAAAGCCGATCATCGGTGCCATAAACGGGCATGCCGTGGGTGTTGGGATTACCATGACTACGGCAATGGACATTCGAATTGCCTCCGAAGCCGCAACCAAAATAGCATTCATCTTCAATCGTCGGGGAATCGTGCCGGAAGGATGCTGCACCTATTTTCTGCCGCGGATCATCGGCGTCAGCAAGGCAGCCGAATTGATTCTGACGGCCCGATTGTTTACCGCCCGGGAAGGGCTCGAGATGGGGCTGTTCAGCCGGGTCGTACCGCCGGACGAATTGATGCCGACCGCCAAAAAAATCATTGCCGAGATCGCGGAAAACACATCGGCCGTTTCCACGGCACTGGCCCGGCAAATGGTATGGAAAATGCTGTCCGAAGCTCACCCCATGGCCGCCCACATCATGGAATCGAGAGGCCTTACCTATATGTTCGCATCGGCCGACGGCAAAGAGGGGGCGGCTTCATTTGTGGAAAAGCGGCCGCCGGAATTCAGGATGAGACCCAGCCGGGATATGCCTGATTTTTATCCCTGGTGGGATGAACCCGCCTGTCCGGAGGAATAGAACGAGATATACGGAGAAGCACGATATGATAACGAAAGAAGAATACCTCGACAGCATCCGCAAACTGGATCATACGGTTTATATTCAGGGCGATCGGGTTGAAAGTGTTGTCGATCACCCGATTTCACGGCCCCCGGCGATGGCCATGGCCGAAACCTATGCTCAGGCCGAAAAGGAGGAAAAAAAGGATCTCTATACGGCGGTTTCGCAGTTGACCGGCGAGCCGGTCAACCGCTTCATTCACATCCAGCACACTGTCGAAGATCTCATCGCCAAAATACGCCTTCTTCGGGATATGGGCCGGGAGACCGCGTGCTGCTTTCAGCGGTGCGCGGGTCTGGACTGCGTCAACGCCGTATATTCCGTAACCTATGATATCGATCAGCAATTCAATACGCCCTATCATGAGCGATTTAGAACGTTCTTAACGTACCTGCAGAAAAACGATTTGTTCCCCGCCGCCTGTATGACCGATTCCAAAGGAGACCGTGGACTGCCGCCGTCACAACAGGCCGACAGGGACCAGTTTCTCCATGTCGTCGAGGAAAGAAAAAACGGAGTGGTGGTCAGGGGAGCGAAGCTTCACATTACCGGCGGCGTAAACGCCCATGAACTCATCGTTATGCCCACCCGGGCGCTGACCGAAGCGGACAGGGACTACGCCATCGCGTTTGCCGTTCCTGCGGATACCCGCGGGGTCACCATGATATACGGCAGGCAGCCCTCCGACACACGGCGCCTGGAGCCCGGCCGGTCGGATATCGGAAATCTTCGCTACGGCGGGTGTGAAGCCCTGGTGGTGTTCGACGATGTCTTCGTTCCCAATGAGCGCATCTTCATGAAAGGGGAATACCCCTTTGCCGGAAAACTGGTTGAGCTGTTCGCGGCCAATCACCGGGCCAGCTACGGCGGATGCAAGGTGGGCGTCGGGGATGCCCTGATCGGCGCTACGGCATTGATCGCTGAACTTCAGGGAACCGAAAATTCCTCCCACGTGAAGGACAAAATCGCGGAGATGGTTCATCTCAATGAAACGCTGCATGCGGGCGCCCTGGCCAGTGCGGTAAAGGGGCATCTTACTCCCTGCGGCTCGTATTCGGTCGACCATCTCGCGGCAAACAGCTGCAAGCTGAACATCACCCGATTTCCGTTCGAGATTTCGCGGTTGGCACAGGATATTGCGGGAGGGCTCCTGGTGACCATGCCGTCGATCGACGATTTGAAAAATGAATCCATCGGGCCTTATGTTCAGAAGTATTTCAGCGGAAAATCCGGAGTGGACAGCCAAACCCGGATGCGGCTGCTTCGGCTCATCGAAAACATTACCCTGGGCACCGGGGCCGTGTCCTATCTCACCGAATCGATACACGGGGCCGGTTCTCCGCAGGCGCAGAAGATCATGATCACCCGGCTCTCGGATATGCAGAAGGCAAAAGAAGCGGCAAAAAAACTTTGCGGACTATGAGGCGGTATGACAGAAAACCCTTGTTGGATTCCTGATCAAAGTGGAGACACAGGTAAAGCAGCAGTTTAGATCGTTTGGAGGTTCGCAATGGCTTTAGCGGCCTCTACGATCCCGATGACCCCACAAAGAACTTAAATTATCATATGGCTCCACACCGTGGGAGAGATTTGAGACATCTTGCACCAATTCGCTAGAAGTGGTTCCAAAACTTTCAATCAGGTCCAAGATCAAGGCGGGAGGAAGGATTCAAGCGCAGGAATACATAACGTATTTTGAGCATTGAATCCTTCATCCCAACGCCGATATTGGGCCTGAGGGGATGTTTTGAAACCACTTCTAATAAAATCCTAACATTCTCATCATAAAAGCGATGTTACAGTAATCCAGAGCTCTTCAGCCCTTGGGGCCGGATGGAAAATGGGCTGTTGAAAAGCGTTTCGTCCCTCTGTTTGTGGTTACAGGTCCGGACGGCAAATCACCCGCGCTATCGAATTCGGAAGGCTCGCTCTGGAAATAAAGGGAGTTGGAAATGGCAAAGAAAAACATACTGGCAATCGATGATGAAGAGGATATCCTGGAATTGCTGCGGTACAATCTGGAAAGAGAAGGATTCGCCGTGGCCTGCGCAGACACGGGCGAGTCCGCCCTTCGAAAGGCCGTCGCTGAAAATTTCGATCTTATTCTACTGGATTTGATGCTGCCCGGCATCGACGGCCTGGAGGTGGCCCGGAGGCTGAAAAACGCTGCAAAAACCCGCACAGTACCCATTATCATGCTGACGGCAAAGGGCGAGGAAGCGGATGTGGTTGCCGGACTTGAGCTCGGCGCGGACGATTATATCACCAAACCGTTCAGCCCCAGAGTTTTGGTCGCCCGGGTCAGGGCGGTTTTGAGAAGGGTGTCGGAAGAACCCGAAGACCCCCTTTCCGTTCTGCATATCGGGGAATTCGAAATACATCCCGGTCGAAGAACCGTTCATGTCAACGGCGAATTCGTGGCGCTCACATTTACCGAATTTCAGATTCTTCACACACTGGCACGCCGGCCCGGATGGGTGTATACACGCTACCAAATCGTCGAGGCCGTCAGGGGCGACGACTATCCGGTAACCGACCGTTCGGTCGATGTTCAGATTGTCGGCATTCGAAAAAAACTGGGCCGGTATGGGGATTATATCGAGACCGTCAGGGGCGTGGGATACCGGTTCAAGGAGATTTGATGAAGAAACGGAAAATCATTTGGCAAATCTACCCCACCTATCTTCTCATCCTCTTCATCTCTCTTATCGCCGTATCCTGGGGGGCCTTTCATTCATTCAAAGGATTTTACCTGACACAGACCTCGCAGGACCTGGAATCCAGGGCCAGGATTTTTCAGCCTCAAATCATGGCTTATCTGCTGCAAAATGCCCCGGAAAAAATCGACGCGATATGCGAAAAAGTCGGTGAAGCGTCCGCTACCCGATTAACGGTGATTCTCCCCAACGGACGCGTGGTCGGCGATTCCGATGAAGAGCCGGACCGAATGGACCTTCACTCCACCCGTGAAGAGATTCTTGCGGCCCGAAAAGGGGAGGTAGGCAAATCGGTCCGGTTCAGCACAACACTGGAACAAAACATGATGTATGTGGCCATCCCGCTCTTTTTCGACGAAAATATCATCGGCGTGCTGCGTACCGCTATTCCCATAGAAGACGTCGATATGGAAATCAGGGAGGTTTGGCTGAAGTTGGCGTTCAGCGGTGCTGTTATCGCCGTTATTCTGGCGGGGATCAGCCTTTTGGCAGCCCGGCGGTTCAGCCGTCCCATCAGAGAGATGAAGGACGTTGCCGATCGGTTTGCCGAAGGGGATTTGACCCGACGGGCCGGCGAGTACGACACCGAGGAACTGGCCGGGCTTTCCGATGCCATGAACCGCATGGCCAAAGAGCTGAATAACCGCATCAACACCATCATCAGGCAGAAAAACGAACTGGAAACGGTGCTTTCCAGCATGATGGAAGGCGTGGTGGCGGTCGACGGGGATGAAAAGATCATCAACATCAACGCGTCGGCCGCGGCCATGCTCGACATCGATCCGGAGTTCTGCAAAGGCCGCAGCATTCAGGAGACGGTCCGAAATGTTTCCTTCCAGCGCCTCGTTTCCAAGGCGCTGTCGCAGGCGAAAGTGGTGAGCACCGATATCGTTCTCTACAACGGGGAAGAACGCATTCTAAAAGTGCACAGCTCTCCGATTGTCGATGCCGCCGGCAAAAAATTGGGCACACTGATTGTCATGGATGATGTGAGCCGGCTTCGCCGGCTGGAAAATGTGCGCCGTGATTTTGTGGCCAACGTTTCGCATGAGATCAAGACTCCCTTAACGGCTATCAAGGGGTTCGTGGAAACGCTGCAACATGACCTGGCGGACAGTGGCAAGGAAGATTCGAAGCGATTCTTGATGATTATTTTAAAACACGTTGACCGGCTAAACGCCATAGTCGAAGATCTTCTGTCCTTGTCGAAAATCGAAGGCGACAAAAACGGTAAAATAATCAACCGAAGGCGAAGTGATATCAAGGAAATCCTCGATACGGCCGTTCAGGTATGCCGCCCCGAGGCCGAAAAAAAGAACATTTCGATCTCCATGAAAATAACATCCCCTCTCGTTGCGGATATCGATATCACCCTGTTCGAGCAGGCGGTGATCAATATTTTGGATAATGCCGTAAAGTACAGCGGGGAAAACAGCAGCGTGGAAATCGAAGCAGGTGAGGACGCTTCGGACATCGTTGTCCATATCACCGATCACGGCATCGGTATTTCAAAAGAACATCTGCCGAGGCTCTTCGAGCGATTTTACCGGGTGGACAAGGCCCGAAGCCGCAAAATCGGGGGGACCGGATTGGGACTGTCCATTGTCAAGCATATCGTTCAGGCCCATGGCGGAAAGGTTACCGCCGAAAGCACCCTCGGAAAGGGCACCACATTTTCCATTCGCCTGCCCAAGAGGGGGGTCCAGGAATTTCCGCTACCGTCCGACCCGGACTGAAAAGCCTTTGCAAACGCTGAATACGAAAGAAGCCCGTGGCCTGATGCCATGGGCTTCTTTATCCCCGTTCTTTTTTTAACCATACTATTAAAATTTAACCACTAAATCCACCTGCAACAGATTTTCTTCCTCGACGCCATCGATGCTTCCCTTGATAACTTCGGATTGATAGTAATCCAACCCTAAGGATACATTCTTGGCCAGACCGAGGACAAACTCATATTCCATTCCCTCGACATTGGTCGCACCGCCGAGAAAATCGGAATCCGGCAGAAAATCAAGCCAGGCATTCTGTTCCAGGTGCCTGTAGTTGACCTTGACCTGCCAGTCCATGAAATTTTTGACCTTTTTCCTGCCGAATTTGACGCCGTAGAGATATCCGGTGTCCTCATCGTCGACATCAGCCGTCACATACTGGCCGAATGCGGCAACGAATACCGGCAGTCCGGTGAGTCCGACCTCCGCTTCCAAGGAATAGGCGTCATGATCATATTCCCAATTTCCATCGATATCCGTCGTGTTGGTTTCAGCGCTGTGTTCGGACCAGTCGTTTCCTTCGATGTTGTTATTGGCGTAATACGTACCGGCAAAGGTGATGTATCCCGGCATTGCAAAATCCAGTTTGACCCCCGCCTGCAGGGCCAGCATGGTGGGAAGATCTTCGGTTTCGGTGTCCTTCCATTCGTCAAGCACGAATACAGCCGGTGTGAAAAATAAGGAAGTATTTTCAGCTGCATCGAAGTCGAAAACGGCGGCAACACCGTCCGTGGTGATGTCCGAGTCCCACAATAGATCTTTGGGATTCCAGATCGGGTTCTTGAATTTGCCGGCAAGCACGCTTACGGGTCCGGTGTGAAATTCGGCATAGGCATAATTGAGCCTCGCATCACCCGTTTCAAAGGTGTCTTCGAGGGTCTGGTTGGTGGACCGGGGATCGTCGCCGCCCGAGGCCAGACCGAATCCTGCAGACCAGTAGTCATTGATTTGGGTTTCGAAACCGGCACGCCAACGAACTCTAAAACGGCTGTTCTCGCCACCTTCATCGATCGGATCCCGTTCTTCATCCTGATAGCGAACCCTCACATCCCCTTTGAATTTCATATTCGAAATCCATTCGGGAAGATCCACTGCCTTTGCTTTGGATGGAGATGCGCAGAACAATGAAATCGCCAGTACAAACACACTCGCTGCGGTAATGAAAATACATGCTCGTTTCATGTTTTTCTCCTTTCAAGAAATGTCTTTTGATTGAACCCTCAAAATGTTTCTCCGATTTGTGAACCTCTTTCTTCTCCTCCTCACCTCCTTTTCCAAAATTGATGGCAAGCTCACGTTAAGGCGGTGAAGCACTTGCGTTGCTTCCCGCATGCAGCAAAAGGGTTAAATTAAAATTGTGTTCAGCTAAAATTAATAAATTGTTAGAAACGCGTTAAATTTTACTTTTCAGGATTGTCGTGAAAAAAGGAGGGGTGGTGAAGCCTTTAAACGCGGTTTTGACCAAAATTTAATATTTGATTAATAAAATCCTAACAGTAAATGATCATATTCGCTTCGTCTTGAATTTCGGCGGCCCCCTTTTCGGGCAAAGGAGGTGATACGGCAAAAATTACCCTTTTCAATGATCGTGTTTTAGGTGAGTGCGAAGATGAAATTTAAAAAAAAATACCGATTCTAACACAATTCTAACAATTTGCTGTTTAAAAGACAGAAAACGATTACAATCGTGTTGATCCAAAAGCGGCATGCTGCGGTCCTGAGCGCTTTCGGCCCTTTTAAACGATTATTAAAAGGAAAGCAGGACTTCAGGCCCTATCCGCCGCTTCTGGATAGACACCCAACCAACTCGATGGAGGAATTATGAAAAAATTGCTCATTTCGGCATTTGCCGCGGCAAGTCTCTTAATTGTCTCGACGTCTCAGGTATGGGCGGAAACAATCGTAATCAAAGGATCCACCACCGTGCTGCCCATCGCCCAGAAAGCGGTGGAGGCTTACATGAAGAAACATCCGGACATAAAGATTTCCCTCTCCGGCGGCGGATCGAGCAACGGCATCAAGGCGATCATCGACGGCTCCACGGATATCGCCAATGCCTCGCGGTTCATCAAGGATAAAGAAGTGTCCATGGCGGTGGAAAAGGGCGTCTATCCCGTTCCTTTCGCCATTGCCTACGACAGTATCATACCCGTGGTCCATCCCGGCAACCCGGTTGATAATCTGACCATCGACCAGTTAAGGGCCATTTATAAAGGTGAAATCACCAACTGGAAAGAAATCGGCGGCCCGGACCTGAAGATCGTGATCAATTCCCGGGACACTTCCTCCGGCACGTATGAAACCTGGGAAGGGAAGGTGATGAACAAGGAGCGCGTCACACCGGCCGCCCAGGTCATGGCCTCCAACGGCGCCATCGTACAGGCGGTTTCCAACAACAAGCACGCCATCGGGTATATCGGCATCGGCTACGTGAATGATTCCGTAAAAGGGTTGACCGTCAACGGCATCAGGGGATCGGAGGAAACGACGCTTGACGGCACTTACCCCATCAGCCGACCGCTGTTCATGTTCACCAATGGATGGCCCGAGGGTGAAGTTCTGAATTTCATCAATTTCGTGCTGCATCCCACAAAAGGCCAGGATCTGGTCGCCGAAAGCGGATATGTCAGGCTGTACTAAATCCCAAACAACCGGTATGCTTAGAACGCCGGGTGCGCCAAGCGCAATGGCGGTGCCCCGGCTCTAAGCGCCTGTGTGAAACGTTTTTGAGATGAATCGGTAACTCATGGATAAAGGCACTCACATAATCTTGGAAAAAGGATTCTCGGCATCGGCGCCGGCTCAACCCGTCAGGCGGTTTTGGGTGCGCAAAAATAGGGCAAAACGGCGTGAAACAACAGAGAAAACGATTCGCGCGGGATTTTTTGTCATTGCATTTGCCTCCATTCTGGCCCTGTTTCTGATCATGCTGTTTTTGTTTAAGGAGGGTTTGCCGATTTTCAAGGTGGTCTCCCTTCAGGATTTTATTTTCGGGGAATATTGGTACCCCACATCCGATCCACCGGATTACGGCATTTTCCCGCTCATCATCGCATCGCTGACGGTAACGGCGCTTTCGGCGGCCATTTCCATTCCTTTAGGGGTGATGACGGCCGTTTATCTGGCCGAAATAGCCGGCAAACGAACCGGCGAAATTGTAAAGCCCGTCGTGGAGCTGCTCGCCGCTTTGCCTTCCGTGGTCATCGGCTTTTTCGGCATGGTGCTGGTCGCACCGTTTCTGCAGGAAGTATTCGATTTGCCCACGGGCTTGAATCTTTTCAACGCCTCCCTGATGCTGGCCTTCATGTCCATTCCGACCATTTGCAGCATATCCGAAGATGCGATTCACAGTGTTCCGCCGGCTTTGAAGGAAGCGAGCATGGCGCTTGGTGCCACGCATTGGGAAACTATCATTCGGGTGCTGATACCGGCCTCGATATCCGGCATTTCTACGGCAGTGATTCTCGGAATGGCACGGGCGATCGGGGAAACCATGGTGGTGCTGATGGTGGCCGGCGGCGCCGCCATGGTGCCCGGCTCTGTTTTCGATCCGGTCAGGCCGATGCCGGCGAGCATCGCAGCAGAAATGGCCGAAGCCCCGGTGGGCGGCAATCACTACCACGCGCTGTTTGCGATCGGCATCGTGCTGTTCGTGTTTACGCTGATTTTTAATTTTATTGCTGATCAGGTGGCTCATCGTTTCCGGCAGACGGGCGAAGCCACACTGTAAGGGCAGGTAGGATGAAATTATTTTTTCCCCAAAAACTTCAGTTCGGCAGAAAGGCTGTTCAGGGGGTGCTGTTTTCACTTTTCAGAATCAGTGCCCTGATTAACGGGGCAGCCCTTTTTGTCATCGTGTTCTTCATTGTCAAAAACGGATGGCGGGCCATCGACTGGACATTTCTCACCCAACCGCCGATGGATTCGATGACACGGGGCGGCATTATGCCCGCTATCGTGGGTACGTTCTGCCTGAGCATGGGGGCGATTCTGGTTGCCATGCCGATCGGGGCGGCCTCCGCCATCTATTTGAACGAATATGCCGGTCCCGGTAAAATCATGCGGATCATTCGACTGGGCATCAACAACCTCGCCGGTGTACCGTCCGTGGTGTTCGGGCTTTTCGGACTGGCGTTTTTCGTTGTCATATTGAATATGGGTGTCAGCATCCTTGCAGGGGCCCTTACCCTCGGGGTGATGACGCTGCCCGTAGTCATTGGTGCTACGGAGGAGGCATTGAAGGCCGTTCCCGATACTTACCGGGAAGCATCACTCGGGCTGGGGGCCACCAAATGGCAGACCATTCGGCGGGTTGTTCTTCCCGCGGCCATGCCCGGAATTCTGACCGGCGCAATTCTGGGCATCAGCCGCGCCGCCGGAGAAACCGCACCCATTATGTTCACCGGTGCGGTCTTTTTTTCCCCAACCTTGCCGACGTCCATTTTTCATGAAGTCATGGCCTTGCCGTACCATATCTATGTAATGGCCACCGCCGGTACGAACATCGCGCAAACCCGTCATCTTCAGTATGGTACGGCAATCGTTTTAATCGTCCTGGTCCTTGGCATGAATCTGTTGGCCGTTGTTTACCGATCCCGGTTGCGGAGGCGATTGTAATGCTATATTGTGAACTTTACTAAACCGAAAGACGTGCTTTCGACCATGGACAAGACGCTCAAAATGGCTTCCGAACACCTGGATTTTTTCTACGGGGATTTTCAGGCGCTTTACGATGTTTCTCTGAAATTTTATGAAAACGAGGTTGCCGCGCTCATCGGGCCGTCCGGCTGCGGCAAGAGCACTTACCTGCGGTGTCTAAACCGGATGAACGATCTCATTCCCATCAGCCGTGTCGCGGGCAAGGTGCTTATGGACGATTTTAACATTTACGCATCATCCGTCGATGTGGTGACGCTTCGCCGCCGCATCGGCATGGTGTTTCAGAAGCCCAATCCGTTTCCTAAAACCGTATTCGAAAATGTCGCATACGGTCTGCGGGTGAACGGCATTCGGGATAAATCCATAATCAGGGACCGGGTGGAGGACAGCTTGAAAAAGGCCGCGATCTGGGATGAGGTAAAAGACCGGTTGAACGATTCCGCCCTGGGGTTGTCCGGAGGTCAGCAGCAGCGGCTCTGCATTGCACGGGCACTGGCGGTCGAACCCGAGGTGCTGCTGATGGATGAACCCGCTTCCGCCCTGGACCCGATTGCAACCCAGAAGATCGAGGATCTGATTCATCATTTGAAAGAATCGCTAACCATTATTATCGTGACCCACAACATGCAGCAGGCCGCCAGGGTATCCGACATCACGGCCTTTTTCTATATGGGAAAACTCATCGAGGTCGGGGAGACGGATACGATTTTCACCCGTCCTAAAATCAAGCAGACCGAAGATTATATTACCGGCCGATTCGGCTGATCAGGAGACGAGCCATGACGGTTTATTTCCAGAAGGAATTGGAAAAAATAAAAAAACGGATACTGGCCCTGGGCTCTTTGGTTGAAGAGAGGGTCCGGATGGCGGCCAAGGCTCTGGAATCGTTCGACACGGCGGCTGCAGAAAAAATTGAGACCATGGATTTTGAAATCGACGAGATGGAAGTCGAAGTGGAGGAGGAATGTCTCAAAATTTTGGCTTTGTATCAACCCGTTGCTGTGGATCTGCGTTTTTTGACCGCTGTCATTAAAATCAACAACGATCTGGAAAGAATCGGCGATGAAGCCGTCAATATCGCTCAGCGCATTCAAACCATTGCCAAATCGAGGCGGGACAAATTCTTCTTTGACTATTCCGATATGGCCGAAAAAGCCAAGGATATGCTGAAAAAGAGCCTGGATTCGCTCGTTAACATGGATGTGGATATGGCCTTTGGTGTATTGGTCATGGATGATGAAGTGGATGCCATGCATCGAATCGCCTACGATACCATCAAAGGCTATATCCGTGAGCATCCGGATAACGTCACGTATCTCCTGAATTTATACCTGATTTCACGTCACCTGGAGCGGCTCGCCGACCATGCCACCAATATCGCGGAAGAAGTGATCTATCTCATCGAAGGCGAGATTGTTCGGCATGAAGGGTTCTAAAGTTTAGGACACTGCAGCACCTTCCTCTAGTTCGTGCCCATCCAGAAATGGCGAATTTGCTCCATTTCGGTGTTGGCCGGTAAAATCTAATCCTGCAAATTCTCAATGTATTCATGTGGTTAAAATTTACCGGCCGCCTTGAACGGAATCGAATTTTCTCATTTCCGGATGGGCGATAGTTCATATCACCGAAAAAAGAGTTTTGAAATTCCGCTTACGAAGTGATAGTGGAAGTGTGTTTTCCTGGTCGTAAGAAAAATAGAACTGAACAGATCGCAACCGGAAAAAAGGGCCGAATTGAACCGTAACCGAATACCTGAAGACGTAAAGCGGGTTCACATGATTGCCGTGTGCGGGACAGGCATGGGCGCCCTGGCCTGTATGCTGAAGGACAAGGGATATATGGTGACCGGTTCGGACAGTGCCGTGTATCCGCCCATGAGCACGTTTTTACAAAGCAGGGGGATTCCGATTTTCGACGGTTTTCATGAGCGGAATCTCGATTCCGGGCCCGACCTGGTCATTGTGGGCAATGCCGTACGCCGGGACAATCCGGAAGCGCTTCGAACGGCTGAGCTGGGCCTGAATTTCTGTTCCATGCCGCAAGCGGTCAATCGGTTTATTGCGGATGGAAAGAAAACAGTGCTGGTTGCCGGAACTCACGGGAAAACCACCACATCGGCATTGGCCGCCGGCTTGCTGACGGAAGCCGGATATGACCCGTCTTTTTTCATTGGGGGCATTCTGACGGATTATGCGAGCAATTACCGACTTGGATCGGGTGATTACATCGTGATCGAGGGCGATGAATATGATACGGCCTATTTCGATAAGGAGCCGAAATTTCTTCATTACTTCCCGCACGTTGGCATTTTGACCGGTGTTGAATTCGATCATGCCGATATTTTCAAAGATATCGAGCATGTAAAGAAAGCGTTCGAGAAGTTTGTATCCAAGCTGAATAGGGGTGATACCCTGGTGGCTTATGATGACAACGCCATTGTCGATGAATTGGTCGGCCGATCGTCATGCCGGGTCATGCGATACGGCGTAAAACCCGGCTCGGAATGGTCGGTAAAAAATATTCATGTCCATCCGCCGTGGACGGAGTTCGATGTTGTCGGATTCGGCAAACCTTATGGCCGTTTTAGATCCCGATTGATGGGCATGCACAATGTGGTCAACGCCCTGGCCGTGATTGCCGCTTCCGGGATATTGGAAGTGCCTGCCGAGAAAACGATCAGGGCGCTTTCGGCATTTTCAGGCGTAAAGCGGCGCCAGGAGATCCGCGGCATGAAAAACGGCATCACGGTTATGGATGATTTCGCCCATCACCCGACGGCCGTCAGGGAAACCATTGCCGCGGTGAGGCCTTTTTACCCGGACGGACGGATCATCGCCGTGTACGAGCCGCGGACGAATACGAGTATGCGGAATGTGTTTCAGCGTGTCTACCCGGATGCGTTCAGCAAAGCAGATATCATTTGTATCCGCAAGCCGCCGCTTTTAAGCAAAATCCCTCCGGAGGAGCGGTTTTCATCGAAAAAACTGGTGTCGGATCTACAAAAAAAAGGAAAGAATGCCCATTATTTTCAGGAAACGGAACCGATTATCGAATTTTTAAAGACGGTATCCAAACCCAAAGATCTCATTCTCATTATGTCAAACGGTGGATTTGACAATATACACGAGCGGGTACTGGAAGCGCTGTGCCCCGTTCGCCGACCGAATGAACCTTCCAAACGTCCGTAATTCCAGTCGGATTCTCACGAATACTGCGGCCCCGTACCCCAAATCGTATCGAACGGTGAAGATGTTTTTACAAACGATGGTTGCTTGCATTTTAGGGCAAAGGTGCCTATTATAATAGGTTACGTGTGAATCGGGTGGTTTTTAACATCAACGAAAGAACCGGCGTCAAAACAGCCGTATCGCAAAACACCCAAATAAAGGCCCTGTTGCAAATGGTTAACGATATACGATGGTTCAGACCCAAAACGAACAATATTTAGTAATTTCAGATCTTCATCTTGGCATCAAAGAATCCACGATCAATCAGCCTCCGGTCCCAGTTATAGGTGAGTTCGAGCTGGGCGTCCTCGTCGCCGGGCGCGGCGAGGAAGATCAGCGTGAAGCGGCCCTTTTCGCTGTCGCGGCGGCGCAGTTCGCGCAGGCCCAGCTTGTTGCAATAGAAATCAAGCGAATCGTCGATGTCGCTGACGCGGACCATCGTGTGCAGATATTTCATCAGCCTCCTCCTGCATTGTTCCGGCAGGCGGCGAATCGATCCCGCCGCATGGGCAATCTCGGCTGTCTTGGAGTTAATCCCGGTGCGGCAACGGCGCAAGCGGTCGTTTGGCCGCTGGTGACAGCGTGAATAGCCTGTTGCCACTGCGTCCAGGTCGCTGATTCGTGAAAATTCCCGTATTTGTTGCATTTTTGCGCTGGACGCTCGTTAACATTTATGCAACCTAAACGTGTGTCGCGGTGCCGGTGGGCGTTTTCCACCTGTTGCCCGTCCGAAAACTTGGTGGAAAGTCAATCACTTGGAGTTGCACGGCAAATTGCCGGAGATAACGGGGGTGAAAATGGCGTTACAAACCCGGCGCTCGGCGCTAAATTCCGATAGCTAGCAAGACACGCGGCTGATACGTAGTGAAAACAGTGCTCCGGTGACCGTGGGCGGAGAGGGCAACTCGCCAGCGGGCGCCGGATCAAAGTAAGCGGGGGACTGACTAATGGGGGATAAACAACCTCCTCATTCCACGACTCTATCTGAGCTTTCCAAGTCCGGGGGCATGGACGTCGCCGTCATCGCCGGACAGATCAAGTGGTTCGACGCCTCCAAGGGGTTCGGCTTCATCGTGCCGGACAACGGTTTGCCGGATGTGCTCTTGCACGTGACTGTGCTGCGGCGTGACGGTTTTCAGACGGCGCATGAGGGGGCGCGTGTCGTCTGCGAGGTCACCAACAGCGAAAAGGGGCTGCAGGCGATTCGCGTCATCGACATGGACGAAAGCACCGCCGTGCACCCGTCGCAGCTTCCTCAGCGCACGAAGGTGAAGGTCGAGCCGGAAAGCGACTGGGAACGGGCCATGGTCAAATGGTTCAACCGGCAGCGGGGCTTCGGTTTCTTGACACGCGGCGAGGGAACCGAGGATATCTTCGTGCATATGGAAACCCTGCGCCGGTTCGGCTTCGCGGAACTGCGCCCTTTGCAGATCGTTCAGGTGCGTTATGGCAAAGGCGAGAAAGGTCTCATGGCGGCGGAGCTTCGCCCGGACGGCAAGCCGTCGATCCTTTCCTCTTCGCACTGAGCCGCAGAACGTGAGCGACGGCAGACACTGGTTTGCCGCGCTCGCCGTTTTGCTTGGCGCGTTGCTGATGAGCGCCGCCAGCGTGGATGCGGGCG
>JAWODC010000062.1:0-25176 GCA_046483495.1 Desulfobacterales bacterium
TGGGCCTTTTGGGTAAGGAAAGGTTTCAATACTGGCGCCTGTTGGCGTGGACCATTGCGCGCAGACCCAGGCTGCTTCCGTTGGCCGTTACCCTGGCCATATACGGTTATCATTACCGGAGGGTATGCGAGCTGCACATTCTTTAAGCAAGAGGAGATAAAATTCAATGAGGCTTAATGGTATTCACTTTAAACAAACAAGCATCGATGAAACAGAACGGTACATTAACAGGAGGTAAATTGTGGCTGAATGGAATCAACCCCCAGGGGGACCCGCGCCCACGCTGGATGACGTGCTGGAGAAAGTTCGGCAGCGGTTTAAAAAAATCAAAGGCGGCCCGGTCCTGATACTCGCCGCCGTTGCGGTGGTGGTTGTCGTGTGGACCGCATGGTTCACCGTCCAGCCCGAGGAGACGGGCGTTGTACAGCGCTTCGGAAAAGTCATGCGCACGGCCGGTCCGGGCCTGCATTTCAAATTGCCGTTGGGTATCGAAAAGGTCCGCCTGCTGCCTACCGCGCGCGTGCTCAAAGAGGAGTTCGGGTTTCGAACGGTATCCGCCGTTCCCGGTGAAAAGACCCGCTATGATCCGAGCGGCGCTTACAAGGACGAGTCGTTGATGCTCAGTGGAGACTTAAATGTCATCAATGTTCAGTGGATCATTCAGTATCGTATCGAAGACCCGATCCGCTATTTGTTCCAGGTGCGCGACACACCCAAAACGATCCGCGATACCAGCGAAGCGGTTATGCGCCGGGCGGTCGGCAACCGTCTTGGCAGCGATGTGCTGACTACAGGCCGGGTGGCGGTGGCCAGTGAAGCCAAAATCGAAATCCAGAAAATCCTGACGTCTTATGAAACCGGCGTGCGCCTGGTGACGGTGGAGCTGCAGGACGTAACCCCGCCGGACACGGTCAAGCCGGCCTTCAATGAAGTCAATGAGTCGCGCCAGGACAAGGAGCAAACCATCAATAAAGCCCAGGAACAGGCCAACAGAGAAATCCCCAAAGCCCGCGGTGTGGCCGCGCAAAGCATCAGCGAGGCCGAAGGCTACGCCCTGGAACGCGTAAACCGGGCCGAAGGAGAGACCACCCGCTTTGAGGCCATTTTAGGACAGTACCGGCAGGCGCCGCAGGTCACGCGCCGGCGGCTGTATCTGGAAGCCATGACCGGTTTGTTGTCAGACATAAAAGGGCTCTATATCGTGGATCAGGACCAGAAGGCCATGGTGCCGTGGCTTCCACTGGAATCCGGCACGCAACCACCGGCACAAGGGAGGCAACCATGAAGTTTACCGTGAAAGCAGCAATCATCGCGATAGGGGTGGTAATCGTTATCCTGCTCTATAGCGGCCTATATACGTTGGAAGAGGGCCGGCAGGCCATCGTCGTGCAGTTCGGCCGGACTATTGGGGAACCCATCACAGAGGCCGGATTGCACTTAAAACTGCCCATTATTCAAGAGGTCCGGCGATTCGAAAAGCGCCTCTTGGTTTGGGACGGTGATCCGAACCAGGTTCCCACCAAGGGTCGCGAGTTCATCTGGGTGGATACCACCGCCCGATGGCGGATTGTCGACGCGAAAAAATTTCTGGAGAACGTGGCCAGTGAAGCAGGGGCCCAGTCGCGCCTGAACGATATTATAGATTCGGTGGTACGTGACCAGGTGTCGAGCAGCGATCTCGTGGAACTCGTGCGCAGCGCCTCGTGGGAAGTGCCCGAGGACGAAGCCTTGAAGGAGGTCCCAAAGGAGCGCGAAGAAGAGCTTAAAAGGGAAATTGCCCGCGGTAGGGAGGAGATTACCCGCACCATATTGACTGAAGCACAAAAGATCATTCCGCAATACGGCATCGAACTAGTGGATATGCGTATCAAGCGCCTCGATTACGTGGAAAGCGTCCGCGAAAAGGTCTATGAGCGCATGATCTCCGAGCGCAAGCGGATCGCCGCGCAGTTCCGTTCCGAAGGCGAGGGACGCAGCGCCGAGATCCTCGGAACAATGGAAAAAGAGTTGCGACGGATCCGCTCCACGGCCTACCGCCGGGTGCAGGAGGTCCAGGGTGAAGCCGACGCCGAGGCCACGCTTATCTACGGCCGGGCTTACAATAAAAATCCGGAATTCTATGCCTTTTTGCGCACCCTTGAAAGCTACAAAGAAAAGACCAATATGAACTCCGTGTTGATCCTCACCACGGACAGCGACTTCTATCAATACATCAAAAACGCGAATCCCGACCAAGCGCGGGTTCCATCGGCTCAATAGTCACGAAAAGATTCGGCGGCAGCGGCAAACATTCGGGAGTTAAAAGGTTTTCGGATGATAGTGCCGGTAGTTATGGCGAGGTTTTCCCATTAACCGGCTTGCCGGTGTTTCATGCCGGAACGGGCAGAAACCCGTTGGAAAGGAACAATATGGCAACGCATTAATCACCAAAGCATACCAAACGATTGCTGGCCGAGGCCGATGAACTCGTACAGCGAATTAAATCAGATGTCCTCAACGAAATGGAAGAAGAGCCTTGTTTGCAGTTTGAAGCACATGCACAAAACTTTTGCGCCAAATACGCAATCCGCTGATCTTCATCCTGATTGCAGCGGCGGCGGCCTCTGCTGGCATTGGCGAGATTACCGATGCGGTCTTTATTCTCCGGTGATTGTACTCAACAACGGCCTGGGGGCCTTTCAGGAGTATAACGCCGAAAAAAGTGCGGCCGGCCTCCGGAAACTGCTCAAAATCAACGCCCGGGTGCAGCGTTCGGGTGCGCAAACGGAAATCCCGGCTGAAAACCTGGTGCCCGGGGACATTGTGCTTCTTGAATCCGGCAACAAAGTTCCGGTGGATCTGCGGCTACTGGACGTGAGCGGGCTGACGGCGGACGAAAGCTTTTTGACGGGCGAATCCCTGGCTGCCGACAAAAAAGCCGATGTACTCATGGAGTCCCTCGCCGTGGCTGATCGTGCCAACATGGCGTTTGCCGGCGCCAGCATCACCAGCGGGCCGGGCCATGGGCGTGGTGGCGGCCACCGGCATGGCCACTGAAGTGGGCAAAAATCGCCGAAAACATCACCCTCTCCGAAAGCGCCAAGCCGCCCCTGGTGTGGCCTTTATCGATCCGCTGCGGCTGGAGGCCCGGGAAGCTGTTGAAAAATGCCGTCGAGCCGGGATCACTGTCCTGATGGTCACCGGTGATCACCCGGCCACCGCAGCCACCATCGCCCGGCAACTGGCCATAGCAGCACCCGAAGAGGAAGCGGTCACTTCTGGAATGGGCTAAAATCCTGATTTTGGCTGTTCCCTTGCTTATCGTAATGGAAATCTTCAAACAAATCCGGGCAAGGGGGCATCCGGAGGCATAACCTGCCATTCAAAGAAAAACATGGCAGGTGTTTTAAGAGATATGTTTTACGAAGCAATACAAGATGACCGGCGCTACAATGTGCGGCGTCACCAATGCTCTATTATGGCCGGAAGGGGTGATTAAAAAAAGAAAAGACAGGACCTTGTCCAGGAGGAAGTAAAGCCATGCGACTGTATTTAATCAATCCATGCAACCCGCTGGTTAGTATCGTCAATGTCAAGGCAAGCCCGTGGAACCGCTACCGCGTGTGGAAACCGCTCAGTCTGATGGTTCTCGCGGGTCTTACACCATCGCAATGGCAAATCACGATCATTGACGAGAACCTGGGTGGGGTGGACTATCATGCCATTCCCCGACCGGACCTGGTGGGTATTACCGCATTCACATCCCAGGCGAACCGGGCCTATGAAATAGCTCGTCGCTTCCGCCGGTGGGGCGTGCCCGTCGTCATGGGAGGCATTCATGCCTCCATGTGCCTGGATGAAGCCATGCAACATGTGGACGCCGTCGTCGTGGGAGAGGCCGAGGGCATATGGCCGCATGTTCTGGAGGACGCCCGGCACGGCTGCCTGAAGCGCCGGTATGACGGTGGCCTGGCCGATATAAAGAATGTGCCCTTCGCCCGGCACGATCTGGCGGCCTCGGGATACGCCTTCGGGGCTATTCAAACCACTCGCGGCTGTCCCTTGAATTGCAACTTTTGCAGCGTAACGGCATTTAACGGGGCTAAATACCGGCAGCGGCCCATTGCGGATGTAGTGCGAGAGTTCAGGTCCGTACGTGAAAAGCATGTCCTGGTGGTGGACGATAACCTTATCGGCACGCGTCCCGATCACATCGAACGCGCCAAAGAGCTGTTTCGGGCCATGGTAGCGGCGAAACTACGGAAAAAGTGGGTGGCCCAGGCCTCAATCAACTTCGCCGATGACACCGAACTCCTGACACTGGCGGTCAAGGCCGGATGCCGGGGTGTCTTCATCGGCTTTGAAACCCCCTCGCCGGAAGGACTGCGGGAGCTCGGGAAAAAGTTCAACCTGATGAAAAACCGCGATTTTCGGGCCTCCATACGCCGCATCCAGCAACACCATATCCTGGTCGTGGGGTCCTTTATCATTGGTTTGGATATCGACAAACCGGGCATCGGCGAACGTATCGCCGAAACAGCCCGCCGATACGGCGTAGATATTCTTAATACCTTGTTTCTAACGCCCCTGCCCGGCACCCGCCTGTGGGACCAAATGAAAGCCGAGGGCCGCATCGCCCTCGACCGGTTCCCGGAGCACTGGAAGTATTACACGCTGACTTTCCCGGTGGCCCGGTATAAGCATCTGTCCTTGGATGGCGTTATCGAAGAAATGAACGTCTGCGAACGAGATTTTTATTCCATGCTGCAAATTTTGCGTAGGATATGGCTTAATCTGCGACAACGCCGTGAACCGCTGATCAGTATGGTGGGCAATCTGTCCTACAGGCGTAATCTCCAACAGAACTTGGCGTCGTATACGAGATTCAGGTACTCCATGAGGGCCGGCGTTCAACCGAATGAAGATTCATGAAAGAACAAAAGAACATCGGCGCACATCCGACAAAGAGGAAATAGGAGTCTGAAGAAAACCGATGCCTGTGAATTCCAAACAAATCATTAAAGAGGTCAACAATAAGACGCGTCTGGATGAAGCCCTGGCAATGGTTGTCAAACGGTCCAGATCGTCCATGGGTGCAGATGCTTGTTCCGTCTATATTTATGACACACAAACCGACCGGTTTATCCTCATGGCGTTTGATGGAGTGATGTCCGACGAGGTCGGCAAAGCGCAGGTGAGCCGAAACGAAGGACTGGTGGGATGGGTGGCGGCGCATGAAGAAGTCATCAACCTGTCAAATTCCGTCGATCATCCCGGCTTCGATCACGTCTCGAAAACCGGAGATGAGTCTTTTCAAGGCTTTATGGGCGCGCCCATCATGCATCATGGCCGGACAATGGGTGTGCTGGTGGCGCAGAAGCATGAACGGCGAGCCTTCAGCGATGACGATGCGGCTTTTTTTGCGACACTGGCTTTCCAGCTTGGCGAAGCCATGCATCGCCTACTGGCGAAATGGGATTTCGGCCGGCGGTTGGATGAACCCACGCGTGGGAAAATTCTCTTACACGGAATCCCCTGCGCACCGAGCCTGGCGATGGGCAACATCGTGCTGTCGGAACCAGCGGACCTGCAATCGACTCCCGACCGCAACGCACAAGACATCGAATCGGAAGTGAATACCTTCCAGGCCGCATTGATCGCCGCCAAAAATGAATTGCATACCGGCAAGGAACGCATGCGCGACAACTTGGCGGACGAGACCCTATCCCTTTTCGATGCCTATATCATGATGCTTGAATCCGACAAGTTGACCAACGCCACGGTGGCACGCATCCGAAACGGGCAATGGGCGCGCGGCGCGCTTAGAGACACTATTGTTGAGATGGCGCACGTCTTTGAGCTGATGGACGATCCGTATCTTGCCGCGCGCGCCGAAGATGTTCGCAACATCGGCCGACAGGTTATGTCTCATTTACAAGAGGAAGCGCCGGGGGCAAAAACCTACCCAAATCGATCCATCCTAGCGGGTGTGGAGGTCAGTCCGGCCGAGATCTCAAAAGTGCCCCGCGACCGGCTGGCCGGTCTCATCAGCGTTAAAGGATCGGCATTATCCCATACGGCGATTATTTGCCGCGAAATGGGCATTCCCGCCGTGATGGGCCTGACCGATTTGATCATCAGTAATTTTGAATTTTGCGAAACCACGCTGGACGGCAACCAGGGCACCGTCTGCATCAATCCTTCCCCTGTGGATATTAATATGTTTCAGCAATGCATGCTGGAAGAACAGGCCATCGCCGCCCGACTTGAAAAACTGCGCCGGCTGCCGGCGCAAACCGTGGACGGTGTGCCGATTCCAATACATGTCAATCTGGGAGTCGGCGCCGATGAGCTGTCAATGGACGCCAAAGAATTTGAAGGTGTGGGGCTGTACCGCACGGAATTTTTCTTTATTGCGCGTGACACGCTTCCCACGGAGGAGGAGCAATACCGGCTTTACCGTGATCTGCTGCAATTCTTCGCGCCAAAACCGGTGACGATCCGGACCCTGGACACCGGGGGCGATAAGAAGCTGCCTTTTTTCGCCATTGCTGAAACCAACCCATTCCTGGGTCGGCGCGGGATACGATTCACCCTTGACCACACCGAAATTTTTTTAACCCAACTGCGGGCGTTGTTGCGCGCCAATGCCGGACTCGAAAATCTACAGATCCTTTTCCCCATGATCAGCAGGATAAGTGAGATCGACACGACCCTGGACCTGCTGGACCGCGCCTATGAAGATCTTACGGCGGAAGGCCGTGATGCTGTAAGACCTAGAATAGGCGCCATGATCGAAGTTCCTTCGGCCGTCTATGTCATCGCCGAACTGGCCGGACGGGTTGATTTTTTCTCCATCGGAACCAATGACCTCACCCAATATTTGTTGGCCGTGGACAGAAGCAACCCGTTGGTGCAGGGCCGCCATGACAATTTACATCCTGCCGTCGTCCATTTCGTGGCCGACATCGTTCAAAGAGCCCATCGCCAGAACAAGCCGGTCGGCGTGTGCGGTGAAATGGCCGGGGATCCGGCATCCGCCCTTCTGCTCATTGGTCTTGGGGTCAATTCGCTGAGCATGACCCCATCCAGCCTGCCGCCCATCAAATGGGCCATCCGGAGCTTTACCATGCAGCAGGCTCGCCGGCTTGCCGACAAGGCCCTCAAGATCGACAATGAAACCGATACCCAGCAGTTATTGAATCGTGCCCTGAAAGCCGCCGGCCTGAGCATGCTCATTCGCGAGAATTGACCTTCCAAAAAGCGAAAACGGCTATACACGTAACCGAGTACGAGATGTCAGGGATTGAGTTGCAACACTGAACCGGAAAAAAATTGATATGATTTTGATTTTCTGGTATTTTATTTATATTTACATCTATGCCGATAACCATGGAAACGTTAAAAATGGTGAAAAGCTTTCTGGAAATTCACAAGAGCATCATAGGGTCGATTCGCGAGCCTTTGATCGTGCTCGATCAGGATTTGAAGGTCGTAACGGCCAATTCCTCTTTTTACCGGACATTTAATGTCAAACCCGCCGTTACCGAGGACGTGCTGATATACGATCTTGGCAACCGGCAATGGGACATCCCCAAGTTAAGACAATTACTTGAAGATATCCTTCCTCAAAATGCCGATTTTCATGATTTCGAGGTGGAACATGACTTTGAAACCATTGGACCCAAGATCATGCATCTGAATGCCCGGCGGATCTACGACCAAGACAACCAGAGCCAGTTGATTCTATTGGCCATCGAGGATGTGACCGAACGTGAATATTACAAAAAGCACCTAGAAGAGCTTGTTGAAGAACGAACGGCCGAAATAATAAAGCTCAAGGAGCAGCTCGAAGCCGAGAGAGCCTATCTTCAGGAAGAAATCAAACTGGTCTATAACCATGAGGACATCGTCGGCAAAAGCGATGCCATCAACTACGTGTTTTTCAAAGTGGAACAAATCGCCGGTGCCGATACAAACGTGCTGATTCTCGGAGAAACCGGAACCGGCAAGGAATTGGTGGCCCGGGCCATTCACGGCACAAGCCTGCGAAAGAATCGCACTCTGGTCAAAATGAATTGCGCCACTCTGCCTTCGAATCTAATCGAAAGCGAACTCTTCGGCCATGAAAAAGGCGCCTTCACCGGCGCGCAATCCAGACGTTTGGGACGCTTTGAAATTGCCGACGGCGCGACCCTTTTTTTGGACGAGATCGGCGAACTGCCGCTGGAATTGCAGCCCAAGCTGCTCCGGGTGATCGAAGACGGGGAGTTCGAACGCCTGGGCAGCTCGGAAACCAGAAAAGTGGATGTCCGCATCATTGCCGCCACCAATCGCGATCTGCAAATGGAAGTCCAAAAGGGCGCTTTCCGGGAGGATCTGTGGTACCGGCTGAATATTTTCCCGATCACCATGCCGCCCCTGCGCGATCGACTGGACGACATCCCGCTGCTGGTCAATTTTTATATTGACCGGATTTCAAGAAGACTGGGTAAAGACATAAAGATGGTCCCGGCAGGCGTGATGGACGCACTGCGACAATACCATTGGCCCGGCAATGTTCGCGAATTGGAAAATGTCCTCGAGCGGGCGGTAATCAACTCCTCGGGCCCCAAGCTGCGGTTGGTGGACGAACTGAAAAACCCGCGGAAAGATACACCCAGGCCCGATCAAACTCTGGAACATGTTGAACGCGACTATATCAAGCGCGTGCTTGAACAGACCGGCTGGAAAGTCAGCGGCAAGAACAGTGCGGCTGCCATCCTGGGCCTCGACCGCAGCACCTTGCGCGCCCGGATGCGCAAACTCAATATCCGCAAACCGTAAATCCTCATCCCTCATTTTAATCTCAAACCGCATTTATCTCACCACCCCCGGCGCGTAGAAAGCCTTATAAAGGGTCATATATGATCACTGGTTGTATATGACCTTTTTTAAAGGTCGCCAAAGGGTTCCCCGTACGTTTCGTTTCATCGATTTGTACTGATAAATCAGAATAATGAAGCTAAGATGGCAAGCTATAGAAAGCTGGCATGAAGATTGAAGATATAATTGAAGATATACGTGCATATCGGCGCGATGATTCCCATTGACGCATCGTGTCGAAGGCGGGGAAGGGCAGAAACAATTCATCGATTCGGCGGTAGAAATCATAATTGCCTTTCGAGAATCCCACTAAGGAGAAGAGGCCAAAATGGGCGACAAGGGGAAAAAAGATAAAGGCAAACGTGAAGAGCAAAAGAAGAGCAAGCAAAAAACGTTGAAGGAGAAACGCAGGCAAAAAAGCGATAAAGCGAATACGCTTGGAATAAATGAAAAATGAACATATCGAAAAAGGCACCAACCATGGCTTCCGGGCTAAAACAATATCAGGGGATCAATTCGGTAGCCGTCATCGGCAACTACCTTCCCCGCCGGTGCGGTATCGCGACATTCACGACGGACTTGGTTGAAGGACTGTCCGCCCAGGCGCCCGATATGAAAATCTGGGCCGCGGCGATGAACGACAGGCCCGAAGGGTACTTTTATCCTGATAAAGTACGCTTCGAGATCAGTCAAAACAAATTGAGCGACTACGGCATGGCGTCTCAATTTCTCAATATCAGTCAAACGGACATTGTCTGCGTTCAGCATGAATACGGACTTTTCGGCGGACCGGCCGGTGGCCACCTGCTGAAACTGCTGGGGGACCTGCGCATGCCGGTGGTGACCACGCTGCATACAGTGCTGAAGGACCCCGCGCCGGATTACCGTGACGTCATGTGCAGGCTGTCCGAGCTGTCCGACAAGCTGGTCGTGATGAGCCATGAGGCGTCCGTCTTCCTCAAGGAGATTTACGCCGTGCCCGAGGATAAAATTGCTTTTATACACCACGGCATTGTCGACACGCCGTTTATCGATCCCAGTTTCAACAAGGACAAGTTCGATGTGGAAGGCAAAAAAGTACTTCTCACCTTTGGCTTGCTTTCTCCAAACAAAGGCATCGAGAATGTGCTGCGGGCGCTTCCGGCGGTCATCGAAAAGCACCCGGATGTAGTCTATATTGTTCTGGGTGCGACCCATCCGCACATTTTGCAATCCCATGGGGATGCCTACCGCATCATGCTGCAGCAGCTCGTGCGCAAACTCGATTTGGCCGCGCATGTCAAATTTCAAAACCGGTTTGTCGAGCAAAAAGAGTTGTGGGAGTTTCTGGGCGCCACCGATATCTATGTCACCCCCTACCTGAATGAGGCCCAGATTACCTCCGGGACCCTCGCTTATGCCATGGGCGCCGGCAAAGCGATCATTTCAACCCCTTACTGGTACGCGACCGAGATGCTGGCCGAAGACCGCGGCCGGCTCGTGCCCTTTAACAATCCGGATGCCATGGCCGCGCAGATCATCGATCTGCTGGACAACGATATCGCCCGGCACGCCATGCGCAAGAAAGCCTATATGTTCAGCCGCGACGCGGTCTGGAAGGAGGTTTCAAACCAATATCTCCGGCTGTTCAATGATGTTCAGCGCAACAGGGACACGAATCCCCGTCCCCGACACGCCTATGTGGCCCATATCAAAGCCATTACGGCTTTCGAACTTCCGGAGATCAAGCTCGATCATCTCAAAACCCTCACGGACGATACCGGCATCTTGCAGCATGCCAACCATACTATCCCCGACCGCAGTCACGGCTACTGCACCGATGACAATGCCAGGGCGCTGCTGGCGGCCGCCATGGGGCGCAAATACCTGTCGGCCAACGGTTGGGACCTTGATCGTCTCAGTGGTCATTACCTTGGGTTCCTGCAGTATGCCTTTGAAGAAAAAAATGAGCGCTTTCGGAACTTCATGACCTATTCGCGGCAATGGACGGAGGCGGTTGGGTCCGAGGATGCGCACGGCAGGGCTCTTTGGTGCCTTGGCAAGGCAGTGGCGCTGCTGGATAATCCCGGACATCTGGCCATGTGCACGACGCTTTTTAAAAAAGCACTGCATGCCGTTGAAAATTTTGCTTCGCCGCGTGCGATTGCCTTTTCCCTGGTGGGTATGCATGCCTACCTGGAAAAATTTTCAGGCGACAGCGATGTACGTCGCATCCGAAAGGTGCTGGCCGACAAGCTTTTCACGCAGTTTAAAAATAACGCGACGGACGACTGGCCCTGGCTTGAAAATGCATTGAACTATGCCAACGGCAAACTGCCCCATGCTTTGCTGTTGTCAGGCCGGCGATTACAGCGCAACGATATGCTGGATATGGGGTTCGTCTCCCTTAGGTGGTTGCTGGCCATCCAGACCGAAGACCGGCACTTCGTGCCTATCGGCAGCAATGGGTGGTACGAAAAAGGCGGCCTCAAGGCCCGTTTCGACCAGCAGCCGATCGAAGCGAACGCCATGGTCGAAGCGTGCGTTGAAGCTTTCAATATCACCCGGGAAAAAGCCTGGTTCGACAATGCCGTCATGTGCTTCAACTGGTTTCTGGGGCACAACGACCTCAACGTGCCGCTTTATGATCCCATTACCGGCGGCTGCCGCGACGGCTTGATGGCCGACGGCATCAACCAGAACGAAGGCGCTGAATCCTCCCTGGCCTGGCTCCTTTCGCTGATCACACTGCAAAGGCTCTATGCCGAGGAGATTGTGAACCGGCCGGCCTCCCCGAAAGCCGGGGAGTAAAGGCGCAGCTATGCATATCGCCATGCTCGCACCGATCGCCTGGCGCACACCGCCACGGCATTATGGGCCCTGGGAAAATGTGGCCTCTCTTCTCACCGAGGGGCTGGTGGCATTCGGTCATGATGTCACCCTGTTTGCAACCGCGGACTCGCAGACCAGTGCCGAACTGCGTGCCGTTTGCCCACAGGGGTATGAAGAGAACCGCTCCCTCATCCCCAAGGTCTGGGAGTGCCTGCACATCTCGGAACTCTTTGAGCATGCCGATGCCTACGACATTATCCACAACCATTTCGATTATCTACCCCTGACCTACAGCGGCCTGACCGCCACCCCGCTCGTGACCACCATTCACGGATTTTCGTCGCCCGGAATTTTGCCGGTGTTTAAAAAATACAACGGCAAAACCTTCTATGTCGCCATCAGCAACGCAGACCGGGCGCCGGAACTCGATTATATCAAGACCGTTCACCACGGCATCGATCTTGCCCAATTCGATTTTCAGCCCGATCCGGACGATTATCTGCTTTTTTTCGGGCGCATGCACCCGGACAAAGGCGCCCGCGAAGCGATAGAGATCGCCGGGACCGCCGGCAAAAAATTGATCCTCGCGGGCATTGTCCAGGACCGGGATTACTTTGATCACCATGTGGCCCCCCACCTGAACAAAGACCGGATAATCTACATCGGCAGTGTCGGACCCGTCGAGCGCAGCCGGTTGCTCGGCAAGTCCCGCGCGCTGTTGCACCCCATTGCTTTTGATGAGCCCTTCGGTCTGTCGGTTGTCGAAGCCATGGCCTGCGGCACGCCCGTGATCGCCTTTGACAGGGGCAGCATGCCCGAGTTGATCCAAAGCGGTGAAAGCGGTTTTCTGGTCGGCACGGTGACCGAGGCCGTTGAAGCGGTCGCACGCATTGACGCAATTGATCGCGCCTACTGTCGCCGCCATGTTGAAAAGCACTTCACGGTCGAGCGCATGATCCGCAAATACACCCACGTCTATGAAACGATTTTACAGGATCGCCCGTTATGAAACCGCAGAAACCGATCGTTACCCGCTTTAAAAAAAACCCCATCCTGACAAGAGAGGATGTGCCCTATCCGGTCGCCACCGTTCATAATGCAGGCGTTGTCAAACACGATGAGCGTTACATCATGCTGTTCAGGTCGCATCTGCGCAACGGACGCTCCATCATCGGCCGGGCCGACAGCGAAGACGGATTATCTTTCAAGGTTGATCCCCAGCCGTTTCTTTTACCAGCCAATGAAGGTGTTTTTGCCGAATATGAAGCATTCGGGGTCGAGGACTTGAGAATCTGCCCGTTTGAAGACTGCTATCTGCTGACTTACAGCGCCTATTCCCGGCACGGCGTGCGGATCGCCCTGGCGCGAACCCGGGATTTCGAAAAGGTGGAACGTATTGCGCTGATCACCCAGGCCGACCTGCGCAATGTGGTTATTTTTCCTGAAACGTTCGGCGGACGGTATGTCCGGCTGGACCGGCCGCATTCGGAAATTTCACCCTGGTCGATCTGGATATCCTATTCTCCCGACCTGGTGCACTGGGGCGACTCGCGCGTAATCATGAAGCCGGCGGCATATCACTGGGATGAAATGAAAATCGGCCCCGGATCGCCGCCGTTTAGAACCGGCAAAGGCTGGCTGCATATTTATCACGGCGCGTTCAAGACCATGTCCGGATCCGTCTATCGCCTAGGCGCGGCCCTGCACGCCCTCGACGATCCGGCCACCCTCATCGGTGTTTCCGATCAATGGATCCTGCAGCCCGAAGATCCCTGGGAAGTCAACGGCTATGTGCCCAATGTGGTCTTCACCTGCGGTGCAATTCCGGAAAACGACGGTACGGTGAAAATCTACTGGGGCGGTGCGGACACGGTCATGTGCGCCGGTACGGCCTCCATCGAGGAATTGGCGGCGCTTTGCCTCACCGATTCCCGGCCGCCGTTGTAGAAAAATTTTGGGGTTGTCGGGTTGGATGATGAACCCAATAATCCAACGGGTTCAATGCACCCTGATTTTCAGGGCTGAAAGCTTTGATCGGATTTAAGGACAAAAGGATATGGGGCTGGAAAAACCACAAAAACTCAAGGTCGGAAGAAAGGCGATAAAAATCGTGGGCGATACCTCGCGGGTGATCACCCGGCCCCATCTTCCCGACGAAAAACATCGCATTACCAGGATCATCAACCGTATATTGAGTTTGCCCGGCGCGGCGGTGGAAGACTTAAAGGCGCGGATCATGTCCGATTTTGCCGGAAGGCACGAGGATATCGGGCACATTTTTGACCTGAACCTGGCCCTTGTAAAAGATTATCTTCCACGGGACAGAATACTCAGCGAAGTGCAAAAGTCCCTCATCGGCGCATATTTCACAAAAGAATACGCGATTGAATCGGCCGCCCTTTTCAATCCTTCCATGATTGCCCATCCGGATCAAAGCCATCTGGAAACAGGCAGCCTGCGGTTTATCATGAGCCTGCGGGCCACCGGCGAAGGGCATATCTCCTCAATCGTCTTTCGAAGCGGCGTCCTTGATTGGCGAAACCGAATTATTTTCGACCCGATCAGTGATTTCGTGGAAACGCCGGATCTGCGACTGGACCCGGTTTACAAAAGCGGTCCGTTCCGGCGCAAATTGGACGAGATGGGAGCCGCCGATGAAATCAGCGCCCACATTCTTGACAGGCTGCCGGAGGATTTTGCTTACAACGCGTTATTGGAGCAGATAAAAAGGCTTCGCGAGTCGTCGAACTTTTCCGAAGCACGCCAAAACAGAACCTTCGAGATGATGCTCTGGCTGGCCGATTCCAATTACGAGGTGGGTTTTCATGCCAATCACCGCATATCCGAACGGGTGATCTTTCCGGTTTCGAAAAACGAATGCCGAGGCATCGAAGATGCCCGGTTCGTCCAATTTTTCGATGACCGGCAGCAGGCCGTCTACTATGCCACATATACCGCATACAACGGCACGGCGATCCTGCCGCAATTAATCGAAACAAAGGATTTCATCACCTTCAATGTGCTCACCCTCAACGGCAAAGCCGTCAAAAACAAGGGTATGGCGCTTTTTCCGCGTAAAATCGGCGGATGTTATGTCATGCTGTCTCGCCAGGATGGTGAAAACAACCAGATCATGTTTTCTGACAATATCCATTTCTGGCAAACGGCTCGGGTCATCCAGACGCCGCAACACCCATGGGAATTCATTCAGATCGGCAACTGTGGCTCTCCCTTGGAAACGGACCAAGGATGGATCGTACTCACCCACGGTGTCGGGCCGATGCGCCAGTATTGCATCGGCGCGGTCCTTCTTGATCTTGAAAACCCGGCCAAGGTCATCGCTCGGCTGGATGAGCCGTTGCTTACGCCTCATGACAGCGAACGCGAGGGCTACGTTCCCAATGTCGTTTATTCCTGCGGGGCGATCATTCACAACGGGGAGTTGGTCATTCCCTATGCCATGTCCGATATCAATTCGGGCATCGCCACCGTCGGCGTCGCAGCCTTGCTGGACGCCATGCGCACGTTGGCATAACTCGTCGAGACCGTAGCAAGCCATGTATCATCGCGACCAGCCGGTAAGAAGGAGGATGAAAATGAAAATTCTTGCCGGAAACCTATCCTATGATATAACGAAAGCAGACATGTACAGGAATTCGAGACCTTCGGTGGTAGCGTCCGTGGAATGAGAAGTTGCAAAAAATGGTTGCCTTTCACTGGACCCCACAAATCAACATAAAAGGATGATAATGCATGCTCAAGACGCTTTGGATTGCGATAACCGGTTTTTTTACAGACCACAGGGTCCTGTTAAGCTGGCTTGGCGGATTATCGCTGCTGATGTTCCTCGTTTCCTTGATAACGGTTCCGCTGGTAATCGTCCGGCTGCCTGTAGATTACTTGCGCCGGAACCATAAATTGCTTCAAGACTGGCCGTCGCATTTTTCGGTGCCGTTCCTGATTTTAAAAAACGGCCTTGGCGTAATGTTTTTGATAAGCGGCCTGGCCATGCTGATTCTGCCTGGACAGGGGTTCCTGACCTTGTTCATCGGGTTGGCGATGGTCGATTTCCCTCGCAAACACATTCTGATTCGTCGAATTTTGGGACACAGGCGCATCTTCCCAATCATCAATCGGGTACGGACGAGGTTCGGCAAACCCGAATTGGAAGCCCCCCCAAGCTGAAGCAGGCGAACGGTCGCAAAGCCTCAAAAATCAAGACCTCGGTCACCACAACCTGCTGCCCCCGCCACTCGATCCCGCCCCCGCCGGCGATTAGGTGGGGTTCATCAACCGCTGCGAATAAATGATTCGCCCTATTGATTCATCCCGACCCATCAGATAATTAAGAGAGATGAGGGGGTTATGCCATTTTCCGCCACGGTGGCCTTCACGGTCAAAGAGGTGTCCTCATGAGGGTTTGTTCCATTCTATTGTATGCAGTGCTGTTGCATGCGAGTATTCCCTCCGTCGCTTTAACCCAATCATCACGCTGCCCCGGTATTCACGTGAAGGTTCTGAACATTAAAGGCAGCGAGGGAAACGTAGCGTGTGCGCTTTTTGAATCGTCGGTTGGATTCCCTTCCAAGTTTCTGCGTTATGCGACCAATGTCATGGTAATAAAAATTCGGCAGGAGCAGGCGAGTTTCACCTTTTTAGACATCCCGCCGGGAACATATGCGCTTGCCGTCGTTCATGATGAAAATATGAACGGCGAGATTGACACCAACTGGTTGGGGATCCCAAAGGAAGGCTACGGTTTCTCAAACAACGCAAAAGCCTCGTTCGGCTCGCCTTCGTTTTCTGCGGCCAGCTTCCACTACCCGGGACAGAACATGGAGATGACGATCAGCCTGCATTATTGAGCGTCCTTTTCGATGCTTGAAGCCAAAGATGTAAGAAAGAACCGTTGAATGGCAAGCCAATCCCGATCTGGATCCGGATCGGGAAGACACTACCATTTTTTTGTACCAATCGATTCGTGAATTTCTGTTCAATGTAGTCAAACATTCCGGCGCCAACCTGGCGCGGATTGAAATGTCCCGGAATCACAACATGCTGCGGGTTGCGGTATGTGACAACGGGCCGGGATTCGACGCGAAAGGTACGGATAAAACTGGAGAAAATGGATTCGGGCTGTTTTCCATCCGCGAACAGTTGGCGTTGCTGGGCGCCTATGGAATCATTTCAAAAGATCCAATGCCACCGTCGGTTTTTTCTCCAGTCTCTCTGCATCGAAAACAATTGGGATCAGTGTCGAACTCCAGACTTTCGCTGTTCTTCTCGAATGGTACCGCCGATAACTAAAGCGGCTCCGAAGAGAAGGAAATCTTTCACCAGATATTGGCCTTCAAGACTTGGTACCAAAGGAAAATTTACAAAACAGACGTCGGCGCGTATGACAAGCGCGAGGAGAGTTCCTGCAAGGCGGACGGCCAGAAGTAAAAGAGCGATACGGAGCAAAGAGTGAATAAATAGGCAGATTCCTATTGCCATCTCCCAGAGGCCCAGGATTGGCACCACGATCTCCGGAGAAGCGAAGTACACCGTATGAGCGATAAGCGATGTAGCGGACTTGTAGCCCGCGACCTTCAGTGCTCCGAACCAAAAGAAGACAATCGCCAATGTGAGACGGTGAATGCGATGTCCCCACTGCTCCATCCAGTCGGCCAGTCGGCGATCGAATACATCAAGCCGCTTGATATGAAACCATCTCTTCACGGGTTTTCGGTACTGTGTCTTCGTGTTTCAAGTCGGCATACTTGTCTATATCTGTTTACATCGTTTTTTATAAAGCCCCCGATCTTCATAAATAAATACAGTATGCACCCCGAATTAAGTATATTAGAGCGAAAATAACGTGGGGGTTATCTTTTTTTAATTTTAAACAACGTGCCCATATTTATGACTTTAAAATATATCAATTCTTTCTGTTCGGAGTCAAGTTTTTATACATCAAAACACTGGGCAACAGCCTCGTTTTAGTTTCATAAAGAGACGGCGCCATTTTACGGCATCATCGTGATCCTTTCCACGATCGCCGTGAATGTTTTCCGGCACGTTACTTATAACTTAACAAAATTAGAAAACCACTTTGAATGATCATAGGCTTAATTTCTTGATCGAGGGACTTCTAAGAAATTTATATTTGGATCAGCGGATTTCGGGCCACGATTTCCGGAAATCGTTTAAAATCCCTATCGGCAGTCCATAATTCACGGATTCCGTGAAATCGGCAGAGCGCGGCTATTCGCGCATCGTGGATCATCGGCCCATTGATCCGGCTGCGTTGAATCATGCTTTTTATCCGGTTCCAGTAGCCGTCTGATTCGCCAAGCATTACCAGAGACGGCGACTCCAACCAGGCATCTACTTGAGCAAGCGCGCTTTCAAGCGGCGTAGGGGGATTGAATATTCTCGGGTGTGTCGCAATGGATAGATATTCATGAATACAGGGCCAGGGAATGGCCCATGGCTCGCGACTTTCAGCCAAAGAACGGATACACTCAAATGCCGTATCGTGCCATTCGGCGTCTTCGCGGTGGGCGTACACCAGTATGTTGGTATCGACAGCAATCAACCGCCGCGATCCTCATAGCTGAGTTCCCTTATACGAACCCAGGAAGCTCCGACCACATCCGGCTGCAATCCCTGCCCTTTAAACGTCGCCTTTTTGAGTTTGAATTGCCCGGATCGTTTTCTTTGAGCAATCACTTTCCTCAGGCCTTCCTCAAACAGGGCTTTCAAGGTGATATTATCTCTGGCGGCAATGGCTTTTGCCGCTTCCATAAGACTATCCGGTATGTTTATGGTTGTTTTCATATGGCTAGCCATATCATAGCAGGTTCTCGTATGTCAATAATGGATGGATTACCAAAGTTCAGTTTCTGCATTTCACGGGTCCATGAGCATGCCTTCGGAGCTTCGACCGCATGAGCGGCTTTTAACTTAATACCGCCCAATAATGTCTCTTTTTTTATTCTCCATGATATTTTTGCACATTTTACTAAATTTTTTTTCTTTTCTCCGCTTTTCCGCCAGGGTCATCCGGTTATGGGCGATCTCCCGCCTTATCCGCATATAGTTTTCATAACGCTTTTCATCGATTTCGCCGGTCTGCAGGGCGGCCAATACGGCGCAACCCTTTTCAGTGGTGTGCGAGCAGTCATTGAAGCGGCAGTCGGATGCAAAATGATCGATATCCTCAAAGGTTTCGGCCAGCCCCTGTTCGGATTCCATGCTGCCCAGCTCCCGCATTCCCGGGTTGTCTATAATCATTGCCCCGTTATCCAGGATGATCAGTTCTCGGCGGGTGGTCGTATGTCTGCCCTTTCCATCCTTCTGGCGCACCTCCCGGGTGCTCAGACCGCCGTCGCCCAAAAGGTTGTTCAACAAAGTGGTCTTCCCCACGCCGGACGAACCCAAAAGGCAATAGGTTCGCCCACGTTCCATGAGATCCAGCACCCGCTGAAGGCTGCCGGGTTGCAGGTTGCTGAAGCCCAATGCCTGAAGTCCCGGCTGAATCTTCCTTGCGGACTCCAGGCTGCTTTCCACCTCTTCAGGGGAAGCCAGATCGCTCTTGCTGAGCAGCAGCACCGGCCGGATGTTTCCCTGGTTTATCATAACCAGGCAGCGCTCCAGGCGGCGCAGGTTGAAATCCCGGCCCACGGACTGCATGATAAAGGCGGTATCGATGTTCGCCGCGATGACCTGGTGCTCTACCTGTTTGCCGGCAGACTTGCGGGTCAACATCGACTTGCGGGGCAATAGCCTGTCAACAACAGCAAACCCGCCTTCATCCAAAATCCGGGCCAGCACCCAGTCGCCCACCGCGGGCAAGTCAAGAGGCGAGGCGGCGGCGAACATCATCTTTCCGGTCAGTTCGGCCCGAATCCGCCGGCTGCCGTCATGGATCAGGCAGGAATCCGTATGCACTCCTACAACGCGTGCGGGCGCATCATCTTTACTGTCCCCGGTGCAATGGCCGCCGCTGCAAAACGCCTCGTATCCCAGATCACTTAAATTCATCTTCATTTTCCCCAAAAGAGCCCGAATACGATATAAAGCCAAAAATCTACTCTATCGGCCGAAGTCGACGATAAAGTCGATCAGCAAGACTGCGCATTCATCCAAACTTCCTCTGTGCCGGCAATCTTGAACTGCAAGCATCAATTCCCTGTCGTTGACGCCGGACGGAAAAGCGCTGATCGTGATCGAATACTCTGATGTTCCGGATTATAACTCTTCAAAGGTAATGGCAATTTTTTCAGACTAGTTTTATGGTGGTCGTCGTCGTCATGAATATCTTTTTTAGGTGAACGGTTATTCACTTCTTAGCAATCCAGGTCGTTTTCCCATGCGTTATTCAGGTATTTAAAATGCCTTTCGATTCCCACAATGCAGATCAACTCAGGAACAAGATCGCTAAGACTCTCCAGTTCCTGCATTTTTTGTTCCAATTCTTCATAGGTTGGTTTTGATTCCATATAAATCCACTGTTCAGATTCAAACAGAAAGACGGCTTGGGCCGGCGGAAACGTCCGAAGCCGATACAGTCGCTTCAACGCTGTCATTAGAGGTCTTGACTCCGGGCATCTGATCCGAAATGGGGTAGAAGGGCGTCTTCAAAAAAAAGGCTTATGGTGCCCGGTATCCCAGCCTCAGCGCTGTCTGCAGTCATTGCCCACGTATCGAAGAAAGCAGTAGATCTGTATTTCCGCTTTTGGACCGGTATGCACTTGCTCCAGCCTCGATCATTTCGGCGGCTTTGTCATCCTCATCATACATGGACAGACCGATAATCCGGATGTGGGGGAATTCTGAAGTTATGGCACGCGTGGCTTCTATGCCGTCCATTTTGGGCATATTCACATCCATCAGTATCACGTCAGGCAATAATTCGCGGGCCAGGTTAACGGCTTCTTCACCATCCGATGCTTGACCAAGAACCTCGATATCAGCGTGAAGGTCAAGCAAATTTGCCAAACCATCCCGCATGACCCGGTGGTCATCAACCAGAAGAATGGATATCTTTTCCGGTTTGATCGCTCTATCGATTTTTCTTTTTTCTATCCTATTGAAGAGCGGCAGCTGTTCTTTAGTGCTTATCTTTTCCTGGATGGGAACGGTGATTGAAATATCAGTTCCGGCATTCGGACTGCTTTCAACATCAACTTTACCCCCAAGATGCTGTAAACGCTCTTCAATGCTGAAAAGACCGAACTGCGAGGAAGAATATTTTTTCTTTTGTACTCTTTTTGGGTCAAAGCCCTTCCCCTCGTCGCTCACCATAATCAGCAGATCCCCGTTTACAATTTTTGTGGATACAGTTGCAGACTTTATACCGGAATGCTTCAGTGTGTTTAACAACAGCTCACGGATGGATTGGAACAACAATATAATAATGTCTTTTCTTTTCAGAACGATCTTTTGGTTTATTTTCAGCTTCACTTCGAGCCCGTGGGTTTCAAGCATCCACCGGGCCAACCACTTTAGGGAGTCTGTCAAGTTGCCGGTTCGAAGAACATTGGGGGAGAGTTCGGTTGATAATGAACGGGAGGTTCGAAGAGACTGAGTGATAAGATCAAGAACACGGTCGGCTTTAGGTCTTGCAACATCGTCCAGGTCGGATATCAACATTTCCTGGCCGATTTTGGCACCGACGATCAGTTGCTGCAAGTGATCATGAAGGACTTCGGCAATCCGGTCTCGTTCCCGCTGTTCGGATAGCGTTAGTTCGGAACTGAGCCGGGCCAGTTGAGTGGCGCGTTTTTCCAGTTCCTCAGTTCGTTCTTTCACGCGAATCTTAAGTTCATCGCGTGCTTGCTGAAGTTCCTGCTGCGATCGTTTGCGTTCGGTGATATCGGAAAAAATCACCACTCCCGTAGCAACCTTTCCCTGTTGATCGGTAATCGGGGCCGAGCTGACGGAAATCCAACCGTACGATTTGTCCCCGCGCATGATTTTCACTTCTTCGTTTTGTACAATTTCCCCATTTGTTATTGTGCGTGCCAATGGCCATTCATCTGCGCGGTATTCCCTACCATCCGGGTGATAGACTTTTTTATATCCCGCAATCGTTTTGACAGGCAAAGCATCTTGCCGAAAAATCGTTTTTACCTGATCACTTGCGAGGACGATCTTGCCTGACAACGCATCCGCAATCATAATCCCCTCGGGAAGATTACGAATGATGGTTTGCAGGCGGACCTGTTCCGTCTTGAGCGCTTCTTCAGCTTTTATCCGATCCATAAGGTCGGCGGCTTGTCGGGCCAACACATCTAAAGTGCGCAACTCGCCTTTCGAAGGATCATGCGGCTTCTTCCAATGAGTGGAAAGCATGCCCAGTAACGTCCCCGACCGGGAGAACAACGGCGTCGACTGGACAGCTCGAATGCCGGTTTGAGTATATATTTCGAGATCTTCACTGCCGGCCATAAACTCACACGTAAAAACGTCCGGCACAACAAAGCGCTTTCCGGTCTTCAGAACCGCACCACAAGCACTTTGAGACGACGGACTGACCCATTCCCAATATTTTGCGGCCTTTTCGTTGAAGCCCCGATATCCGATGAGCTGAAGCTTTTCTCCATTTCTCTTGTCGGGATGAAGTATTTGTATGCTTGCGAAGTCCGCATTCAGCACCTCAATTGCCGTATCGAGAATCTGCTCGTACAGTGTCTGAATGCTGTCGGCCTGGATCATTTTCGTGCTGATTTCCTGGATGCTCCGGGCATACTGAAGCTCTCTTGCAAGGCTTTGTTTGTTTTGGTGCAAGGCCTCTTCCGTATGTTTGCGATCGGTGATATCCATAACAAGACCGACCGTTTGCAATGGATTGCCTTTTTCATCGAAATCGGTCCGACCCCGAACCATGACCCAACGGATGCGACCATCCGGTAAAATGATCCGATGCTCGGTATTGAATTCGGGTGTTGATATTCGATGAAATCGATCCCGTGCCTCTTCAAGCACGTTCGTAAAATCATCGGGATGAATGGCCGCCGGTATTCCGTCCTTCAAAGGAAGCCCAACATCAGGTCCGTGACCGAAAATGGATAAAAACTCAGGTGACCAGTAATCTTCTCCGGTTTGCAGGTTCCTTGAATACGTGCCCACCTTCGCGGCCTTGGCAGCCATACCGAAGCGCTCGCCGTATTTTTTAAGCTCAGCTTCATACGCTTTGCGCTTAGAGATATCGCTGATGGTACCGAACCATTCAATGATTTCGCCGTCCTCATCCTTAATCGGAACCGCTCGTGAAAAAGTCCATCCCCAGGTGCCGTCAGGTCGCCGGACCCTATGCTCGAGCCTGTAAACGCTTTTGTTACGAATCGCCTTTTGTATGGCGGCACTGGCAACCGCCTGATCATCAGGGTGAATATATTTATAAAACCAGTCCCGATCGGGCTTTTCAGCACTAACCCGCAAATCGCCGCTATAAAGATGGTACATCTCGCTCCAATCCGGGCTCATATGATAGAGCGCTTCCGAACTGGCACTCAATAATGCACGGAAGCGCCTCTCCTTTTCACGCAATGCCTGCTCCGCCCGGGTTCGATCCGTAACGTCAAGCACCTGGGAAAGCACTGATTCGAGCTTACCCTGTGTATCGTAGACAGCCGAACTATACCATTCGCAATAAATGATGGAGCCGTTCCTGGTATAATTCCGGTTGAAATTGAAGCTCCTGGGGCGGGTGCCTGTAAGCATATCATTCGATAACTTGCTAACGGAAGCCCTGTCCTCTTCGTGAACCCAATGCATTGCGTCCATTTTTTTGCCGATAATCTCCCGGGATTTCCAGCCGAACATCCGTTCTGCGGCGCCGGACCACCGAATTACGGTAAAAGAGGCGTCAAATTCGATAATTGCAATGGGCGAGTTGGCAAGGTGTGCTTTAAGGTGCTTTTGAGAGAACATTTCCCCGTCACTTTGCGCGGGTAAATGATTTGTTTTTTTTAACACGTTAGTCGCCATGGTTCTGCCTTACTATCCAGCTTTACTAAAATTTTGCATTTGGCCTTTTAAATCGAAACGTTAGCGTAACTTTACATATCCGGGCATACATTTTCAAGGCAAACCTTGTGTCCAAACACAACTCAGAAAAGCTCAAGCAGAATGGAGGGTTTTTCTTAATTTCTATAAACCTTTTGCAATATGTGAAAAGAGCCCCATGATTTTCTGGTGCTCTGGATGCGATTCGAAGATCGTAAGCAAACACTCGGAGTATCCCGGACTAATCCGAACACACCCCGCGGATTGCAGAAATCAGCACATCGGCGGCACCGTCTTTGGTGAAATACGCAGAGGCCCCAAATGCCTTCATTTGATCGGCCTTCTCCTGTGCGTCATGCATCGACAATCCAATGATGCAGATATGGGGGTTCTCCGATTTGATCGTGCGGGTTGCTTGGATACCGTCCATTTCCGGCATGGTGATGTCCATCAGTATGACATCCGGCTTTAGATTTCTTGCCATATCGACAATCTCTTTTCCATTTGCAGCCTCGCCTATGACCTGGATGTCCGCCTGAAGAGCCAGCATTGTGGCGAGACCCTGCCGTACAATTTGATGATCGTCTGCAATCAGCACCCGGATGGTTTCTCCGGGTTTTTTGGTAATGTGCGTTTCGGGAATAATTTTCCGAATGGGTTCTTCTTTCATTTCTCGTGTAACTTCGAAGGGAACGTACAAGGTAAAAGCGGCGCCCTTGCCGGATTCACTTTCAATTTCCAAATCCCCGCCTAAAAGATTTAAAAATAAATTATAATTTGAAATGGATAATCCGGCAAGCCAAAAAACGTTTGTTTTGTTCTTTCTATGCGCAAATAGAACCGATTTGACATAACGGCCTATTTTTGAGAAAAACAAGATATGAAACAATCTTCCGAAATTCTTCTTTTTCCCTATTTACACTGTCGCCATTCCGGGTCCTTTTTCACGTCCGTTATGCCGGCATGCAGTCTGAAAACGGGCGAAAATCGGAATGATGCGCCCCTAACGGCATGAAGGCGATGTCCAAATCCTGGAAAAAAATAATCGAGGCGGCGATCGAGTTGCGTCACATGCTTCACCGGATCCCCGAGTCGGCTTGGTCGGAGCATAAAACGGCCGGCGCCATTCGCGGAGAGCTTACAAGGGCGAACATTCCCTGGCGGATGTGTGCCGAAACCGGAACCGTAGCCGTGATCGCGGCCGACGCATCCGGACGCTCCGTTGCGCTTCGGGCCGAAATCGATGCATTGCCCATACAGGAACACGGCAGCGTTGTATGGGCCTCTGAGACACCCGGCTGTATGCATGCCTGCGGGCATGACGGCCACACGGCCACCCTTTTTGCCGCCGCATTATGGCTCAAACAGCAGGAAACGCATCTTCAAAAACCGGTTACCCTCATCTTTCAGCCGGCGGAAGAAGGCGGACACGGGGCGCGCCGCATGATTGAAGAAGGGGTTCTCGAAAATGTGGAGGCGGTTTACGGCTGGCACAATTGGCCGGCGGCGCCGTTCGGTCGGGCG
>JAWODC010000001.1:0-173160 GCA_046483495.1 Desulfobacterales bacterium
ATCAAACCAGCATGAGCCACGGATTATTGTTCAACTTTGGGATACTGCTTTCTTTGGCAGGCTCTGTGGTAGTGGTTTTATTTCTGCCAATGGGAAATATTTGTACTTTAAGTAGCTCAGGTGGGCTGCTGGCCATCCTGTATCTGATGCTTATCGGACCTTTGGGAACAGCCCTAAGCAGTGGTGAAGCTGCCAATCCCAATGCCAGTATCGGCGTATCCAGGAGCTTCCTGCTGGCACTGGGCTATGAGCTTCCCCTGCGAAAATCCCTTCCATCTCCGTCGCGAGCCGCCCCTGGGCCGTAGGGTGGGCCAAGCATAGCGGGCCCACCATCCTGGCCGTGGTGGTCTGTGGTGGTCACTGCCCGAATCCGGTTCACTATACCCCGTGCACCATACACCTTCAGCTTCGGCGGCTGCAATTTTTGGAAGGTATTTCTTTTTCTGCTCTTCCGTACCGAACAACATTAAAGAGGGGCCTACCCACTTTGTTCCAGAGACGCCCATACCCAATCCCGGAATTCCCCAATAACCCGCCTCTTCCGCCAAAACCACCTGCTCCCAAACAGGCGCATCCTGACCGCCATATTCTTTGGGCCACTTCATGGTCAACCAACCTTTTTCGGCCAGTTTTTTGGCACAATTCATTCCATGGTCCCACATGTGGTCATGATGCTCCTCGGCAAACTGTATTGCTTCATTCTGGGGTACATTTTTCTTTACAAATTCTCGAATTTCACTTCTCAGTTTCTCAGCTTTTTCACCATAATCAAAATCCATGCGCATTCCCCTTTGTGAACAATTCCTGTACATTAAACATAACATTCCTTTTTTTCAGAAAATGAACTGCTTGTCAATAATAAAGTCATGATTCATAGGCATGGTTAATGCCCGGATTAGTTGACCACAAATAATGACTTACAAATGAAGGTCTTTTTCAGCGAATGCTCAGGCATAACAATAAAAGGAGCAACACACAGATTGATTGGCCTTATGATTAAACGAAAAAGCCCCGGAGAGTAGAAATAGCTCTCCAAGGGCTCTTAGCATTATGAGAAATATATGCTTCCGAAAATCGTTTTACTGCCAGGTATGAAAAATGCCGGGGTCGAACAGCGAACTCGGCAGCCCGGAATCCTGAGTCACTCCATTTGTGAAGATATTCATCCAATACCCGGTCTTCATGTCAAAATCCATTTGGGCATTAAAATACCCCTTTTCGCCCTGTACGGTTTTTGTTTCAGATACGTTGTTAACCAACCCTTTCCAGGGCTGCCCTCTTTTATCATAAACGATGGAATATACGTTCATATAATTGAGCTTGTTCATATAAAGAACTTTTTTGGACTCCGGATAGGTGGGGTCTTTTGGGATTACATCTATTATATATACATCTGCAATGCCGTACGGGTATTCGGGTCCATGGAATAAGGGTGATTCGTATCGCAAATCCGGATATCTTCGAATATGAGCCTGTGCGTCCATATTTATGTTGCCGATGACCTTTTTTTCTTCTGACAGCTTGTAGGTAAATTTGTTCAGCTTTCCGTCAAATCCCATGAAATCATCATAGGTTAGAGGCGTCCCGTTTATGGGATTGGCCCTTTCCGATGAAACCATCCGAAGTGTCCTTCGAAGAGTAGGGATATAGGACCACATGTCATCGTCTTTTTTCGGATCAAGATACCGCCATTGGAGCGTTCGAAGGTTTTTAAAGGAGGGCTGTAAAAAACGATTCATTTGCACCCAGAACAAATCATTTGGATTGTCCAGATTCGTTTCTAAGCCGGGAGCCGTCCGTCCAACGTATCGGACAAGTGCCGATGTGGTATTGTAGCAGGTAATTCTTCCACCTTTCCGCTTCGATGTCGTGGCAAACGGTTCTTTGTAATAGTAATCGTCCGAACGCCACCTGTAGTAATAATTGCAGAGTATTTTTTCAACTTTATTTGGTTCTTCAACGTCAGGAAACGGGATTCCGCAATATTCAAATCCGGTCAATTTCATGTCTTCGGGATTCAGGGTAACCTTTCCACTGTTTTTTTCAGATTCCTTCCTGAAAGATTCCGGTGCAAGCGGTGTATGGACGTCTCCAACATATATCGGAGACGTAACGTCCGGGCTTACGACACCAAATCCGTCTTTTATGAACTGGACGACAAAAGGAGGAAGATAATCGGTGTACTGGTCCACGTTGGCCGGGGTTATTATGTCGCCGACATTGACCTGCTGCGCCGAAGATATTCCATGAATGGATAAAAGAAACATGCAAGCCAAAACAAGGGATTTTTTGAAGTGTAGCATTACTCGATTTCCTTTCATTCAATACTCAATGGGCATGGGAGTTTACCCCAAGCCCTGTTAATCTTCCGGCTGTAAACAGCCTCTATTATTTCAATTATCTCAGCCGCTTTTATTCATCTTTACCGTAATGTATTATTGCCTTTTTGTTGAGGCCGCCACAGCCGTCATCAACTCACGAAAACTCTTGGGAGGCACCAGGGGTTTGGATCGAATTACCATCTCAAGAGCATTCGATGGACAGGCAGAGACACATAATCCGCATCCAATGCAGAGCTCGTCATCAAGTTCGACTGCGTCGTCATCATTAAGGAAAAGCGCGTCTATAGGACACATTTCAATACAGGTCTCACACCCGTTGCAGGCGCCCTCAACTGGGCTTACGATATAATTCGACGGTGCACCGAAATTGATCTTCTGTTTATCCTTAAAAGTTTGGATAATCCCGCAGTGGCATATGCAGCAGTTGCAGATAAAATCGATTCTGTCCGAAACATTACTCGAGCAATGAACCAGCCCGGCCTTTTCCGAACGGTCCAGGATATCCATAGCCTCCTCCTTCGAGACAAGCCGACCGATACCTCTCTCGTCCACGTATTGAGCTGTCGGCCCGAAGGTCAGACAGGTGTCTTTCGGTTTGTCGCACGGGTTCCCCAGAAGCTCGGCCTGATGTCTGCAAAAACACGTACCTTGTGCGATGTAATCGGCACCTTTTATATACTCGGAGACCTTATCATATGGATGTACCGTCGTACCGGAAGATATATTCTCTTCGATGGTAATAACACGGGAAAATGGAAATGTAGGCCGATTCTTCTCAGCCTCGGGTGCCCCCCAGGTGACGTGATGCATTTTTTCGAAGAGCATCGCGAGTTTTTTGTCACGTTCAGTCGTTCCTCCGCGCATGAATTGATATTCCGAAATTCCGGGCACCAGCTGGAGCATCGTATAAAGTGTCACTCCGTCTTTTTTCCTTGAGAAAAGAAGGCCCTGATCGGCCATTTTTTCAAGCAGCGGCTCGATCTCCTTTATGGGTATGCCCGTTTCCCGGGCGATCTGCTCTGCAGAAACAGGTCCCATGGGCATATTCACCGCCACCTCCGCCTGTTCGTTCGTAAACAGCTCCTCTACAAGAGCATAGAATTCTTTGCATTTAACAGGAGGAATCGCGCCGCCGCGCTTCATTAGAGCTTCAACCAATTGTTCATAAATTTCTTCTGCCATTATTTCTCCTAAAATTTATTTCTGATATCATTGGTAAGATTCATTTGCCTTGAAACTTCGGCTCTCTTTTTTCGAGAAAGGCGTTCAATCCTTCCAGGCGATCTTCTGTTTGAAAGCAGTGGGAGATCACGAAAATTTCCCGTTCGAGAAAAGTCGTCATGTTTTCAGTTTCCATACCATGATAAATGAGTTGCTTTGTTGCCCCGATGGCAATGGGCGGCCCCTTGGCCATGGTTTTGGCCATTTCGTAAGTAAAATCCATCAAGTCGTCGGCAGGGACGACGTGATTGACAAGCCCTATTTCTTTCGCTTCCGATGCATCCACGAGTTTCCCCGTAAAACAAAGTTCGAAAGTTTTTGCCGGTCCGATGATGCGGGGCAAATTAAATGCGCCTCCGGACTCCGGGGGTATGCCTCTTTTCACCCAGAAGGCACCGAACCTTGCATTTTCAGAAGCGATTCTTATGTCACAGCAAAGTGTGATGGCGAATCCCTGCCCCACTGCCGCTCCGTTGACGGCGGCAATGACGGGTTTGGGCATTCCTCTCATGACAACAGGAAAAGCCGGTTGAACTTCGACTGCCAAAACACCCCTTTTGGTTGAAACCTTTCTGGTGATATCGGTTTGCGGCGATTCCTTTATGTCTTCTCCTGCGCAAAAACCGCGCCCTGCTCCGGTAATCACGATGACTTTTACCTCATCGTCGGTGCGGATTTCCAATAAGGCGTGTTCAAATTCTTCCAGCAGTCGATTGGTAATGGCGTTCAACCGTTCCGGTCGATTAAAGGTAATCGTGGCAATTCCGTCCTGCTTGTTCAGAATAATTGTTCGATAATTCAATATTATCTCCTCATAGGATCAGTTGAAAACAAAAACATGCTTCGGCTATTTTGAGACAACCTGCATTGCATACCTTCGACTTTCGAAATGTCTAAAGAAATGTATTTTAAAATAGCTCTTTAGATCTTCTCTTTCGATGTGCTAAAGCGCTTAAAACAGGTTTAAAAATGAAGAAAAAAATTACCGGGATCAAATATGTCATGGGGAACTCCCGAATCCTGAATATTTTTATTTGTTACAACATTAAGCCAATGCCCGGTTTTGAAATCTGTAACGGATTGAGCAAACCACAAAGCATCCTCACCTTTTGATGTTTTATTCTTTGAAACATTGAAAATATAACCCTTCCAGAGTCCCCCCTTTCTATCATAAACCTCGGAATACATAGCCATGTAGTTGGTCTTGTTCATGTACAGTACTTTTTTGGACTCCGGGTATGAGGGATCTTTCGGATGTATTTCGATCACATAGGCTTCTGATTCACCATAAGGATAATTCGGACCATGATAGATCGGGTGATGATAATATCCTTTGGAATTTCTTTCATAATGGGAATCGATATCCAAATCGATCATGCCGATCATTTTTTTTTCGCTTATTAAGTTGTAGGAAAATTGACTCAATCTGCCATCGAAACCATTAAAATCATCATACGTCAACGGTGTGCCGTTCATGGGGTTGGCTCTTTCAGACGAAACCATCCGGAGGGTTCTTCGAAGCGTTGGAATGAAAGACCACATATCGTCGTCTTTTTCCAGGTCCAGGTATCGCCATGTCAACGTCATCAGATCTTTAAATGCCGGCTGGTGAAAATGAAGTGTCTGCGCCCAGAACAGCCCGTGCGGGTTTGGCGGATTTTTTTCAAACCCTGGAGCTGTTCGTCCGACAAAACGTATGAATGCAGAGCCGCTATTAGAGCAGGTTACTCTCCCCCCCTTTCTTTGCTGAGAGTTGGCGCACAAATATTCGGGTTCGTAATAATAGTCGTCTGTGCGCCACCTGTAATAGAAGTTGGCTATTATTTTTTCAGGCAGGTTGGGCTCTTTTAATTCAGGGAAAGGAATGCCGCAGTAATCGAACCCGGTCAGTGACAGGTCCTCGGGGTTTATCGTAACTTTTCCGATGTTCTCCTTCGATGCGTTTCTAAATGAATCGGGAGCAAGCGGTATCGCACACTCTTCAATATGAATAGGAGATGCAGGGGGTACGATTCCATGGCCGTCTCTTATGAACCTGGCCATAAATGAAGTAAAATAATCCTTGTATTGATCGACATTTTCGGAAGTTATTACATCCCCCGGTTTTACTTCTACCGCCGTGGATATGCCTGCCAAGACAAAAACAATGAAAACGCAGATTATGCATTTTTTTGTCTGGATTCGCATCATCGCCACCTCCTTCTGGGTGATTTGTACAGAAAGGTAAGGGCCGGGGAGATTCAGGAAAATCCCCAGCCGGCCACATCGGTCCTTCAGTAGACATGGCAAAAACCATGGTTATGGCTTACATAATTATTTTATCTATATCGGTTTGATGCTCAAGTGTAACCTCGATTGTTTTTTTGAAGCCGAAATGAATCGGGCAGCTTGAAAAAAAGTAAACTATTTGTGATATGCTTCGTAAGAGAGATTTTTTACATACCGGCCGTTCCAGCAGGATAACGACGTACGAAAGACACGTTATTAGGGTCAGTCATGTAAAACGGATCGGCCAGGATATCGCCAGAACTGATCTTCAGAGCATGTTATAAATCGACCGGTTGGTTCATATTGGCAATTTTGGAGGTAGATGTCAAGCTTTTTTAAAAATGTTTTTCAATCGATTTTCAGCGCTCCGGATTGTTTTTTTTATGAGCGTTTACCTGGGTTACCGGCAAGCGAATTCAATTGCTTAGAGACCTTTCAGGCCGCCATCGTATTCATTCACATTTCGAATATTCGACCGGTGTCATATGAGACTGCTTGTCGTCTATGTGTAGAGGGACTGTGTTGATGCATTCCAATTGGGCCTGTTACCGCAAGCCCGGCTTACAGGTGGCGGTATCCGCTATCCGAACAGCTGATTTTATGAAGCTCACCTCATTTTTTGAAACCAAAACATCGGCATTCAGTACCCGCCCGAATTTAGTCGGGCGGGCGTTATAATATAGTAGAACACTAAAAGGAAAACTGAGTGGTCAGAATCAGCATGTCGGAATCCTTTAGCAATCCATATGGATATTCATAAAAACTGTCACCGAAAACATTGGCCCACTGGAGTTTAAACGACAGGTTGCTGTCTAAAATATCCGGTGTATAAGTGAATTCCGGCTGTATCAAACCGCTGCCGCGAAGGTTATATAAAACAGTTACTCCCGGCTTGTACATATTTGCCCGGTACCCTGTGCTGAAGCTTGTCAAGAAAGTGTGGGAATCCTTGTGATAGGTAATAAAATAAGTTGGGACGTGAATATCATCGAGATCATCGAGAATAAACTCCCCTACATACTCCACAATTAGAGAAAATGTTGCGTACTTGTTTAACGACCTGATCATAAGGTCCTTATTTAATCGGGCTTGAGCCAGGAGGTTATCCTTTTCGGTAATGCCTTCCGGATACTTTGCGAAATCCAGCGTATTGTATTGACGATCCGGCCGATAGGCGACATCAAATGCCAGTACACCGAAGCTAAAGTTTTTATTCGCAAAAAAACCGTACACGTTCTGTTTGGGATACTCTACGACCAAATTCAAAGGTGTACCGATAGGGCCTAACCCGCCCTTTACCCGTATTGTCGGGCTAAGTTCATTTGAATGCCAGAAATAAACCCCCGTCTGCCATCCCGCCAGTATCGAGGATGTTTTAAATCCCCACCTTGCATCCTCCAGGCTGGAATCGGGATAATCCGTCGTAGACACGGGGGGTCTTGTCAAATAAATCCCCGACGCCGGATAAGGCGTACCGGCAAATGCAGGACCGAAAAGGGATTCCGCCATCGCCGCATCGATCGGTGCTGTCGGGCCACCGAAGATATCGGCACCCTGGTAAATAAAACTGAATGGCGGGCCGGCCAATGGACCCGGGACAACCAGTGTAGTGCCGCCCGGACCGGCCCCCGGTATCGCGATAACGGCATCACGGGTACCGAACAGCTTTTCCATTCGGATTTCAGGATAAGCGGCGAACCGAGGAGCGGGCGTGAATGATCCGTCCGAGTTAACGGTAAGAGCGGCTGATGGGGTTCGATTCACGCGATAACGGTCCGCTTGTATGTAAGGAGAAAACACCCAGTCAAGACTGGTGTTGATGGATGTAAAAAGGTGAAGTCCCCGGATCATCCAGATGGGCATTCGGGTGTCTTCCAGGTTGGTAAAACCCAGATCAAACCGAGAGTCTACGGGGTTGATTACATCCCCGACGCGGGCGCTGATGGATTCACCCCAATTAACGATCTGGCGGCCGATGCGAAGACTGTGGAGCGGGGTTATTCGCCAGTCCAGGCGAAGTTCTCGAAAGTCAAAGTAATTGTACTCGTTGGCCGGTATTCCACCACCTTCTTCCCGTTCATATTCGGGCTCGTAAACGGCAAGCACCTCAGCTTTTAAATCGAGGTTCGATGTAAACCCGCCGTTGAGGTTCAGCCGAAACCAGTTTCTGAAGGAAGCCAATGGATCCTGGTTATTTACATAATCCATGCTTTCCAACCAGACAGCCGTGTTGTTCCTAACGAAACCATCCAATTCCCAAGGCTGCTTCGGCATCTCAAAAGCATTGGCAAAAGAGGGGAAAAACAGAAATATCGCCCAAAGCAATCCAATCTGTTTAAAACTACTCACAATAGGTGTAAAGCGTTTCTTCATCAGCATCTCCTCCTCCTCTCTGTTTCCGATAATAGGTTCGGTGTTAACTCTTAAGTTAATGGTATTATCGGTAGATTGCATTATGGCCAGGTTTGAAAAATGGCCGGATCGAATAATTCGGTTGGAAACCCGGAATCGATTACAAGCTTATTTGTTATTATCTGGAGCCAATGGCCGGTTTTTAGGTCGAAATCCATTTGCGAGTTGTAAGGGCCGTATTCGCCTTTTTCTGTTTTTACTTTAGATACATTGCAAATCAATCCCTTCCACTGTTCTCCCCTCTTATCGTAAACCTCGGTATACACGTTCCAGTAATTATGCTTATTCATAAAAAGAACTTTTTTTGACTCTGGATATTTTGGATCCCTGGGAATGACTTCTATTTCATAAACATCGACGAGACCGTACGGATAATCCGGTCCATGAAAGACGGGATACGGATAGTATCCCTCCGGATATTTCTCGTAATGAAGGTCCTCATCATAATTTATATTTCCGATAACCTTTTTTTCAGCAACCAAATTATAGGTAAATTGCTGCAGTTTTCCGTCAAAGCCCATAAAATCATCGTAGGTAAGAGGCGATCCGTTTATGGGATTGGCCCTTTCAGAGGAGACCATTCGCAGCGTTCTGCGAAGAGTAGGGATGTAAGACCACATATCATCGTCCTTAACAGGGTCTATATAACGCCACTGCAGGGTCTGGAGATTTCTGTATGCAGGCTGAAAAAATCGGTTCATTTGTGCCCAGTACAACTCGTTTGGATTATTTAAATTTTTTTTGAACCCGGGAGCTGTTCGCCCAATGTAGCGTACCAGGGCCGATTTGCTGTAGGATTTAGTTATTCTCCCGCCCCTCCGTTGCTGGGTTGAAGCCGTCAGGTGAGGTTCCCTGAAATAATAATCATCCGTCCGCCACCTGTAATAGTAGTTCGCCATTATTTTTTCGATTTTGTTTGGTTCTTTGACATCAGGAAATGGATATCCACAATATTCAAAACCGGCCAATTCAAAATTCTCCGGATTCAGCGTAACCTTTCCTTTGTTTTTTTCAGATGCTTCCCTAAATGACTTGGGTGGGAGAGGTATTTCAAGATCCTCCACATGTATAGGAGTAGTAGGTTCTACAAGGCCAAAACCATCCTTGATGAACCGAACCACGAAGGGTGGAAAATATTCTTCGTATTCCTCGACATTTTCCGAATTGACCACATCTCCAAAATTGACTTCCTTGGCTATGGTGAAGTATGGCGTTATCAGCATTATAATAGATAACACTAAAATAAATTTACCGATTTTTTGAATCATTCCTAAACTCCTTTCAGATTGTTCTTAGTTTGACTGAAATAAGCAAACAATAACATTTTGTGACGTATCAGAAACGAATTATCTGCAATGTACCCAGAGGATTGCTACAAAACAGATGTATTCCAATACCCCGGACCCATATAGCGCTAAGAAAATGAGCCTTCATCATCTGAAATTATTTAGAAACAAATTGAAGGCGCTAATCTTTTCGGCATGCTATAATGGCATCGAAAGTTGCATGCATTTTACAGATCGATGTGCTACTCACCAATAAAGAAAGCCCCTACTATTTATTTGGCAAAAAAGAGGTCCTTACAAAATCACGTGAGAAGCTATCCACAGACATATGCAGTCTCTACAGTGCAAAGGATGGTTGTCCTTGATCTTTGACAAAATCCGATTTTTATAACAGCCTTTCAGGTATGTTTATGTTCCGGAGCTCATCATATAATGTTTAGTGTTCCCTAAAATCTCAAGAGGGGAGATAATCAGCTGGTAATCGAAGTCAAATGAAATTGAGTGAGGAACGATTTAAAAATTAGGCATTATTTTTCATCTAATGTGTAATTAGCACTTACACATAAAAAAAAGCATGTCAACAAAAAAATAATTTGCCCCAATTTATTAGCCGGGCCGGATATTTATTTGGTAGCTATTTACATCGGAGGCTTCAGGCCAATAAATGGATATCGGCATATTATTATCATAAATAACAATAGGTTAATATGTATAACCAATGGCAAACCAATTGCGAATCACGTTAGTCCTGATAAGATTCAACAGGGTGGAGGTTTTGCTGGATGAACCGACCGGTCGGCTTATGTACCCTTATTCAGGCCTGCTTTTAATCGTTGCCGGCCGGATGGATTTTTTAATCGGGTTTTGTAGCGTTGCTTCAATCAAGTAATCCATTTTAAAAAGATTCATTTTGGCGGGTCATTGACCATTCTGCTATGTCCGGACCATCGATTATATAAACATCTCCAAACAGAATTATCTGATTTAAATCTATCCGGATGGTACTATCGGTGCAAAAACCGCCATTGGCAGCAAATTTCATCATCAGAAAGCCTGGGAGGCAACTTAAGAGCCTCCACCTCGATGCGCCCATCGCAAATACCGGCTATTCCGTTAAGGTAAGCCGTTTCAACGGGCTCACAAGTCAGCTTTTTCCTTCCCATTCTCTCCATAGCTTCAAGAGCAGGGCATTTGGATACTTGAAATATCATGCTGTTAATATTTTCAGTAATAAATTCAAACTCTAAGGGAACCATCATCGGATCATGTTCAATTAAACCTTTTATCGCATCAAGCCCTACCTCATTGAATTTGTAGTATTTTGATATTCTTTTTTTTAATACTTTAGGATACCGCTTCCATACGTTTATATCCATTTCAAGCGCCCTTTGATATCCATTTTGCTCTTCTGCGGCCAAAAACCACATTCCATCCACGGCCGTGGCAATATCCATGGCCAGTTTCAATTTTCTGACCAGCTCTCTTTTAGACAGCAATTCCAGATTCAGCATGGGTCCTCCGATTTCTTCATACGTAATCGCCGTTGGTTGGTTTAAATTAAGAATGAAGGCGCCGTACGAACCTGCTCGTGTTTGTTGATTTCACTTGGGATAGGTGCCGAAGGAGAATCCCACCATATTTATTTCTCATTCGGGAAAATCGTACAGTCCCTTCTCGGTGTAATACTTATGATCTTCCACCATTAGTGTTCGCATGCTGTAAACCAGGTCTCTGAATATCTTGTGTCCGCCGACCCCCAAAAAGGTGGCAGGTCTTATCCACGGCTTTTCCAATATTCTATCAACCTTCTCCGAAAAGGCCCTTATTTCTCTCGTAAGCTCTTCGGTATCGCCGCACTCGTCGGTTTGAAAACCGATAAAAGGGTTTTTGCCGACTTCCATATGGGCGGTGAATATTTCTCTTAAATTCGGAAGCTGGCGAAGGGGACCACCGAAGAGAAATCCCATGGGCTTTCCATTGAGTATCGGCCTGTGGCCATTCACGAAGTTCCGGTCAAAATATTGTTTCCATATTGAAGAAATATAGCGGTTTTTTATGGCTGCTGCGTATATGATAGAATCCGCCGGCTTTACCGTTTCGTTAAAAAAGGACATAAAATCATCCTTGTATACACAAACAGCCGTAGCCATGCACTCGCCGCACCCCAGGCAGCCGCCCTTGATGCCGAGTGCGTTTAAATCAACAACTCTTGCTTTGTTTGTGGTTGATTTCACAAAAACATCTATCATCCTATTCAGATTGGTGTCATCGGATCCGGCATTCGTGAGAACCAGGATATTCTTGCTTCCCTTTTTTGGGGTCTCGATGGTTTTTTTCGGATTATAAACAAAGCTGCCGTATGAGATCGTGAAAGACAACCTTTCAACCGGCACCCTCTTTTCAGACATTTGAAAAAATTCACCGAAAAAGGATGCTAAGTTCCGCTGCAATTCCTCCTTTTCCATCTCCATCGCAGATGCTGAAAATCCTTCAAAATATCGCAGGCCAAAATCCTCGGAGACTTCTCGCATATACGTATGTGCCGTATGATCAAAAAAATTCAGTGATGTCGATATGGATGTTGCATATTTCCCCTTTAGTAGATCCTTCGGCGCATGCATCTGAATCAGCTCGATAAATCGCATAAGTTGAGAGGGGACAACCATGACATAAACCGGAAACGACCATATGAGGACATCTGCTTTTTTCAACTCGTCGATGGCAGCGTCCATTTTGGCTGAATCCTTTTCCAATGCTTTGATCGATGCGCCGACTGGAAGTTCAGCATACTCATATGCACCAAATTTGTTTTGAACCACCTGTACCAGCTGTAAAGTTGTGCTCTTTTTCCCCTTCGGGCTTCCATTGATAATTGCAATTTTCATTTATTATCTCCATCTTAAATGTTGGCAACCCTCTCTGAATATTCTTCTCGCAGTTTTCTCTTTAGAATTTTTCCCGACGAAGTCATGGGCATCTCTTTTCTGAATATGACACGTTTTGGAGATTTGTAGTCCGCTAGCCGCTCTCTACAGAAGCGGACTAGTTCCTCTTCTGTAAGGTCGATGCCATGCCTTGGCACTACAACGGCTGTGACGATTTCACCCCACTTTTCATGCGGGAGGCCGATGACGGCGGTTTGGGATACTTTGGGGTTCATATAGATGGCGTTCTCGATTTCAGCCGGATATATATTGAGCCCGCCGCTGATAATCATATCTTTAACCCGGTCTATAATGAAATAATAACCGTCTTCATCGATGGATGCGAGGTCACCGGTATAAAGCCAGCCATCTCTGATGGTTTCCGCGGTCGCTTCCGGCATTCCCCAATACTCCCTGAAAACTACCGAACCCTTGATCAATATTTCACCAATCTCGCCTCCCGGACTGATTGGGTTGCCGTCACTGTTTACCACCTTAATAAGATTCCACATCATCGGAATATACCCCCCCTTTTTATGATTCGCCATTTTAAAGGGTAGATACATGTTAAAACCTCCGCCCTCTGTAAGTCCGTAACCCGCGGAGAAGGTAACCCCCTTTTCCTGATAGGCCTTTAATATGCTATCCGGAACAGGGGCACCCCCGGAAAAAGCAAAACGCAGGGAACTCAAATCCGCATCGGCGAATTCAGGCAAATCCGAGACGACTTTCCAGATGGTGGGCACCGCAGCGCACCACGTAATGTTTTCTTTTTGAATGAGCTCAAGCGTTCTCTGTGGTATAAATGTTTTTTCCAAAACAATGGAGCCCCCGGAATAAAACATCGGCATCGATAACGTGACCAGGCCACCTGTAAAGCAAAGGGGGGCCTGGATTAGAACTTTACTTTCCGATCCGTGTGAATACGCAGTAACTGCATTTTGGCATATGGTCTTAATATTTTCCTGGGTTAGAACCGCGCCTTTGGGGTAACCCGTTGTCCCCGAAGTATATAAGATTGCAAAATCATCGGACCAGCACGCCTGATCCTCCGGTTCCCTATTAGAGGCCATATCCATGAGCCTTTTGAAGCTGCTTTCCTCAAGATTGATGAACGCCCGCTTGCGCACAAGGTCCTTTACGGTGTCCAATACGGCCAGAAAACTATTTTCACTTATAAGTAATTTCGGTTCACAATTTTTCAGGACATAACCGATTTCGTTTCCAGAGAGTCGTATGTTTATTGGTACAAATCGCGCACCGGTTTTCGCACATGCAAATACAAATTCGTAATATTCTATCGCGTTGTTCAGCAGGCAGCAAACGCGGTCCCCTTTCTTGACATGGAAATGCTCCTTAAGCAAACCGGCGACTTTGTTGATGTTATCATTCAATTCACCATAGCTGATGCATTTGCCGTGAAATACGACCGCTTTCCTTTCATATTCAACCCGGCTCCACCATGCAATCCAGTGTCCCATATTGCCAATTTCCATATCCTGGTCCTTTCACTATATTCTCAGAAATTGTTTTTCTAAAACACTCTGAATTATAGAGGGAGTTCAATCTTTTCAAAGGAGGCTTCTTCAAAATAACGCGGCTCATCCCTTCATTCACCCCGAAACCGCCTTTTTTGCTTATAAATGCTTGGCACTTTTACGGCACCGTTTTCAAATCTGGCGCCTTCTTTATCTCTCCTGCAGCACATGATGGGTAGAGAACGTCTATGGCAGATTTGCGCGCTTCGTTAATTATCATTTCAAAGGTCATTCTGCTGAAATCTTTATATATTTCTATTTTTGGCAAATTCTTCTACATAAAATTGTTCGAACAGCACGAAATCCTGGTCCGGTCTATCAGCAATTTTTTGGGCCATTTTTCTCTTTCTCTCTATTGCACGTATATTATAATAAGGGTCTTTCAATTGACTTTCATTATGATTCAGAAGTATTTCTCCTTAAAAAAAGATTTTCCATACGTAAAGAAGGGGTCTGTAATAGAGCTGTTCGTTTTAGACTATCCGGATCAAAATCGATTTGTCGGTATCTGATCTTTGAATCGGGTTTGGCACTGGTGAATTTTCCGTTATTTCTAATCACAAGGCCATCTTTGATCAAACACCAGCAGTTGGAGAGCGCCTCGACTGTTTGAGCGGCAGACATATTCGGTTTAAGATCATACACGGCGATATTGGCTGCCGCACCCACTTTTAAATGTCCAAGATCATCAAGACCGAGTTGAGAAGCAGGTCCCAGGCGCGTAAAACGCGCAATATCGAATAAATCAAATTCTCGGCCATCGAGGACGTTATCGATCGATTCCGGACGCTGAGCTTTATTTATCAGCCATGATACAACAAGGGGGATCCGGTCCATATATCCCATAGGGGGTGAAATCGAAGAGAGAGAAATCCCGCCTGAATTACCGCACCTATTCATCGTAATCCATCCGATTTGCGATAAATCGCTCATAATTTCAATTTTACGCATTCTGTACTGCAGTGGGTAAGCGTTTTGAATGCCCGCATCGATTGAAAATGTACCGGGCAAATATTCATCTGTGCATGAAACATCAAGAAATTTTCGGTTATGATTGAGCCCGAGCGATGCTTTACCGCCGGAGTTAAGAAAGCATTCCATATTTTCCAGGGAATTTTCCGATTCGAAAGTATCGGCCAAACAGGAAATGACAAAGCGTTCCGCCATCGGAATAGTATTTTCCAGCAAAGAGGGAACTCCCCAAAGGGCTAATGGAAAAACATCGGGGTCATCTATCTCGGAAAGAAATTCAAACGTCTTTTTAGTGCTGATGTTTTTCTGGATGTAATAGGGCTGTTTATGTCTGAGGAACGGAAAAGTAATGAACAATCCGATGGCTCCGGTCAGGTGGATCAGCGCTCGAATTTCATCACAAAACCCGTTTACATTTTTTGATTTGATGTTTTTCCCCATATCCCTGAAGTCAAGCGAGATATTAAAGGACTTATCAACATACGGTATTTGGTTAAGCGTCCGTTGCACATCGTGGGCCATGAGCAACGAGGTAAACGGATGATGAACGTGGACATATCCCATTCGGGAGAATGCAGTGCCGATATTTACCGGACTGGGAATCCCTTTATCCAAGAGCGGGGCAAACTGCTGTCCGGGAAAGGCGAGATGGCAGTTTGGATCTATACCCCCAGCCATTGCGATTCTTTCCTCAAGGTCGATAACCATATCGGGATTATCAATAGGCGGACATATTACGCCATCGGTCATATGAATATTCCTGAGTTCACCATTCCAATCCTGGGCGGGATCGTACACTCTGGCGTTTCGAATGCAAATTTTTGGTCTAATTTCCATGCGTACACGAATTGTGGGGTTCAATCGATTCTGTTTAAAAGTTCCTTTAAAACGAAGGCCCCCGAAGGATAGGCCTCTACATGAAGCCCTTCAATTTTTTCAGTTAAGAGAGGGAGCCCTTCCGCTCTAAAAAATATCCCGCCCGTCTCGACACCCGGCAACGATAAAGGTATTGAAACACAGGCACTTGCGTACGGTTCCTGTTTGAAATGATTCAGAACGATGAGCTTCTTTTCAGAAAAAATTTCCGGCGGCAATATCCGATTCGCTCCTTCCGGACCCGATTCCACCATTAAAACACATCCTGAAATTTCCGCCGCGGATTTCAATGCGTCAACGGTGTCGGTTTCGGTAAGGGTCCCTGAGTAGTCGAATCCGCCGCATACATTGTGGTGTTCAAGTGATATGCGTTTAAAACCTTCTATGTTGGCCCCTGTACGCGACAGCGGTAAAATCACCGCTCTTTTACGGCCTGATAGGTTTACGTTTGCCGCCCATTCAAATAAAGAGTTCAGGCCATCCATGGCTGTTTTCTCCGCATCGACGAATACGGCTATATAGGATGCCCGCTGTAGAGAATTGATCAGTAAGGGAAAATCACGATGATCATACGGCTCCGCCTGCGGCGGTGTCATTAGAGCTTTTAAAAAGCGGCTGTCATCACAAGATTTTAACATGAAAAACTGTTGGCAAAGCGGTTCGATTATCATTTTTTGGTCTGCAACGCCAATTAATGTGCGATCACTGTTGCCTCTTTCCGTATAACGCCCTCGGGGAAAATAGGAATAACGAGAAAGGTGTCTGTGATGTGTATCCAACGGATCGGCTCGCCAAAAAATCACGGCATCGGCTCTGTCTCTGATTTCATCGAGCAGGGCTGTTGCCCACCCGTACGTTTTTGCGCATCGATAAAATCGGTTTATTCCCGTCACACCCCACGGCATCCAAATGCCGTTTAGCCTTTCCGCGAGCTTCCGGGATTCTACAATGGCATTTTCATCCAATGCATCCGCCCCCAGAATAAGCGGCGCTTTACCGGTTTTGAGCAGCTCTGCCGCAGCATTCAGATTGTGATCCAGAGCATGGGAAGAAAGTGGAACTACACGATCTTCAGCAGAAATCGTACGAATTCGTTTCATTGCGATTTCACACAAATTCAAGGTCCTGACAAGCCGCCCGTCCTTTACATAATATGAAATATCGTCACAAAGACAGCTGCAGCCGGAGCATACCTTGGAGTGGCATGCCAGATCATAATCATCGAATTCATTCTGCTTAACAACCGGATCTTGAATCGTACCATTTTCTACCATCTCAAGGTTTTCTTTTGTAAACTTTTGGATGCTCATGAATGGATTTTGTATTTTGGTTATTTTTGCAATACTGGAGTAGACGCCGTTTAATTGGATTGGTTTTTTTCATCCGAGGCCGGTATATGCCGTCATACATATGCCTGCCAGGCAGAGGAGCCGCACTTTTACTTACGGCCGGAAAACGGTTTATACAAGTTCCATTGCATCGGTGGGGCAATAATCGGCGCAGGCTTTACAAGGAGGTGCAGAGGGTATCGCCCTGTTGCAAAGCTCAGGATGAACCAGAATAATCCGTGCATCGACAATCTGCATAACGACAATATCGTCCCAAGCCGGCCCTTTTCCAAGGGTCACTTCAAAATTGTTCGCTCCGTGAACGGGGCAAACGTTAATACATATTCCGCACCCGATACACCGGTCTTGATCCACTATCAGGCCGGTAAGTTCGTTCTTTATTCCGTCTCCAAGCAAATCTTTCAAGTATTTCTTATTTTCGGCAAACTCCGGTTCAGAAAGGGTCGGGCAATCTTCGGGTCTCACGTCCCTTGACAAAAGGTAACCGGCGAATTTGATGCAATTCATTCCGCATTCCCCACAGTTTGTCTTGGGAAGGTATTCATATATATCGTACATGCTTTTTTGAGACATGGAAATTTTGTTTCTATTTATTCAAACTCATCGGAAATTAGTCTTTTGGTTGCTTTATTTGCAATGAAACCGGAAAAGCCGACCATATTCGGATTCGAAAAATAATGCTTGAATTCCTCGTTTCTCGGCCATCCGATGAGGCAGTCGACCTTTTCTTTTTCCGGATTCACCAGCCAGAGCTGAAAAAGGTGGTCTTTAACCGGAAAGAACCATTCCTCTTTATCAATCAGGAATTCAATAAGATAATGCTCCGAAACAGGCGGTAGGGCCAGAACGTAATCAATCGTATTTTGTCGAAAGCATTTTGCCGCAGCGAGTTCCCGGAAACCCTCGACGGCATCGTTTACCCCTTCACGGACCACAAAAATAATTTCATCTTTTATTTTATTGTTCTTGCGAACAGCCCTGATATCGGGCTTCATAAAGCCGATGGGTTTTTCAGGGACCAGTTTATAGCCGGCATAATCCAGGAACCATCTCAACGTATTAATGATCTGATGCCTGTTATAAAGAGGTATTTCATCATATTTTCTGAACCAGCGCTGGTCGTTTTCTTCTGTTTTCATGCGCGCTTCCTCGATTAAGCCTTTTTACTGCCTGTCGGCAATCAGATATTTTCCTCACCAGGCCATTCTTCATTAGGACCGGGTATCTTCAGAGGGACCGGTTCGCCCTCTTTCCAGAACTCCTTGATGATCGGGTGCTCAACCCTCTTGAGAAACTCTTTTATTTCATTTGGTTCAATGCTTACTTCTTCCGTAGCGATTTTGTCGTATATCTCTTCAGGGATGCAGTCGGCCAACAACACCTTGAATTCTTTAGGCATCCAAACAACTCTTTTCCAGCCCCCGTCTCCCTGGAGGAATTTTTTGGATTTCGGCGTCCTTGCGGAAAGCCCCATCGATCCATGATTCTGGTTTCCACCACTCATGTATCCCGCCATTTTTGAAAAATTAATGCCAAGTGGCGTGTCGCCGGGATGGCGCCGGTCAACCAGGCCGATGCCGTCAAGTTCCGGTAAATAGAAAGCCGCCGCTTCAAAACACCCACAGTTGGTTTGCGGATATTTAAGGCAGCTGTAAAGATTGACTTTTCTAACCCGTCTCGAAGAGCGTTCATAAATCGCTTGGTCCACTCCGGTATACCGACCCATAACCGGATCGATACACTCTCCTTTAGGCATCATAAATGAATATCCATAAGGATCTATTTCTACAATTGCTTTGGCACCGAGATAGCTCATAATCCCGCAATAAGGGTTTCGCTGGGGAGTTATGCAGCATACATGGTTAGGCGCAAATGTTTGACAAAGTGTACATCCATAAAACGTGTCGACATCTTCATCTTCCACCCCCTGCAGTCGGGCATCATAGGCTTCCCACTCAGGACGAATAGTGCTGTCTAAGATATCTCGTATGAGTTCGACTCCACCGACCTCGGGCGTAGCGATAATGATTTGCACCTCCGCTTTTTCCACAAGCGGGAAATTGATTTTACAATTTCCGATAAGCGCCTGTCCCATTCGTTGCCATGAATTCTTGTGGGCACTTTCATTGTTCAGCCTGATCCAAATGGTATCGCGGGTATTGACAAGCATCCATCCTTCACCGTCCTCAAAAGGCTTGAATCCCGCCCGGATCAGGGGATCGATGTGATCTTCGGTCAGCTGAGTTCCCCAGTACCTCATCCAGATGCCAAAAGGAAAAGATGAGCCGGGCTCTGTCTCGTCGATTTCCGGCCCGATCAGTTCAATGCGGCCGTCTTCAACATCTTCAGCGTTTTTCATCACGTCACAATGGATGTAACTTGTATATCCGTGCTTGGGCCCCCCTATTTCCATGTACATATCGCTTTTTCGAACCTTTTGTCCCATCCAGCGCGGCGAAATTTCTATTTCAACACCGTCAAAGAGTTCGTCAAAATCGGTCGGTGCCTGATAAATTCGTCCTTTGGGTAGCTTTATGCCTGGTATTTCGATCATGACTTCACCTCAAAATGATTAGTTAGAAACCATCTAACAGCGATTATATAAACTTGTTTTTCCGTGCATTTATATCGTTTCAATGAAATTTTTAAGCCACTGCTCCCATTCATACAAGGTATCAGCTTCCACACATTTTTCAGCAGTTAATGACTTCCCCGGTCCCAGGTGAACACTTCCGACACCTTCCAAACCTGAAATCATTCCGTCTATAAATTCCGGCCGGTACCCGATATACAACAGGAGATCCGGACGCTTATTTAGAATTGGATCCATCCATTCTCCTTTTAATGATGCCATTAGTTCACCAAGCCAGGCTTTTTGAATACTGATGGTCTGATGTTTTTCAAGCCCTTTGATAGTATTCCCGGTTGCCGCTATAGGACATTTCATCTTTGTTGCGAGATCGGCGGCATACTCCAAGAGCTTTATGTTGCTCAATTTTATGTGGTCACATTCTTTTCCAGCCAAGATAAGAGGGTTTTTGTGTTGCCTGATGTACCGTATACAATCACTTAGATCGATTTGTTTCATGTCTACTCCTTTACCGCCTCACGCATTACCAATCTTTTGATAAGAGTAGCGTAGGCCCCCTGTTTGATCCCATAATTTTCGGTGTAATCTTCCAGTGAAACCATATTCCCTGAACGGTCCTTAACTTTGTTTACCTGTGTGCGTTCGATTTCCCATCCGTATTCTTCCCTCAAAATCTTCAGAAGCCGCATCCGCTTCATGACATGCAATTCAAGAGGGCTTCTGACAAAGTAGGTCCAGTCATCCGGCAAATGACCGAAATATTTCTCGTGAATTTCGGTGTAATTATCGATGACGGAAAGCCTTGGGTCACGCAAATTGCAGGCCAGTGCAAACAGTTTCATCGTCATTGTAAGTGCTTCTTCCTTGGTTTCAACGGGGTAAATACCATGCATGGGGGAGGGATCAATCTCTTTTAGGTCTCCTGTTACACCATCGTATATGGTCCAGGTCGATCGGTCATATTTGTTGCCCACCAATGATCGAAACGTCTCAAGGCCGTTGGGCCCAACGACTACCTGTGCACCCATTCTGACGAATGACGACGCCTTGGCAAGCATCTTATCCGAAGCCGCCCCCCAGATGATAACGACAAAGGGAGCGCGGTTCATACTGTAATCCGCCGGTTGCTCCAGGTTGCCTTTAATCGAAACCCCTCCTCCCAGCAGCGCGAACTTTGATAAAGATCCAAGAATATGGGAATCAGCGGTACATCCGCCGCAGTTAACAAAACCCTTTAGAGTAGCCATTGCCAAATATTTTTCCGGAAATGACTTTTCCGACTTTTCATCAATAATCCTTGAAACGTCTGCAGCGGCACACCCGGCAGTCATGACCACGCAGTTTCTATCCAGCAGCTCCTTGGCCATAAAAGCCATTTCATCATCCGTACCCGGATACCTGCCGCAGCCTAAGAGAACGGCCATTCCGGGACCATTGCCGCCCAATACAAGTCCAAATGTAAGATCGCGGAATTCCAAATGGCTCAGGGGGCCTCTTCCCGGTCGCATCCTGAATGCATCTTTGCTTATTGCTTCTGCATTTGCCGCCAATATCAGATCGATAATGGGAATATTTTCCGGGCAAACGTCCTCGCACTTGCCGCAGAAAAAGCAAGATTTGTAAATATCTTGAAAAGTGAAGCCCTCCTCATCCTTCATTGCCGTACTGATCTGAAGGGAATTCGGGCAGGCATGAAAACACCTGTCACATGCTGTACACCGCTCCTTTTCAAACTCCAGTTCCTCTAACTTTAAAATAGTTCCCATTTTGCCGGCAAAATTTTTAAAATACACGGCAATAACGTTTGCGGCTTTTTCATACGAGCGAACGAGTACGGCTTCTCTATTATTCAGGCGGTTGCAGATTTCTTCCTCCGTTTCCTCTGAAAGGTCCGGCGCATCGAGGCACGTTGCGGAACCGGCGGCCAGTAAGGGAATCCCCGCTTTTTTCGCCTGTCCTGCAAGATCGATTGGGAAACAACTTTCAGTGGCGACAATCAAGTCCGCAATACCGGACCTAATGGCTTTGATCGCTTTGCCTGTGGACGTCAAAACCTTGCCTTCCGGATACATCCGGACGAGTTCATGGCCTGCATTTCCGATGCCGGTGATCTCTATTTTCTTTTCTATCCCTTCTTCTTCCAATACCCCTACGGTATGGAATATCGGCATGATATTATCCCCAAAAAAAGCAAGCACGGGCTTGCTCCTGTCGACCGTGCCCATACCGACAGGCGTCCTGGCTGGAGGATAATTTGCAACATCAGCCACACCCATGTCGCCTGTGGATAGAAATCCGAAACAGCAGATCTTGACCATTTCCTCGACTTCTGTTGCAAGGGCGAATATAGATCCCAGATGGAGAGAGCGAGCCTCCAGCTCCATCGGATTGCCGTTTTTCTGTTCAAGAACGGCCAATTGCTCGACAAGCTGTGATTCACCATATTCAAGGACCCCGTCCATTTCCGCCAGATTTTTAGGGTAAAACCCTGTAAGCAGGGCGATATTGCAGGTTGGATAGGCAATGGATCGACCAAGATCGATCTCCTTCTCAGGCCCAAGCGCAGCAATGGCCTCGTCTAAAACCCCGCGGGCGGACGCAAGAGCTTTGGCAGTCGCCGAGACATGGTCTTTCAGGGTTTTCGATGCCTGAACGATATCACTTGCCTGTTTTCTTTTCCCGTGCTCGATAACATATTCCGGACTTGTATATAAAGGGCGATATCGGTTAAGCAGGACCTGGTCCCATTCGCTCAAATCACCTGCCTTTGGGAATGGAATAATTTTTGTACCGTATTGTCTTACCCGGGATTCATTGTAATCGGTCTTAAGAATTTTCTTTACTAATTCTTCCTTCCCGCGTATATCCGGCGTTATATCCGTCAAATCCAGTTCGTAACTCCCTACCGTTGCGGTAATATCGCCTTTTCCCGGCATTTTGAATTTTTTCAGACGGTCTTTAACAGATTCCGCATCCTCAGCAACAGCTGCATGCTCCTCTTCTTCAAAAAAATCGGTTTCTGCCAAACATCTGGCACAAACCGTAATTTTTTTCTGCGCTGGTCCGAGTACGCCTTCCGTACTCACGCCCCCCACTCTATGGGACGCGGAAATATCCTCGGTCTGCACGACCTGTTTGCACATTTCACATAGATTTATGCCGCAAATCGCGCATTTTTCGATTGCTTCATTTTCGTTACATGAACCGCAGATGATTTTTTCCGCCATTTTCGTCTCCTTGTCTTTCGTGCATTATATTTACCAGGCAAACCGTTTTAAAACGGATTCTTGCTTTCTGTTTCAGTGTGCCGCCGCATGCACTTCACCGACGAGGGCGTCTTTCATGCAGGTTGTATCTTCAATTACGGTTATCCTTCCCCGGCCGATACGGGCTATTTTGGTCATTAGATCGGGATTTGCGTTTTCCTCATTGATGCAGATGCAGGAAATGGTAATTCCTTTCCTGACTGTTTTTGCGGCTTCCTTTATGGCAAAACCGGCAGGGGATGGATGCGGTGCAGTCGCATCGCCGTCTGATACGAGAATGATATGCTGCTTGCTGTGGCTTTTAGAATGACGTGCAAATAAACCTCTTGCGGTGAGCAGGCCGTATCCGATATTTGTAAATGCATTCTCCTGCAGCTCGAGATCAAGCACCCTCTCCGTCAGCATGAACGTGTTCTTTGTAAGGTCAGATATAACCCTGGCCATATTTGAAAACGTTATCAGGCCTACCCTGTCTCCATAATTCGAAGCTGCGAGTGCCAGCGCGATTACGCTTTCCTTACCGTACCAGACCTTTTCAAGCTGATCCATTGTTCCCGACATGTCCAAACACAAAAGTATATCCATTCGGTTCCGAATATCCCTTTTCATAATCCTGATATCTTCCCGCGCAATTTCCCTGTGCCTGTTCCGAATGGCTCTGCGTATAGTCCTGTTCAGGGACACATCTCTATATTTATCCCCAAAACGCCACGAACGGGTCCCGACAATCCGCCCCTCCCCTATATTGCTTTTTGTGCCGGATTTATGCATCCCCTGCCCGATGATAGTTTCGGAAAACCCAAGTCTCGGAGCAAGCTTCTCCAGCAGCAGCATAATACCGCGCATCGAGAGCGTGTACCCTCTCTCGGAACGGGATAAAATCTGATGGTCCTCCAGCATATCAAGTGTTTTAATTAGAGCCTCCTCTTCAAGCTTGGCCCTGAGCTCGGCGTTGAGTTTTAGCTGCTTTTCCTGAACGTCATCAATTTCGGATAAGAGTTCGAGGGTCAGTTCCTCGCCGAGATACGAACTACTGTGTTTATCGAGAAGCCGGTCGACCATCCTTCCGTGTACATTAGCCAATTCGGAATCCGGAAAGCGCTTGATTCTCTTCAAAAGGATATCGAACATTCCAAATTTCAAGGGTTTCCTGAATTGATCTTTTCGGGCTATTTCATCTACGATAGCCAGCATTTTTTCCTTCGAAAGAGGCATAACGTCTTCGCTTTTTTCCGAAAGGCCGAGTGCATGCATTACAATCTCTTGTATTATCTCGCTTGCCCGTCGATTCGTTTCGGCATGCGGCGCCACCTTGACCCGGTGCGGCAGCGATATCATCGATGCTGCCTGAAGAATACCATTCGGGTCGTCTTCGCCGTTCAATCGGGTGTAAGCGGATGCCAATTCGCCGAACCGGATGGTCCCCCTGATGGAAATGCCCCTTGAAAGGTCTTCATGACGACGTGTATTCGCAACCACTTCTATTCCGGGCTCTACCCATGCAAAGTCATTCGATCCGGCAAAAATTTTCTTTTCGAATACCGGATCGACCTTATTTGAAAGCGAAATGGAATCAAAATGATCTGATAGGTCGGCCGGGAAAAGGGCCAATGTGCCCCTTGCGCCGGTGGCAATTATCATCGTGTCAAGAGGAAAAGCCTCATCGAATTTCCCAATAGTAATCACATCCCCCGAAAGGCCGGCTAAGAGCGTGTTGAGGACCCTCTCCGGCATTCGGTCCATGAAATCGAGTATGAGAATACGCCCATTAGCCTTTAACATTTTACCTGGAACAAATGCCCTGAGATCAAAGATTCCGTATTCAAATGCCGTTTGAGGATCAAGATCACCGATAAGATCGGCAACGGCCAAATCGGAACTTCCGGACACCCTGACAAACCTGTCTTTTCCCTTCAACGTCTTCGAATACAACGGTTCATCGTTTGTTAATCGGCGGAGGCACCATGGACATTCAGGTGAATCGATGCGGCAATTGACAGGGCATCCGTCTACAACCTTCCTGTCCTGCAACAGATTTACAACCCGCTCAGCAAGAGTTGTTTTCCCGATACCGGGCTGCCCTTCCAATAAAACGTGGTGCCCGCATATTAAGGAGGCCATAAAGTTTTTTTTGTGATCCTCGGGGAGGGACAATCCCTTAAAGAGCGCATCGCGAATGTTATTGTCCCCTGCCGAGAGGATCGAATTGTTTATTTCATCGGTTATCTTCATGTTGAGCCTTTGAGCGTTCAGGATTCAGCTAAATTTCCAGGCTTCTTATTTCACTCATTTTTTCTTTTCGGATATCGTCGATCCTGGCAAAAGCATCCTTTGCCGCCGTCATTGTCCCGGAATTTTTCGGCAGCTGCCATATTGGCTTTGCCAGGGCATCCATTTCAGCCACATCGGGGTCAAAGGGCAAAAAGCCAAGCAATTCCAAGCCTGCTTCATCGGCGTATTTCTTGATTATATCCCTTGTTTTATCGGCTATCTTATTGGCCAGTACCATCATACGGCCAAACTCGATGTTTAATTCCTCGGCGATTTTTTTTACACGCGCCGCCGTCGCCATTCCCTTTGCCGACCCATCGCTTACGATAAGCATAAGATCCACATTCCTGGCGGTTCTTCTGGAGATATGCTCAAGTCCGGCTTCCGAGTCAATGACAATGGTGGAATAATTCTTTGCCTGGCTGTCGATAATGGAACGAAGAATGTGATTAATATGGCAATAGCATCCTTCCCCTTCACTTCGTCCCATTACCAAAAGATCGAAGTGCCTGTCTTCTACAATAGCCTCCATAATGCCTTTTTCAAGGACCTTGTCGACAGTGACATTCCGGTTTTCAGTCTGTCGCGTCTTAAACTTAAGAAGTGATTCACGTATATCGCCTACCGAATGCACTGCTGCTACCCCAAGCGCTTCCGGAAGGTTTGAGTCGGGATCTGCATCGATGGCCAGAACAGGTCCGAAATCTACGAAATATCTGACCAGCAGGGAACTGATCAGCGTCTTGCCGGTACCTCCTTTTCCGGCGACAACAATAGTAAATCCCGTCAGTTTATCCCTTGTTGGCATCACCTTATTCTCCATTCATAATATCTTTGACAATTTCTTTTACGAGCCCCATACTATCGTCGTAGTATCTGGATTCCGGACTCGTTTTGACACGACCTGCGATCGTAGATATCGCTGCCTCTTTTATATGATCGATCGACACCTCATCTTTTTTCTCAAGCCACGCATATGCTTGGATTTTCTCATATAATGCCAGTCCGGCCCGGACAGATGCCCCCTGGTCCATATCCTTGTTCCATGGCTCCTCACGTGTCGACCGAATAATCTTTATAACCAGATCGAGCATCTGTTCCGGAACCTGAACGTTATCGATTCGGCTGCCATATTTCTCAACGATATTTTTCTCGATTTCAGGTGTTTCCGGGTAATCCATAGTTACAACGTCAAACCGGTCCAACAGGACGTCGGAAAGCTCCTCGACACCGGCATGTTCACGTGGATTCATGGTGGCAATCATCAGAAAGTTTGCCGCATAATCGAGATCATAGGGACCGATTGTAGCTGTACGCTCCTCCAGAACCTGCAAGAGGGCATTCTGAAGCTTTTCGGGAATCCGATTGAGTTCGTCGAAAAACACAATTCCCCTGTTGCCCTTGAGCAGCTTTCCAGGCGTAAATGCCCGCCAGTCATGGGGTCCATATTTGAAGGCCATACTAGGGTCTACATCCCCCAAGAGGTCTTCTGCCGTCAAATCAGGGCTCCCCTGTATGCGGACGAACCGCTGTGCGCCGGAAATTAACGTTTTTATAAGCGCTTTGCTTTCTTTTTTCCTTGCAAGGCAGGAAGGACAAACGGGATCCTCCGGCCGGCAGTGAAAAGGGCATCCGTCAACAGCCTCGACAGGAGGCAAAATTGCAGCAAGCTGCCTGGCCAGTGTGGTTTTGCCCACTCCGGGCGGGCCCTCGATCAAAACGTGGTGACCGGAAAGAACCGAAGCAAGAATTCCCTTTTTCGTTACGATTTGTCCCATAATGTTGTTTAGAGGATCGTCTCCCCTTTCCAAGAAACTTTCTATCGTCTCTTTCAATCCCTCTACGACCATATTTTTTTCCTTTTTCTGTTTTTCCCCGAATTATCACTCTCGAGCCATTACATACTGCATTCGAATATCCTGCCACTGTCTTGAGGAGGCCGAAAAATAGCGCACCAATCCGTGAACCTGCGGATAAACGGTAAACGGATATATCCGGTTTGGATCCGAATTATCAACACCGTAAACACCAATCCGATGTGATGCCAATTTATCCATATTGGCCATTACCCATGACTCCTGAACGGACAAAGGTATACCGAACGGTTCCTGAAAGGCTGCAACCACCAATCCATAATCATGCGTGTGTTTGTGCTCTTTGCGAAACTCGATAAGCTTCCTTGCCTTTTCCGATGCTTTTTCATTGCAGCATGGTGTAATCATAAGAAAGAACCGGCGCTTTTTGATAAAACCAAATAGATCGGTTCCGGGATAATCGCCAATTTCATACCCGTTATCCAGGAGCAGCTCGGAAAAGGCGGTTCTTATATATGTCACTGCATCATTTTCATCGTCAAAATCAAACCTGTTGCGAACCGGAAGAATATGGCTCGTCTTCGTCGGATTCACCCATGGATCTAAAATCTTGGGCCTCTCGCGTTCGATCTCACCTGCCAGATAACATATATCCTTGACTATTGTGTTTTCATGAATGAGCTCAACCGACAGCAGAACCTTCACCTCTTTTGAGGCATCTTTTTTTTCCAGTATTCGAATATCCTTGACCCGCCAATCTTCTGGATAAGGGAGTACGATCGACATTTTCCGATCAGAAAAAGCTTTATTCACATCACGAACCGTGGTCATTTATTCACAGATCCTGTTATGTTTTTCAGTTTTCTATTTGCTGTCAAAAGCACCTGCCACATCCAATGATCTGATACCATAAGGTTAATTTTCATCGGGAAGCACAGATTCAATGCTTTTTTGATCATTCATATGAAGAATTTTCATAAACTGATCCACCATTTCATTAATACTAAACTTTCCGTCCTTTTGGTACCAGGTCAGAGACCAGTTGCAAATCCCATAAATGACCATGGCAAAAACCCTGATATTGATCCCTGAAATAGCTTCAGGATGCTCTTGACGAATTTGTACAAGTATTTTTTCTATAAGTTTCAGATAGTTTCGTTCCGTTTGCTTCATAAGAGCCTTGTTTTCATCGACAAGATATTTACTCTCGCTGAAAAACACCTTAAGGGCGTCTCTCTTTTCCGGCAACTGCCCCAAATAGGAATAAAACAGGTATCCTAATTTTTGTATTCCATCATAGGAATCGTTCTCAACTATTCGTTCCAGTTCATTGATAAAACCCGGAGTCAATTCGGCAAGCATTGTCCGAAGAATGTCATCCTTATTTTTAAAGTAATAAAACAGCGTACTGCTTTGAATGCCCACCTCTTCTGAAATCATTCGAATCGAAGTGCCATGATACCCCTTCTCAACCATCAGCTTCGCTGTTGAATCGAGAATATTCTTATAGGTATTGTTGTGGTTGATGTCTCCGGACTGTTTCATTTTTTCCATTTCAGACTTTTATAAGTTATTTTACCGATCGTTCGCTAGATATAATTCCATTTAAAATACCACTTGTGTTGTTGTCAAGATTTATTTTTACTTGATGGCGGGTTTTAATTTTGGAAGGGAAGAGAGTTTACGAACCGGACTTTTTCAAAAATCGGATGACCTCGTAAGCCTCCTGAACTGCATTGAATATATTACCAGGGTCCCTTGCATCCCCGATGATACATATTTCCGGCACGGCATCATGAAGCTCGGTTGTCAATCGATTCACGGATACTGCACCGGCAGCCACGACAATATGATTGAACGGACCTATCTTTTTCACCCCATCAACAGAACGAATGGTCACATCATCGGTGCCAATTTCCATAATTTTTGTCGATGTTAATATATGTACATTTTTTTCATTCAACCGATTTAATAGAAAATGGCGTTGTGGCGGCATCATGCCACGAGCGACTTTCCCAAGAACCTCGACAATCGTGACGTGCTTCTCCTGATCGGCAAAATATTCAGCTATTTCACATCCGACCGCACCGCCTCCTATAATCAGGATATCATTGCCCGCAAGTTCACCGGCGAGTGCTTCTGCTGCTGTTAAAGGATTTGCCCGGTCAATACCGGGAATTTCAGGCATACAGCCGGTGGACCCTGTGGCAATTACCAAAACATCCGGTTTAATATTGTTGACAGCGCTTGCATCAAGCTCTTTACCGAGCCTTATGTCGACGTTCAGCCGTTCGAGTTCCTTGACCCTGGAGGAAACCACATTCTTCAAAAGATCTTTTTTCGGCAAAACAGCAGCTGCGTTAATTTGCCCCCCGAGTTTGGTTTCTTTTTCGCAAAGAATAACATGATGCCCCAAGACGGCGGCTGTTCTTGCCGCTTCTAAACCTGCCGGCCCCCCGCCTGCAATCAGTATTCTGCGTACAACCGACGGAGACAGGGATTCGTGTTCTCGCTCTCTGCCCAAAACCGGATTCTGGACACATTTAATTGGATTTCCACGCCAGGCAAGGGACAGGCATTCGAGACAAGAGAGGCACTTTACAATTTGGTCGGTGCGATTTTGAGCCGTTTTGATCCCCCACAACGGATCGGCAAGGGATTGCCGCCCGACGGCTACAAGGTCCGCCTTGCCGGACGCTATGACTTCTTCCGCCAAAAATGGATCATGTATGCGGCCTACCGCGATAACCGGTACGGATACGGCGGATTTCACGGCAGAGGCGCCTTTGATATTGTATCCCTGATCCATATCGGCGGGAGCCATGGTTAAAAAAGACGTCTCATATACGCCCATGGAGACATGGATCGCATCAATGCCGGCATCCACCAAGCACTTTACCATTTTCACGGTGCCATCAAGAGAGCGACCGCCGGGCACTCCTTCATCCGAACTGATTCTGAAAATAATCGGATAGTCCTGACCGACAGCCGCGCGGGTTTTTTTGATTATTTCAACAGGGAACTTGATAAATCCATTGAAATCTCTACCATATTCATCACGACGCTTGTTTGCGTAACCCGACATAAACTGGGATATGAGATAACCGTGCCCCCCATGGATCTCAACGGCATCAAACCCGGCCTCTTTTGCCCGCCGGGCAGCGGCTGCAAACGCCTCAACAACGGCTTTGATTTCTTCAGTTGTTATCTCTCCGGGCAAATACCGAATTACCGGATCGGCCACAGCCGAAGGGCCTATCGGTTGGCGCCCGAATATCGCATCCGGGCGGGTATTGCGACCGGCATGCATCAGCTGGAGAGCGGCTTTTGAACCATTCTCATGCACACCGTTAACAGCCTCCTTTAATTCAGGAATAAAACTATCGTCCCAGAAGCCAACCTGTTTGGAAGACCCCCTGCCCCTCGGGTCAACGGCAACACCCTCTACGATAATCAGCCCAAATCCTCCTTTGGCTCTTTCATTTAAGTACGGGCTCAAACGCTTGTCGAAATGAGCGTCGGTTCCGCTGAAAATAGTCCCAATCGGAGGTACGACCAACCTGTTTTTCAATACCATGTTTCCAATGGATATCGGCTTGAATAAGTGAGGAAACGAGCATCTCATATTTTTCAGCTTAACGGTTTTGAGGTGATCGAAATGTTGCCTTTGTGCGAAGAAGCAATATCATTCTTCTTCCATGCTACCGAGGAGTTGTTTGCGGCGGCTCACGGTTTAAAGCATGAATGACGTTGTATTTGAAATATTATTTTCGACAAGCAAATCATTTTGTCAACAAATATTTTTTTTACCTGAAAACCGATCTGAATGAATCAAATTAAATATGAAAGCATAACTTACATATTCATATTTTTTTTATTTGACATTCCATTCATTATGTGTAAGCTTTAATTACACTTGATCAATAGCTACGATTATCGTCCGACTTGCCTCTTAGTGCCGCCTCATGCGTTTAAAGAAGCAAAAGGAGACAAATATGGCCCATGATATTTACCATTTGCTTAGAGAACGGTTGGATCGATACTCTCATGGCTTTGCCGCAACCGAATCCGGAATCGAGATAAAAATACTTGAGCGGTTCTTTACAGTTGAAGAAGCCCATATGTATTTGCATCTTTCCGATAAATTACAGTCGACGGTTGAGATAGCTGAAAAATCCGGTCTTCCTATCGAAAAAGCGTCTGATTTGCTGCACCAAATGACGGAAAAGGGACTTACATTTCCAAAATTTTCAAAAAAGCCCGATGCCCCCTGTTATTTTGCCGCTGCGCCATGGAGCCATGGTATTTGGGAGCATAATGCAAGATTCCTGGATAGGGGAACCTCGGAGATGATCTTGGATTATTTTCGTCAGGGGGTTTTTACGCGGGGGCCAAATCCGATTAGAAGCATACCCGTAAATTCTTCGATACAAGCAAATCAAAAAATTGCTCCCTTCGATAACGTAAAGTCTATTATTTTGAGCAAAAACCTTATCAGCGTTACTCCATGCGCCTGCCATGACGCCCATAGTGCCGCAGGGTACCGTTGCGACCGGGACCGTGAGGTTTGCATATGGTTTGACTTTTATGCGGAATATTATATCGCGCAAAAAAAGGCGCGTCGCATCTCGGCGGACGAAGCTATGGCATTATTGATAAAAACCGAAAAGGCCGGCCTTGTTCACCAGATGGCAAACAGCCTTAGTCCGGACTCAATCTGCAATTGCTGCCCCGAATGCTGCCTTGGCATGAAGTTCCTTAAAAAAATGCGCAAACCAGCAAAGGCAACCGTTACCAATTTTCAGGCACGGATCTATTCCGAAATGTGCTCCGGCTGTGGAACCTGCATGGATCGATGCCCTGTGAATGCCGTGACGGTGAACCGGGATGCCGTCGCCGAAATTAATCCTGACAGGTGTATCGGCTGCGGTTTATGCGTAAGCACCTGTCCTGAGGGGGCATTGAGCCTGAGGCAAAAGCCGGAAGAAGCATACTGGATTCCGCCGTTAAGTGCACCTGTCATGAGACCGTCAAAAGAAATAGAAGACAGCATCACTTCCGGATGAACTCACCTGGACATGATTTTTATCGGCACCATTCAATTTAATCGCCCCCAACGATTAAATGCGCTTACACTTAATATGTCAAAGCGGTTACTCAAAGAGCTGACAGCCTGGGAAAAGGACGACAACATTCGAACAATCGTCATCACCGGTAGAGGAAGAGCTTTCTGCTCTGGAGCGGATATAAATTCCGATGAAAATAAGGATGATTTAACAGGAGAAATTGTAAGTGTTCTAAATGCCGTCATTCTTAAAATCAAAGACATTTCCAAACCCGTCATTGCATCCATAAGAGGGTACGCCAGCGGCGCAGGCTTCAGTCTTGTTCTTCCGTGCGGCCTTGCCATCGCTTCCGAAACCGATTTTTTGCATCCCGAATAAAATGCATACATTCCAATGAACAGGGAATTATATGTGGAGATTCAGAGTGGAAAAATAAAATTTTAGGCATCCGTGGAAAACCGGAAAAAATGTGGGAGGATTCTTTATGAATGTCGATTCTGAACTGAATATGATGCGCAGATTTTGTGTTGGGGACATATTGAGAAGAGTTTCTTGCAACAAACCTCATAAAACAGCATTTATTTACAGCTACGCAGGGGAAATAAAACGACGCCTTACGTTCAAAGAGTTGAACACCGAGGCAAACAGGTTTGCAAACGCCTTAAAGCAAATGGGGGTTGAAAAAGGAGACCGGATTGCCATCATTTCATATAACTGTATTCAGTATGTTATTTATGTTTTGGCGCTTGCGAAAATCGGCGCATGGATTACTCCCTTCAATTTTGCATTGAAAGGGAGAGAAATAAAGGACCTGGTCAATCATAGTGAACCGGTAATGCTTATTGTTGAAGACGATATCACCCGGACCATTCTTGAAATAGCCGATGAACTGCCGAGCATCAAAAATTTTATAATGATCGATCTTAACGGCAAAACCCCCCTGCCGAAAACATGGCTGGATTTTGATTCCTTATGTTCAGAACAATATCCCGATGATGAACCAAATGAAATTATAACCGGTGACGATGTCTGCTGCCTTATGTACACGAGTGGTACAGAAGCAATGCCCAAGGGCGTCATGAATACACACGGAAACTGGTACGCAACCCTGCTGAGTGGTCTTACGGATTTTGGCCGGCTCATGTCCGAAGATTCACTTGCTCTTGGCGTGGCGCCCTTTTTCCATGTCGCGGGCATTTCCGCCATTCTTGGATATGTAAATATCGGTGCGACAACCGTCCTGCTCCATCGCCCGGACCCCGACCTGGTGATGAAGGCCTTCAGAAGCTTTAAATTTACAGATGCCAATCTTGCCCCAACCGTACTTGCAAATTTACTGAACATGCCCGAGGGCGAAAAGTTAATCAGGTCTCTTTTCGGGTCACTGAGGTACGCGACCCTCTACGGGAGCCCCACAAATGACGCCATGATGAAAAAAATCATGGACCTGTTGCCGAACACCTCGTTTCAGAATTATTATGGGCAATCGGAATTGACGCCGCTCGGCACAACACTTACGTCAAAAGACCTTTTACGAAAAATGAAAGAATCCAACCAGCGGTTCAATGGGGCAGAGGCCATCGGGCAGTCTCATGCCATGGTTGAGATGAAAATCGTCGACTCGAATGATGATGAACTGCCTCCTGGAGAAACCGGTGAAATGGTGGCACGGGGCCCTTCCGTTATGCTTGGATATTACAAGGAAGAGGAAAAAACCGATGCAACTTTCAAAAACGGCTGGCACCACACGGGGGATTTGGCCGTTATGGATGAAGAACGCTTTTACTATTTCGTGGACCGAAAGAAAGATATTATCAAATCGGGGGCCGAAAACATATCCTCTGTAGAGATCGAACAGTGGATAGCCACCCACCCAAAAGTGGGGGAATGCTGCGTTTTGGGTCTTTACCACCCCAAATGGGTAGAAGCCGTCACAGCTTTTGTAGTACCCCAGCAATCCGAAAAAATAACATCTGAAGAAATAAGGGCGTTTTGCAAGGAGGGGCTTGCCGGCTATAAGGTTCCAAAGAAAGTAATAATTTTAGACGAAATCCCTAAGCTTCCAAGTGGTAAATTTCTAAAGCGGGATTTAAAATCAGCATATCAACATCTATATGAAGACGTTTAGATGGCGTTCCTGATAACAATATCTCTGGAAGGTATGTACGATGAAGCGAGAAAGCCACAGTTATGATGCCGTTATTATCGGCGCCGGTATCGGGGGATTGATCACCGGCGCCATACTTGCCACAAAAGAAGACTGGAAAATACTTGTGCTCGAACAGTCCGATGTTATCGGAGGAAAATGCTATTCATTTGAGCACTTCGATGGTGATGAAGACACCTTTAGAAATAGGCTGCTTCTAAATGCCCGAAGCAGACTGCTGCAGTCAAACCCACCACTTGACCACCTGATAAAAACCAAAACTTTTTCGTCCTATATATTTGAAGGAGGATATCACGCCATACAGGGTGGCGATAGAAGCCGCGTCTCTTTTATATCAGCCGCATTAGGGGCGGATCTGCCGGTACATAACAGCAGGGGGGTTCGCATATACGGCAACGGCAAATGGAACGACCTCCGCTACCTGATGAGAAACTGGACTCCCGATGAATTCAAAGAGGGAAATAGAATTTCGAGGGAAATGGCTTTGATGTCGCCGCAGGAGGCTGCATGCTATGATCACATCGATCTCTCTTCGTATATCCGATCGAAAACCCGCAGCAAAAATATACAGGCCTTTCACGAATGGGTTGCGGCATATTCCGTGGGTTTAAATGATCCTGGAATGGTGTCTGCTGGAGAATATATACGGGCGGGATTAATTATCCAGTGCGCGGGTCGCAGATTCGACAACGGCGGGGCAGGACAACCCGTCGGGGGTTACAATGCCATGACGCGTCTTTTTGCCCGATTAATTGAAGAAAAAGGAGGGCTCATCAAAACCGGTGCCCCGGTCGTTGAGATTCTTGCCAGGGATTACGTCGCTGTCGGCGTAAGGACGGCTGATGATGATTACCTTTCCAAATTAATCATATGCAATGTGCCTGTTCAGAGGGCTCTCACCCTCTTACCGGACGATCACTGGCCCGAAGAGCATCGAAAGCAGGTTGAAACAAAACAGCCCCTTGCAGGTATTCACGGGTGGATCAATGTAAAAAAACAGTTGGATCCCGAATTCGAGGGATTTTATATTGTCCCGCCGCTACCCGGATGCAGGGCTTCGGACGGTTTTCGGGGGGATGTAACTTGTGCTTTTGAAGACCTCGCCACGCATGATAAAAACAGGGCCCCAGACGGCGAGGGACTTATCGCTTTTTTTGCTGGACTCCTCCCGCGCAATCCCGATGAAATACATAATAAAGAACTGCAGAATAAAATAATCAACGGTCTCTTTTCATTTTTCAGGGAAGAGTGTCCTGATTTTGATAAGAATGTCAACTGGTATACAATTCTGGCCGGTGAAGAGTTCTATAGTGTCTCCACAACACCAGGAATGATTGGAGATCGATTCTTGCCGATTAAACATCCCCTTGTCAAAAATCTTTTTTTTACGGGAGACAGCGTCGAAAGCTGGGGGTTGGGGATCAACTTTGCCGCAGGTAGTGCGGTCCGCTGTGCTTCAGCTGCATCAGGAAAAAATTATTCAACGATACTGCCTTTCTACATGAGATAGAGTTAACTTTACGCAACCAATTATCCTTTTGTTTGTCGGGAGAGCTGCTTCTTACAGGCTTTAATGTTTTCCGGCCCTTTAGACTGAAACTTGGGTTCTTTCAAAAAATCATTCCAGGAGAGTTAAAACAATGGTCTATGAAACGATAACCTATATAAAAGAAAGGCAAGTCGCTGTTATTACACTCAATCGTCCTCAAAGACGAAACGCTTGGAATTATCGAATGCGCGACGAGGTGACCAGCGCTATCGAGGCCATCACCGACGATACGGAAATTCGTGTTTTGATCTTGACCGGAGCGGGTCCCAGCTTCTGTTCAGGAGCGGATGTCACCGATCTTATTGCGCCGGCGGTTGAACAAAGCGATATAGACCGGCTTCCGCTGGATAAGAATGTCGTCTGGATAGCGGCTCAGCTCCGAAATCTGGAAATACCCATTATCGCAGCTATAAACGGTCCCGCCGTAGGCCTCGGCCTTTCTCTTGCTTTGGCCGCAGATATTCGAATCGCGTCGGAAAGAGCCACTTTCTCTCTTGCTTTTATCAAGAGAGGATTCGTACCGGATACTGGAGCTACATTTTTTCTGTCGCGATTGATCGGGACGGGGCGAGCGTGTGAGTTTGTCTTCACCGGGGATTCAATACCCGCCGAAAAAGCCGAACAAATCGGAATGGTCAATTCGGTCGTTCCGCATGACAATCTTCTAAAGTCAGCAAAAGATTTAGCCGCAAGAATCGCCGGCAACCCACCGATAGCAATAAAACTGGCAAAAACCGCTATCTATCGGGGCGCAGAATCAGATCTTTTTTCCCAGCTTAAACACGAGCTGTTATCCAACAAAGTCGTACTGAGGACAGAGGATTATAAAGAAGCGATGGCCGCTTACATGGAAAAGAGAGAACCTGTTTTCAAGGGGCGATAATTCATTGAAGCAGCCGCAGTGAAAAGCCCGAACCGCCTTGCCGTGGGAAGAAGGCCATCATATGATCGAAGAATTTACGATGCCGGGCACCACAGTGCTTTCTATCCAAGTGCCATTTATCTTGGCACCGGCAAATTCAGGCTTGTTCCGGGGACTGATACACTGGACGATGATGCCATCCTCGAATCCCGAAAGCTCGCGGAAAGGCTAAACGGTATTTAAAAACGGATACAAATACAATTATAGACCGGCAGCATGATTTGCCGACCTGTATCCAAAAACCACTCCTTGTCCCAATGTTCCGCCGGCACCGGGATAAATATTTCCAAGAAATGCTGCTGCGGCATTTCCTGCTGCATACAAACCCGAGACTGTTCCGCCGTTTTCCAATTGTACGCGGCCGAATTCATCGGTTATCGGCCCCATTTTAGTCCCTAAACATCCCGGGTAAACGCGAACCGCCTGAAATGGCGGCTCCACACGTTCTATGTTGGGGTGTGCTTCCCTGAATCGATCGCCCATGTACCGGTCGTAAGGGCTCTCACCTCGATGAAAATCGTCATCTCTTTCTCGTACGGCCATTTCATTCCAGTGCTCCAGTGTAGCCTTCAAATTCTCGGCAGGCACCCCGATTTTCCCCGCGAGTTCTTCTATTCCTTTGGACTTGTTCATGTAGGATTTGGCGGGTTGAAAAGGTGAAGTGACGCCACGGATATAATGTTTGACATAATAGTTCCCCCAAATAAGCCACACCCGATTCAGCATGGGATCCTCATCCAGCGCAAGAATGCCTCCCACGGAATTATAACAGGCAGATTCGTTGGTGAACCGTTTACCATCAGAGTTTACCATGATACCACCCGGCCACGCCCTGTCATAAAGCATGGGGTGGTAGGCCCACAGGTCCGGACCCGGTTTCGAATCGTTCTCATCATAAATTTTCATAATCGGCACCCACCAGCAATAAGGATTGCCGATTTTTAACCCGGCCTCCAATGCCAGCTGCAAACCGCCCCCTGTATCACATGCCTCCGGTGCAACACTCAAGAATGGTCTGACGGCGGCCAAACGGTTTGTCAATTCCGGGTTGTGGGAAAATCCGCCGCAAGCAATGACAATGATTGGAGCATCCGTTTTTTTACCGTTAATTACGGCACCCTGTACTTGTCCATTTTGTATGAGAAGTCCTTCAGTTTTACAATTCAGGGCGATGTGAACACCCGCATTCAGGCAGGCTTCCACCAAAAAACCAATAAACGCGCGCCCCATTGTCTGGTGGCCGAGCATTTTCCGTTTCGCCAGCAATGTCTTGTCCCAATTGAGAATGCGGTGGGGGCCCCAGTCCATAGCCTCCCTCACGGAAAAAGGTGGGAAAAAATGAGGCACTTGCCGAATCAGTTTTCGAACCCGTTTGGGCCCCGTGTACGTGTCAGGAGAAACGGAATGACCGTACCCGGATCCCTGGATCTCCATGTAATAATCAGGATAATCCGATATGGCCTCCATTTTCAAACCGCTTGACAGCATAAACTCCAATGCACGAGGAGAATCCGTCAAAAAGCCGTCAAGGGAGGGTTCATGTATCTGTGGAAAAGCGTTTTTAAGGTAAATTCTCGCTTTTTCGGCATCCCGCTCCGGATTGTTCATAAACTGGTGTCCCGGCAGCCAGCAGACGCCTCCACTATAAGACGTACTGCCCCCTAACAGATCGGATTGTTCGATTAGCCAGACTGACCAATCTTTTTTAAGTCGCTTCAGTCGTAAAGCGGCAACCAATCCCGCACCTCCCGATCCGATAACAACTGCATCACATTTTGCCGGTATCGCTTCTTTAATCATGAAAAACCTCCTTTTTACCTGAACAGCCTAAACCGGTATATGCGTCCGTTTTCAGTCAAGTCCAAAATTTCGGCTGCAATTGCGGACGCAGGCATCATTTCAAATTTGGCACCTTTGATTTTATAATCTGCATTATTTTTTCAGCAAGTTCGACCGGATTCCCCTCCAGCAAACGTGTTTCTTTCTTAATAGGTCCGGACATCATCATGTCCATCCGTTCATCTGCCGAGAGTTCGCTATTGAATACAAACTGCTTTTTCGGCCGGGGTCTGGGGAGGGAATAGTGAACGAAACTTTTTGCCGATTTTAATTTATGGATGGATTCCTCGGATTCCAATTCTTTAAAATCGATACGTTTTACATCGGAACGGGCGGCGTGCATAATGTCCGGTAGTGTTACATAACGAGGACTTTCGGCTTCGGGCTCTATGCTAACCACGGCTGGAAGGCGGCAGTCAAGGGCCACCCGCCTTCCCCTTTCAAGCTTTCGTTCAACCCTCATCTGCTTGCAAACCGGATACAATTCCCAGGCTGTAATTCCGGTCAGCTGTGGAAAATCAAGCCATTCTGCCAAAAAAGCAGGAATTTCCGACTCATTGTTGTCCAGAGATCTGCTTCCGCAAACGACGATATCCGGAATTAACGGCTTGATTATCCGTGACAGCGCGTGAGCCACGATTCGGGAATCGGGCATTGCCTCTTCACAGAGTATGTGAATCGCCTCGTCTCCTCCAAATGCCATGGATTTGCGAAGGGCACGTTCAACTCGAGAAGGACCGAGTGAAATATAGATGATTTGCCCGTTCGTGGCCTCCTTCATTTTGAGTGCCGCCTCGGCCGCGCACAGATCGGCCGGATTTACAATATAAAACAGATCGTCCAGCGCTATCTCACACGTTTCAGAATCCAGATCGAAAGGAAATGCAACATCCACCACCTGTTTTATACAAACCACTATCTTCAAGAAAACCGCTCCTTTTTCATCCGTAGCGATAACAAACCCCAAAACCCCCTCTTGGAAAATTCCATTCCAGGGCATTCATCGGGCATACGATGCGGCAGGTGCCGCATTCAACGCAATTTTCCCATGTAAAAAGGACTTCATCATTTTCCATGCGATAGCACTGAACGGGGCAAGCGGTAAGGCAAGGTCTTTCCTTGCACGTCGAACATAGAACCTTGTTGAGCCGGATGTGAGCATTCATCGGATCGACCAAAAATCTGGTTTTAAAAAGCTTCTCTTCTATGCTCATCCTAAAGCCCTCCATGCGCTGTATACATCTTTGAGAATTCGAGTCCTGGAAAGGCGGCCATTTATTCGTTCTCTGAAAACAGTTCCGATTCCTTTACGGGAACCCGGTTCCACACTGAATAGCCCTTCAGCCAGACCGTTCGTCAACTCGGGGTATTCTTTATACAGGCGCCGGTTTTTAAAAAAATCCGGTGCATGCCTAAATTTTTTAAGATCTTCAAGCAAGCCGTACTTTTCCAAGTATTCATGATACAGATGGAGATTCTTGGCGGTATAACCGCCCTGCCCCGCAGCTTTTATAATGGCTTCGGCCGCTGCTCGTCCTGAGGTAATCGCCGGATTTGCACCCTCAAGACGCAATCCCGTATTCAAGGTAAACCCGGCGGCATCCCCGGTTATCAGCAGTCCGTCGGCATAGAAATTGTTTTTTGAACAGAATTTTGGTTCCGGAATTAAATGGGCCAGGTATTCACTAGGCTCGGAATCTTTTACATAGGGTTGAACCAGTGGATGCCGTTTAAATTTTTCCAGCAAGTCTGGAGTATTGAGCCTGCTCCGAACCAGATATGCAAGATTAACGACAATGCCGACCGAAATGGAATCTTTATTCGTATAGATGAAAGCGCCGCCGGGAACATTATCCGTGACATCACCTATATACAGGTGTGCAGCCCCCTCATTATCCGAAAGGTTAAAATTTTTCTTCAGGGCTTTTTCAGAAATCGACAGAATTTCTTTGACGCCCAGATATGTTTCATCTTCGCACAATTCACCAAGAAGTTCGGCCTTTCTTCGAACAATCGTATTTACACCATCGGCAGCAACAACGACATCGGCGATAATTTCGCCGTTATCCCGGCCGGTTCGTACGCCGACAATTTTATTGTTTTCGTAAAGCAGATCTTCAACCAGGGTTTCGGTAACAAGAACGGCGCCGGCCTCTTGCACGACATCGGCATACCATTGGTCAAACCGGGCACGTAGAACCGTAAAGGCATTGTAAGGGGGCATGTTGTACTGCAGGTTTTCATAATTCAGGGAAATTTTTGATCCTCCCCTTAAAAAACTGGCATTCCAATGCATGACCGGCCTTTCCACCGGGGCTTTTTCCCAAAATTCTGGTATGATTTCATTTAGTTCGCGGCAATAAAGAACGCCTCCGAACATATTTTTTGAACCGGGGTACTGACCCCTTTCGACAACCACAACACTCATTCCGGACCGGGCCAAAATCAGCGCCGCGGTGAGTCCGGCCGGTCCGGCACCGATAATGACACAATCGAACTTTTCAGCCACGATACACTTCCTGTCTTATTCTTCCGAAGTTAGCTGTTTTCCTCGGAATGTTGGAGTTCTTTTTTAAGCCGTTCCGCCAGCAGCGGAATGATCTCATTCATGTCCCCCAACACCGACACATCGGCAATGTTAAAAATCGGCGCATTGCGGTCTGTGTTGATCGCTACAATGAATTTTGATTCCCGCATACCCATGGTGAATTGCTGGGCGCCTGAAATACCGCAGCACAAGATAAACCCGGGTGAGATGGTTTTGCCGGTCTGTCCGATCTGTCGAACGAACGATATCCATCCCTCATCGACAGCAGCTCTTGAACCGGCAAGAGATGCATTCATGATTTTTGCCGTTTTTTTAACTTCGGGCAGATAAGACCCTTTCCCAAGCCCCTTTCCCACAGCAAAAACGACGTCTGCTTCAGAAATGTCGAGTTTTTCTTTTTCAATTCTTCTAAAACCTGCATACATGGTTCTGATCATCTCCGGCTCGAGCATCACTTTCATCCGGATCGTTTCGGAAGTCCTACCGACGGGAGAAGGATCTACACCAAGGATACCGGGCCGAATAGTGACAATTTGCATTCCTGTTTCGGGACCGGTAAATGCGGCATAAACCCTTCCACCATATATGGGCCTGGTCATTTCCAAAGCACCGTTTCCCTGATGTTTGAGAACCGCGCAATCACTTGTTAATCCGCATTGCAGTCGTGCGGCGAGACGGGGGGCAAGATCTTTACCAAGCGCCGTTGCAGCCATGAGCAAAACCGATGCGTTTCGATGTTTTAGAAAATCTTCAAGCACCTTGCAGTAGCCATCGGTGGAATAGTGCGCTAAAAGGGGATGATCCGCAATATATACCTTATCTGCACCGTAACGCTCCAAATCCATGCTCAATTCTTTTATATCATTACCTAAAACAAGTGCGGAAACAAGCGATTCTGAAAACCCAGATAGTCTGACGGCCTCTCCTATAACTTCCAGCGCAGCCTCCGCGATTCCGTCCTCGTCGTGTTCGATCAGAACAAAGATTTCTTTTTTCATAATTCTCAAGTGCGTTAATTCATTAAACACTATTCGGTCAAAGTATTCTTCCAACCCGCTCACCATCGCGAACAGCATCTCCGATCATCCGCGGCGCAACACAATCGCCAATCCGGTAAACTTCCGGAAAAGAATCCTTGAGATCAAAATATAGGAAATCATTCGCCTCATGATAGTATGCCAATACGACATGATCGATATTCTCAAGCACCTTTTCCTCTCGGGAATAAATATTATAAACCGTTACGTTCGAACCACTGATTTCTTTGATCATGGTATAGGGAAGAATAGAAGGATTTTTTCTCAGGATCCTGCGGAGCAGCGGCGTCTTTCGTTCGGCGGTGATGTCATGAGCAAATTCAAAGGGTGTTGTAAATATAACCTGCTTGTTTCTATCCAGGAGGAGTTCGGCAATACTGATTCCCTTCCAGCTGCCCTCCCCGTCATCTGCAACCAGTACACGTTGCCCCACCTCGACTTCTCTTTCAAGCAAATCCCACGAAGTCAGCACATGATTTTGGTCGACCCCTTTCGGATCCGGGTTTATTCCATCAAAAAAAGGTATGCCCGTAAAGCTGCTTTTTCTCGGTGTTGATCCTGTTGCGACAACCACGGCATCAGGATTCTTTTCCATTACGAATTTTTTGGATACTTCTGTCGAAATGTTGATCTCTACGCCAAGTTTTTTTACCTGCCGAATCAGGTAGCGTGTAATTTCTTCCAGTTCCGACCGTCCGGCACCTTTCGATGCTATACTCACCTGCCCACCTAATTGCGGGCGTTTTTCATAGAGCACGACTTTGTGGCCCCTGCGTGCTGCAATTTCAGCAGCCTTTAAACCTGCCGGCCCCCCCCCGATTACAAATACGGACTTATGGGCGCCCGCCGGCCTCAATGTTCCGCTTCCCAACCGTTTTTCATTCCCGACTGCCGGGTTGTGGGTGCAGCCGAATCGTCCTCCGTAAATCATACCCCAGCAGCCATCGTTGCATGCGGCACAAGGACGTATATCATCAAGGCGTCCCTCTTTGACTTTATTCGCCAATTCGGGATCTGCTATTTGAGCCCGCGTCATACCGACCATATCCGCATGCCCGTCAGCCAGAACTTTTTCAGCGAATACAGGATCATTAATTCGACCGACAGCTATTATTGAAGCATTTTCAGTTACTTCCTTTATTCCTGATGAAAATGGCACCCATAAACCAAGGGGATGTTGCATGTCGGGAATAACCATGTTGGGAACCCAGTAAGTCCCGGCTTTTACGACAATATAATCCACCTGTTTTTCTTGGTCGATCAAAGCGGCAACCTTCTTGTAATCGTCCAGACTTAAGCCACCGGGTGTCAAATCATCTCCGTTGAGCTGCAGTCCTACAAGATATTCTTCTCCGACATTTTTTCTGACGGCATCCATCACCTCATAGATAATCCGCATTCTATTTTCCAGGCTCCCCCCATAGGCATCCGTACGCTTGTTGCTGTAGGGAGACAAAAATCCCCCTAGTAAGTAGTTGCCGTATAACGAATGGATTTCAACACCGTCAAATCCGCTTTGCCTGGTTATGTAGGCCGCCTTACCCCAGCCGTTCACAACGTCTTGAATCTCATGAATCTCCATTTCCTTCGGTGTAAGGCCGACAACATCAAAAAATCGGTACGGCATGGGGGACGGCGCCCACGCCAATCGACGTCCGAAAAAACGCTGCCGTCCGGTATGGCCGATTTGTAGAACAATTCTGCCACCATGTGCATGAACGGCATCGGTTAATTTTTTGTATTCAGCAATCAATTCTTCATTATAGCCGATGAGCGGAGTCATACACGAAGGGTGAACACTCGCCAATTCTACGACAATAAGGCCGCAGCCCCCTTTCGCTCGTTCGACATGGTAGTCGGTCAAGCGCTGTGAGGGCGCACCGTGTTCACCTAAATTTGTTCCATGACCGGTGCTCACGATTCTGTTGCGAAAATCAATATTTTTTATCCGCAACGGCGAGAGTAAGTATGGAAATTGTACTTCGGCCATTCCTCTTCTCCTGATCTGGGTTCATTAATGGAAAGCACGGATTCAGTTCTGGATGCGAAATCTAGCAAACAATCGGTAAGGAATTCTTGCATTTTCAATTCCGGGTGTCAAGTTTATTTTTTATACCCTCTGCGATCAACACGGTCCCATCCGGTCTATGTCAATTTTATTTTACTTAATTAATTGATAATTTTATTTATTGTCGCGGCATTTAAATTCGCCGGATGATAAGAAGAAAATGACTTACCGTTCGGTATCCTTTTTTATTTCGATTTTTTTTGTGTAATACCGGTTTTCATTAATGATAAGGCAGGCAACTCGGACCGGTGAGTTCATTTGAGGATGGGCGAAAAAAATGCCCGCATCAAGTTGACGAGTGCCGGCCGGACCGGTCAACATATGAAAATAGATGGCGCTTACCTTTAAATCCTGCCAAATCAGAAGAAATTGGCCTGTCAGAATCATTAAAATGAACTATATGTGCCTTATCCTTTACGAAGCTGGTAAAAACCTTCTGCAACAGCCACAACAGTGCCGTCTTTATCTTGTAGTTGCATATTCAGGTTGTAGTCCGCTTTTTTATTTTTATCGCATTCATCCATGATCTTTTGCGCTTCATCCAGGCCCATCGTGTATTCACAACGAACATTCGAATTTGCAGGACGAGTAAATTTAATGTTCAGCCCCTTGACAATCGGGTATGTGTCACCCTTCATTAGATATACCGCTGCTACGGCACCTCCGGTAACCTCTGCCAAAGTAAACAAAGCGCCGGCATACATGGTGCCGATATGGTTTGCATTTCCCTCTTGAGGCATTTCAAGAATCACCTTTTCCGCATCAAGCTGTACGGCTCTCAACCCGATTTTCCTGGTAAATTCGATGTTTTTTCCGAATTGATCCAAATCCAAATCTATTTTCATCTGTTTCTCCTCTCGTCTTGTAAACAATAAAAAGGATTAAAGGGTGGTGTTCGATCCGCCATCGGTATATATTTTTACGCCATTTACAGAATGAGATTCATCCGACGCTAAAAAGAATGCAGGGAAGGCTGTTTCCAAGGGCGACAAACGTGCGGAAAGCGGCTGATACCGAAAGAACGCCCATTTTTTTTAACTCTTCCTCAATATGCCGTCGAATATCATTTCGAACAGATCCTCGGCAAATTCGTCCGTCCTTATTTTTCGGTTATAAATTATGTAGGGCAGGCATATGTATTCAATTCCGCCTAAAATCGTCTGCCTGATCCGGTGGGGATGTATATCATTTCTGATTTCACCTTCTTCAACACCCTCTTCGATAATATTGAGAAGAAGTTCGGAGTAGGACTTTGTCATTTGAAAATACTTGCTTTCAAAGTAGTCGGAAAAGCTATTGATTTCAGCAACGATGATTTTGGCGAAAACGGGGTTTCTATCGTAATAATCCATGTGGCTCCAAATCAGTTTCCGCAACTTATTAAAGGCCCCTTTTATGCCCCTGAGATCATCATTTATTTTAACTTGAAAAATTTCAAAATCATCGGCCAAAACCTGATAAAGCAGCCCTTTTTTATTTTCAAAATGCCTGAAAATAAGGGACTGGTTAACTCCCGCCGCTGCGGCCAATTCGGCTGTAGTGATAGCTTGAAAATCTTTTTCCATTAGTAGTGTTCTGAAAGCGTCGTTTATTTTCTGACGACTGGGTGGCGACATATCTTTAATCGAGTTGGCGGCGGAATTTTTAGGCATTTTATTTCTCTATTATTGTTTTTTCAAGTTGGTGGTCTAAGATAAATACCTTATGAAATTAAAACTTACATAATGTTCATTTTTAATGTTGACAAAGGCATTATTTATATGTAAGTGCTAATTGCATTATTTGATAATTATGTCAAATCAAATTGACATTTTAATTTTGCAATGTCAATAAAATTCCATTTTTCAGGATTCTGGAATGCACTCGAAAATACAATCCATAACCACACCTTTCTTGCCCAAAAAGATCTTTCAATAACCTGTGAGGTATATAGAATGAGCAAACCCTTACACATACCCGCTTTCGACAATCTTTGCTGGAATTCGAGTCGTTTTGTCCCGCCATGCCAGAAAGCCTGCCCGTTGGGTACGGATGTTTCGGGTTATATTATGGCAGCAATGATGGGAGAATACAGGGAGGCTTTCCGCCTTGTAAAGGACAGGAACCCCTTACCTTCGGTATGCAGCAGAATTTGTCACCACCCATGTGAAGATCAATGCATCCGCGGCCGAATAGACCAGCCGATTTCCATTCGTGCATTGAAGCGATTTGTGATAGAAAATACGGATAAAGAATTTCGGCAAAGAATCCCCGATATGAACAAGGCCGGCGGGAAACGGGTCGCTGTTATCGGTTCCGGACCGGCAGGCCTTTCCGCGGCGCACGACCTCGCTCTTCAAGGTCATCAAGTAACGATTTTTGAAAAATACGACAGGCTCGGAGGGGTTCTAGGTTTAGCTATTCCTGCTTTTATTCTTCCAAATAGTATTTTAAAAGAGGATATTTCTCGAATCAAATCCTTGGGGGTCCGCTTCCAAACCGGAGCCGAAATAAAGAAAGCTGAAGCCATAAAAAGCCTTTTCGACACCGGATTTTCATCCGTTCTTCTCGCCACCGGTGCTCACGACAGCGTTATTCTGAACAATATCGACTACTCTTTGCCAAAGATATTCAGTGCTTTGGCTTTTTTAATCGAAAATAAGAACGGCAAAAACAGTAAAATGGAAGGGCGCGCCCTGATCATTGGCGGCGGAAATGTCGCCGTCGATTCAGCGAGACTCTGCATTCGGAAGGGTGTTTCAAAAGTGGATGTTTACTGCCTCGAAAAGCAGAATGAAATGGCCGCCTTTGATTGGGAAATTGAAAGGGCACGACGGGAAGGAGTTGAATTTCACAGTGAACAGTCTCTTGTCGAGACAACCGCAAATCCTGATGGATCCATCACCTGCCGGTTTGCCGATGTAAAGCACATTGTGGTCGAGGACGGTAAAATCAAACCTGTCATAGACAAGCGGCGAATGCGAGAAGAGGCTACGGATTATCTGATTATCGCAGCCGGACAGAAAATCGGAACAGATCATTTAAACGGCATTCCTTTTAATTTAACGCCACAAGGCTCTGTCAGCATGGGTGCCGAACTCATGATCAGTGGTTTTCCGGGGCTTTTTATTGCCGGGGATATGGCGTCATTCCCCGGAACGCTTATTGATTCAATTGCTTCAGGTAAAAAAGCAGCTGAATCGATAGAAGTGTTTTTAAACGGCGGAAAAAGTGTTACGACTTCCATTAAAAATGGCACCGGCAGACTTTTGAGCGAGATTCCGGAAAAAATTATATCTGTTTTTCCCAAAAGGAAAAGGCAAATTCCCCCCGAAACCAGCTCTGCTAAAGCTAAAAAATCATATGCCGAACCTGAAAAAACATACAGCCTTTCAGCAGCAAAAGAAGAGGCATCGAGGTGCTTAAATTGCGCCGTGTGCGGAAATTGCATCTATGAACGTGAACAATTATGCCTCCAAACCGGATCTAGACTTTTATAGGGAAAAAAAGGATGGCCTATGGAAATCATTGTAAATGAATTAAAGTGTGTCGGATGCGGTCTCTGCGCGGCTGCCTGCCCTCGGGAAGCCCTCAAAACTTACGGCATTGTTTTGATAGATCATGATAAATGCAGAGAATGTTTCGGCGGTATCGGTCTTATCGGTTCGCTTACCCGGGAAGACATCAAAGTATTTCTAAAAGAAGAAAACAACTGGCAAAAGGCATGTATACGAAACTGTCCGGTTGAAGCCATCACGGAGATAAATAATGAAAAAAAGGAAATTTGATGCCGTTGTTTTGGGATCCGGGGTGGGTGGTCTTTGTGCCGCCGCCAGAATGATGCGCATGGATATGAAAGTCCTTGTTGTTGAGAGACTTCCCTTCTTGGGCGGACGGTTTTCAACACGCCTTATTAAAGGATTTAGACTGCCTACCGGTGCGATGGTGGTGCCTCACGGACCACGGAGCGCCTTTCAGGAAGCCTTCGATCTTGCCGGAATTCCTTTAGAAGTACGAATGCCCAAAGGCGAAACCACTTACAGGCTGCCGCACGGCGATTATGAAGTTCCGCCGGATGGCGGAGGAATGGCTGGAATGCTTGAGTTTGCACTTCAGGACAAAGAAGAGGCAAAACGCGTCTTCAGGGAATTCAAACGTGCTTTGGTCTGGTGGGAGCCTGTCGGAAACATAACGTTTCGACAATGGCTCGAGCAACACACACATAACACAAATGTGCACAATATGTTTCAAGGATTTTGCGCCGCCTTTGTCGGAGTCAACAGCAATGAAGTGCCTGCCTCTGAATTTTTTCGTTTCATCAAGGCAATGGGAAGGAATGTAGCCTACGGCATCGCTCCCATGGGCAACATGAAGCTAATGAACGATTTGGCCGACGGAATAGCGGACAAAGGGGTGGATATCGTTCGCGAATGCAACTGCAAGCAAATACTCGTTGAAAAAAACATGGTCACCGGCGTTATCATTGAAAAGAATATGCAGGAAGAGCTTATCGAGGCAGATTTCGTTATCAGCAATGCCGGGCCGTCGCAAACTGTGGTGCTTGCCGGACCTGAAAATTTTGAGCTAAGCTACCTTACGCTCCTCAGGGAACACAATTTTACCGTTCCGGTAGTCTATATTGCCATAAGCTCACCCGAACCACTCAATAAGCGCCATGGAGTGCTGAACTTCGGCAACACCCGAAGATTGGTTTTTCTGGAAACACCCACCATTACCTGTCCCGAACTTGCTCCAGAGGGCAGACACATGACCATAACTTTCAGTGTGCCGAAATTTTCAACGGGTCCGCTGAATTTAAGGGAAACCATTGATATGGCTCTTCTGGACCTCCAGGAAAATTTCCCCGGCTTCAAAAATGCGGAATTGCTTCATGTGGGGACACATCACGGCGACTGGCCAACCATGCATAGATGGCCTGGATATCCTATGCCGATCCGCACGTCAATAGAAAATCTTTACAATGTGGGTGACGGGTGCATGCCTTCCGGTACGGTCGGGGTGGAGGCATGTGCCATCACTGCCAGGATGGTGGCGGATGATATAAAAAGGTAACGGATAGGAGACGATAATGTGGGATGTGGAAGTCGATCTTGTGTCGGCGGGTTCCAGTTGTGGTGGACTAGTGGGTGCGATTACCGGTCATGATCACGGGTTGTCCACCATGGTCATCGAAAAGTCATATTGCTTTGGCGGTGGTGCGGCATTATCAGGTGGTGTAATATGGATACCCAACAACCATCACATGGCCAAAAAAGGTCTTGAAGATTCCCGTGAAGATGCGCTAACCCACCTGCAGCATATCGGTCTTGGACGCCATGACGAAAAAAGAGCAATTGCATTCATCGATTACGGACCGGAAATGCTCAAATATATCGAGGAGAATACGCCTTTAAAAATGACGATCCTTCCCCGTTACCCGGATTACAGGTCCGAACTCCCGGGGGGACGGTTTGCAGGTCGTTATCTTCTCCCGAGTCCTCTTCCCATGGCCATGGTGCTGGCGGAGGCTGAAAAAAAATATCCGATTCTAGACAAGGTCAGAAAACCTCCTGTGTCCCTGCAGCTGGGTATGCCCGATGAATTGTGGGCCGGCGGTCGAACACTTATCGGACCTCTTGTTCTGGCATGTATCGACCGGGGCATTGAAATCCGGCTTAAAACCCGTGCAAAAAAACTTATTGTAGAGAACGGCAGGGTAATCGGGCTTCGTGCCGAACATGACGGAAAAGACCTGTTAATTAAAGCAAACAAAGGCGTCCTTCTTGCCACAGGCGGATTTGAATGGAACCTTCAAATGAACAAAAGATTTATCGAGGGTGATATTCATCCGTTTACCAACCCCCAGAATGAAGGGGACGGTCATATCATGGGAATGGAAATCGGAGCCGCCGTCGCCTTGATGGATCATACGGTACGATTGCCCACCATCCGCATCCCCGGTGAGGAAATTGACGGAAAACCGCTTTATCGTCTGTTTCTTGCAAGCTGCGGCAAGCCCGGGGACATCATCGTTAACCGACAAGGAAAGAGATGCTGTAACGAATCCTTCTATCTTGATATGGGGCGCGCCTTTCTGGAGAGGAATACATCCAGTCTGGCGTATACAAACAGGCCTATTTACTGGATTGCGGATCAGTCCCATCGCAATAAATATTTCTGCGGTCCACTGGCGCCCGGAAAACCGGCCGACGGCTGCACATGGATACAAAAAGCAGATTCAATACAAAGCCTTGCGGAAAAGCTCAATCTCCCCTCGGAACAGCTTGAGCAAACGGTGGAAGAGTTCAACCGGTATGCCAAAGAAGGAAAAGATCCGGTTTTTCATCGAGGCGAAACCGCTTACGACCGTATTGCTGGTGACCCGAACCATTCCCCCAATCCGTCTATCGGCCCCCTTGAAAAGCCCCCGTTCTACGGCATCGAATTGTTTCCCGGTACTGCCGGAAATCAGGGCGGCCTTGTAACGAACCGCTGTGCGCAAGTAATTGGCATCAGAGGAGAAGTGATTCCGGGGCTGTACGGAACAAGCAACGCCACCGCACATCTTGCTATGGGATCGGGATACAACAGCGGATTCTTCAACGGCCGCAGCATGGTTTTCGGATATGTCGCTGCAAAACATATGGCCGGTTATCCGGAGCTTGAACAATCAGAATAGATAGTGTCTGGAATAAAAATGATACCCATACCTGAATCCAAAATAAACAAAAGGGCCGCAAGGATACTTACAGATGAAGGCAGGAGTATTATCGATATTGAAAAGATGACCCGGGATGGCGGCAGGCTCTATATGCACGGCATGCTTATGGGACAATTTGAAACATCCGTTTTTATTACGGTAGGGGATCTCTTCAAAATGATTTCCATGATTTTAAGACCGGGGCCACTAATGTTCGTGTTTTTTTCTCCATTTTTGTGGCTGAAATGCAAGTTTGGAAAAAAGAAAGAAATCGATGAGCCGTAAAAACAAAAAAAAAGAGACAGAAAATATCCTCAAACCTATAAAAAAGGCTGCCGGATATATCCTTGTCGATCCGAAAAAGTGCCAGGGATGTCTGTCCTGCATGCTGGCATGCTCTCTGGCACATGAAGGACTCGAAAGCCTTTCTTTATCAAGAATCCAGGTGACGCAGAACTCCTTTGAAAAATGGCCGGACGATTTAATGATTTACCAGTGCAGACAATGCGTGGAAGCTCCTTGTGTCCATGCTTGCCCCTACAGCGCCTTAAGGGCTGATCCGGAAAATGGATACGTCAGAATGGTCGACCGGGAAAAGTGTATCGGCTGTGGCAAATGCGTCCGGGCATGCCCTTATCAACCGGGCGGCCCTATCGCATCCGCCGACCGAGCATATGAAGGCCAAAAGAAAAGCCGCAAGTGCGACTTATGTGCAGATACACCGTTCTGGGAAGAAACCGGCGGTGTGGGTGGAAAACAGATTTGTATCGAAGTCTGCACCCTAAACGCGATATCTTATACCACCGACACACCCGAACAATCTGATGACGGATATCGGGTAAACTTAAGAGATGAGGATTGGGGAAAATTAGGCTTTCCGACGGATTGATCCGGAACAGTCCCGGTTCCCCCTCCTTGATAGGTTAAAAAAAGAGGGATTCGAATGAATGGTTATGCCGGCAAGATATTGAGGGTAAATTTAAGCAATAGAGCAATCAACGTAATCCCGACGATGAAATACGAACAATGGGTCGGCGGGCACGGAATGGGTTCGGCCATATTTTACGATATCATGATCAAGGAAAAAAAAATCGACCTGGAACGGATTGATGGTTTTCATCCGGAAAGCGTTATGACGCTTATGACCTCGCCTTTGTCGGGAACTTTGGTCCCTGCCGCATCCGGAAGAACTGAAGTCCAGGCAATCGGATTAAGCACCTCACCTATCGGATGGTTTACGAGAGGAAATTTTGGAGGCCGTTTTTCCAGCCAGTTGAAATTTGCCGGGTGGGACGGTATCGTCATCGAAGGAAAAGCGGATTCACCGGTCTGGCTGGACATAAGAGACGACGATGTTCACATAAACTATTGTGAAGAATTGTCACTATGGGGAACAAATACCCGTGAATGCCAAGAACGAATCTGGGAATATGTCGCCGGCAATCGGAAATACGGGGGATGGATAAAACCGAGAGGCGGGGGAAAAGGCCGAACGACCCAGAGACCCGCCGTATTGGCGACCGGTCCTGCAGGGGAAAATCTATGCCGCATAGCGTGTCTCATTCATGATGCGGCCAATGCCGTAGGTTACGGAGGTTTCGGCGCCGTATGGGGTGCAAAAAACCTCAAGGCCGTCAGTGTCATCGGAACATCCGGCTTCACGGTAGCCGATCCAAAGTCCCTGCTGAGAGCCCGGCTGGCCCACCAGCAAAATTACGTATTCAAATTTGAAAAAGCAGCTGCCTATCAGCCCTCATCGTCCTTCGGACATACCCCGACAAATCCTTCCTTGATAAAATACAAACCGGGCAAAAATCGTCCCCAGGCATGTGTCGGTTGCCACGCGGGCTGCCGAAGCAGGTTTGAAGGCGGTCTTGCCAAAGAGGTAAAGTGCGGTCCCGGTGTTTTTTACTGGAAGGCAAAAAATCACGAGGTGCGCTTCAAATCCATGGATTTGATGAATGAGCTTGGACTTAATTATTACGAAGTAAACGCTCTTCTCGATTACCTTGTGCCTCTTTATAAGAAGGGCCTTGTCGGACCCGGCAAGCAGATCTCCTGCGATATAGATTTTGGCGATTTCGGCAGCTATGATTTCATCCATGATTTTTTTCATTCGATCACCTATAGAAAGGGCGGGTTTGGGGATGCAATGGCCCAGGGCTGCTACAGGGCATCCCGAAAATGGGGAAGAGCCGAGGAAGACCTGGCAAGCGGCCTTCTTGAATGTCCGTATTGGGGCCTTCCTGAACATGCTTATGATCCGAGAGCGGAAGTATCCTATGGTTACGGCACCGTACTGGCCGATCGGGACATCACCGAGCATGACTTCAACGGTCTTTTCTACGATCCCACCTTTGCCGTAATGTTAAAAAAGGAGGCGGCCGCAAGCGCTGAGCGGGCCGTCGCCATATATACAGGCAAAATAATCCCATACAGCGATGATATGCTGATGCTCGATTACAGCACGGAAAATATTTACTCCGAACACATGGTCAAGCTGGTGTCCTGGCATCGCCATTACACACGGTTTTGGAAACATTCCGTTTTGTACTGCGATTTGCGATGGCCGGATATGCTCAACATAATGGCCCCGGATCTGGTGGGATCCAGCGGAACTGCGGAACCTGAATTTTTCAATATCGTTACAGGCAAAAACCTGACTTTCCTTGACGGTATCGCACTTGGAAAAAAAATCTGGAATCTCGATCATGCCATATGGACCCTTCAGGGCCGGCACCGGGACATGGTTCAATTTGCCGAATACATTTACACCAAACCATTTGACCAGGTTCCAAAGCTGGGGGTAAATTATTATCTGCTGCCCGGCAAGGAAAACGGCGAGTGGAAATACATCGACGTAACGGGAAGGCATCTTGACAGAGATAAATTTGAACAGTTTAAAACCAATTTCTACGAATTTGAAGGATGGGACCCTTCTTCGGGATATCCCCTAAACAGCACTTTAAATGATTTGGGACTGGAAGATGTCTCGTCTGAGCTTGCTCTTAAAAACAAAATAGGCGCCGAACACGACATTAAAAACGGCGTGAGCCATACATGAATCAAAACCAGGATAAAACAACGCGCGTAATTCCGACGGTATGTGCCAGTCATTGCGGAGGTTCTTGCCTTCTTAAAGTTCATGTAAAAGACGGCATAATTAAGCGAATAGAAACCGATGATGGTCCGGAGCCCCAGCTGCGCGGCTGCATGAGGGGCCGGGCATACCGCCAGCGCGTGTACGCAAAAGATCGATTGCGGCAACCGTTAAAGCGGGTCGGAAACCGGGGAGCTGATCGGTTCGAGCCGATTACGTGGGACGAAGCACTGGACACGGTGGCGGACCGAATGCGGCATACCAAAAAACATTACGGAAACAAATCGATTCTTTATCTAAGCATGTCAGGGGACGTCGTCAGCCTTCACAATACATCCACCATATCCAGATTACTGGCGATGTTCGGAGGCTTTACGACTTGGTGGGGGACTACCTCATTTCACGGCGGAATGTTTGCATCCTACTTTGCCTACGGCACAATTTTCGCCTCCAATACCCGGGATGATCTCCTAAATTCAAATATGATCATCATGTGGGGATGGAATCCTGCCGTTACCGTCACCGGAACCAATACGGCCTATTATCTGTTCCAGGCCCGGGAAAAAGGAGCTCGTATCATAGCCGTCGACCCTTACTATACGGATTCTGCCGCAGCGTTTGCAGGGCAGTGGATTCCCATAAAGCCGGGGACCGATACGGCGATGCTTGTAGCGATGGCGTACGTCATCATTAAAGAGGGTCTTCTGGATCAACAGTTCACCGACACCTATACGGTGGGATTTGATAAGTTCAAGGCGTATGTCCTGGGGACGGACGACGGCGTGTCCAAAACGCCGATATGGGCCGAGGCAATCACCGGAGTATCGGCAGATACAATAATCTCTCTTGCCCGGGAATATGCCTCCCAAAAACCGGCGGCCTTGATGTCCGGCACCGGGCCCGGACGAACCGCTTATGGGGAACAGTTTCATCGCGCCACCATTACCCTTTCGGCAATAACCGGTAATGTTGGAATCCCCGGTGGGGATGCCGCAGCCAGAGCCTGGGAATCCATCGTAGGGGGTTACCCCTATCAATTCGCCGGCGCGCTGCCATACACCGTCAATCCGGTTGAAAAACCGGTGCCGTATCCCGGGTTATGGCTGCAGAAGACATATCCGAATATCCATTATACCAAAATCGCCGACGCCATCCTTAACGGCAAAAAAGGCGGGTACCCGGCGGATTACAAAATGGCGATTATTTGCAATGCAAATTATGTTAACGCCCTGCCCAACATCAACAAGATCATAAAAGCGATGTCCGCCCTGGAATTCGTGGTTGTAGAGGAACAGTTCATGACGGCAACGGCAAAATATGCCGATATTATTCTACCCACCACAACCTATATGGAAAGAAACGACCTGATCAAAGGGGTAGGATCGGCTTTTTATGGAATACAGAACCGGGTGATCGAGCCGGTGGGCGACACCCGATCCCATAACGAGATCGCCAAGGAACTGGCCGAACGCCTCCATATCGACGATTATGACCCACTTAGTGAAGAAGATCGCCTGAACAAGCTCTTGAACCGAATGAAAATCGATGACGTGGAAGCCTTTAAAAGAACAGGTATTCACAGGCTTCCCCTGACCGGTTCTCATGTAGCTTTTAAAGAACAAATCGATGATCCTGTCAACCATCCGTTTGGTACACCTTCCGGAAAGATCGAAATTTATTCTCAACGGATTGCGGATATGAACAATCCCCTGATCCCTCCTATCCCTCGTTACATCGAACCCTGGGAAGGCCCCAATGATCCACTGCGGAAAAAATACCCGCTTCAGCTCCTCACAAATCACTGGAAAGGGCGGGCCAACTGCCAGTATGCCAACATGCCGTGGGTCCGGGAGCACACGCCCCAGGCCCTTTACATGAACACGAAAGATGCCGAGGCTCGGAGCATTCGAGACGGGGATGACGTCCGTGTGTTCAATGATCGTGGAGAAACCGTAACACCGGCTGCTGTGACGGAACGGATTATTCCGGGAACGGTAATTCTTCCCTTCGGAACATGGTACAATCCGGATAATAACGGTGTGGACCGTGCCGGCACAAGCAATGTTCTGACGCGAGATGAGCCGTCTCCGGCCGGTGCGTTTGCCTATAATACGGCCCTGGTGGAAGTTCAAAAGTTATAGAAGCCGATCACCCGCAATTGTGATCGGTATTCGGGAAAATATATGCAACTCGGATTCTATTTCGATCAAACCCGATGCACGGGATGTTTTACATGTTGTGTTGCCTGCAAAGACTGGCATGATATACCGGCGGGATCCGTGCATTGGATCAAAGTGACGTGCCTTGAGAGCGGGACTTTTCCCGCAGTATCCGTGGCCTACCGGGTCAGACCCTGCTACCATTGTTCCGAACCAATCTGTATTGAAGCATGTCCCGTCGATGCCATAAAAAAACGAAAGGAGGACGGCATCGTGACCGTGGACCGGAATTTATGCATTGGTTGCAAGGAATGCCTGAATGCATGTCCTTTCGGCGCACCGCAATTCGAAGAAAGTAATCCCGATCCAAAGATGCAGAAATGCGATCTTTGCCTCGATCGCTGGATGGAAGGGAAAAAACCGATATGTGTGACTGCATGCCCGACACGTGCACTGGACGCAGGCCCAATGGATGAGCTGGCAGAAAAATACGGTGCGATGCTTGAGACCGCCGGATTCAACTATTTCCGGGAAGCAGGTCCGTCGGTGATTTTTAAGCACAAGCCTGTTTAGCCCTTTTTCCTTCGGTTTTTTCAAAAATAATTCTTTTTTTTGCAGGGAGAGATCATGACGGATAAACCAGTTTTTCAGGAAGTCCTACAAGTGGGTCTGGTGGTCAGAGACCTGGATAAATCAATTGAAAAATACACAAAAATTATGGGCATTGGTCCATGGAAAGTATATCATCTGGATAAACGAACCCTGAAAAATGTGACGGTGAAAGGCAAACCGCAAGACCTCAGCATGAAAGTCGGGTTTGCCCAAATCGGAAAAGTGCAGATTGAATTGATTCAACCTCTGGAGGACGGCGGGATTTACGCAGAATTTTTGGAGATGCACGGCGAAGGTCTTCATCACATTGCCTGTGCTGTGGATGACTATGATGAGACGATCACCCGTCTTGCAAAGGGAAATATCGGTATTCTGCAGGCGGGCGATACCTCGGATGGTATGGGCTTTGCCTACTTGGATACCATGAACGTCATGGGATGCATCACCGAAATTTATCGATACCCAAAACGAAGGTCGGCAGAAAGATAAAAATGATGTTTAAATACGTACTTGAACCGGTAAATATCGGCTCATGCACCATACCCAACAGGGTGGTGTTTGCCGGTCACGGAACAAACTTTGCAAGGGGATGTGTTACCGACAAAATGATCGCCTACCATGAAGCGCGGGCGAAAGGCGGAGTTGGACTTACTGTTCTTGAAATACTTGCCGTTCATCGAACCAGTCCTCACTCGTTCAGTGCATTCGACAAAAATCTTAAAAGCTCTTATGAAAAACTGTTAAAAGCGATCAGGCCCCACGGCACGAAAGTGTTTCAGCAGTTATGGCACGGCGGCCACCACGCATTCACACTCGATGGATCACCACCCTGGTCTTCCTCGGATATTCCGGGTGTTAACGAAAGAGTTGTTCCCCATCCAATGACCCACGATGAAATTCAGGAAATCATTGACGCTTTTGCAAAAGCCGCCTGCATCTGTGAAGAGGCCGGCCTTGACGGCGTTGAGCTTCATGGCGCTCACGGTTATCTTATTCAGCAATTCATGTCGGCGCTTACCAATAAAAGAACGGATCAATACGGCGGCAGTTTTGAAAACCGGATTCGGTTCACGCGTGAAGTTCTTCAGGCGATCCGCAAAGCCGTAAGCGAAAGCTTCGTCGTGGGCATTCGATTAAGCCACGAAGCCACACCCGGCGGCGTAGATTCCGATGAAAATATCAGAATCGTTAAAAATCTTGAGGCGGATCGGCTGGTGGATTATATCAGCGTTTCTCTGGGTGGATATATCGCTTTTCCAAAAATGATCGGGGCCATGCACGAACCTATGGGATATGAACTTCCTACAAGTGCTCCGGTCACCGCCTCGACCCCCCTTCCGTCAATTATTGTGGGCCGGGTGAGAACACTGGAAGAAGCCGACCAGGTTTTAAAGGACGGCATAGCCGATCTGGTGGGCATGACCCGCGCCCATATTGCCGATCCTGAACTCATATCCAAAACACGCGCCGGGCGTGAAAAGGAAGTCCGGCCGTGCATCGCCTGCAATCAGGGGTGTGTTGGTGAGCTAAACGGCCCCCAAGGAAGACTGGGATGTGTGGTAAACATTGCCGTCGGTAAAGAACGTATCCTTGGAGAAGATAAACTGGAGAAGGCAAACCCACCGAAAAAGGTTCTGGTGGTCGGGGGAGGCCCAGCCGGTCTCGAGGCAGCCCGAGTCGCTGCATTACGGGGACATCACGTCATGTTGATGGAAGCACAGAACAAGCTGGGCGGCACCGTCAACCTTGCGCGACTGGTCCCCCATCTGTACGGGCTTCACGATTTTATCCACTGGCAAATATCCGAAATTGACCGTCTGGGTGTCCATGTCCAAACCAATACATACGTGGAAGCATATGAAGTGAATCGGACATCGCCCGATGCGGTCATTATTGCTACGGGCGCCCTTCCCCGCATGGACGGTATTCAAACGGCAATTCCGGGTGAACCGGCCAAAGGCCTGGACCAAAAACATGTATTGTCCTCAATAGATTTATTGTCGTCTTCTCGAATTCCCACGGGCAAAAAGGCGGTTGTATTTGACGATGTCGGACATTATGAAGCGATCGGTGTAGCGGAGTATCTGATGGAAAACGGCTTTTCAGTCACTTTTGTAACGAGCCTGAGAGAATTTGCACCTCACATGCACACGGCATTGCGGGCAAATGCCGCTCTTGAACGGTTGTCAAAAGGAGATTTCAATCTTATGACAAGGGGTCGGCTTTGCGAAATAAACGAGAAAAGTGTTGAGGTGAAGTACCTTTACGGCGATGAAAGCCTGCTTATACCCACTGATGTGGTGATACCGGTTTTTCATTACAAGCCCGACTGTTCCCTGAAAGAGGAACTTGTCGATTTTTCAGGCGACATGCTCGTGGTGGGGGATGCACTTTCACCCAGATTCTTAAAAGGCGCCATTCATGACGGATATCGCGCGGGCATGTCGATATAAAAAGGAGTGGACATGTGAAAATTCTCGTTTCGGTAAAACGGGTCCCCGACCCCGAAATGACTGTAGAAATCGAGCCTGACGGCAAGGGAATCGATGTATCACGCATAAAATACAAGGCCAACCCGTTTGATGAGATTGCCTTGGAGGAGGCACTGCGCATCAGGGAAGCAGAGGGGGGGGAGGTGGTGATTGCCAGCATTGGACCTGAAAGTGCACAATTTGAAATCAGAGGCTGTCTTGCAATGGGCGCCGATTGGGCAATACTGGTCGTGACCGATTCGTATCTCGACCCCGATTCGGTTGCCCGCATCCTGGTCGAACTGGTTAGGTCCGAAAAACCGGATATCGTCCTGATGGGAAAGCAGGCATCGGACAGCGATGATGTTCAAGCCCCGCAATTATTGGCTGAATATCTCGGTTGGGGTCAGGCATGTTTTGCTTCAAAAATAAACATCGAAAAAGGCCGGGCCGTTGTGCATCGGGAGATTGACGGCGGCACCGAAGTTGTGGCCCTTAATCTTCCCGGTGTGATCAGCGCCGATCTCCGATTAAATGAACCCCGCTACGCCAAACTTCAGGATATTTTAAAGGCGAAAAAAAAAGATATAATAAAATTATGTGCTTCCGATCTCGGTATCGATATCGATCCAAAAGTTGTGGTTAACCGCTACGCCTATCCACCAAAACGAAAACCCGGACGGATTGTCACGGATGTGACCGAACTCATTGCAGCTCTGAAGCATGAGGCAAAGGTTATTTAGAAGGCTTGGTAAAAAGATGGCAAATGTCTTGATTATCTCGGAACATCATAAGGGAAAGCTTAAAAAATCAACCCTGAATTCAATTACTTTCGGCAGGAAGGCAGCGGAAAAGGTTGGCGGAAAACTTTACCTCTTAGTAATCGGCTACTGTGTAAAGGATATCGCCGACCAGCTAACGGTTTTCGGCGCCGACAAAATCTATCTGGTGGATGATTGCGCCCTTTCACATTATACGGCACAGTCCTGGGCGGGCATTACAGCCGAAGCCGCCCAGATCAGCGGATCGCAAATTATCGGTATATGTGCCGGTACGACCGGCAAAGATTTTATGCCCCGAGTGGCCGCTAAACTGAATGCAGGGATGTCGTCCGCGGTCATTGATTTCGATGGAACCTTCTTTACTCGTGAAATGTGGGCCGGACATGCTGTCGCCGAAATTGAGATAAAGACAGATATCAAATGCGTAACCATTCAGCACACGGCCTTTGATCCGGCCCACCCTGTCGGCCGCCAAACACCAGTTGAACGGATAAGCGTCCCTGTACCTGAATCCGATATCTTTTTCGTCGAGATGCAGGAAACTGTAAATGACCGCCCCGACCTCATCGAAGCCAACATCGTCATCGCAGGGGGACGAGGCATGAAAAGCCGCGAAAATTTTAAATTGCTGGAGGATTTGGCCGATATTTTCGGCGCGGCTGTCGGAGCAACCCGTTCAGCTGTCGATGCCGGTTGGGCGCCCAATGATCTTCAGATCGGCCAAACCGGAAAAATCGTCGCGCCTGACCTTTATTTTGCAGTCGGTCTTTCCGGCGCCGCTCAACATACGGCCGGCATGAAAAACAGCAAGATTATCGTTGCAATCAACAAAGACGAAGACGCACCTATTTTCAGAGTTGCCGATTACGGTCTTGTCGGCGATCTTTTTTACGTGGTGCCTGTATTGACAAAAGCGATCAAAAACGATTCAGCTGTGTAAATCAACAATGGGGATATATGAAAAAGCTTAAAGGGAAAGTGGCGATCATTACAGGGGGCGCCTCAGGAATGGGAGCTGCTGCCGTTGCCCGATTCGCAGCGGAAGGGGCGCATGTTATTTCCACCGATATTCAAATTTACCAGGGAGAGGAAGTCGCCCATTCCGCCGGGGCTCATTTTATGGAGCAGGATACATGCGAGGAGGCCGGCTGGGAACAGGTGACAGAATTTGCGCTGGACCGTTTCGGACGACTCGATATCGTTATGAACAACGCTGGAATTACGACAGGAAAATCGATTGAAAAGGTTGATTTGAAAAAATGGAACCGGGTAATCGAAGTCAATCTTACAGGGGTTATGCTCGGGTGCCGATACGGAATTCGCGTTATGAAGCAAAACCCCGGCGGCTCATCCGGATCAATCATCAATATCGCCTCCACGACCGCCTTTGCCGCGCTTCCGGAAGATGTCGGATATACCGCATCCAAAGGCGGCGTGCGGATGTTGACCAAATCCATTGCGGCCTATTGCGGCCGTGCCGGCTTGAACATCCGCTGCAACAACATCGTCCCTGGTGCCGTTTACACCGGTCTTACCTCCATCAGAATGGAGAAGGATTCAGGATTATACGAACGTTTGGCAAAAATTTCCCCTTTAAATCGTATGGGCACGGGAGATGACATTGCCGCGGCGGCACTTTTTCTTGCCTCCGAAGACTCGTCTTTTATTACGGGTGCGGATCTGCTCGTGGACGGCGGAACAATGGCCGTCCATCCGGGCTTTTGAACAGGCTTGATTTGGTTTTCATTGGGTGCTCAAGCGTTGACGAGGGGGTGCAAATGCCGGTTGTGAACCATTTAGAAAGAGAATAAAAATGCGGAATATTTATGAAGAGTTGAGGCAGCACTTTAACATGGGAGCGAACTCGAGACTTCGCAAGACAAAAGATCTTATGGTAATTCTTAAGATCCTCTTCACTGCGGGCTCTGTCAGTCTCATTGTCCGGAGGATGCCGTCAGTATGCATAAAAAAAGAGATTATATTCCCGCAGCCAATTTAAAAGAGATGAATGTAAATTACCTCCGTGATAAGGTGTGGTAAATACTGTTTGAAATTGCAGGAAGAAGAGATGATCGATCAAGTACGGTTGTGCCGGTTCATGGTAAGGCGGAAAAAAGAATGTCGCAGCACCACGCTTCTCTGGAAACGTGGTTGCCTTTTCCATAATAAATAGGTCCAAGCCCACAAAAAACCGTTCGGCTCTGAAATTAGTCCGAAAATGTTGTCGGTTTTTCCTTGAAACCAATAACGTGTGCGCTCATATTTCCGACCAAAGCAAATCTGACCGTACGACTGGCAAAGCACCAGGAGCCGTCAACCTGTTTAAACTCATCGAAATAATGGCCTGAAAAGATGGGCTGCAGGGGAAAATTATCTGTTTCCTGGAGAACCGTAACGTAGCACTGACCGGTAGAAACACCTTTTTCATTATCAATCTGTATATCCACATTGGTGGTGATGTGCTTTGTCCGTGGCGTACCGTCTCTGTATATCTTTATTCCTTTTATCAAATGGAGCATTCCTTTTTTACCGAAATACGGTTGGGAACCTTCTATTGCCCACTGTCCATATTCGAAAAGACCGGCAAACTTTTCCATATCTCCGGTATCCACCGCAAAACAATATTGGTTCATCAAATGCAAGATTTCTTCTCTATCATCCATGTAATCATTCCATTTTTTACGGGTTTTAGTTGTATCGAATGGCCTATTTCCGGCTTTTGCCGCCTCCACGGGAAAGTTATGATTATGGCCGGCACGACTATCATGATGAGAAAGAGCGGTCAACTTCGTACCACCCGGCACTGACTATTTTAAGCGAATTGTTTGCCGGTTTACTTCCGGGCCATGTCGGCGCTGCAAGATAGTCGGACAGCGCTTTTTCTGCAGCTTCCATGGAATCCGTATCAAATTCATAAATTGTAATATACTGAGGCGGATCGGTTTTCATAAAGGGTTTCACCAATCGGTGCGCTGTAGCCCGTATGATCCCAGGCGTATGGGAAACATCTTCTATATGGTTTCCCAGGTACCATTCCTCGAATGCTTCCCTTGAAGCTTCTGAAACAGGTTCAACCAAGCCGATCAATTTTACCTTTGGCATTTTCCTTCTCCTTTTTAAAGAATTCGGATGATGAATCTTCTCTTTTTTTCCGCCGTTCAGATATTGTATGTGAATCGGCCGCTCGCATTTTAAAATTGCGGAATGCGACCAATATAGAACAACCTTTCGATGTAATACCTTTCATTAGCCGTTTCGCTTCTCAAAACGATCGACGTATCTTCCTGCCCGATCAGATGAAAATTTAAAAAGGCAAACGCTGCTGTAAGTGAAATCTAAACCCCGCATTTTCCCGACTCACGGATCATATCGGCGCCCTTATGAAATCTCCGACCGGCCTTCCCGCCCGTTGTTTGCCCGGCATCGACAACTAGTGTGTGTCCGGAAACGTATCGCGATTCCTCACTGGCGAGATAGAGAATGGCATTGGCGATATCAATCGGATACCCGGCAATCCCAAGGGGGGACATTTCCGCAATGGCTTTTGCAGCTTCCGATGGTTTGTTCGGATCGCCGGTTACGGCAACCGATGTCATGACGGTTACGATATTGCCCGGAGCAACCGCATTCACACGGATGCCGTATCTCCCGAGTTCGGATGCCACTGATTTTGTGAGCCCCACGACCGCATGCTTGGCAGCCGTGTATGCATGCGGCCCCAGTCCTCCGGCGACACCGGCAGTGCTCGAAAGGGAGATGATGGAGCCGGATCTTTGCGGTATCATCACCCGTGCCGCATGCTTCATCCCCAAAAAGGCGCCGCGCAACAGGATTTCAATGGTCGCATCCCAGGCAGACAGGGGAATCTCGCCGATGGACCCGACGGCCCCGATTACACCTGCGTTATTGACCATACAATCAAGCCGCCCGAATTCACTGACGGCAAAGTCCACAGCAGCCGACACATCCGTTTCCCGTGTCACATCCGTTTGAACAAATCGCGCCCGTCCGCCGAGTTCCGACGCCAATGCCACACCGGCATCTGTTTGGATATCGGCAATAACGACCGATGCCCCTTCTTCTGCAAACAATTTCGCAGTCCCGGCGCCAATTCCACATGAGCCGCCGGTGATAACGGCGCTTTTACCCTCTAACCTGTTCCCCATTTCGAATTCCTTTTCTGTTCAGTTAGATGTGATAAAAGAATAAGGTCCGTCCTTGATCCGTGAACCGCGCGGCACTTTTTCTCCTTGTGTCACATGCCGCCGGAGATGGATCACGGAGCGATGATTACCTTGCATTGATCGACAGGTTTCTTCAGCGCTTCAAACATTTCCGGGAGTTCATCGAGAGACACCGTGTGGGTGATCATCGATTCCGGCGTGATCCGTCCCTGTTCAGCCATGTCCAGGGCGAGGCGAAAATCGCGCCATTCATAGCCGACACTGAAACGGATCTCCAGGTTTTTAAAAACCGCCATACCGGGATGAAACCGGTCCGCAGCGTTGCACACACCGGCCACCACAATCCGGCCGCCCGAGGGGGCCAATTCGATACATTCCTGAATCATTCCAGGGACGCCGACGGCTTCGACGATCAGGTCCGGCGCCGCTCCCGTTTTTTTGGCAAATGCCGCGCCCACATCTTTTTCCTCGTTGATGTCAATGACATCGTCTGCCCCCATTTTCAGTGCAAGCCGCATTCTCTCGAAGGAACGCTCGCTGACGAGAACCCGACCCGCACCGCAAAACCTGCTCCAATTTACTGCCGTAAGCCCGATCGGTCCGGCACCCACAACAAGGATATTTTGCCCGGGCGCCACATCAGCCCGTCTGATTGCATAGAGACCGACGGAAAACGGTTCGATACATGCGGCCGCCTCCCAGGAAACCGTGTCGGGGATTTTAAACGAGACCTTTTTATCGACCAGCACGTATTCGGCATAAGCCCCCTGGGCATTCCTGTATCCCAGACCGATGCTCTTGGCCCGTGAGCAGGCTTTTTCGTTTCCTGTCAAACAGGCGTTGCATGTACCGCACACCAGGATCGGGAACACCACAACCCGGTCCCCCGGGCGCCATTCCGGTTCGGCCCCGGGCCCCACCTCGACGACTTCACCTGAAAATTCATGGCCCAGAACGGTTCCCGGTTTTGCCAGGCCGAGCTGAACCCAGTGAAGATCAGTCCCGCATATTCCGCATGCTTTCACTTTCAAAAGGAGTTGATTTTCTCCGGGTCTCGGAACTGCCTGTTCACTGAAGACCAGGCGTTCACCAGGCCCCTGCATGATCACGGTTTTCATTTTTTTCCTCTTTTCCGAACCGATGGCGGTCGTCATTTTTCGGCATCAACACTTTTCGCGGTCGGGTGCGGCGGTGAAACGATCACCTTTCGAACGGGAAGATCTTTCGCCATTTTTTTCGGCGAAAATATAATCGATGGAATCACCTTTTCGGAACAAACGAACCCTTCGGCCTGCCTGCAATCCCCGTACTTTTTTTGCAGTTCGTCTAACGGTCCGGCATCGAGGGCTTTCATGATGCAGGCGTCCACACAGATCGGCTTTTTGTTTTCCGACAGCCTGTCGATGCAAAAATCACATTTCTGCATTTTCGCCTCTTCCCGGAATTCAAATTGCGGCGCCTGGTAGGGGCATGCCATTTTGCATTGTTTGCAGCCGATGCAGGTTGCCCCATCCACCACAACAACCCCGTCTTCTTCTCTCTTTTTCACGGCGTCAACAGGGCAGACAGCCGTGCAGGCAGGATTTTCGCAATGGTAGCAGGAGCCAAACACATGATGGACAGACACATCGGGGCAAGTACCCTTCTCGATGCTGATCATACGAATAAAGCTGACCGGGCCGGCGGGAAGATCGTGCCAGTCTTTGCAGGCTACGATACATGTGCGGCAGTTGATGCACAATTGCTGATTGAAATAGAATCCCATCTGCATACATCTTCCCTCAATCGTTTGCCTTCTCGACTTGCACCCATGCGGTGTTCGTGCAAAAAGCACCCCCCGGCGAGGGTTCATCAGCGATCAACACATTGGGGCAGCCGCCGTGGTCTATACCGTTCTCATCAGGATCGTACCAGGCGCCTTCCGGGATATCGACTACCCCCGGCATTATTTTCTCTGTAACCGCCGCCGGAAGGACGGTTTTTCCCCTGTGGTTGAAAACCAGCACTGCATCCCCGTCCTCGATTCCCCTCGATTTCGCATCGACACCGTTCATAAATACAGACTGCCGTTCCAGTTCTCTCATCCATGGAATATTGTCAAATCGGCTATGGGTTCGCCGCCAGTAGTGGGTGGTAATCAGCTGGAGTGGAAAATCTTCACTGCCGCTCTCCCGGCACGCTATGTACTTTGGAATCGGCGGAACTTTTGAATTGTTCATATCCGCAAGTACCTGGGAAAATATCTCGATTTTTCCGGAAGCTGTCGGAAATTTATGGTGTTCGGGGTCCTCGATCTGATGTTGAAATGCAATTACCGATTGGGGCGCAACCCGTTGAATGCCGTTTTTTTTAAATGTTTCATACTCTTTTATCTCTTCGATTCTTTCAATCGAGCTTTTTAGCCATTCTTCTTCTGTTTTCTCACTAAAATTGGATATCCCCATTTTGGCTGCCAGTTCAGTGGCTATGTCAAACATGGATTTCGATTCGCCGACGGATTCAATGGCCTTTTCTCGATGGCCGTAAAACGGCAAAAAGGGGCATACGGTCAAATCGTTTCGTTCCAATATCGTATTCTGCGGAAGAACAATATCTGCGAACTTGGCAGTAGGCGTCATAAATTGTTCATGCACTACAATGAAATCGAGTTTTTTCATTGCAGCGGCAATTTTATTGGTATTTCCGTATTGATTCAGCCAGTTTATGGTTACCAGATAAAGCAGCTTGTAGTCTTCTGGATAACCGCCGCTTCGCCCTTTCAGAACAGCATCTGCAACCCGCACACGGTTTAAAAACGCGGTGGTTTGCCCGCCGGTATAAAAATGGCCGGGTGCCGGGATGCTGAAGTTTCCTTTTCTCGCCTCTCGATGATAGTAAATGGAATCTTTTCTCAATGGAGATGCGAGATCAACGGGGTTGTATACGCCCTTTTTCAGGAAACGGTGCACCCCTTCCATAATGACCAGCCTGACTGCGGGGTCCTGGACCTGCATGGGGCCGCACCCCGCGCTTCCGCCCTCGATACCGATATTGCCCGTCATACCTGCCAATGTTGCCGCGGCACGGTTGAATTGCTCCCCAAAGGCGCCTCGTGCCGGTGCAAAACCATCCATGAGCGCCGCGGGCCTGCAAGCGGCATATTCCTTGGCCAAATCGGCTATAACAGCCCCTTCTACACCGCATATTCGCTCCGCCCATGCGGGTGTTTTCGGAATGCCGTCGTTTTTTCCGAGCAGGTATGCCTTGTATTCATTGAACCCGACGGTATATCTGTCCAGAAACGCCTGGTCCTGAATGCCTTCTTTCAGAATGACGTAGGCCATCGCAATCAGCATGGCCGCATCGGTTCCCGGCCGTATCGGTATCCATCGATCGGCAAGAAGCCTCGCTGTCTCTGTGTAACGGGGATCGACACATACCGCCCGTACGCCCTTCTCTTTCAGCTGTCTGAAAATGGAAGGCATGTGGCCCCCGTACATTCGAGTCACTACCGGGTTCCAGCCCCAAAAAATGATGAATCGAGAGGCCAGAAGATTGTCCCGGCTGTTTGCCGTTACCCCATTGGCAACGCCGTAGGTGGCGTTTGCCGCAAAATTCGTTCCTTCATCTGAAACAGTGCCGAGCACTCCGGTGTATCCGCCTGCATTTGCAAGCACCCTCTCGATCAATCCCGCATAATGCAGGTGGCCAAGATCTCCCGAAGAACAAAGAAAAATCCTTGACCCGGCACCATATTCCGCCCGTACGCGGTTCAATTCCGATGCAACTGTTTCAAGGGCCTCATCCCAGCAAATACGTTTGAACGCTCCTTTCCCACGTTCACCTGTCCGTTTGAGGGGGTGTTTGAGGCGTCCCGGATCGTATACAAGCTGTCGGTAAGCGCGCCCCTTCAAACATGCCCTGAACTGCGGCTCCGGGCCGTCATCGGTTTCAACCCGGACAATCTTCCCGCCCTGGACATGAAGCTTGAGCACGCACGCGTTTGTGCAGTGGTCGTGGCATACCGAATAAACGGTCTTTACAGAATCACCCGGCGTTTCCATTTTTTATTACCGATCGTTTAAGCGACAGGAGAAATACACGTCCGCACAGGCAAATACTCCAGGAGTTCAATGACATTCCCGTCAGGATCCCGCCCGTATACAGCCCTCAGGCCCCCAAGTGAATCCTTGGATGGCGGTGTGTGAAAACGCATGCCGGCATTTTTCAGGCGGTTGAATTCACTGTCAAGGTCATCGACAACAAGGCATATGTGAGTAAAACCGCAATCGCAAACCCGCCTGGAGGAAAATATCCTCGGTTTTGGGGATCTGAATTCGAAAAATTCGATGATCATTCCCCCCTTTCTCAGCATCAGCACTTTTCCCGCAGAACGTTTAAGTCCGGTTACGCCGTCCACCCGATCCCCTGTTGCCGTGTGGGGCCGCCATTCGGCCATTTCCATTTCTACATCAAATCCAAGGGCATCCCGATAAAAGGCGCTTAATCGCTCGATATCAGGGGTAGAAATCGCTACATGGTGTATTCTGCGAATCACACCCGGGTTCCTTTCTTTTCCGATACCGGAAAAATCAGATATAGAGCAGACCGCCATCCACATAAATCGTGGACCCATTTATATTTCTGGCATCTTCCGAACACAGAAAAAGTATGGTATTGGTGACATCCGACATCGTGATCGGCTCGCCGAGAGCGCTTTGCTTTTTATTGATATACGCATACAGCTGGTCCTCGGGGGTGCCGTTCTTTCCCGAAGTCGCCCTGAGAGCGCCCCTGGTCAGTGATGTCATAACCAGGCCGGGGCCCACACAGTTGACGTTTATTTTGTATTTGCCGACCTCCTTGGCCATGGATACCGTCAATGACTCGATGCCTGCCTTTGCAGCCCCGTAGGGTGCATTTCCGGCCTGACCTTTGGCGCCAATGGAACTGGTATTTACGATTTTGCCGTATTTTTGTTTTATCATGACCGGAAGGGTGTATTTAGAGCAAAGAAAGGTGCCTTTTAGCATCACATCGACAATCAGGTCCCAGATACCTTCTTTTACCTCCCAGACGGGAACAGCGACGGAAGCGACACCGGCGTTGTTTATCAGTATGTCTATCCTTCCAAATTTTTCTACAACCCGATTTATCATTTTTTCTACGTCATCTTCCCTGGACACGTCACATTCAATACCGACGGCGTCACTTCCCAGACTGCGGATTTCCGCCAACACGCTTTCCATGTCGTCCGTGGTCGCCATATCGTATTTCAGCTCTCGTTGCGGCTTGCATATGTCTGCAATTGCAACGTTAGCCCCCTCCCGGGCAAACCCGAGTGCGTGCGATTTCCCCAGACCGTTGGCACCACCCGTAATCAGCGCCACCTTGTTTACAAATCGATCAGCCATGAAATGCCACCTTTCCGCGAAAGGACGCTTGCCGTTTATGTGTTAAAAACCGTTTCGCCTGGACAACCGCCATCGGATCTCCTCGCTTTCATGCTGACGGAATCCGGACGTAGAACCGGAGCACGAATGCGACGCGTTGGAAATGCTAACCGACATCCTTGAATTCGGGTTTGCGTTTTTCAAAGTTGGCCTGAATGGCTTCAACCTGGTTCGAAGAACCGATGAGGGGCATTATGAGATCCGTCTCCAGCAGTAGCCCGTGCTTTTCGGACCCATGCCATGCTTCATTCAGCAGTTTTTTTGCAGATCTCACCGCGTGAGGATTTTTATCGGCGATCTCCTCGGCCAACGAAAACGCTTCTGCAAGGGGGTCGTCACATACGCGAGTGACGAGTCCAAGCCGCGCTGCTTCTTCAGCTGGCAGGATCTTTCCCGTGAACAAGAGTTCTTTGGCAATATCCAAACGGACAAGATCCCGAAGCGTCTGGGACCCGGACATATCAGGGATCAACCCCCACTTTATTTCCATTACGGAAAATTTCGCGTCCGGAGAGGCATAGCGGATATCGGCCCCCAATGCTATCTGGCATCCGCCACCGAACGCAACCCCATGAACGGCGGCGATAACAGGAACGGGCAATTGTTTCCAACCATGAGCGGAATATTGGCCGAGATTTGCAATGTTGCCGTCCGGTCGTCTGCTTAAATCATCATTTTCCTGGATGCCCCCGCTTTCCATTTGCTGGAAATACTCGAAATCGAGCCCGGCGCAGAATCCCTTCCCCTCCCCGGACAAAACTACCGCCCTGACCTGCCTGTTCAACGACAGGTTACGGGCAGCCTCGCCGATAGCCGAAAACATCGCCGGATTCAAGGAATTGTACTTTTCCGGCCGGTTAAAACTGACATGCGCAATATGATTCTCAATGGTTGTCTTAACAAGTTCCGACATTATTTTATCCCCCAAAAGTTTAGCTATGTTTTTACAGTAAACGTCCCGTTTCCCTGCCCTCGTCAATTGCGAAAAGCGCCCTTCGAGGCCGTTTGGCATCGCCGATAACATACACTTCCTTGACAGTATTTCCGACAGAGGCAGACAATGTCTCCACGGACTTTGCCCCCATGGCAAGCACCACCTGATCGATTCTATCGATATCTATTTTTTCTCCATTCCGATCAATAACCACCCGATTGCTGTGTATTTCCTTTATGGATACACCGGTGAACAGTCGAATATCTTTGTCATAAAGCCGTTGCATCAAAAGTTGCCGGGGCTGTATAGCCATATCTTCGGCCAAATTATCCGTCATTTCCACAATGGTGACATTTCTCCGCCGAACAGGATATTTTTCCGATGGATGCGAAATAAAATCAGCTGTTTCGCACCCTACCGCCCCACCTCCGATAATCAAGATATCGTTGGCGTTAACAGCGGATTTGCCTTTAAGCACGTCCCATGCCGTTGTTACACAACCATTTTCAATTCCCGGTATATCAGCCGGGACAAAAGGCTCGGCGCCGGTGGCGATAATAACAGCGTCAGGTGCAACATTCCTGACGAGCGATTCATCGACAAAGGCGTTCAACTCCACCGAAACCCCCTGTTTCTCGATCTGCCCGCGAAGATACTGAATCATTAGGCTGAACTCCTGTTTAAATGGGGGCACACACGCAATATTGATCTGACCGCCTAGCTTATTATCTTTTTCAAAGAGCAGCACCTCGTGTCCTCGGAGCGATGCAACACGTGCGGCCTCCAATCCCGCCGGTCCTCCTCCAATAATCATGACTTTCTTCTTTTTTACGGCAGGACCAACAGAGGCCTCTTTCTCCCTGCACCTGGATGGATTCATCGTGCAACTGACGATTCCACGTTCCGGATGACCCATGAAACATCCTTCATTATCCCCGATGCAGGGTACAATGTCATCAATTTGACCTGCCGCGGCTTTCCCGGGCAAATCGGGATCAGCAATAAGAGCGCGGCCCATTGAAACCATGTCCGCCTTTTTTGAGCGTATCACAAATTCAGCCACCTGGGGCGTATTGATCCGGCCCACGGAAATAATCGGTATCTCCACCACTTTTTTTACGGCCTCGGAAAGATCTGCATTCATCGCCTGCGGTGAACCTGCCGGAGGAACGACCGCCCAGAATGCTTCAGGAACAGCGCCGCTCGATATTTCGAGGGCATCTGCGCCGGCGTCTTCAATGATTGGTGCTATAAACTGTGTTTCCTGTATGGTTCTTCCACAAATCACACGGTCGTCACCGGATATCCTTATGATAATGGGAAAATCATCTCCGGCCCGCTTTTTCGAGGCCTTTATAATATCGGTAAGCAAACGAGTCCGTTGATGCAAAGACCCGCCGTATTCATCCGTTCGTTTATTAAAAATAGAGGATAAAAAGGCCCCGATCATTGAATACGAATGCGCGGCATGAATCTCTACGGCATCTAATCCTGCCGCCCTTGCACGCTTGACGGCTTCGGCATAGTCGTCAATAATGCCCTTGATTTCGTCGCACGAAAGCTCATGTGGTGTTTCCCGAATGTCACGAGCCCAGACTGGTGATGGGCCCACGGCTATACCGCCAAATTTTCGCCCGCTGTTGGGTCCGGGATCCAGAATTTGTGTTGCCAGTTTGGCACCGTGAACATGAACCCTTTTCGCAAGATCTTCCCATTCCTGTATAAAGCAATCGTCATACAAACCCAGTGTATTGGGATAAAACTTTCGAACAGCATTGACAGTAGCAGCTTCTACGATAATAAGGCCCGCGCCCCCCTTCGCTCGTGCTTCATAGTAATCTTTGGCCCTTTCTGTCAAAAAACCGTCTTTATCCGCAGTAAACGTATGCATGGGCGGCATGACGATTCGGTTTTTAAGTTCAACCCTTCCCAATTTAATAGGGCTAAACAGATGCTTGAATTCCATGAGGTATTCTCCGGATTTATGGTTGGTTTACAAGCCTGAACGTTTTAGAAGGATCTTTGGACGGGTACTGCTTCTCATCTTGATTATTTCAAGACATTTACCCGATATTCGGAGATAAATTCGTCGTCCATTTTCATCAAACCTAATGCATTAAATAGAATCCCTCCGATTTCAACATCATATCTCATGGCATTACCATTAAATAGAACGTTTTTTGGGATTAAAGCGCCCTGTGAAGAAAAGACGTTTTTAAAAAATTTTTTTATCTTTTCTCGTCCGTTCAGGCTGATAGGTTCCTGGTTCATTTTAACCGGCCCTTCATCAAAGAAGTGAGCATTTTCCGAAAAAAGAGATGCCATTTTTTCGGCATCTCCTTCCCGCAAACATCGAAGATAATTTTCAAGCATTTTCATCATGTAAGCCTTTCCAGTAAGATTAATTGTAAAATCGAACCTGCGGCCATATAGCGCCGCCCCTTGCCGGAAATACACAGCATTTGTAATTTAGACTGCCGCTTTTTTACTACTATAGATTGGCGCATCCATGGCCTTCGGAGACATATCGCTCTTATCTGTTCTTCGCCGTGATGCCCACTCGACAAAAGGGGCATTAGGTTGAAACTCGAAGGTGCCCTTTCTTCTCCAGATCATCGGCGATGGACTTCAACCCCAGCTGTTCCATGGTCTTTCTAGTCGGCACACCCGAAGTCTTGTCCCATCCGACAATATCGTAATAATCATCCAGCATCCTATTAAATTGCTTTTTATCCAGACACTCGCCTTTGTATGGCCCGCTGGGGACCGGCTCGTTCATAACCCGCCCGTGAAGCGTATCATCCTTTCGGGTAATTCCTTCACGAACCAGATAGGCCCGTTCGATGATATTGATCCTGGAGGCGACTTCCTTTATTTTTTCTTCATCGAAATTTACTCCCGTCACTGCAGTTAACAGCTCCCCCATTTCCTTGAACCGGATAGGATTATTGAACCAATCGGTGGCAAATTTACAGACCCCGATGGTGTCCGCCATGGTGCAAATAGCGGAAAACAATGCTACAGTCGTTCCCTTGCCCTCGTAAGAAAGTGGATCCGCCGCTTTTTCTGAACCATATAGAGCTTTTGATATCTCCGGCTTCATCTTACCAAATTCGATACCGGGCCATCCGCGTTGAGGATCGGCCCCGCGACTCGATACAGCGTCGGAAAGAGCGCATCCCTTCAGACTTCTTACATCAACCTGGTCGAGATCGCCGCCTTTTGCATGGGAGATGTAATTTTCAGCCCCTTTGCCAATCTTTTCTGCGGCTAACGCGGACCCATCCGCCAGGATATCACCAAGCCCCTCCCGGCAAATGGTTTTCATCAGCAGCTGGATTTGGCTTTCATAATTGCCCCATTCGAGTTCCAGTCCATCCGTATCCCCTTTATCGATTAGCCCACGCTGGTACCATTCAAATGCCGCGGCCAATGTAACCCCTGATGTGTCGCCGCATATCCCGTATTCGTTGCAGATGTTGTTAATTTTCAGCAGTGCAGTCTCATCCGTATTTCCGCAGGCCGGGCCGTGGGCACTCATTATGCAAAATTCCGTGCCATGCCCCTTTTCCCCCATGAACGGCCCTTTTTTGATTTTGAATTCATGCTTGCAATGTATCGGACATCCAAAGCAAGCTCTGGTTCCGGTAACATGTTTCATTAAATTTTGCGGAGAGTAGTTTTCAATGTAACTGATCCCCCCAATCAATTGGCCATTATTGGCCATGGACCGTCCGCCTGCATCGTAATTTCCCAAATATCCCATCGTTCCAACTTTGGAGAAAAATTTGTACCCCCGTCCTTGCTTCGTCTTATACAAAATTTCTTTTGCCAGTGCTGCATATCGAGCCGGGTTTGCAGCGTAAAACCCACGGGTTCCTCTGACGGCAACAGCTTTCAATCGCTTTGACCCCATGACGGTGCCCATGCCTGTTTTTCCACACGCGTTTCCATGATCCGTCATGATCGAGGCAAACCGAACCAGATTTTCTCCGGCAGGGCCGATCGCCGCGATACGAATGCGGGGATCCTTTAGTTCGCCTCTTATGATCGTATAGGTTTCTGAAACCACTTTGCCCCAGAGATGATTTGCATCCCTGATTTCCACGGTGCCGTCATCAATCCAGATATAAACCGGCGTGTCTGAAACACCCTCAACGACAAGGTGGTCGTAACCGGCCCATTTCAGTTCGGGACCGAAATGCCCTCCCGCATTTGAATCTCCAAGGATGCCGGTCAGAGGGGACTTGGCGCTGACGTGTATTCTGCCCGACGTGATCAAACCGGTTCCCGTCAAAGGAGAATTTCCAAAAATTATTTTATTTTCATCACCGAGGGGATCAATTCCCGGTTTGGTGCCATCATATAACAGGAAAGAATTCGCCCCCCTTCCGCCGATAAAATGTTCTCTCAGCCGAAGCGGGTTTTCTTCGATGGTAATTTTTTTTTGACTCAGGTCGAGCCTTAAAATGTTTCCGGTCCATCCGTACATAAAACCATTCTCCTCCTATGGCAATCAGCCTTGTCGGTTCTTTTCGGACGCCTTCAATGCGGTCATGGCTTTTGTATCCACGTATTGCAGTGCTCCGGTTGGGCACCATTTCGCACATTCCGGATCTCCGCCGCAGAGATCGCATTTTATTACAGCATCCGTTTCGGGGTCGATCCGGATCGCGTTGAACGGGCATGCACCAACGCACTCGTAGCAACCGATGCATCCTTCAGGAACCATGAAAACGATTCCGCTCTCCTTGCTTCTGCGGATAGGCTTTTTCCCTTCAACCGGACAGGCTTTTTCGCAGGGCGGTGATACGCAATGCCGGCATATCATCGGGTACACGGTATCTTTATGATTCTGATAAATCCAGATCCTTGCTTTGGCAGGGTTAAACATGCCCGTTTTCATTAGAGAGCATGCCATCTCGCACATTCTACAGTTTACACACAGATCGGGTTTTGAGATGAGTTTATTGGCCATTTCAACTCCTTTAAGAGCGCGGGGCCTCTTTTACTCGCCAGACATAATCGCATCCGCGGCCATTCGGGCGCATTTGCCGATGGCCGACATGCTGATACCTCTTGCTTCCTGCGACGTGCCGGAAACGATAAATAAGTTTGGAAAACCCGGAACCTTCATAGAAGGCCTCTTCTGACCGACAAAACCGGGAGATTGGGCAATACCGTATATGCCCGCATGGGCAATGCGCCAATGATTGGCATCCTTCAATTTAGGATAAAGCTGAATGGATTCCCTTTCCAGCATGGCAATGGTATCCCTTATCTCCCGCCTTACCTTGGCGCTTTTCCGGTTTAGCAAATCGGGCATTTCATCGTAGTGGCCTTGATAAGAGACATGAAATTGGTACTCTCCGCTTTTGCCACCATAGCCCGGCATGGGGAAAAAGATGCCGGAGAATCCCGATTCCGGCAGGTTGGGGGCCAATCGGAATGTTCCAAGATCAAAAAGAGGTTCATCCAAGGCATAAATAATACTCCATGCCTGGCTGATTTTAGCTCCGATCCATTTCACCCAGTCCACCCACCAATTCGGAAATTGCGATTCATCCAGAACGGAAAAGATATCCCACATGGGAACTGTAATAATTACATGATCGGATTTCAGCGTTTCTACCGGCATAACCTGGCTGTGGAACAGCCGATCACCGGTTTCAATGTTGACACCGATCACTTTCCCATTTTTTATTTCAACCGATTCAACCGGAGAATTGAGTCTTACTTCACCGCCATTTTTCTCGATGCAGTTCCTGAGCGGTTTAAGTATGCTTAGCATTCCACCTTTGATCACACCGGCAATATCTCTTAGTTTTCTTCCGGTATCCAGGATGTCGCGCAAAACGTAAATCATCTCACCTGCGGAATAGGTTTCGAACCTGTTTCCTACGCTGGTAGAGCACCCTAAATAGAAAAAAAGCAGCCGGATACCGGGATCGTTTGAAATGCCGGCCACCCAATCATTTAACGGCACGTCATTCAGACTTGATATTTCATCACTCGAAAGTTTCATAATATTGCCTAAAACTTCCCTGAACATGTCCTGAGAGAATAGAGATCTTGAGCTTTGCCATTTTCCATCGATATAAATTTCGCTGTCCGGCAGGGGAAGGATTTCCGGATAAGGAATGTCGAGGTCCGAAAAAATGGATTCAAGATGACCGGATTGGGATGGGATATGAGCGCCATCGTCAAGCACATGGCCTTCGTACAGTATACTTTTGGCACGACCGCCGATATCATGATCCTTCTCGAGCACCAGCACTCTTTTCCCTTTTTGAGCAAGCAAAGCACCCGAACATAAACCGCCATACCCCGCGCCAACGATAATGACATCCCATTTACTCATTTGTTGCTCTCCTTTTCTTGAGTTAATTATTTCAATTGAAATAAATTGCCGCGGCGGGAGAAAGTGCCTAAAGCATATCGACCCATTCGGTGGCGGCTTGGTACGCCTCTTCGATCGCTTCTTTTATTCTCCGGGGTTTCCGACTGTCACCTATAATGGTATAGGGTATATGCATTTTCTTGATATCCTCCACGCCCACGGGATCGGCATCATATCCAATGGCGATAACCAACGCATCGGCCGAAAGGGACTTGTCTCCCTCCGGGGTTCGAATAACAACCTTAGAATTTGCCACCTTGACAACTTCGGCCGACGTAAAAATATGCACACCCGCTCTTTGCAGTCTTTTGAGCAATATCCATCTCAGACTGGCGCCCATATCCTGCAGCGGTTTGGGCAAAATCTCGACGATGGATGCATTAGCACCTTTCCCGCACAAATATTCTGCCGTCTCGCCCCCGACAATGCCCCCCCCGATTATAATTACATCACCTCCGGGAGTTTTTCTTCCAGACAAGACGTCAGCCGCTGTATAGCATGAAATCTCGTTCCTCCCTTCCACGGCAAAGGTTTTCGCCTTTCCGCCTGTGGCAATGATTATGCCATCGAACTCTTTGAAGTTATGTACGTCATCATTCATTCTGACGCGGATCCCAAGTCGTTTTACTTCGTGCTCTAGAAAGGATACAAGATTTTTAATTTCCGTCTTAAAAGGCGGAACCGAGGCAATATTCAACTTGCCGCCCAATGCCCCCGCTTTTTCGCTAAGGACGACGATGTGCCCCCTGTGCGCCAGGATTCTGGCCGCCTCCATGCCCGCCGGTCCGCCTCCCAAAACCAGAACTTTTTTAGGCACATTTGCCGAAACTATATCTTCCTTTCCCAAATCCGGATTTATGGAACACTCGATTTGTGAACGGGCAAATGCGCTGTCAAAACAGTGGCAGCAGCAAATGCAGTACCGAATCGAGGAATAATCCCTCCGGCAGGCTTTTGTGGGCCATTCCGGATCGGCGATTAGAGCTCTGCCAAGGGTTATCATGTCGAGCCGACCTTCTGCCACTGCCGCTTCCGCAAATTCCGGGCGTGTTATTCTCATGGCACAGGATACCGGAATCGCCAGGTCTTTTTTTATTGCGGCCGCATATGGGATATTTACACCATGGGGTACTGATGGGCCAATCTGGTGCTCCGGTGCATCATGCCACCCGGATGTAACATTGATCATATTAACGCCCCATCGTTCAGCCCGGACAGCAACCTCGCGCTGGTCATCCGCATCAAGTCCGCCGGGGACTTTGTCTTCTGATGAAATACGTAAAATGATGGGATATGTATCGCCTACTTTTCCCCTGACGGCATGGATAACTTCTTTGACAAACGTGAGTCTTTTTTCAAAGTCGCCGCCGTATCGATCGGTTCTGGTGTTCGTCAAAGGGGATAAAAACTGGCTGATCAGGTAACCGGTTGCGCCTAAAAGTTCAATTCCTTGAAATCCGGCTTTTTTTGCTCGCAGGGCAGCTTCTGAAAAGCATTCGACAATCTCTTCTACTTCATCGGTTGACAGTTCGCGGGGTTTTTCTTTTGTATACCTGGAAGCAATCGCAGACGGTGCAACCGGATCCATCCCGGTGACCGATTTCAAAGCGTACCGTCCTGCATGATTCAACTGGAGAAACGGTACAGATCCACCCGATTTAATCGTATCGGCGATTTCCTTGAGTTGGGGCAGCCAACCGTCATGGTCGACGCCGAGTTGGAATGCATCTTGCCGCCCTGCCGGATGGACATGACAAGCACCAACAATTATTGCCCCAACACCCCCTTGAGCTCGTTTGAGGTAGAATCGCTTCCATTTTTCACTTGCCTTGACCCCCTGAATCGGAAAGTTCAGTATAAGAGCGGGCATAAGGACCCTGTTTTTTATCTCCACGTCACCAATTCGAATCGGTGAAAACAAGTTGATGTTTTCAGCATTTTTTTCCGTCATTGCCGCGCTCCCTATTGAGTCTGATCATTAGGGGATTGATGACCGTACGTAAAGTATTTCGTGATATCAATTTCCGACCTAATAATCAGGGAAATCTTTTTATAGCTTGTTATCCAATTTTTTTTTCCATTATTTTTCAGCTACTTATTTATTAGGCGGATTTAGATTGGATAGTTTTCTTTTTTTAATTGAACTGTATTTCGCCCTTTAAATTTATTTAATAAAATATCTACTGACCGGTTGTCAAGTTTTTTAGTGCATCCATATAAAATCCAAACACACATAACGATGCAAACAGCCATCCCTTCTGAATTTTCTGCATAAAAAGAAAATAATGAGATGAAAAGGTTATTTGAAATTTTTTATGACGCAAGCTCAACTTGTTAATATTAACTACGATGAGAAGAGACGCCCTTCCAAAATTTTGTAAAATTGGTCGGCTATCTGATCGATGCTGTATTTGCCTTCTTCTGAGTACCAGATGCTGACCCAGTTGCACATCCCAAGTATCCCGTTTGTAACTACTGAAATATCCAAATCTTCGCCGAAGGATTCGTTCTCGGCTTTTATCTGTTGGATGATTTCCTTTACCAAATGTCCATAAATCCGGCGGCTTCGATTATATACAATTCTATTTTCATTACCCAGGTACCTGGATTCTCTTAAAAATATATTCATACTCCGTTTATTTTTCGCCCAATGGTTCAGCTGGAACCTGAGAAATTTCTTTAATTTTTCATGACCTGAAAGTTCATCATCTTTGACGATAAGGAGCAAATGATGGGTCCATGCTTCCACATCCATCTTCACTATCGTAGCGAGTATTTCCTCCTTGCTTTTAAAATGATGAAGAACTCCGCTTTTGGTGATCCCCGATTTTTCCGCTATCATCTTAATAGAAGTGCCGTGGTATCCAAACTCGTCCATTAGTCCGATCGAAGCTTTCAATATTTTATCGTAATTATTTTTCATTCGTTTCCATTTGCCAGTTCGATTTTATTGCACGGGTAAACCCTACGGTTTTAGATTGCCTTCTTCTGCTGTCCATTCATATTAATTTTTCCTGACCGATTGTCAAGTTGAAAAATATCTATAACTTATTGTTTTCGTCCATTGAAATCCGAAAGATTGCTTAGGGTCGAGCCCAACAACATTTTACCGCAGGAAAATACCATATGGTTTGAGAATATAAATCTCCATGTAAAAGCTGAAACGGGATATGCCCATTTTCGGAACGGGCGCCAAGGATCCGATCGAAGGCATATGAAGATGGCAAAAACAATAATTATATTTTTCCGATAATTGAACGGGCGATAAGCCTCCGTTGGATCTGTGTTGTACCCCCACCAATGGAAAACACCCTCGCATCCCTGAAATACCGTTCCACCGGAAATTCAGCCGTATATCCATATCCCCCAAATATCTGAATGGCGTTGCTTGTGTGGCGATTTACCATCTCCGAGGCAAACGCCTTTGCCATAGAAGCCTTCTCCACAAGATATTCGCCTTTTTCCATGTGATCCAAAAGGTCTTCGCACATGCATCGTGTTGCATAGATGTCAGTGGCCATATCCGCCAACATTTCCTGAATACCCTGGAATGTGGCAATCGGCACTCCGAACTGTTTGCGCTGCCTGGCATAATCCCTTGCTGATTCCATTGCCGCCTCGGCGATGCCGGCGCAAGCAACGGCTACGGCAACCCGCTCAAAAGAAAAAAACCGGGTCGTTTCAACTAAACTCTTATTTCTTGTACCTAAAAGATTTTCTTTGGGCACCCGGCAATTTTCAAAAACGATTTCACAGGTAGGTGAGCATCTGTTTCCCAGCTTTTTCATTGGCTTTTCTGCTGAAAATCCAGGGGCTTTCGTTTCCACAATAAGGGTGCTTATGCCTCTGGGTTTAGCATCCGGTTCGGTTACGGTAACAACACATATAATATCGGCTATAGATCCATTTGTAATGAAGGTTTTTCGTCCATCAAGGATAAAATCATCGCCGTCCTCACGTGCCGATGTCAGGATGCCGGCAACATTGGAGCCGGCATCCGGTTCGGTAATGGCGATGGCCCCGATCGCATTCCCCTCTGAAAGTTCGGGCAAATACTTTTCCTTCTGCTCTTTGGTGCCAAACATGTCGATCCAATGCTGACAGAAAATATGCCCAAAAGCCGAGGTATAGAGACCGGCACATGCCTTTGCCAACTCCTCTGCTATAATCGCGGTCCCGAAAAAGTCATGCCCGCCGCCACCGTATTCTTCAGGCAGTATCAAACTTAAATACCCTAATTTCATAAGATCTTTAAAGATGACTTCGGGGAAAATGCCATCTCGGTCTATTTCATCGACAATGGGTTCAAGTTCTTTTTTTAAAAAAGATCTTATTTCTTTGCGAATTAATTTATGGGATTCTGTTTTTTCATAATTCATTTAAGGTCCTCGATTCCGATTTAGATTTCTTGCCGAACTAAAATTTGCGGTTTTTGATAAAAGCTCAGGGACCCGGGGCACCTGCAATTAGATCGGATATCCGTGCCGATTATTATTTTCGCCTTTTAGATGGGCTGCGATTCTCGATTTTAAGTAACCAACCGGTTGGTTGATACATTTAGTCTTCTAACAAAGTTTATAAATTGTCAAGCTTTTTGTCTTCGTCATTTAAACGAACTGCCGTTGGTTTACTTTTCCTTAATCTGCAATTCCTTTCGCTTTTCTCATTCGAAAAGCTCATGTCGCCGCTTATTAAGCCTATTACAAAATAAAGTATGAGCGAAAAGTTTGCAATTATTCTTCTTAAATTGACAAAGTTATCTTTCATGTCTATTGATATTTTTTCTTTTATATGTTTTTTATGAGGCACCTATTAAGAAATTTGGTGATAATTTTGGCACTTGCAACTATCGATAATGCAACCATCGCCTATGACAGTCTGGGTAAAGGTCAGGCTATCGTTCTAATCCATGGATTTGCCGAAAACAGGCTCAGAAACTGGAAAATTACAGGCTGGTACGATTTTTTCACAGGCAACAACCGAAGAGTTGTCGCCCCCGACCTCAGAGGGCACGGAGAAAGCCAGAAGTTTTTAAGGCCAAGCGCATATACGGTTGACCTTTTATCCCTCGATATTGTGGGGCTTTTGGATCACCTTGAAATCGCAGAAGCCGATTTGATGGGGTTTTCAATGGGGGCATGGCTATCTGTTTACATCCTGGCCCATTATCCGATGCGTTTCCGATCGGTAATTTTATGCGGCATTGGAGAAAACTTGCTAAAACGAGGTAGACTGGCCCGCCCGGCTCCCGCTTTAAAGGAGACATATGAGATGTCAGAAAGCGGATCCAATACCCGATATTTCACAAGAGATCTCAGGGCTCTGGCTGCCTTCTCACGTGGCTTTTCATCAATGGGGATGCCACCTCTGGAACAATTATCCGCCCCGGTTCTCGTAATCGGTGGAGAATCGGACAATGTCGTGGGCAGCCCCATGTGTTTCGTCCGCAAAATTCAGAATGCCACGGTCAAAATTATTTCCGGAACAGATCACACCTCTCTTTTGGCGGAGGAAACGCTGAAAAAATCCGTGCTTGATTTTCTAAACTTATATTCCCGCTGATTTTTCATCCGATTGATGATATTTCGGCTGCACCTCCCAAATCCAACCAATTTAACTTGACAAATCAGCTTTCTTTTGACAGAACGGATCGCAAAGGAAATTAGACCAACCGGTCGGTATGCATTCCAAGGGGGCTGAATTTCAACAAAAGCACACCATATTGTTCTTGATAATTCGGCTAGGGAGAATTGTCTATGAAGCTTTTTCAATCTACATGTGAAGATTTATTCACTAACGAATCCGAAAATTATTCGACACCATCATGTGATGGAAGACTCACGGATGATCTTGTGCTGAAAAAAAAGGACTATTACATATATTATGCCGTAAACGGAGAATTCTCCTTTTATAAGGTTAAAATCCTGCAAGTTTCTTCAGCGATTACATCCGATTCCTTACTGGCTGTTCCTGAAGTCTGGGACATCAGAAAATGTGATTTGACAAAAATAACTGAAAAAGAAATTTTAAAAATGTCTTTCGCCCTTACTGAAAAATTTCAATTTTTACCGGGTGAAAAAATGATAGCTTTAATAATCAACAATATATTTCAAGAAAAATTAGTGGGATTGTTGAAATGGTATATTGATGATGACATTATCAAAGTTAAGGTTTTCGCTGACTTCGAGGATGCTGACGATTGGCTTAAACGAAAGAATAAAGTCCATATATTGCCTTGACATCGTTATATGTCTTATCGTCGGCCTTCGAAAGAAAAACAGTCTGCCAAGCACCTTTCCGATCACCGTTTAAACGACCGGACAGTTTTTTCTTTTAACTGAACCTCCAACGTTCCATTAGGGCGAACTATTATGACTATTCATCAACGCAGGTATAAGCAGTTGGTTTTGGGGCAAGTTCTATCCAGATGGGCGAGAAAGACGCCGAACAATGAAGCAATGGTTTTTAGGCATATTCGCTACACCTTCTTGGAATTCGATGACAGGGTAAACCGCCTGGCCAACGGGCTGGCCGAGTTGGGTGTTCACAAGGGTGACCGGGTGGCGATTCTATTTACAAATTGCAACGAGTTGCTTGAAAGCTTTTATGCCGTTGCCAAGCTCGGGGGGATCTGTGTCCCGCTGAATTTCAGAATGACCGTCCCCGAATATGTATTTCAGCTTGAGCAGACAAGAGCAAAAGCAATTATATTTTTAAGCAATTTCAGCAATTCCGTACAAAACGCCTGCCATGGCTTGACACATTTAAAGCACCGTATCTGTGTGGGTGAAAACGACACTAAAGGCGACCTGTCTTTTGAATCGATTATTGAATCTAGCCCATCGGAAGAGCCCGAAGTAGATATTGATGATGATGACGTATTGATGATCATGTACACTTCCGGGACAACCGGCAATCCCAAGGGAGTGGTGATTACTCATAAGAATCTGATAATGGCTGCTATAAATTACCTGTATCACGGCGTCTCCGAAGGCAGTAAATTAATTGCGTTGCCCTTATTTCATATCGCCGGTTTTGTTGCCGTACTTGGAGCCACTTATTTTGGAAACAAGGTTATTCTTTTAGACAGCCCTGATCCTGAGCTGATCATGAAAATGATTCAGCTTGAAAAAATAGAAAATGTCGGACTCGTACCGGTTTTATGGAACCTTATCGTAAACCACCCTAAATTTTCTTCATACGACCTTTCCTCTGTCAGATACGGGGGCACCGGGGCAGCCCCGACGCCCCTTTCATTGAAATTAAAGATTATTGATTCTTTTCCAAATATGGTCTTGTACGAAGCATTCGGTCAAACGGAAACCTGCGCAATCGGGGGGTTTGCCGATACGGGTGATCTTATCAAACGGCCGGATTCCGCAGGTCGAATTGCATTCTACATCGAAGCCAGAATAGTAGATGAAGATGACAATGAGGTTCCACCTGGTGAAATCGGCGAAATTGTCTACCGGGGCCCGACATTAATGCGCGAGTATTTTGAAAATCCAGACGCCACGTCCAACGCCTTCAAGAACGGATGGTTTCACAGCGGGGACCTTGTAAAACAGGATGAAGACGGTTATCTCTATGTCGTAGACAGGAAAAAAGATATCATTATCAGCGGCGGTGAGAATATCAGCGCTTGGGAAGTCGAGAACACTTTAAGCGCCCATCCCGATATCATGGAGGCTGCTGTAATCGGTGTTCCGGATGAAAAATGGGGTGAGAGCGTAAAAGCGTATGTAGTCCTTCGTCCCGGAGCAAAGATATTGGAAGATGACGTCATCTCATTTTGTAAAGGAAAAATCGCGGGATATAAAAAACCCAGATATGTCGAATTTATAACAGAACTTCCACGCAATCCGGCGGGTAAAGTGAAAAAGTTCGTTCTTAAAGAGAGATAAATGTTGATTCGATTTATCTAATAAATTGAGCTGGTATGTCGAACACTTAAATTTCAGCCGGAAGCCTATGCCAATACAATTTAGCCGACTTGAATGCATATAGCGTGAATGCATCGGGCAAGAAATCCAATTTAAGAAATAAATAAAGACATAAACCATGACGATCAACAAAGTGATTGACAGTTTTGAGAGTGCTGTAAAAGACGTATTCGACGGCGCCATCATCCTTATCGGCGGCTTTGGAAATCCGGGGGGGTGCCCGACATGGCTTATAAAAGCCCTCGGCAAACAGGGGGCAAAGAGCTTGACTGTAGTCGGAAATACACCGGGTTTTGGAAGGAAAATGATCGATGTGATGCGGAAATACGGTGATGTTGCCATGTTTCCTCACTGGTTTGAGGATGGCGGCTTGTTGGTAAGCAATGGTCAGGTCAAACATGCCATCTGCTCGTTTCCTGTCTCACCTTCCCCACTGGTAAAAACCGCATTTGAAGAAGCCTTGGGCGACGGCCGCATCACTGTAGATTTATGCCCCCAAGGCACCTTGGCTGAACGTGTCCGCGCAGCTAAGATGGGAATCCCTGCTTTCTATTCCCCCATAGGACCTGGAACAATTATCGAAAAAGGTAAAGAATTACGGGAGTTCGGAGGAAGCCCCCACGTTTTGGAGCATGCAATTAAGGGAGATTTTTCCCTGATTCGAGCATATAAAGCAGATCGTCTTGGAAATCTTATATTCAGGGGCACATCAAGATCCCTGAACTCAACGTTTGCCGGAGCCTCGAAGATCACCATTGCAGAAGTCGATGAAGTCGTGGATAATGGGAAACTGGACCCGGAAAGGATCGTAACTCCCGGCATATGGGTTGACCGAATTGTCGTAAGGCCTGAGCCGGGCCGGACCCGAAAGGTGCAAAAATGGTAGTTAAGCAAAGGCTGGATCGCGAAACCATAGCTCTCAGAGCAGCCAAAGAATTCCGGGATGGAAACGTCGTAAATTTAGGTGTCGGAATACCAACCATGGCATCCAATTTTTTCCAACCGGATAAAGAGATTCTTTTTCATACGGAAAATGGGTGCCTGGGATTCGGGCCTATCGCCAATCCTGAACAGGCAGATCTCGATTTGATAAATGCAAGCACCCAGGCCGTTACCGCATTGCCGGGCATGTCATTCTTCGATCATGCCGATTCATTCGGCATGATACGATGCGGAAGAATCGATGTATGCGTGCTGGGAGGGCTGCAGGTGTCTGAAAGAGGAGACCTGGCCAACTGGATTACATCGGAAAGGAGTGTCGGAAACATCGGGGGCGGGATGGACCTGGCATTTTGTGCCAAAAAACTAATTATCACGATGGAGCACATGACAAAGAACGGACAGCCAAAAATAGTAAGGGAATGCTCATACCCTCTAACTGCAGCCCGTTGCGTTGACCTGATTATTACCGACATTGCTGTCGTAAAAGTAACGGATGCAGGTCTTGTTCTTAAAGAAGCGGCCTTCGGATGGACGGCGGATGACATCCAGAATCTGACCGAACCAATTTTTACGGTTTCCCCTGATTTCAAAGAAATGGAACTGTAGTTGATTTTTTCCAGAATTAAGAAAATCCACCTTGTTTCCATTAAATTTATTCGCAACCATGATAGTTTCATCATTGTCGTGTCTTGCTTAATATCGCCGATTGTTTTTCAAAAGCAGAGCAGTAGTTTTCTATCAAACCAGGCAGCCGATTTCAAAACCTTCGGATATGGCTTGGGCAATCAGACCCGTGGATTTGCAGGATCCGATTATATAAATCTCCCATCCTGAATCAGAATATTCTTTCGGAATCTTATTCTCCTTCATGCCCGCGGCCAATACCACGGTGTCTGCATCCAGCGATATCTTGTTTTTTTCCTTATCCAGTATGGTTACAGCATCGTCGCCGATTGCAAAAACCCTGCTCAATGTCATGATTTTCATTTTGTTTTTCATTCTTGAAAGGTTGCCCCAGCGCGATGTTATACCGGCATCTTCCAAAACTGAATTCATCATCTCTACAACCGTTACGATATTACCCGAATCCGCTAAAAATTCGGCTGTTTCCATACCGACGAGACCGCCTCCGACCACGATTACCTTTCCATGTGCCGACGTCTTTCCCGTCAGGATATCTATGGCGGTAACCACGTGTTTTTTATCCACACCAGGAATGTCGGGTATCAATTGTGAAGATCCTTGAGCCAATATCACCGTATCCGGCGACAGTGGCCTGATCCTATCGACCGTCATTTCCTTTTTTAAATAAATTTTGACACCCAACTGTTTCAAAACGCTTTCATAATAAGGCACGATATTCTTCAGTTCATTCTTATGCGGTGGAATACATGCGATGTTTACCATCCCCCCCAGTGAAACGGATTTTTCATAAACCGACACGTCATGCCCTCTCAATGCAGCCACACGTGCCGCCTCCATACCCGCAGGGCCGGCACCTACCACGACGACCTTTTTTGTTTTAGAGGCGTTTTTGATTAAATTTTCGCCCTCGCGACCCAGTTCCGCGTTTAACGCACAGACTACACCCTTCTTTTCTGTGCCACGAAATTCAATCATCATTCGGTCAAAGCAGTGGCAGCAGGCAATACATTTTCTAATAGATTCAGATCTTCCTGTCTTTGCCTTTAGAACGAACTCCGGGTCACACAATAACGGCCTGCCCAAACCGATAAGATCGGCGTCCCCCCTTTCAATGATTTCCGCCGCCAGATACGGGTCATTTATTCTTCCTACAGCGGCGACGGGAACATCAACCGTTTTCTTTATTTCCCTTGCCAGATAAGAAAAAGCACCCCTGGATACGAACATCGGCAACATGGGACGAGACGATTCATGCCAACCCGCCCAGATGTGAAGGCGGTCGGCACCCGCTTTGATCAGCATAGGCGCAATAGTCTTTGAGTCATCAAGGGTTTTTCCGCCTTTCATGCCGTCTTCGGCATCAAATTTGACACATATATTAAAATCTGGACCGGTCAAGCATCGTGTTTCTTTTAAAATGTCGGTAATAAACCTTGACCTTTTCTGAATATTTCCGCCGTATTTATCCTCTCGCCTGTTTGTAAGGGGCGAAAGGAACTGGCTGATAAGGTACCCGGAGCATCCACAAAATTCTACACCGTCAAATCCCGCTTTTTGTGCACGACATGCCGCAGTGGCAAATGCTTCGACGAGTTCGTCGACCTCATCCGTCGTAAGCTCGCGGGGAATTTCTCCCGTGTATTTTGAAACAACGGCGGATGGCGCCACGGACTGATGGCCGAGTATTCTTGAAAAGGCATAACGCCCTACATGATTCAACTGGCCGACTACTTTAGAGCCGGCTTTCTGTACCGCCTTCACAAGCGGAGCCAATGTCTTTATGTCGTCATCGATTTCGAGACGTGGTTCATGCGCTATTCCGGCGCGCCCGCTTCTATGGACACTTATTTCCGCGGTTGTTATAAGTCCGACATCCCCTTTGGCCCTGGCAACAAGATAATCTTGAAGTCGGTCCATCCCGTACCCGGTACCCATCGGTGCCATAAAGAACCGGTTTTTCAGCGTTAGGTTTTTCATTTCCAGAGGTTCGAAAAGAACTTGGAGATTTTCTTTCTTATTCATCTTTCTGCCCTTTTACGTATTCACAATTTTTTGCCGCCATTTTTTTTTAAATGTCTTTTTAATATCTTCCCAAGCGCATTTCTCGGGAAAAATGACGGTTCAACGACTTCGATCGTTTCAATAGCTTTGTATTTTGCCAACTTTCGATTAGCCTCTTGTCTGATATCTTCTTTATCATCAGCTGCTTCATTTTTCAAAACAACAAACGCCTTCGGTATCTCACCCAGGCGATCATGAGGTATTCCGATTATGGCGGTTTCCACCACACGTGAATCCTCCAGGAGTATGCGTTCAAGTTCGGCCGGATACACATTGAACCCACCCCGGATTATCATGTCTTTTTTTCGATCGATGATATGCAAATTCCCGGCCCCGTCAATATATCCCATGTCACCGGTATCCAGCCATCCATTTCTTATTGCCGCCTGGGTTTCAGATGGGTTGTTCCAGTAATACATCATGGCCCGTTCGGTACCAATCTCAATTGCTCCCACCTCTTCGGAGTCAATTTCTTTTTCTCCATCTTTGGTGAGCCTTAACCTAATGTAAGGCAGTGGTTTGCCGACAGAAGTGCCCACAGCCGGCGTTTTGGGGTTTTCACATGCAGCGATTAGAGAAATTTCAGTCAATCCATAACAATGAATGATCCTGAAGTTATAGACCTCTTCAAACCGGCTTCGCAACGAAGGGCCAAGGGGAGATCCTGCACAAATGCCGAAGCGAACGGAGGACAAATCAGACGCCGAACCAGAATCGTATATCATTTGATAAATGGTCGGCACACCCGCAAAAAACGTTGCTTTTTCTTTCTCCAGATTTTTGAGGAAAACCCTGATATCGAATTTTTCGAGAATAACGAGTTTTCCACCCACAAGCAACGAAAGCCCCACATGAATTAAGTAAGCAACAAGCTGAAAAAAAGGAAGGGCTGCAAGAAATACATCTTCACTGTTGAAACCGAGGTAATCCCTTATCCCGGAAAGGTGTCTTACTATGTTTTCATGCGAGTGGACCGCCCCTTTGGGAAATCCGGTAGTTCCCGAGGTATAAGCAATAACAGCAATATCTTCTGAATGAACATTTATATCCAGAGGTGGAATATCATCGAGGCAAATTTTTTCAAAAGAAAGAATGGCCGCGAAGGAATTTCTCTCATATGACAAAGCGTAGAATTGAGATGTTAGGTTCAAAGGTGCGCCGTCGTATAAAACGGAATCCAAATACGTTCGATTTGCCAACAGCACCTTTATTCCTGCATCCTTCAGAATATAATTCACCTCGCTTTTGGTAAACATTACATTTATACTCACCGATATTAAACCCAGCTTCATTGCGGCGTAAAAGCATACGATAAATTCGGGGCAATTATGCATCAATATTCCAATTCGATCGCCCTTGTTTAATCCAATTTTTTGAAACCAGGCGGCAGCGCATTCGATTCTTCTCAGCAATTCCGAATAGCTGATATGAACTCCATTGTAACTTATGGCGGTCTTATCGGGATAACACTCGGCAGATTCTTTTACCGTAGTATATAAATGTCTGTTTTTCATCCTTGTTGTACCATTAATTTGAAACCGGTATCCGAAACCATTTCGAAATACCGGTTCTGTCTAAAAAATCGTTCACATTCAAATCGGCCTTTATTTCACGTTTTTAGTATCTCCCTTAAGAAATCTTTCAAAGGCCCCTTGCATAAACTTGGTCGCAAAAATTGCCGGCATGAACCTCTCGGCCTCTTGATAACCTTCAATTGCCTTACGGTTTAATATCTGTTTAATATATGTCTTGGAAACGGCACTTTTGGAACCAATTTTCTTTGCCAACTCCTCGCATTTGGGCATCAATTCATCATCTTCATAAACGTCGATTACCATGCCTAACTTCTTGGCCTCTTCCGCGGGCACTTCCGAGGCGGACATGCAAAGATAGGCCACTACGTTTTTTCCATATTTTTCCAATCCGCGGGTAACCGCCCAGGCGGGAAGCGCGCCGTGATTTATCTCCTTCAGTGCAAATTTGGCGCTTTTGGAAGCAAAAACCATATCACAGCAGCCGGATATCTCCAAACCAAAACCAAAGGCCGCGCCGTTAACGGCCGCTATAACCGGCGTTTCAGACAGTTCGATAGCCTTAAAAGGGATAAAACAGAGCTTTATGAAATCAAATCCCGCCTCTATTTTACCCACGCTTGCGAACTGCTCGACATCCGCTCCGGCGGAAAATACCGGAAAAGGCGTTCCCTTTTTGGGATGAGTGAACGTTTGACCAGTCAGTATAATACAGCCGACATTTTTATCATTGTCCAATTCGTTCACAGCAGTCCCGATTTCGCGAAACAGCTGGTCGTTGGCAGCATTGAATTTATCTGGACGATTGATGGTGATAATTGCGTAATTTTCTTTTTTTTCTACTTTGACGACTTCATATTCCATTTTTCTTCGCTACTCCTTTTTCAGGTAAATGTTTTTAAACGGCGTCCCATTCTTTTTGAATGATGGCGGGAAGCTTTTGAGCCCTTTCTTTTCCGCTCATAAAATCAAGAAAGCGTATGCCCTGGGGATCTAAAGCCTTAATCAGTTCAACCTGCTGTAATGTCGGAGCGTCCGTCTCGGGACAATTGGCCGGAATTTCAACCCCGAACCCCGTGTTGTCAATTACATCCTTTTCGTTTACACCTTTATGAAGAGATCTTACAATCCACCTGCCGCGTTCAACCATTTCCATTACGCAAAGGTTTGTAATTACCATTACCGGTCCGGGTTTCAAGCCTTGGGCCTTCCGCTCTTCATCGGTAAAGTAGTACCGCGTACCTGTAATGTAATTGACCTTCGGAACAAAAACCTGCTTTGAATGTACAGCAAAATAGGCTACTGATTTTCTATGAAGTCCGAAAACAACCGGTGCTCCTGCCCCGCCGGGAAGTCTCAGCCCCCTGGGATTCCATTCCCCTGTCGGGTTCCCATCGGCGTCCCTGACCGGAAGGGCCAACCATGATATATTGATATCTCCATTAACGTCCATCTGGGCACTTGAAACCGCCTCGACATCTCCTTCGCCCCGATTGTGAAGCGCTTCAATACATTCCGTCATAGACCACAAGCCGGAACTGAATGCGGTGCATGCCATTTCAGATGTGTGAAATCCAAGTTTGAAAGGCAAAGGGTCTACACCACTGTACCCGACTATAAAGGCATTCGGGGCATGGGTCAGTTTTGCCAGCATATAAGCCGCGTATGCCAATGGCGTAAAAGATCCCAGGACTATGGCATCCTCATCCTCGATAACGGCGGCAATTGCGGCAAGCATCTGGTCCGCGGCATCGAATTGCTGGGCTTTTTCGATATCCAGTGATTCCGGGAAATCAATCCGATGAATCGTTTTTGAAAGCCTTTTCAGATTATCCTTCGCTTCCTGCCCACCGACCATTCCCCAGTATTCATCTTCTGAAGCGCCTATCATTTTGAGTGCGTATTCCTTGGCCGTCCTTGGATTCAATCCCTGCAGATCCTTCAGCATCTGAACCAAATGCTGGGGATAGTACGGTACACAACTACAGGGGCTAGCGCCCATTGGGCAATGAATCACAAGATCGATCTCATTTCGAAAAAGCTTCGTCGCGGATTTGTCCGCTCGTATCTCTTCTTCCGAAATAATTTCCTCGACTGTAGCGATCACCTTTTTAGCGGCCTTTGCCATGTCGATATCGGATCCGGATGTACCGAAGATCTGAACATTTCCGGATCGGTCCGAACGCTGCGCATGAATAACAGCCACATCCGGCGAAATGGCCTCGATCGCCGTCAGTTCCTTTCCGGTGAATGGACATTTTACGGTTTTATACAGGTGCGGCGCCTCCTTGATGATGTCAGATCCCGTCGGTCCTTTAAATGCGGCAAAAGGCAGGCCAAGGCCGGCTGCTTCAAGTCCCTTGATCATGCTGCATCCCTCGATTTCGGTCAGCTTGATCAATCCTTTTTCCGCAACTCTGCGAAAGTTCGGCGGCAGGCCAAATGCTTCGAGACTTAAAAAACTGAAAATCAAATGATCAACGGCATCAGCGCCTATAAGCCATTCCATTTCCCATCCGCCGGTTATTGACATAACGGTGAGCCCATCGATTTTCTGTCTGATAATTTCACGAATAACGGCCATGGGTTTATTGCAGCTCCAGCCTCCACCGATGCCGACAAATGAACCGGGAGTAATAATTTTTCCGATATCCGATAATTCACCAATTTTTGATTTTAACTCAATTTTAGAGCTCATGGGATTCATCCTCCTGTTCTGCTAATCATTCTGCGATTTGGCTCTTCCATCTTATTCAATCCAATATTCCTCTTTAGGAAGATTCTGCTTGTCATAGCGCTTTACCAGATATCCAAAGAATCTTTCTACAGCCGCCATGTTGACGTTTATACCGTTTTCTCTGAGAGCGGCGACGATGTGATCGAGCCTCGGCGGACACCCTGGAATTTCAACTACTTCATTTAATCTTTTGTCATCCTTGTATGTATCAATTGGGCACTTCCCAAGCAAAAAGGTCTTTTTTGCAGTGCCGGACGGTGTTGCCCCCTTTGCCAACAATTCGATATCGTCGAAGGGCTTCCCTTCGTTTGCAGATAAAATCAACAACATGGTTGGTGGGAAAATATAGGTGCAACCTGTACAGACCCCTATAGGAAAAGGCAAATCAAATCCTTCCAGGTTTTGTTTTATAAATGAGATGGGTTTTCTGCCGTCCTCACTGTAGGGTGTATCGATTTTTATTTGGTGAACATGTTCTTCAAGCTTCAGGCCTTTGATCTGTATATCTTTGACATCCGTACTGCGGCCATGTATTTTGGAAAACTTCCTCAAGTGAAGTACATCCGTAACGGGAACTCCCAGAAGACTGCTTCCAACCACATCAACCGAATACATGTCTTTGCCTGCTATGACAAGGTCTGCCCGATGAGCTGTCCCGGTAAACATCGGCCCCGCCTCCAGCATGTAGGTTCCATCGATAATAGTGAGATTCGGGTAAAATCGTTCGGCTAAATGGAGGATGTATTCATCTACTGGGTGATCGGGGTTGTGGCAGGACTGCTTGCTTTTAACGCTCAGACTGCCTTTTAAATTTTTAAATCCAAGCGTCACGCGTGTCCCTTCATGCGTCTTTAAGGCAGGCAGATTGATGAGGTAATCGCATTCAAACATTGGTTGGGCAATTTTTAGTGTATGCGGACCCAGGGAAAGCTTTTGGTGCTTTTCAGTGTTGAAGTCCACCAGTTTTACACCATACTTTTTTTCAAAAGCATGATAATTGAGCCCGTCAAAAAGGTTTTGGGTTGTGGACCCGAAATCCTTGTTCTGTGCACATCCGTCACCAACCGTAATGTTTTTTACTCCTCTGTCCTTCAACAGCTTTACCACTTCCTCAACTACACTGCTCGTTGTAATGACTCCGTAAGGGGCATATGGAAATTTGTCCAACCATACAACCAGATTCGGCTTGACCAAAACCGACATGTTGGGGTCCAAATCGTTAAATCCATCGCATAACTCGAGCGCCTCTCGTACCCCCTGTTTGTTCTCTCCTAAAGAGCAGAGGGCAACAGGTGCATCTCTGTCCTGATTATGAATACCAGGCTTCATAGTAATCCTCCTTTTCATATAATTACTGATTTGAAATCAGTCGCATTACCGAATACACCCACCCCATGCCAAGCTCATGAGTATTTGAGAAAATTTAGGATGATATAAAGATTAATATTTGCTGCACGACCGATGAAAGGTATTTATTTGCCGCGGAATTCCGGCTTTCTCTTCTCAAGAAAGGCCGTTGTGCCTTCTTTCGCATCATGTGTTTCGAAGGACTGGCAGAATTGGTTCAACTCCTTGTCGATTCCTTGATAAAGATCATGATCGTTTACCAGATTAACGCATTGTTTGGCCCATCTCACCATTAAACCACTCTTGGAGATGATCTTTTCGGCTAATCCGTAAACCTTTTGATCAAGTTCTTCCGGTTTAACAACCTCATTTACAAGTCCCAGTTCGAGGGCCTTTTGCGCGTTTATCGGGCCTCCGGTGAGAATCATTTCCATTGCTTTGCCTTTGCCAACAATTCTTGGAAGTCTCTGGCTTGCACCACTTCCGGTTATGATGCCCAGGTTGATTTCCGGCTGAGAAAAAGTAGCTCTTTCCGTACAAATCCTCATATCGCAGCCCAGAGCAATTTCGCTCCCCATACCCCATGCCATACCGTCAACCGCGGCTATTACGGGTTGATTAAGATTTTCAAGTAGCGTGGGACTGAAATGGTCCTTCAGCAGTTCTTTGACCTTTTGCCATCCACTTTCCCTTGCAATGTTACTCCATTTTTTCAGCATTTTAATATCTGCTCCCGCCATGAAATTGTCACCGCTTCCTTTTATTACGACCACTCGCAAAGAGTCATCACCTGCAATTTCGGAAAGGAGCTCCTTCAAGTCCGAAGACATGATTTCACTGTAAGCATTGAATACTTCGGGTCTGTTTAAAATAATAGTACCGATACCCTCCATTTTCTTGTAAAGAATGGTTCGAAATTCCATCATCCGTTCTCCTTAAATCATTTCTATAATAATATCTTTCAATCATCCAATAAGGGCAAGGTTCTTTTTCATGTAAAATTTTGGTCACATTTACTGGAGGGCGACTTTTCCGATATTTTGCTTTATGTATTCAGCAACCTTTTCCCCCGGCAATCCGGGGGGAAAAACTTTGTGTATGCCTTTGCTTTCAAGTTCGCGGAAATCGCCGAGTGGAATAACGCCACCCATTATAAGCATGACATCCGTTTTTCCATATTTCTTCAACATCGGGACCAGATCTTCAGCTAATAGTAAATGGCCGCTGGTCATAATACTCAATCCAATAACATTTACATCTTCTTGAATCGCGGCATTAACAATATCGTCTGCTGTTCCAAACCTAAAGTATATGACCTCCATTCCAGCGTCCCTGAGTTCTCTGGCAATAAGTTTCGTTCCTCTCCCGTGCACGTCAATTTTCTTTTTTGCCAAAAGTACCTTTATTTTCGGATCAACCATATTGTTTTCCTCATCTTGATTTCGGGTTGGGTTATTAGCACTTTTAGTGTCAAGCAACTAACTTTCTTTGATAATTTAGCCGCATACGTACCAACCAAAGGCTTCTCGCATGGGCACCATCATTTCTCCATTAGTCGCTCCTTTCCTTGCAGCTTCGACAAGGGCGGGCATTAGATCCGATTTTCCTTCTTTAAACTCGTAACAGGTTTTTTTCAAATATTCAAGTGCCTTATCAACTTCCTGCTGGCTTCTTTTAGCCTTAAAGGCTTTTAGTTTCTCAATGGCTTTCCTTTCGATGTCCAAATCAACCTTGAATTGTTTATAGTCCATTTCTTCATCGGTCGTATACATATTAACGCCAACCACCGGCCAATCTCCTCTTTTGACGGCTTGCTTTCTTTTGTAAGACATATCGTCAATCGCTCTTTTAATCCAGCCGGCTTCCAGTCCCTTTAAATACCCGCCTTTGGATTCTAAATCGTCGTATATTTCCCAGGCTTCTTTTTCCATTGCATCTGTCAAAGACTCAACATAATATGACCCACCTAGTGGGTCTGCTACATTTCTAAGGCCGCTTTCCCACATCATAATCTGTTGCGTACGAATAGCCGTGCGATGTGAGATTTCGGTGGGGATGCTTATCGCCTCATCAAATGAGCAAGAATGGATGGACTGAACCCCCCCCATAATCGCCGCCATAACCTGCATTGTAATTCGAGCAGTATTATTAAGCGGCTGCTGCGCAGTGAGTACATTCCCGCTGGTGTGTATATGAACCCTGGCAAATCTGCTTTGCGGCTTTTCGCATCCTGCATTTTTTGTTATTTTTGCCCACATTCTTCTGTGAGCACGCAGTTTTGCAACTTCTTCGAAAAAGTCATTCTGAATACCTACCTGAAAGCCAAGGCGACCAATAAAGCTGTCAGGGGAAAGGCCCGCCTTTTTTCCCGCTTCAATGACCGATTTTCCCCAGGAAAGTCCATAAGCAAGTTCTTGGAGCGGCGTAGCCCCTGCTTCCGACAGACCATACATGAATATGTTTGTCGTGTTCCAGGCAGGAATATTTTTTGTGCAAAATTTAATCAAATCTCCCATTAAGGCATACCCCCATCCGGGTTCCCAGGACGGAATATCCTGTACCGCGACGCGCGGATACCAATTCATTGAATTGCCATGCAAATTGCTGATCGGTTCACCTCGTCGTTCGGCGGCTGCACACGCAAGCGCCAGTGCAGGCAGGCAATTGTCTCCGGTTATGAAGGAAAAATTTGTTGTATTGAGATCCCAACCTCTCATGATTTCATCGTAATCTTCTACAGAAGACAAAACACACCCACACTGTCCCACATTACCGCGAGCCTCAGGATGATCCGAATCGATGCCGTACATACAAGGGATGTCAAAAACTATGTTAAAAACCTTGTGACCGAAATATCCTTCCATGCCATCGGCCACCATTTTCTCCATTTTGGCCCTTGTTTCTTCACACGTTCCATATCCGAAAACCATCTGCTGCATCCAGGGCGTCAATGCATATCCATCGGGGTAGAGCCCTCTCGTATATGGATATACCCCGGGCATTTCATATAAACTCAGGTTTTCAGTATCTTCCGGCGTGTAAACCGTTTTAATTTCTATTCCGGATAAATTCTTCCTTGGTTGTATTTTATCAACATACCTCGCCCTCAATTTTTCCCATGTTTCTTTTACTTCTTTATAACCCATATCGTCTTTATTCATCAAATTACCTCCAGCTTTAAATAAGTTGCTGATGCTGAATTTATTTTTAAATGGGAAACACCCATGCTTCTTTCATTGCCTTGAAATGATACAATATAACTAATTTATCATGAGGGTTCTATATGTGTATTTTATTCAGGCCTTATTCCAAAGTTTTGCTTGAAAATAGTTTGGAACGAATATGAGGCCAAATTCAGCAGATTAACCTGGGATATTTGTGTGACCGACCGGTTGGTATAATTGCTGATATTTTCTAACTTGTCAACTCTAATTCGATTTTTTTTCATCATTTATATCGCAAAAAAATCATTACGCAAGATTTTGCATTTGAATGGTTTGGCAACAATGCGAACAAGGCCCAAACTTTGGATGGGATGATAACGGATAACATTCATAACGAAAATGAATCGGACACCGCTTTTTGAATATTTGGTATTCGCCGTTGTAATGGGTTGGGCCATTTTATGCTGGTTTTTGGGCCAATCATATTATATTTTAGATGAAATCAGGTCAAACTTTTTGATAATTTACCTATTTTATAGGTTCAATATCTCATTTCGGGATTTTCAATCGACTGGTCGATCAGCATGTTTGATTTTTTTTCATTTTATCCGTTGAATTTCTTTAAAAATTATACTAATAATTCTTTTTTTAAAATTCATTGATTTTGTTTTCTGCGGCAAACAGTTCGGTTGCCGCTATAACAAGGCAATTTGCAGGCAATTTCCCAGCAGATAGGGTGTAAGTTCTCAAAGAAATATATGGGTTTCGTCTACAAGCAGATTTTCTCCCAAAAAAATTTTGTATTGCAGGTGCCCTGTCTGATCTTGGTTAATAATAATCAAAATCCAAAATCAATCATCCAACTGTATTGTGGCCGACCGGATAAACGATACGTTTACTTAAAAAGGAGGTGAAATGGCTTCAAGTTATGATAGAATAATTAAAGCGACCATTGAGCTTATGAATAAAAAAGGTTACCATGGAACCTCAATACAAATGATCGCAGATAAAGCGAAAATTTCTAAGAGCACAATTATTCATCATTTTAACAACAAAGAGGGAATACTTCTTGCGATCTTGGGTAAACATGTGCCTGATGCCGGAAAGCGACTTAAGGAAATAGTGGATAATAATGGAATGAAAGGAAGAGATAAGCTAAAATTGTTTATGCAAAGTCATCTCGGCCAAATTGATAATTATGGGGATATCATGAATTTAAATCTGAGAGAAACGAGGTATTTTTCTTCTAAAAATAAAAAAATTTATAAAGAAATTCAACATGAATACGAGGACTTACTTAGAAAAATTGTGCTTCAAATTCAAAAGGAAGAAAAGCATCTGCTGCATGGTTTGGATCCTAAAATCATTACACTGGCGCTGTTGGGCATGTTAAATTCTATTCCACAATGGTATAAAAAAAAGGGCAAATTAGGTATCGATGAAATTGCCGATCAGATATATCGAATGGTGACGTTCACATAAGAGGGTATTGCCGCGAAATATGCGACCAGAGGTTCGCTTGATTTTCGCCGTTCATTCCGCCTGATGGGTTGTGCGGGGATGGACAAAACCTAAAAAAAAATGACCCTTGCCGAACTCGTTTTCCAAAAAAGATCCAAACCCTGGAAAAGAAAGAAAACCTGTCAAACCACTAAACCAGGATTCAATTACCCCTCCAAACAAATGCAGGGCAGACACCTTATAAAACCCAGGTGAAATTTTGCATTCAAACCTAATGGATATCATGGATAGATCACATCATGAACCATTCAGGCAAATGCGCTATTTGACGCATTATTATTATTGACCTTTTCAGGTTTTTCTATAATCTCTATATAATTAATTCGACAAGGAGCGAATTTTGAAGAAAACATCTTTTCTTATTTGCATTTCTTTGAGCTTGCTGGTTCTCTCGGTTCTCTCGTGCCTGAAAAAAGATGCCGATGAAACATCGGTTCACCTTCCGTCGGTAGAACCCCTTCCGCCTGAAGTGGTCGTCTCTTCGGTAAAGCGGGGACCGATATATAAGACGTATACATCCATTGGAACCGTTACGCCCAAAGATTCCTCACGTATTTTTCCAAAAGTGGGTGGTCGCATATCGAAGGTATGTGTCGAAGAGGGCCATATCGTAAACAAGGGGGATCTGCTCATGCAGATCGACGCCTTCGATTACACGCGGGCCGTCGAAAATGCAACCGCCCTCAAAAATCAGGCGGCATCCAATCTTGAAAAAGCGAAGCGGGATTTTTCCCGAATTGAAAAACTTTACGCCGACAAGGCCGTACCGAAAAAAAACCTGCAGGATATGAAAACCGCCTTGGATTTGGCGGTCTATGCCTACGATCAGGCGGCCGTTTCATTGAAAAAAGCCGTTGATGATTTCGGAGAATGCGGCGTCAGGGCCCCGATTTCAGGCATGGTGACAGCCAAGTTGGTGAACCCGGGAGAATTGATCGGCCCCCAAACGATGGCATTTAAAATCATGCAGATGGAGACGGTCGAGGTTGAAGTCGATCTGCCCGAAGAAGCTTTTGGCAATCTGTCGCTCGGCAACAAAGGATTTATCTCGTTTGACGCCGTTCCGGATAAATCCGTGACGGGAACGATCACCAAGATTCATCCCACAATCGATCCCGTCAGTCGAACCGTTAAAATCACCCTTTCCATAGACAATCCAAACCTGCTTATCCGGTCCGGCATGACGGCCCGCACCCGAATCGTACAGACGGCCGAGCAGGATGCGCTGTATGCGGCCAGGGCGGCATTGATCCCGGTTGAAGACCGTTACATCGCATATCGGGTGCAGTCCGGACGGGTGGAAAGAATACTTTTGGATGTGGGCATTATCGGAGATGATGTATTCGAAATCAAAAACGGCGCCGTCGAAAACGATCTTTTCGTAGTCAGGGGGGTTACCGGACTGCGCAACGGCATGAAAGTCAAAATCGTTCACCAGGATACGGTCGAAAGATAACGAGAACACCATCATGTCAATCGCCCAATTTTCAGTAAGCCGGCGCACCACTGTGACGATGTTCATTCTGATCATCACGCTGTTCGGATTGCTCTCTTTTTCCAACCTCGGCCTGGATATGCTGCCGGAACTCGAGTTTCCTTTTGTCTCCGTCGTCACCGGATACGAGGGAGTGGCGTCCGAAGAAATCGAGACGCTGCTGACCAAACCCATCGAGGAATCCGTGGGAATGGTAAAAGGCATCAAAAATATCACCTCGAGATCCTCGGAAGGCATATCCAGTGTCTATATCGAGTTCGAGTGGGGGACGGACCTGGATGTCGCGGCCCAGGACGTTCGGGATTCATTGAGCTGGGTTGTCGATTACCTTCCGGATGACTCGGATACACCGATGGTGCTGAAGTTCAACTCGTCAAGTATGCCCATCATGGAATACGGCGTGACGGGCATCGACGATACCATTCGGCTTCGGGAGTACCTGGACAAAACGGTGAAGCCCAGACTGGAGCGTCTGGACGGAATCGCCGCTGCATTCATCTTCGGCGGCAAAGAGCGTGAAATCCAGGTCCTGGCCGATCCAAACAAATTGAAAGCCACCGGGCTTTCTTTAAATGATCTCTCCCTTGCCGTTCAGTCCGGAAACCTGAACGTCTCCGGCGGACATATCCAAACCTTTCAGAAAGAATACCTCGTTCGAACGCAGGGCTACTTTGAAAGCGCCCGCCAGATTGAAAACACCGTCGTTTCAATTACAGACCAAAACAAACCGGTTTACATAAAGGATGTCGCCATTGTTCACGACACCTTCAAGGAGAAGAAAGGATTCGAGAACACCAATCGCAATCCCGCCGTGTTGATCGACGTTTTCAAGCAGAGCGGTTTCAATACACTGGAAGCGGTGAACAATGTAAAGGCGGAACTCAAAAAGATGGAAAAAGATATTCCGTCCGAGTTGGAGTTTCGCCTGACATTCGACCAGGGTAATTTCATCGAGCGTTCGATATCTTCAACAGGGGAAACAGCCCTTTGGGGCGGGCTTATCGCCTTAATCGTCGTTTTTATTTTCCTTCGCGCCGTCCGGCCTACAATAGCCATTGCCATCGCCATACCGCTCTCGGTTATCGCTACATTTATCGGCATGGAGGCACTCGACTATACCTTCAATATCATGACGCTGGGAGGCATCGCTTTAGGCGTGGGGCTGCTAGTGGATAATGCGGTTGTGGTGATTGAAAACACATTTCGACACCTCGAAAGCGGCAAGCCTCGGAATGAAGCCGCCGTCATCGGGACACATGAAGTCGGGCTTGCCATTACCGCCAGCACGTTTACCACCATGGCCGTTTTCCTGCCGCTAAGCCTCTCCCAGAGCATTGCCGGCAAACTGGCCAGACCACTGTCCTTAACCGTCTGCATTTCTCTTTTGGCATCTTTGCTTGTCGCCGTCACCATCATTCCGGCCATCGCAGCGACCATTTTCAAGCAGGAGAAAACAGATTACGGAAAAGCACGGCGAAGCGGGTGGGTTGGCGCCATTCAAAAGGGGTATACGGCCGTATTGAGACGCGTGTTGAAATTAAGATGGCCGGTATTATTCTCGGCGCTGGCCGTCCTTGTCGTCAGTGTATTCATGACGCCGCTTTTGGGAACGGAATTTATGCCAAGGGAAGACGTTCCCATCGGCAGGCTCAACATTACCCTGCCCGAAGGCAGCGTGCTGGAAGAAACGAAGCATATCTCCGATCAAATAGCAAGGATGTTCATGTCGAAGGAGGAGATCGAAACCTGTCTGAGCTTCGGCGGCATTACGGCCGGCGCCAAATTCCAGGCGGCCATGGGGGACAGACTGGATGCGGTCAACAACGCCACCATCTTTGCCAGATTCAAGGAAAGAGAAGATCGAAATCGCTCCACGGACGACGTCCTGAACGAGATACGGGAACAACTCCCCGACCTGGAAGGTGTCGATTATAACTTTGTCGACATGGCGGGGTTCTTCTTCGGAACCGGAGACTCCCCCATCGAGATCAATCTTTACGGCCCCGATCTGGAGATACTCGACGATCTCAGTGTTGAATTGATGGACAGGCTTTCGCCAATAGAGGGACTCGAAGACATTGAAAGGTCCCTTAAAAAACGCCAACCGGAGTTTCACGTAATCGTGGACAGAGAAAAAGCGTCGAAAATGGGATTGAGCGTTCATCAGATTGCCGTGACAGTGGAAACGGCGGTTTTGGGCCGGGTGATCAGCAGATACCATGACGGGGGTGATGAGTATGATATCCGCGTCCGCCTGCAGGCACCCTACCGAAAAAGTTTTGAAAACCTTTTTGGATTGACCATCCAGTCACCCCTGGGGTTTACCGTACCCCTTTACCAGGTCACATCTCTTCAGCAGGAATTCGGTCCGTCAGCCATCAACCGTAAAAACCAGGATCGCGTAGTGACCATCACCGGCACCAATTTCAACAGGGACCTCGGCGGCATCGTAGGGGAGATTCAATCCGTTTTAGGCTCTCTGACACTACCCGAACGGTTCTCATACGAAATCGCCGGAACATTCGAAGACATGCAGACGTCGTTCGAAGAATTGACCAAAGCTTTCATTGTGGCGGTAATCCTGATTTATATGATCATGGCGGCGCAATTCGAGTCTCTGACCCAGCCTTTGATCGTCATGTTTACCATGCCGCTTGCATACAGCGGAGTGGTGTTCGGGCTCTTATTGACAGGCAAAACATTGTCCGTGCCGGCATTTATGGGGCTGATCATTTTGATGGGCATTGTGGTGAATAACGGCATTGTCATGATCGATTATATCAACCGGTTGCGAAAAAACGGCATGGAAAAGTTCGACGCCATCGTCGAGGGGGCGTCCGTCCGCATCCGTCCGATTTTGATCACTTCTGTAACCACGATCTGCGGTGTGTTGCCAATGGCGTTTTCCGGTGGAGACGGATCGGCCATGCGCTCGCCGCTGGCGGTTGCCGTCGCCTTCGGGCTTGCCGTCGCCATGCTGCTCACCCTGTTCGTCGTGCCCTCCGCCTATTATATCGTCGACTCGATGTCGGCCAAATTCAGGAGCAAAACCGCCGATACCCTATGAAAGGGAATTTGACCGGGAAAATCCTGCGGTAAGGGCGGGTTTGAAACCAACCCCATTTAATCATTCCGTACGGGCGAAATATGTTTCTGTACAGGCGAAAAATTTTTCGCCCCTACACCACGGGGTGCATCCACCGCCTCTGCGGGTTAGGGACATGAACCAAAAAAAAGGGTCTCCTCAACCCGTTGCCCGGTCGAGAAAACCCTTATGCGGTTTTCGTCACGAATCTCACACTACATGTAAAGAGCAGCTTTTGTTTACTCCACGACAAGTGTTCCGGTTGCCGAAACCTCGCCGTCCTTGCTGACAACCTTGTATTCATACCGGCCCGCATCGGTGAACTGAAGGCTTGAGGTGGAGGCAAACGGCACCCAGCTGGTCACGAAACACCAGCGTTCCTTGTCCAGATCAAAATCCACGTTATAGGCGGTGACACTCTTACAATGCTTGCCGTCGGCGAATTCGATCTTGACATCCTGTTTCTTGACGCCGCTTAACCACACGACGATCGTATCTTTCTTGATATAAGCGGTTTCAGGATCGATAAAGATGCCCGCCAGTTCATCCTGGCCCACCCCATGAAGCTTTATTAATTTTGCGTCTTGGGCCACGGCCACGCCATGGGTGCCCAGCACCATCCCAAATGCTATAACCAACGCGAATCCTACGAGAAAAAATCTGCCTGACTTCATCATGATTACCTCCTGTGGTTTTCAGGTTTTGTCGACGATGCCGCTACTACACCATTAAAACGCACTCATTCGAAGCTTCCAAATATTCATATGGAGAAAAGACCGCGTTCATTTCGCGCCAACCGCAGCATCTTTGCTCCAATTCCCTTAATGATAAACCCGAAATTGACGAAGTCAACAAATTTGAAGTGTTTTTTTCGATTCAGCCTCGGCTTAATACATGATTCTGTGCCGTTTCACATGTCATGATTCCGATTTGCCCACCGCTTTTCCATTGACAATCTGATCCAGATACTCGGACATGCCGTAACCGATTCGGTCGTCGCATCGGTATTCGGTCATTCCCTCGGTGATTCGAGTCAACAACCTTTCTCCATCGGGTGACTTCCGCCGGTTGCGGAGGGGGATCAGGGACAAGACACGCCCCTCGACGTCGTATTCCCGTTCATCGGTTTTAGCCCAAACGGTGAAGTCGGTTTGGTAATCATTTTCGTCCCAGTTTGTCGATAATCGCGCATCGGTGATGTTGATATACGTGTCATTTTTCAGCACCATTCCGCCGACACGCCGGCTTCCGTCAGCCTGGGTGATAATCGACACCATCATGGCAAAATCTTCTCCGAAATTCATGGGCAACCACCGGTACCAATAAATATTCTGCCAGTATCGCGGCCCCCACGAGTGGTCCCGCAGTCCCAGTCCATCGATTTCATGCCGCTGATCCCCCACCTGGAAAAATCCCTTGCCGCGGATATGCTGCTCGTAATGTCCACGGGCAAAGGCTTCCTCCGCTTTTTGTTGGATCGGAGTGCCGTCTTCGTTGACCGGCTCTCCGCCGAACATGGGTGACACGCCTGTATAATCGATCTCCACTCGGCACGGAACCATGGGGTTTTGCGTGAACGCTTTTTTGGGATCCGCCATGTCAAAGGGGTTTTTCAAAAGGCAGACCTTCCCGTCATAAACCACTTTAAGCCTTTTAAACGGCTCGATTATCTCGAAGGTCATACCGCCGGCATTGAATGCCTTATTATCCGAGATTTCCGGTCGCGCATACATAAAACCGATACTTTTGTCGGGCAAATAGATGCAGCACGACATTTCGGCATACCCCTCATTGGGCCGGTTTCCCAGTCGGAACCATCCCCCAAGCGGCTTTTCAGAGGATGGATTAAACACATTGAAGTACATGCTTTCGTTAAAATTCACCGACGCTTCAAGCGGGTGCATATATTCATCCTCGGGTTCCAATCGAATTTTTACGGCTTTACCAGAAGCCATGTTTCACCTCCTAAAGATGTGTCTACGCCGCCTCCGGACAGATCACCACCGATTCGATAAACCGGGTGACAAAATCCGCGTAGGCGTCAACCGATACATTTCTTCCGCGATATTTCCAGCGCTTCAAATACCAATCCTGAAGAACGGCCTTGATCAGGCTTGCCGTCAATACCGCATCATTTTCCAGAAACACGTTCTTGTGTTGTCCCTCGATAAGAATGTCGGAAAATATTTTTTCACTCGAAAGCTCCGATGCCATCGCCTTTTCCTGCTTGACGCGGGACATGTTTTTCGTTTCCATATAGGCAAAATAAAACCAGGGCTGCATGGATTCGCTTAAGTAAAGATGCAGCTTTATAGCGGTAACCAGTTTGCTTTTCGGATCCATATCCGATTCCAATTCGGCTTCGAATATCCTTGCCATGATATTGCTGTGCTGGCGCTGGAGCATTTCGATCAATTCTTCTTTGCTTGAAAAGTAGGCATACAGGGCCCCCATACTCAAACCGCTTTCCCGGCTCAAATTGCGCATGCTCATCGCCTGGAAACCTTTTTTATTGCTGATCTTCAACGTCGCCTCAAAGATTTTTTCCAGGTTCTTTACAATCGTGTTTTCTTTCTTGACCCGAATGCGCTCGCGATTCTGTTCAAGAATTTCGAGGTACAGGTCGTCTTTGTAGCATGTGAATATTTTTCTGAATTCGGTGTAGTCCATAGTGTTCCAGTCGGCGGCCGTTCTCGCAGGGCCCGGCCCACCTCACAGGCTTTATCGATGTGATCACCTTTCAAACATTCCGGATGGACACCGATCGATGCCCATACGGAATTGGGGTCGATTGCGGTATTTGCTCTTTACATACATAAAAGCCGGTTACCGCTTACCGGTAGTTCCTCAAAATCCTTCGTGCAACTGCGGCCTTATGCGCCTCATCGGGACCGTCATAAATTCGTGAGGCCCGCTCATGCCGATACCAGTGCGAGAGAATCGTATCATCCGTCACTCCTAAAGCCCCATGAACCTGTATGGCCCGATCCACCACTTTCATCATCATGTTGGCCACATAGTACTTGATGAAAGCGATTTCCTTCCGTGCGTCCTTTACACCGACATTTTGGATCATCCATGCTGCATGGAGCACCATCAGCTTTGCCGCATGCACGTCGGCGGCGCATTCGGCGATCCACCCCTGGATAATCTGCTTGTCGGCAAGCACCTGTCCGGGAGCTATAGTACGTTCAACCGCACGTCTGCACATCATGTCCAAGGCGCGGCCGGAAATACCGATCCATCGCATGCAATGATGGATTCGACCCGGACCCAACCGCTTCTGGGCCAGAATGAATCCGTGTCCTTCCGGCCCCAACAGATTTGCCTGAGGAACCCTGCAATTCTGGTAAAGGATTTCCGCATGAGTGCCGTATCCCCGGCCCACATGGCCCATGACCGAAACATTTCTCACGAGGTTAAATCCAGGGGTGTCCGTTGGAACGATGATCATGCTTGCACATTTATGGGGCTCCGCATCGGGATTGGTTACCGCCATCACAATGGCGAATGCCGAACCGTCAGCCGCCGAAGTAAACCACTTGTGGCCGTTGATGACATAATCGTCGCCGTCCTTTACCGCGGTGGTGTCCATCATGACGGGGTTGGATCCGGGCAGATCCACTTCCGTCATTGAAAAACAGCTGCGGATTTCCCCTGCTACCAGGGGAACCAGCCACTTTTCCTTCTGCTCCGGGGTGGCGAATTCATGAAGAATTTCGATATTGCCGGCATCCGGGGCCTGGCAGCCGAAGACATACAATCCAAGCGGCGTTTTGGCGATAATTTCGAATACCAGCGCGCTTTCCATCAGTTCGAGCCCCATGCCGCCGACATCCTTGGGATGGAGCGGCGCCCATAATTCCATGTCCTTCACCATTTGCTGCTTTTGCTTCAGGACCTCCTCCAAACTCTCCGTACCATCTTTGAGGTACTGAGGCTCCAAGGGAATCAGTTCCTTTTGAACGAATTCCTCCATCATGTCCAGCATGGTTTGTGTCTTTTCCGATATTTTAAAATCCATAAAACCCCCTTTTTACACGTTGCGTCCAGATAGCTGGACATGTGTTAAACCCATGTCAACAGCGTATGATCATGGGTTTGCCTTAAATGCACTACCGAATTTTCCAGTTTCATTTCCAACGTATTCCCATTGACGTGACAGACGGTGATGGAAGCATTGTAAGACTGCAGCGCCCATTGAACGGCGGCCTCATCCGTCAGTCCGTAAATGTGCTGCATGATGACCGCCAAAACCCCGCCTGAAGTGACCACGGCCGTTTTTTTGAATGTACGGCTTTCGTCGACGATTTTCCTGACCGTCGACAGTACCCGGGATCGAAATGGGCAAAACGTTTCAAACGCCTCACCGCCGCCGGTCTGTCGGGTGATCGCCAAAAGCGATTTCGCCAATAGGCTTTGAAACAGTTCCGGACGTGCGGCAAGCGATTTCAGCTCACCGGCAAATTCAGGAACGCACCGGATGACGGCTTCCTTGTGTGTGTTCAAAAATCGGATCATATCGAACTCATCCAATCCGGAGTTCTTTGAATACGGCGTCTGAATGTCATCCGCATCGAACCGGTTCAGCATGATATCCACCGTTTCGACCTGCCGCCGGTTGGTTCCGCTGTAGATTTTGGCAAAGTAGGCCTCCATGTCGATAAGGTATTCGGCCAGAACATTCACCTGCCGTATGCCCAATTCGGAAAGCCTGTCGTAATCCGGAGTGCCGAAGGAGGCTTGCCCATGCCGTATAAAGTAAATGTCCGTCATTAAAAAAACAGTGAATGAGAAGCCCTGGATGAAGGTGAACGTGAATATGTGCGAATAGACACGAAAGACTAATACTTTTTTACAGTCATTCAGTATCCTTGTCAATAGAAATAGAACGATCGCTCGTTTTTTCTTGACAACGCGACATCACTGAACTAGGATGTTTGCATGATTGTAAATTCGGTGCACCCCTTGCATTCAAACCTTCATCCAAAAACATTTTGCCGGGCTTACGGGAAACGATGAACATTTTGGTTTGCGTCAAACAGGTTATCAATCTCGAATCGGACATTCGAATCGATTCGAACGGCACATGGATTCAAATGGGACCGGCGACGGATTTTGCCTTTAACCGCTTCGATGAATTTGCCGTCGAAGAGGCCATAGAGATCAAGGAAGCGTTTCCCGGAACCACCATAGATATTCTGTCTGTCGGACCCGAGCGCGCAGCAACGGTTATTAAACGGCTTCAAGGCATGGGAGCGGATCACGGCATCCATATCCTCACCGGGCAAGAGGGGTATATCAGTCCCTTTGTCATCGCCGGTTGGATTGCTCAGGTATGCCGGAAAAAAGAATATGACCTGATTCTTGCCGGCGTCATGTCCGAAGATGAAATGCAAGGCCAGGTCGGACCGACGATTGCCGCCATTTTGGACCGACCGTGCGCCACCTCCGTGGTTCATCAGTCCATTTCTTCCGACGTGGCGTGTGTCGCTGTTGAACGGGAGATTGAAAACGGCTTAAAAGATACGCTCGAACTGACCCTTCCGGCCGTTTTGACCATTCAATCCGGAATAAACGAACCCCGCTATCCTACACTGACGCACATGCTCCGCGCAAAAAAAGAAAAAATCGAGGTAATTGACGCAGAGAGTCTGGAATCCGTGGAAACCAGGCAACGAGTCAAGGAACTTGCGTATCCAAAAAAATTGAGATCCGGAACGGTGCTCAAGGGGGACCCCAAAGAAAAAGCCGTGAAGCTCGTTTCGATTCTTCATCAACGATCCATTATCTAAAACGTGATGCTTCCATGATAAACAATGTCATATATGTATTAGCCGAACACATCGAGGGTGGAATCCGGCCGGTGACCTATGAAATCATCGCCTTCGCCAAAGCGCTTCAAGCCGGCATAGACGCCGACGTTACCGTCCTCCTTTTGGGAAACGGCATAGACGGAATGGCTGCTGAAATCGCTGAAAATACGGGCATCGATGTACAGGGGTTTCAGCACGAATCACTTGCCGGGTATAATCAGGAATTGTATGCCTCGGTCCTCGCTTCGTTTTTCGCTGACAACCCGTTTGTCTATGTTTGCATGCCGCATTCCACACAAGGCATGGATCTAGCACCTGTTCTGGCCGTAAAAACCGGGGCCGCCTGCATTACCGGTGTGGAAGGCATGGAGTTCTCAACCGGTGCAATGGGCTTTTACCGGTCGGTTTTCAACGGCAAGGCCTCGGCTTTCATGGTCGCCGAAACGACATCCACCGTCTTAACCGTTCAGGGCGGCATCGCAAAACCGGCTGTTCGACAATCGGAAGCGTCGGGAAACGTACACATCTCAACTGTTCACATTCCACCGCATCAAACCCGATCCACCGGAATTGTGAGGGCTCGAACGGACAGCCGATCGATTGCCGAGGCCGATATCATCATTTCAGCCGGCAGGGGCATCGGAAAACAGGAAAACCTGGATCTCGTTCGAATGCTGGCCGAACAGTTCTCGAAATCGGCGGTCGGGGGTTCACGCCCTCTTTGCGACCTCGGTTGGCTGGAATACCAGTGCCAGATCGGCATTACCGGACAAAGCGTTTCTCCGGAGCTTTATGTCGCCTGCGGTATATCCGGAGCAGTTCAGCACTTGTCCGGAATTCGTGGTGCGGGATTCATCGTCGCCATCAATACGGACCCAAAGGCGGCAATTTTCAATATGGCGGATGTCTGTATCGTGGAAGATGCAACCTCATTCATTCCCGTTCTCATCGAAGCACTGAAAAGCAGCGCCGCATTATCCGGATAAATGATCAAGAAACCGCTTCCCGGGCATTCAATGCCGCTCCCAGGGCATTGATGATCTGGGGATGTTCGGGCCTGACCAGTTCAATCCCCAAAACACGTTCGGTCCGTTTCACCAGCCCGATATCGAGTGCGCCTCCCCCCACCATGGCGCATGGGGGCTGAAGCGTTACCCGGTCCGTCAACGTGGAGAGCTTTCTCGCCAAAGCCTCATGGACACCGGCTAAAATATCTTCTTTCGAGGTGCCTTCCGCAACCCTCGATATGGCCTCGGACTCGCCGAAAACGGCGCAGCTCGTGGTAAAACTCACCGGGTTTTCGGAATCCAGGGATAAGCGTCCCGCATCCTCGAGCCGAATCTGGAGAACCCGTGCAATCACTTGCAGGAACCGTCCGCTGCCGGCGGCGCACTTTTCACTCACCACGAAGTTGATAATTTTTCCTTTATCATTGATCCGAAGAACCTTGCTCGCCTGTCCACCCACTTCAATGATGGTCCTGACACCATTGAACAGGTGATGAACACCGGCGGCGCAGCAGGTCAGGTCACCCAATCGTTGATGGGCGAACCCGGCCCGGGAAGCACCCGAGCCGGTCGCCGTTATGGATGTGATATCACCGGCCGATAAACCGCAGGCTGTCAGAATTTCGGAAAATATCGAATCGGCCGCCTCCTTGAAATTCGACCCGGATGAAATTTTTTTAAAAGCCGCCAATTCCCCATCTTTCAGGAGAACCATTTTTGTCGATACGGAACCCACATCGATGCCGCCATACCACGTCATAAAACCTCCGAAATACAATGGCTACCGCTGGTCGAAAAAACTGGCGGTCTTCAGAATTCTTTCTTTCTTCTCAAGGTTTTTACCTTTTTTCAATGCCGCAAAGTACCGTTCCCTGCCAAGCAAAGCCGCCCCTAAAGCACCTGTAATCAAGGGTTCTTCGCAAACGAACACCGGTTTTCCGAGATGATTTTCCAGAGCTTTGATCATTCCCTTGTTTTTGGCTACCCCGCCGGTGAACACCACGTCTCCTTCGATTTTGAGCTTGGATGCCATTCGAAAAGCGCGCCCGGCAATGGCATCATGCAGTCCTGCGACGATGTCCTCCACCGGCACACCGTCGGAAAGATGAGAAATCACCTCCTGTTCGGCGAAAATCGTGCAGATGCTGCTGATTTTCACCTGGTTTTCGGCGCGAAGGGACAAATCTCCCATGTCTTCCAGGTTGACCCCTAACGTCTCGGCAATCACTTCCAGAAAGCGTCCGGTGCCGGCGGCGCATTTATCATTCATGACGAAATCCGCCACCTTTCCATTCACGATTTTTATCCCTTTGGCATCCTGACCGCCGATGTCGATCACCGTGCCCACCGTCGGAAAAAGGTGAAAGACGCCGCGGGCATGACAAGAAATTTCGGTTATCTGTTTATCGGCAAACGGTACGTTGATTCTGCCGTATCCCGTGGCAACCACAAAAGAAACCCTTTCAAAGTCGATCCCGGCCTGATCCAGGGCCTCTTCCATCACGATATTGGCCAGATGTCGGTGTTCGGGTCCTGTAGGGCCGATAACCTGTGCTCGTATGTCATTGTTCAGAATAATGGCCTTGGTCATCGTAGAGCCGATATCGATGCCTGCAAAATACAAATCCTCCAAAGGACTACCCCCTGCTCCGATATATATTTGCCCGCTTCAGCGGCGGAACCAACATGCCGTCTGCCTGTCTTGCCCCTAGGTCAACAACTCTAAAAAGGCCTGCACCCTGTTTTTCAGCTGGGCTTCGGCAACCATGGAATATTCATGCTCCAAGTACATGGCGGGCAGATTCATTTTTTCAAAATATGTTTTCAAGCCGGGCACTTCATAGCCGTGGGTATCACAATATTTCACGGATTGAAGCAATACACCGTCCACCTTCCAATCCCGGGCAAAGGTTTTTAAATATCCAAAACGCTGCTCCAGTTCCTCTTCGAAGGTATCGGCCGATTCCCTGAAGGTACGCGGGCAAGTGATGTCCTCCAGGTAACGCTTTACAAGACCGTCCAGCGGATCGTCGGTAACCGGAACATCGGCCCAGTAATGGCGACTGCCCACACACATGTCGTCCATAACGATGTTCGCGTCCAGGCTTTCAATCATTTCGATAAGGTTTACTTCGGTCAACGGGCTTCCCCACAGCATCAGCCGTGCGTCTTTTGCCTCGGGGCCGTCTTCTCTCGTTTTGGCTTCCGCGATAATATCCTCGAGCATCTGCGATCCCTCTTCGATCGGCAGACACATCAGGGCGATCATAATTTTCAACGTTTCCGAACCCGAAATCAACGGCGGGTCCTCTTTTCTCAAATCATACAACGACCGCACCAGGGCCCGCTGGCGGTTGTGCACTTCGATTTCCTGCCGCAGACGATCCTCATCCAGTTTTCTACCCGTAAACTTTTCCAACGCCTGCTTGAAGGTGATCAGCTTGTCTTTGAATTGGGAGAATGAATTCGGGCGGATCACATGAGGCATATCGATATGGTGATGAAACGGCAGATCGATTTCATGCTCCCATATGCGGCAAAACTTTTCTTCACAGTCACAGGTATGGGCCGCCGTGAAGCCGTCCAAAAAATCATATAATCCTTTTTGCGCCAAATCCAGGCTCGACCGGATAATGGGGCAGACAATCGTGGGAATATTGGCATCCGCCTTGGTGATGGGCTCATGCATGCTCCCCTGGACTCTGAAAGGCACGAAATCCATGGCGGTAATCATCTCGAGCGGGGGATAGGAACAATAATAGCCCATTATTTTTTTGCCTTCATTTTTCAGGGCTTTCACCCGCAATCCGCGGTCATCGTATATCTCTTCAGCTTTGTTCAAGCCTTTTGGTTGTGTATAGGTCATGCGTCAACTCCTTTTCAATTTTCTCTACCAGTCCAACCCTTTTTGTTTTCTCTGCTCCCGATAATGGTCCATCGAATCTTCGAAGGCCTGGGCGTTTTCAAGCACCTCGTCCGGATCGAAAACCGAAAAATCCACGATATCGCCTTCCATGTTCATGCTTGGAATGTCCAATTCCCTCTTCAGCACGTTTGAGGCATGGGTCAACCAAAACGTGGCGGTTCTGCAGGAAAGAAGTGAATGCGTGATAAATCCATCGATTCGGTATTCTCTCGCCCAATTATAATATGCCTGAACCGGAACGATAAGGGGATAATTCTTCTGTTGCGCCTTGTGCAAATGGCCAACGCCCACCCAATAGGTCCACCGGGTCAGCCGTTCCAAAACATTATCGGTGGGTTCCATCGCCATGGGTTCGGGAGGATGGTATCCCTGGCTTTCGATGACAAAGTTCCATCCTCTATCGGCCAGTTCCTCGAAGAAACTCAAACTGTGCCAGGGCGGCAGTTCGGCAAACATCAGTCGGTATTTTTCAGGGGTGACCGCACCGATGCCCTTGTCCACCCGCTCCTTTACTTCATCGTAAACTTGCCGGTACAAGTCCAGCGCTTCTTTTTCGGCCGTCATGTAGTAGCCGGGTACCATCAGCGTCCAGAAATCCCTGGAATGCATGGGACAGGGATCGGCTTTCCGCATTTCATTGATTTCCCACCAGATTTGGAAAACCTTCTCCTGATTGTCCACATAGGCTTCCAGAAGGTCCATATCTATTTTTTTGCCCAGGAGATTTTCCAGAAATTCGATAAAGCGCTCGAGTTCTCTTACTTTGTGCTGAATATTCTCCTGATGAACACCGGGTTTTACATCTTCACTGGTATCATACACCGGCGTATCGATGGTCCAAACAGGCACGTCGTAATATTGCCTGACTGCCTGAAACCACTTAAAGCGGGTGTCGCAGCCGATTCCGGAACCGAGCATGAAGGTCGGCGGCGCCATTCCCCCCAACGGTGCGTCGGATGGAATCTTCCCCAGTCGTTTCATTTCTGCAACATATCCGATATGGTTTCGGGAGTATCCGCACAAATGGGTGGGAAAACCTTCGCCGTCGCATATGGCCTGATATTTTTGCGCCATTCCGGTGGATGCGCATACTGTGCCGTAATTTTCAGGATAAACGGGGGTCACCCCCATGGCCCGCATGACCATATCGCCTTCCCACCAATTCACCATGCTCCATGCCAAGGGACGTCCTTCAGCAGCCGCGGTAACCCCTTCACTGTACATTTTATTCACCATCGGGCGAACGATATTTCTGGAGTTTAACCGGTTAATCACCTTCTTTTTCTTCTTTTCATCCCCCATTTTACGCTTCCTTTCTTCGGAAAAATATAATTTTGCCAATAATTTCTTGCGCTCATGCAAATTTATTTAGATCAATTTATTCCTGGCCTGTCAAGCATCTTCTCATGGGAACCCACGCCGGAAGTGTACCCTGCGCCGTGATGCGGGCAATTTTTTAAACCCGATCATAACCGCTTATTGCTGCATTATTTTCTATTTACTAATGCTGTTCGATATGCTTTAATTTTGCAAAATTTCCAAGCGGCTCATATGCCCTCTGATCTTCTCACGAAAACGGCCGCGTTCGGCTTCCGGGTCTCCGTAATCCACCGCCGTGGGGTTGTATGAAGGTGAGGGGGTCGCGTCTACGTTTATGTCTTCGTGCGATCCTTATTCATCGCTCGTCTAACATTTTAATTCGTTATCGTCTTATATCAGCGGGAGGTCTTTCATGAAGAAGTCTCTAGTATCCATTGTAAGGTACGAAAAACCGTATGAATCCGTTCGAAAAGCCGTGGATTTGGCAAAAGGTCTGGATCATCTGCCAAACAAGGCAAAAGTTTTCATTAAACCAAATATCGTCTTTTGGACCATGGCGACAAAATTCCCTAAGTGGGGCGTCATCACCACGTCGAGAGTGATCGAAGATGTCGTTGTGCTGTTAAAAGAGCGCGGCATCGACGACATCACTATCGGTGAAGGAATGGTTCTTGGAAAAGCCAAAGACAAGGAAACCCCGGCCCATGCCTTTGAAACGCTCGGATACAATGTCTTGAAGAAAAAGTACGGCGTTAAAGCCATGAATGTATTCGAGGGGGAAATGGAAAAAGTGGATCTCGGCGGCGGCGTGGAACTCACGTTTGCAGCGGAAATCCTCCACAGCGATTTCGTTGTCGACATCCCGGCCATGAAAACCCACAACCAGACGGTTGTCAGCCTGGGCATCAAAAATCTTAAAGGCATGATCGACCTGGAATCACGAAAAATATGCCACAATGCCGACCCCAACAAGGATTTGAATTACCACGTTGCCCGACTCGCGGATAAGATGCCGCCCATGCTGACCATTTTGGACGGCATTTACACGCTCGAAAAGGGTCCGTCCTTTGACGGCCGAATGCATCGCAGCAACTTACTGGTGGCCTCATCGGACGTGCTGTCGGCGGACATGGTCGGTGCGAAAATCCTGGGTTACGACCCCTCGGAAGTTCCCCACCTGGTCTTTGCCGCCGAAAACCGCAACCGTCCCCATGATTTATCGGATGTCGACACCGTCGGCGAAAACATCGAAGCGGTTCAGTCATTTCACAAAAGCGATTTTGAGTATGTCGATGATGAAAAAGGCTGCATGCCGTCAGCACTGACCAAAAACGGCATCGAAGGACTGTTTTACCGAAAATTCGACCTGTCCATGTGCACCTATTGCTCCGGCTTCAACGGAATGCTGCTGACCGCCATTCGAAGCGCATGGAAAGGAGAACCCTGGGACAAAGTCGAGGTCCTCACCGGCAAGCAGATGAAGCCGACTCCCGGCATGAACAAAACCATTCTGGTGGGAAAATGCATGTATGATGCCAACAAAAACAACCCCGATATCAAAGAAATGATCGCGATCAAAGGCTGTCCGCCGCAGCCCAAAAGCGCCATAAAGGCCCTTCATGAGGCCGGCATCGACGTCGATCCGACCTTCTTCGATAATTTGGATCTGGGTCCGGGCCTCTTTTTAAGCCGTTACGAGGGAAAAGCCGAATTCGATGAATCGTTTTTTCAAATCCAATAAACAGACCGGATGCCGAGAAAATTCCGTTTATGTGAAGCCCCGGAAGGGGCTTTACGTTTTTTTGGCACCCTTCGCCCTGCTGTTCAACGGCGATGAATCCAGGGGATACCATCGTGTCCAAATCCATCACTGAAGAACTGAAGCCGCTTTTCCAACCGGAGTCGATTGCGATCATCGGCGCTTCCCAGACAGAAGGCAAATGGGGAAACATGATGGTTACCCGTCCGGTTCAATCCGGTTATCGTGGCCGCATCTATCCGATCAACCCGAATGCAAAAACCATTTACGGTCTGAAGGCGTTTCCCGGCATCCTTGAAGTTCCGGAGACTGTCGATTTGGCGATCTTCACGATTCCGGCGCCGATGGTGCCGAACGCGATGAAAGAGTGCGTCAAAAAAGGCGTCAAGGCGGGGGTCGTGATCTCCGCCGGATTCGCAGAAACCGGGAAAACGGGTGAATCGCTTCAGCTGGAAACCGCCGACATCGCAAAATCAGGCGGCATTCGATTTATCGGTCCGAATTGCATGGGATTCTACAGCTCTTCAGTCCGGTTAAACACGGCTTTTGCCTTTATGCCCGAACCCGGAGGCATCTCATTCGTATCGCAAAGCGGAACGATGGGCGGGTATTTGCTGGAAAACGCCAATAATAAAGGCTACGGGTTTCATTCCTTTTTGAGCGTGGGGAACCAGGCGGATCTTTCCATGGCCGATTACATCGACTATTTTGGCGACGATGAAGCCACTAAAGTCATCGTTTTGTACATCGAGGGACTGAAAGATGCACGGCGTTTCATCGAAAAGGCACGAAAAACGATCAAGAAAAAGCCGATCATCGTATACAAAGCAGGCCGAACCGAGAGCGGTTCCAGGGCCACCATGAGCCACACCGCCTCTATCGCCGGTTCCGATGCGGTTTTCGAATCCGCCTGCCGCCAGGTCGGCATCATCCGAACATATGATGTTATTCATGCATTCGACCTGGCGGAAGCGCTTTCAAAGCAGCCCCTCCCCCGGGGAAATCGGGTGGCCGTCGTTTCGGGCGGGGGAGGCCACTGCGTCGTGTCCACCGATGCATGCGGTGTTTACGGGCTCGACGTGCCGGAACTCGATGCGGGAACGAGCCGGCGCATCTCCAAATTGCTGCTGCCACACGCCCCGGTGCCCAAAAATCCCATTGACATGGCGGCGGATCCGAGACCGTCCACCCTGGCCAAGATTCTGACCATCCTGGCAGAACATCCGGGAATCGATATCATAATGGCATCTGCGCCGTTTTTTCGAAATGTATTTGAACCCAAAGTCCTGCAAAAATTCATGGACACGGTCATCACTTTGTCCGAAATTCCGCAAAAATACGGCAAACCGCTGCTCGCCATGACGCATCGCAGCCGAATGCAGGGGATTTTCTATGAGATCATGAAGAACAGGGATATCCCCTTTTATGAATTTCCCGAAGAAGCCGCTCGGGCGGCATACGGCTTGCATCGGTATTCACAAATTCGGTCCGGTTGGCTGAAAGCTGAAAGGTAAAAGCTGAAAACCGGGTGGATGGTACCGGTTTATTCCGATGATTATACGACAGATTATGCTGCACTCCACCTATTCTATATGCCGGCCTTGTCATTGCCGTGTCGTGCGTAATAATCGGCCACCCTTCGGAGAACGGAGAATGCCTGAAGCCCGCTTTCAAATACCGGTATACCGTGGTCCGTGTAATATTTTCGGGCCGTCAGTTTCCCTTTTTCCAGCTCCAGGTGATCAGGATCGGAAGCAATATCAGGGATAATGACAACGAGCGGCTTGCCGGTGGTATTGTAAATTTCCTTTGCCGCCGGAACAATTTTTCTGTGATACTCGAACATACTTGCATCGATTCCTTGCGTCTTTGCCTGACTGAGAAACGTGCTCAACAGATAAAACAGCAGCTGATACAGGAGCAGGAAATGAATATTTTCTTTTTCCGCCATCGATCTCATGATCGGAATGATCACTTCGGGCGGCATACCCGGATTTGCCAGATCAGCCGGATTGCCCGCAGCGCCTCCGGATGGTGGAAGCAGTGACTTCATCATAGTGACGGTTTTTGCGTCCAGCACGGGAATTTCGAACCCGAAAGCCGATGCCGCATCCAGGGCTTCTACGCACCGTAGTCCGCCGCCTGCCAAAACGCCGGCTCCTTTTCCGAAAAAAGGCCCCAGCAATTGGAAAGCCATCAAACAATCACTTACATCTTTTATGTCCGCGGCACATACCGCACCTGCCGATTGAATCGCCGCCATCCAGGTGTTTCGGGTTCCGGCCATCGATCCGGTATGCCCCACCGTGCCGCGCCGGCCCTGTTCGGAAAGCCCCCCCTTATGAATGATCACCGGTTTTTTGGCCGCGCATGACTTCAAGGCGGCAAAGAAGGCGGCGCCGTCTTTTACGCCTTCCAGGTAGGCGCCCACCACATGAGTATCCTCATCCTGTTCATAATAGCGGAGCAGATCAACCGCATCCACGTCGCACCCATTGCCGTAGCTGACCAGAACAGAAAACCGGACGCCTCTGCCCCGGCCTATGTTGACGATGTCGCAGGCGCCGCCGCCGCTCTGTGAGATAAATCCAACCCTTCCGGCTGTCTGTGAAAAATGGACTCCGGGCAAAAGGGTCAACCCGCCGCCGGGACTGTAAATGCCGAAGCAGTTGGGTCCGATGATCCGCATACCGCTCATTTTGGCGATCCGAATCAATTCGCCCTCGAGATTCGCCCCTTCTGCGCCTGCTTCCTTAAATCCCGCAGACAGGATTTCGACGCCGCTTACCCCCATCTCCGCACATGCCGCGACTGCCGGAACGACAAACCGGTTGGGGGTTGCGATGATCGCCAGATCGAGAGCCTCCCCCACAGAACGGATATCCGGTAATGCTTCCAGGCCCTGAACCCTTTGCTCTTTGGGGTGGATGGGATAGAGTTTTCCGGCAAAGCCGAATTCCATCAAATTCTTCAGAATTCTGCCGCCGAATTTTGTCGAATCATTTGAAGCGCCGATAACGGCGACACGACGCGGCTTGAAAATGCGGTCAAGATGATGAATGTCCATATTCAGCTCCGGGTTGGTGTTTGTCAATGACGATCACCGGTTTTCTGCGCACGCTTGTGTAGTTAGCCATTGAATCTGGTGTTTGATGTTCCGGATATCCGTTTCACCGGGGGCAAATGGAAAATTGCGGATGTTCGGGCCCGGCCTGGAATTGGCATAGGGCCTGTTGCAAGCGACACTGCCGTCTTTTCCGCTGCAGCCGCTGGTTCTAAAAGGTTCGCCGGATTCGATCATCCGATTCAGCCGGTTACCGTTTATGCCGAAATCACATATTCGGCCTTCCGGGTCGAACGCGAATCCATCCACGCGGGATGCCGCTTCATCGATTATAAACCTGGCCAATTGAATCCGCCGGTATTGGTCCATGGATGGCGGGCGGTGATCTGCCATGGCCGAGTCGGCTTCCGGGTAGAATGAAAACAGGTGCGTCCTGCCGCCCATATCACGGGAGCGCTGTATGGCCCTGCACATTTCCTGTTCCGTCTCCCCCATTCCTACGATAAAATGGGGACCGGCATTGCCGTCGCCGACCAGCGATACGGCCTGTGCAAGACAATCCCAGTATCGCTCCCACCGATGGGGTCCGCCGACTCCACTGCCCCGGTAGCGATCGAAAAGATCTTTTGTGGCGAGGTCCACGGCTACTCCGATCTTGTCGGCGCCGGCCGCCCTGAACGCTTTTACGTCTGATTCGCTGAGGACCGTCGGTGAAACAAGAATGCTGATGGGAATCTTCGTGCGGCTTAATTGCTTGCAGATGTCGGTGGTATGGGCCACGGCACGCTTCCGGGTCACCATGGAAATGCAGATCCGCTTTACCTGGTTCTTGCGGGCTTCGATCCGGGAGATAATCTCATCGAGCGGATAGTTCGGCCAGTCGACACGGATGAAGCTTTTGTCGACATATTCTCCCGACCGGCTTTTGGATAACCCGCAGTAGGCGCATTTTGCGATGCATCCGTCTTCGTATGTCAACAAGAGATTAATGCAGTATAGTTTTGCATTGCGATAAAACATGCCGGATTTGAATCCAAGTGTCATGGCGGCCGCCAAACTCATCCGTGCATATTCAGGACTTTGCTTTTTCGGCATCGATTTTCCTTTGCAGTATTACAGGTCATCCGGAACGGAACAGCAGGTCGGCTGAAATCCAATCCGACAGCCGGCATTCCCGGCATAAGCAACAGCCTCGTCGGACGGCAGCGCCATTCTGTCTACCCCGGCCTCGATGGCCAGAATCTCCATTTTCCGGTTGCCGCGCTCCCGGGCGCATCCCAGGCTGATTACGCTTTTGGGCAGAGCCGATCGTGTATAGGCGATAACATCGCCGACCTCCTCGGCGGTTGGCTTTCTGAACCGCATGGAAGGTGTTCCCGGAAGTCTCATCAAGGATACGATAATGATCCGGCGAACAGCAAACCGCGAAAGGAGATCGACGGCCTTCTTCTCACCTTTCAACTTGCCGAAGTGAAGCCCGCATACGATATGAGGCGCCACCTCCAACCCCGCCCGATTAAGGGATTCCAGTGTTTTCACAATTCGTGATACGCCGTATGGCGCATGGCAGACCTGTTTTAGTGTGTCATCTTCTCCAACCACGTCGATCAAGACCTGATCGACCCCTGCCGTCTTGAGTTCATGCGCCGTCCGATCATCCATCATGCCCCCGTGAATGGAAATATGCAGCCGGGTTTTTTGTTTGATTTCGCGGATAGCGGGCAAAAACCTGCTCCACGGAAGCTCTCCACGGCTATTGCATCCGCCTGTCAGCAGAACCCCGGGATTTCCCTTCTCATAGAGAGTGGCGCAGCGCCGAATCAACGCTTCATTCGTTGCCGCCGGGAACATGGACTGCAGCAGTTTGCCGCGGCAATGGTCGCATTGAAGTTCACAACGATTTCCAGTAATGGAAACAGCATCGTATGCCCCGGTCATCCCGGCGTACCGGAACATGCCCGGAACATAAAATGTGATTTTTTTCAAGGCTTCCATAACCCTTTCGACCGTTGTCGAAGCATCACCGCACATCGATGATTCGTTTGGACCGATGGATCAGTCATGCAGACGCAATGTCAAGCGTTTGTTATAAGGATTTCGCCTCATGCAGGGCATATTCCACCCAATGCTTCGAAAATCGAATCCAGGGGTTGAATAAATTCGCTGCACGTCATGCCGGGTATATGGATCAACCCGTTCTCAAAGTATTTTTCGATCGTACCCCGAATACGATGATGATCCAGGGGGGCCCCTTTGATTTCGGCCATGAGGTCGTAAACCCCCCGTGAGGGAAATGACAACATGTCCCCGGTAATCAGGAAATCCTTTACCTGAACATTATTCCTGTGGATCGTCAGTGTAAATCGTACCATCCCTGAATCGAATTTTTTGAGGGCGCTTAGCGTTTTCGGCGCTCGAGATGTTGACTTTATCAGGTGAATCCATGCTTCCGATTGAAAAAACGGCAGCCTTGTACCCATCATCGCTTCTTCTTTTTCCGTCAGCGGCATGGATTCGAGATGGATATCGAATGTTTTTTCAAATGCCTTGACAAGTTCTGCTTTCACAAGGGAAATCGGGGGAATGCTACCAAGCTCGGCGGTCATGCTGGTAACCCGTTGTCGAATGGAGTCGATTTCCCGTACACTGAGTTTTTCGACGGGAATATTCAGGCAGCCGAGCATTTCACTGATATCGCCGTCCATTAAAATCGTTCCATGGAACAGCAGTGCACCATACAGCTCGGTACCGCCGGTGCCGGATATCTTCCGCCCGTTGACTTCAATGTCGTTCCTGGGCCTGAATTCAGCCCTTACCCCAAGCTTGGCCAATGCCCGAATGACAGGTTCGCACAGGCGTTGAAAAAGCTTTTCCGTTATGAAATCGACATTCAGGAAGGTCTTGTCGCAGATGATTTCCCATCCAAGCTGGCGTTCATCGAGAAAAACAGCCCCCCCGCCGGTGATGCGTCGATTGACCTGAATGCCCATTTTCCGGCAATAATCCGAACGGATTTCTTCTTCCGCAGCCTGATGATGCCCCAACAGTACAGCGGGAGGAGAGAACTGTAAAAATCGGACGGTATTCAGGGTTTTGCCGTCGCCTTTAAGCGCCAGTAAAACATCGTCCAATGCCATGTGCTCAGCCGCTGTCATGGGCGGCAGGTCGAGAAGTCGGAACGTGTCCATATTAATAATTGCCGGTTTGCGTAATCTTAACGATGATGAAACACACCATATTATGAAGTTTAAAAACTGTCAAATAGAGGCTTTTTGTTTGAGCCTGGTGCCTCACGCCCGGCCGGCTGTTGATCAGGGCAATGCCGCGGACAAAACGGATGCGACGGTTCTCGACAACCGGGACGGGTTCTCCACTTTGCCGCCTTCACCGATAACCGCCATATCATACAGCAGCCCGGCATAATCTTTCAAAACCGGATCTTTTCGATTTGCGTCATAAAGGGCCCTGATTTTTTCCATCACCGGATGTTTGACGTTCAGTTCAAGAATCCGCTTGGACTCCGGCGGCTTCTGGCCGGTGGCCGATAACACTTTTTCCATATAGGCGCTCAAATCGTATTGATCACCTGAAAGGCAGGACAAGGAATCCGTAAGGCGTGCGGAAGGACGAACGTCTTTAACCTTTTCTTCCAACTGGGATTTGACGAAGGCAAAGAACGGTTTGTACGCTTCTGCATCCATTTCCTCTTTCTCATCGAGGTCCAGTTCTCCCCTTTCCGCACTTTTGAATTTCTTTTTCTCATACTCGGCCAACGATTCCACAACCCATTCATCCACCGGATCCGTCATCAGAAGGATCTCGTATCCTTTATCCTTCAGCCTTTCGAGCAGCGGGCTGTTGTTGAGCAGGGAAATGTTTTCTCCGGTAAGATAGAATATTTCCTTCTGGTCCGGCTTCATCCGGGAGACATACTCCGAAAGCGATACCCATTTTCCTTCAGAGGCCGTGGTCTTGTAGCGCAACAGATCGGCGATTCTCGTCTTGTTTTCCGGGTCCGTATGAATGCCGATTTTGAGAATGGGTCCGAATTCTTCGAAGAACGCGGTAAATTTTTCTTCCTCGAAATCTTTAATGAGATCGAGTACTTTTTTTACCAGGTTTCGGCGTATATTTCGAATAAGACGGTCCTGTTGGAGAATTTCACGGCTGACATTGAGGTTTAAATCCGGAGCGTCCACCACGCCTTTTACGAATCCCAGATACTCCGGAATCAGCTCCCGGCAGTCCTCCATGACAAAAATACGCTTGCAATAGAGATGGACGCCGTGCCGCTTTTCGGTGCGAAACAGGTCAAACGGCGCTTTAGCGGGTATGTAAAGCAGAGCGTTGTATTCGGTGGTTCCTTCGAACTTCATGTGCAGCCTGGCGAGCGGCGGATTCCAGTCATGGCTGATGTGGGAATAGAACTCGTTGTACTCGTCGTCCGTAACCTCATGCTTATCCCGCGCCCAGATCGCTTTCATGGAGTTCAGGGTTTCTTCACGGATAACGGTGCGGGTGGTCTTTCCGATGGCTTTTCCATCCTTATCCTTGATTTGCTCCTCTTCCGGAATGGGCTCTTCTTTCTCGACGTCCATGACAATAGGATAGGTGACGAAATCCGAATGCTTCTTGATAATCCGCCGAATCACCCACTCATCGGTAAAATCGATTCCGTCTTTTTCGGGTTTTTTCAGTTTCAGAATAATGGTCGTTCCCCTTCCGTCCTTTTCGACGGGTTCAATGGAAAAAGTACCGTCCCCCGAAGACTCCCACTTCACCGCATTGTCCGATCCTGCAGCCCTTGTAATCAGTGTCACCTTTTCCGAAACGATGAACGCACTATAAAACCCTACGCCGAACTGACCGATCAATTCGGGCGTTACGATGGTTTCGTGGTCCAGCCGCTGCAGCGCTTCAGCGAACTCGGCGGTTCCGCTTTTGGCGATCGTGCCGATGTTTTCCAGGACCTCATCGTAGGTCATTCCGATGCCGTTGTCGGAAATTTCCAGAATCCGACCGATGCCGTCCCTTTTGATTTTGATTTTCAGTTCGGTGTCCTCTTTCATCACTTCCGGATCGGTCTGTGATTTGAACCGGAGACGATCCAGTGCATCGGAAGCGTTGGATATCAACTCTCTCAAAAAGATTTCCTGGTTCGAATAAAGAGAGTTGATAATCAGGTGCAGCAGCTGCTGCACTTCTGTCTTGAACTCATGGGTTTCTTTACGCGGCGTCATAGGTACTCCTCGAATCTGTTTTGGTGTATGTCTTTAAATTACCAGCCCGATTTGTTGAACCGCCGGTTCGATGCTCACGGAAATACTCCTGCGGTTCAAGACGGGCGCTCGCCCTGATTTTATATGTGTCATGCGGATTCGTTTTTTTGGCTTTAAAGATATGCTGCGAATGCAGCCCTGACCGTCCGAAAAACGACTGCAACTGAGACCGGCCTATCCATGCGCCGACGCACCAGGCTGGTTTTCGGCAATATAATGGTGATTAATCTCAATTTGTCAAGTCCTGGAGGGAACGTTGGGGGTCGGTGCCCTGCTTTTCGCCTTATAAGTGTCAATACAGACCGATTTTAAAACGCATGACAACGAATCAAACGTGAGGCGTCCCAAAACCGCCGGCTACGGCATCGATTCCTTTATCAATTCCGTAATGTCCATCACCTTGAGATCGATTTTGTTGCGTCGCACATAGGTGGTCATCGTCCGAACGCATTGCTGGCAGGATGTCACCACAGCTTCGGCACCGGTTTTTAAAATTTCTTCGATCTTTTTTCCGGCGATTTCAGCCGCCAATTCGGCATCGATCATTTCCAGGTTCCCGCCGCCGCCGCAGCATCGGCAGTTCTCCCTGTTATGTTCCATTTCCACCAATTTGACCCCGGGAATGCGACGGATCACCTCCCTGGGTGCATCGAATTCGCGGGCCCCCCTGCCCAAATCACAGGGGTCGTGGTATGTGACGGTGATGTCGTTCTTTTTCAGCGGAATCCGGTTTTCTTCGATCAGGTTGTGCAAAAACCGGGTGACATGATAGAGGTTGAAGTCATTCGGGTAGTATTCGCGCCACATCTGATAGCAGGAGGGGCAGGCGAACACGACGGTTTCAGCCTTTTTGCGCCGAATCGCCGCAACATTGTGTTCGATGATCCGACTCACTTTGTCTTTCAATCCGGCTCCCAATAGCGGGAAGCCGCAACACCACTCGTCTTCTCCAAGAAGCGTAAAGTCCACACCCGCCGCTGTAAAAATTTCTGCAAGCGCCATGGGAATTTTCTGGACCATGGGAAAATATGCCGCTACACAGCCGGTAAAGTAGACCACCTCGGCCTCATCCTGAATGTATCCATTCTCCGGCGGGTTTTTGGCATCCTCCACCCATTCGGCCCGTTCTTCGTTGTCCTCGTCGAACACGTTATGGCTTTCGAACAGATTGTTCCGTATCCGGTCGATTTGACCCGGATAAGCCTTTGAATGGACAAGATCCTGTCGAAGATTCAGCCAGATGTCTTTCAGATGAATGCCGACCGGACAGACCTCCTGGCAGCTACCGCACAGCGTACATCGGAAAACCGTTTCGCTGTATGGCTTCATTGCATCCGCATCCGGAGTGCTTTTGCCCGCCAGCCGCCGCATCAGTCCGTAACGTTTCCGATTGATTTTCTTCAATTCATCCAGGCGATAAATGCCGGACAGACGACCGTCCTTTGTCGCCAGCACCGCCGGGCAGACTTCGGCACACAAGCGACAGTTGGTGCAGGCGCTCATGGCCAGCAAGTCCTTTTTGCTGTATGATGAATTTTTCATTTTAATCCTGTTGATACTTCTCGATATCGGCAAGCATCCAATGCTCGATATCTGCAGGCGTATGAATCAGATCCTGCACTTCGGACATGTCGTCGGGTTTTATTTTGTACATCCAGCCCTCACCATAGCAGTCCCGATTAATCAGTCCCGGATCGGTTTCCAGCTTTTCATTGGATGCCATAAGCTCCCCGTTTACCGGGGCATACACCTTGCCCAACCATTTTCCCGACTCCACCTGGGCGAACTTTTTTCCTTTTTTCAGGGACTTTCCTTCAGGGGGCAGTTTCACAAATACAATGTCACCGGCCATCTGCTGGGCGAAATCATCCATTCCCATGATCAACAGATCCCCTTCGACCTTTACCCAGTAATGATTCTCCTCGTAATAGAGGTCTTCCGGCATCCGATACCCCTGTATTTCCATCGTTTCACTCCTTTTCTTTTTTAAAGCCGTTTATTATCATCAGTACCGGCGCCGTAATCATGTGCAGCATCCGGCCAAACGGCAGATATGCGATAAAGAGTCCGGTGAACACGGCATGAACGTACCACATATATCCGTAAATGTCAGCAATTCCCGTCATTCCGGTAAACAGCAGGGCCGTTGCATAGCCCAGAAACGACCATTCGGCGCCGGCTGGAAATCCGGTCATAGCGATTCGCATCCCCTCGATGATGAATCCGACGATTACTATGGCCGAGAGGATCGAAATGCCGATCCAGTCCTGTCCGGGCATATGTTTGAACCCGGCGGCCGGTCGGCGGCTTTTCGAGACAGCGGCCGAAAAGGCACCGAAAATCACCATAAGGCCGGTAATATCGAACAAAAAAGCGCCGAACGGATGGTTTTTATCCAGCATGGCCCGCGTTAAATCGGTATTCGGCAGGGTTTTCGACATCACCAGTGCCGCAATTCCCCAGCTGAATCGAATGATAAAGGGGTAGAAAATCAGCGCGTGAACAGCCCACCGTCCGGGTGATTTGTAAAATAGTTTTCGCTGGCAGAGCACATCCCAGAATAATGCGCCGCAACCGGAAGCGATCCTGCGGAAAAAAATCGCGGGTATCGCCTTCCGGGTCCTTTCACCGGATTTTCGAGTGCTGTCTTCTTCGTGCCGATGGTACGTCAATCCAGCCGAAAACACGTAAAAAAAGGAAATCAAACCAAGGGCAAAAACAGCCAGCGAGGCAAGCGTCACCCAATCACCGATCGAAAGTGTTGCGGTATGACAGGGCATGCAGATAATGCTTTTGGCGGGCAGCACCATGGCCGAAGCCCCCAGTTCATTGCCCGTATAATGGCATCGCCTGCATGAACCCTCATCAGCGAGCCTCATCTCGTGGATGCTGCTTCCAACTCCGGAAGTGTAAGCCTTACGGTAGTGTACGATTCCCGAAACCGGGGCTTTAACGGGCATGACACCGGATAAATGGCATGCCCGGCACGATACCCGGACATGGGCGTCATGGAGGGTCTTTTCATCATGATAATCGTGGCACCGCCGGCAATCGGTCAACGGCTGTTCGCCATGACCGTATTCAGCGGATTCCGGGTGGCATGCCATACAGGAAAGGTCGGCATGGGCCGTGTCCGTGTACCTCTCTGCATCGATCATCGGAAAGGCCGGATCGAATCGATCCCGGTTTGTTTCTGCATGACAGTAAAAACAGAATGCGGCGATGCTTTCGTTGCGTCCCGTCCCGGCGGGCGGCAGTTCATGACAAACCACACAGGATTGGTCGGAAGAATAGGGAGAAGGCAGCCGGCTTTCGCTTTCATGGCAGACACCGCATTGCTTGTCCACCGGCGCCTCGGGATCGAATTCGTCCGGTATGCCGAAACCCAATTGGTAATGCGGATCGTGGCAGGCCAGGCAGTTTTCAATGTCCTGCTCACGTTGAACGGTCTTTCCACCGTGTTCACCGAGCGCAATGAAATCCGCCACCGCATCATGACAGGATGCACAGCTTTCCGGGCTGAAAAGATCCGCCGGGGATTTCGTGACATTTGCCGGATCCGGATGGGACCCCGGATCGATATCGACATGGCAATCCGTACATGCCGTTTGGCCGTGCACAGAGACATGATAACGCTGCAAATCCACCAGCCAGGATCCGGAGGCATCCGGGCAGAAAAATATCGGCAATACGACAAACCAGCTGAGAACAACGCAAATTTTCATTTGGACAAAAGCTCTTCCGCTCGATATGAACTCCTCACAAATGGACCGGCAAACACGTGTTCAAATCCCGTTTTACGCGCAACTGACGCCAGCATATCGAATTCTTCCGGTGGAATATACCGCCTGACCGGTGCATGATCCCTTGACGGCGCCAGGTACTGACCCATTGTCAAAATCCGGCAGCCCGATGCGACCAGATCTTGAAAAACGTTCTCCAGTTCCGATGCGGTTTCTCCCAATCCGAGCATCAGTCCCGATTTCGTCCTTAGTCCGGCTTCGGCCGCCTGGGAAAGAACCGTCAGTGACCTGGCATAATCCGCCTGTGGCCTGATCTCCCGGTAAAGGCGAGGGACCGTTTCCACGTTGTGGTTGAAGACATCCGGCCATACACGGCATATGGCTTCCACCGACGATTGTTCACCTTTAAAATCCGGAATGAGCAACTCTACCGTCGATTCGGGCGACCGTTTTCTGACCGCTTCGACGGTCGACACAAAATGGCCTGCACCGCCGTCCGGCAGGTCATCACGGGTAACCGAAGTGATGACCACATGGGAAAGGCCCGCTGCTTTTACGGCCTGCGCCACATGCATCGGCTCCTTATCATCCGGCATCAGCGGGGCCGTGGTATGCGGCACCGCACAAAACCGGCAGTTCCGCGTACAGCGGTCGCCCAGTATCATGAATGTGGCCGTTCCACGATGAAAGCATTCACCGATATTCGGGCATTGTGCGCTCTGGCATACGGTGGCTAATTTCAGTCGGCTGAGCATGCTCTCCATGCGCGAAAGCGACGCGGCTGATGGGGCCGGCCGCTTCAGCCAAACAGGATGGCCCTTCATGTCACCTTCCCTCGCGCCACGGTAAACGGACTCATTTTCGACGCCTCGGCAGATACAGTGCCCAGCCCTGAGCGTCCTGGCCCGCCATTGGGATCGTCTCCGAAAATGTGGGATGAACGGCCATGCAGTAGGCAAGGTCTTCGACCGTCGCCTCCATCTGCATGGCCAGCGAGGCTCCCCAGATCAGTTCTACGGCATTGCTGCCCACAATGTGAACACCCAGGATTTCGCCGTATTCGGCATCGGAAATCACCTTCACCATCCCTTCCGTCTCGCCGTAAGCCATGGCAACGCCGTTAACGGAAACCGGGCATTCTCCGATTTCGACTTCCAGGTCCTGATCATCGGCCTCTTCTTCCGTAATGCCGACGGAGGCGGCTTCCGGAATCGACCACAATCCGCGCGGCGCCAGGGAAGCATTGTATGTCCGGGACCCGCCCATGGCGTTTTCAGCAGCGGCGACCCCCATGCAGGTCGCCGCGTAACTGAGCTGCCATGAACCGGTGATATCGCCGATGGCATATATATGATCCGAACTCGTCTTCAGCGTATCATCCACCGCGATAAAACCGTTGTCATTCAATTCGACACCGGCCCTGTCCAGACCGATATCCACATTGGGCTTTCGGGATGAGACGAGCACCTTTTCCACTTCCACCGTTTTCGCTTCGGACCCGGCCAGTTCGGCAGTGTATCCGGCCTTGCCCTTTTTTACGGCGCCGAGCGTGTATCGCGGCAAAAATTCGATGCCCTGCTCCCGAATCGCCATCGTCACACGTTGACTGACGGTGCCGTCCTCAGCCGGAAGGGCTCTGGGAGATTCGGATATCATGGTTACCTTGGCGCCGAAAGCATTTAAGATCAAAGCCATTTCCACTTCGATGGGTCCGGCGCCGATAACGAGAACCGACGACGGTACGGCCGTCATTTCCAGGACGTGGTCCGTAGTCATTGCCGCAGCATCGTCAAGCCCGGGAATGTCCGGCATATGAATGGCGGTCCCGGTTGCAATGATAATGGATTTTGTATTCAAAACCGTTTCACCGGCCTGGACCTCACCGGGACCTTTCAATCGGCCGTATTCGGCTATGACATCAATTTTGTTGTTCTTGCATAATCCTTTCATGCCCATTTGAATATCTTCGGGCACGCCCTTTCGGCGCTTGACGATCGTTTCTAAATCCACACCGTTGACAGCCGCCTGTATGCCGAAATCACCGGCATGCTCGATGGTGCGCTTCATCCGCGCCGCCCTGTTCCATATCTTGGCCGGTATGCATCCCCGGTTTACGCATGTTCCCCCCATTTGTGCCGGTTCGAGTATGGCCGTTTTTCCGCCCAACTGCGAAGCCCGTATTCCCGCGGCATATCCTCCCGGTCCGCCGCCGATCACAATCACATCATACATAACTCACCTCGATCCCGTTAATTTCGACATATCCGTAAAGCCGCTTTCGTTCCTTGCGGGCCGGTCATGTCGATGGTGTTTTTTCATCATGCGTTTCGAAAACGCCCTACACCAAAACAGCCGGCTCCGAACTGAAATGCAGTTTCCGGACACCCGCCGTTACATTCTCACCACAACTTTCACCGAACTGTCAACGCTGCACTGAATATCGAATGCTTCTTTTGCCTGTTCAATGGGAAATTCATGGCTTACAATTTTCATCCGGTCCACCTTCTTGTCCCGCATCAGTTCAAGCGCCCTTACCGCGTCGTCCGGGACGAACCCGTAGGAGCCGAATACCTTTACGTGTTTTGCCACCATCGGCATCATCTCCAGTGTTACCGGGGCTTCAAACGCGCCATGAACCACGACGGTGCCGTATTCACGGGCAACCAGCAGCGCCTGTTGAAGCACCGGCGGTTCGGGCCTCTCCTGGATATACCCGACGCAGTCATATACAATATCCACCGCAGGGGATGTCATTGCGCCGCCGAGAATCGTAACCGGCACCTCGCCGGTAAGATCGACGGCCCGCTGATACACATCCTCTTTGGCGGCATTGACAACCTCATCCACCCCCAGGTCCCCGGCCATCGCCAGCCGTTTGTCCGAAACATCCACCATGATTATCTTGCTCAATGCCGTTTCCATCACTGCGAGGGTCTGAACGATCCCCAGACCGATAATCCCGGCCCCGAATATCATGACGTTTTGTCCGTCGGCCGGGCTTCCCAACCATGCGGCATGAAGCGAATTGCCGAGGGGTTCCGTAGTCGCCGCTTCGACCCAGTTCACGGCATCGGGGATTTTATAGACGTTCAACCCTAAAAAAGCGGGGCTGACGGGCACATATTCCGCCATTCCGCCGAATGTCAGGGCGGTGACCCGATCCCCGACATCGATCCCGGAAACATCCTTCCCGACGCTCACCACTTCACCGGAAAATTCATGGCCGGGTATCATTCCACCGTCCGAAGGCCGGCAAAGCGCTTCGGCAAAAACGCCCAATCGATACATGTGCAAATCCGATCCGCAAATGCCGCATGCATGGACCTTGACCAGGATGTCCGCATCGCCGATTTCCGGCATGGCCACCTCTTCGGTGGTGATTTTCTTCGGTTCATGATAGATGACTGCCTTCATCGTATCGTCCTTTCATTTATGGGTTCCGGTAGGCTGTTTTACAGGCGGCGCAAATCGTGCGTTTCGGCTTCCGGCATGAGGTGTGCCTGCACCTCGAAAACGGATGAAAATTCCCGGATGACAACACCGGCCACCTCATCCATATTCAGGTGCCGGTTCAGCTTTTTTTTCATGGATGTTACGCCCTTGTCTGAAATGCCGCATGGGTGGATCAGATCGAAGTAGGACAAATCCGTATTCACGTTCAAAGCGAATCCATGTTTGGTCACCCATTTCTTCACTTTGACGCCGATCGCCGCGATTTTTTCATTTTCGATCCAGACGCCCACGTGTTCATCATCACGGCGCCCTTCAAGCGTGTAAGCACCAAGTGACCGAATCACCACCTGTTCAAGATTTCGAATATACCGATGAATGTCATTTCCCCATCGGTTCAGATGCAAAATGGGATATCCCACGATCTGCCCCGGACCGTGAAGCGTAATGCTGCCGCCCCGATCCGTCGGAAAGACGGCAACGCCTTTTTGCTCCAGTACGGCCGTCGAAACAAGAATGTTTTGCCGGTCCGTACCCTTGGCCAGCGTCAGCGTCGGGGGATGTTCCAGAAGCAGCAGTGTATCGGGGAAATCCCCCTTTATCCGCATGGATTGGAGTTTATTCTGGAGTGAAAATGCAGCATCGTAAGCCATAACTCCGAGCCTGTAGACGTCCAGCATTTTCATGCGTTACCCCCCATCCGGTTTTCTACACCAGCAGGATGGGGTTCTGAAGGATTTGTCCAAACCGCCCCAGGAACATGCCGGCCGGCACACCGTCGAGCACGCGGTGGTCAAACGTAAATGAAACCGGCATCATGGGCCGAATGACAATTTCGCCGTCTTTTACCACCGGACGGTCCATTATTCCGCCCGGCTGCAGAATCGCCGATTGGGGTTGATTGATAATCGGCGTTCCGAACCCCCATCCACCGCCCATGCCGCCCATGCTGGTAATGGTGAACGTGCCGCCGAACACATCATCCGGCATGAGGTTGCCATCCCTGGCTTTCTGAACCGTCGCTTTCAGCTCCTGACTGATTTCGGACAGGGACTTCTTGTCGGCATTCCTGATCACCGGTACGATCAAACCGCCGCCCAGCACATCCGCTCCCTGGAGCGCGACCGCTACACCGATATTGATGTCTTCCCAGACAACGACTTCGTTGTCGATGACGCTGGCATTCACCATGGGCAGCTCTTTCAAGACCTTGGCAGCCGCCTTGACGTAAATGTCGGTATAAGAAATCCTCACCCCGAGGTTTTCTTCATTGGCGATCAATTCTTCCCTGAATTTTTTTAGTCCGGTCACCTCGAGTTCGGACATCGCGGTCAGCTGGGCCGCCACCGTGAGACTCTGCACCATATGGTCGGCGATGGCCTTTCTCATTCCCCTGAGCTTCATTTTTTCTTTTACTCTGATGCCGCCGAGGGTGTCGGCAGCTTCCGCCACTGCTGAAGGGGCGGGTTCCGGTGCCGCGGCGGCCGGTTGAGACGGAGCGGCTGCCTGTTCGGCGATCGCCTTTTCCACGTCCTGCCGGGTTATCCTCCCGCCGGGTCCGGTGCCTTCAACCGTCGAAAGATCGACGCCTTTTTCTTCAGCCATTTTCCTGGCAACCGGAGATGCCTTTACTTTTCCGCCCTTTGCCGCGGGTTTTTTCGCCGCTGCTTCGTCGGCAGGCGCCGGCGCAGCCGCTTGCGGCGCGGCTGCGGCGGGCGCTCCCGACGCCTTCTGCAGTTCGGAAAGCTCTTCCGGTGACTGGGCGAGTTTGCCGACTACTGCACCGACCTTTTCCGTTTGATCGACGGGAACCATGATGTGCAGGTATCCTGCATCCGGCGATTCCACTTCCCATGATGTCTTGTCGGTTTCAATCACAAGAATGACATCGCCTTCATTGACCTGATCGCCTTCATTGAATTTCCATTCCGTCAGTGTCGCTTCCTTCATACTCATGCCTAGTTTCGGAATATGAATTTCTACAGCCATTTGTAACGTTCCTTTCACGTAATCAGTGCCATATTGAAATGGCGTCTTTCAGCCTTATGCGGCGTTTTTCCTGTTTGGTCCTCAGATAAAACGCATGTCGTTTACCGCAGTTTCAAATAAAGAACAGAGCCCTGCCCGGAATAAACGCCTGCCGTTTTAGACCGCTGTCGGCCGGCGTCCGTCTTTGCCGCTACCCGGTGACGGCCTTTACCGCCGCAGCGATCTGGTCCTGCTGCGGAAGCACAAACTGCTCCATGGCGCCGGGCGGAATGGGGTAGTTTTTGGCAGCCACACGCTGAACCGGCGCATCCAGGTAGTCAAATGCCTTCTCCACGATCTGCATGGCGATTTCTCCTGCGGCACCGCACCTCGAGGTGTCTTCATCGACAACAATCGCCCGTCCTGTTTTTATGACGGACGCGATGATCGTGTCGATATCCAGCGGCTCAAGAGAGCGTGGATCGATGACTTCGATGCTGACATCGTCCTTCATCTTTTCGGCGACCGAGAGGGCGAAATGCACTTGCATGCCTGTTGCCACCATGGTGACATCCGTGCCTTCCCGCTTGATATCGGCTTTGCCAAGCGGGACGACATATTCTTCTTCCGGAATTTCACCGGAAGTCCCCAACAGGGCCTTGTGATACAGGTATACCACGGCATTATTGTCCCGAATGGCGGATTTCATCAGTCCCTTGGCATCGTAAGGCGTGGACGGCACCGCGATTTTAATCCCGGGCGTATGCATGTAATAAGAAACCGGCGCCTGTGAATGCTCGGCACCGAGCCCGAGGTATCCACCCATAGCCGCCATGAAAACCACCGGTATTTTCTGGGTTCCTTCATGCATGAACCGCCATTTTGCCGCCTTGCAAAGAATTTCGTCAAAGGCGATATACATAAAATCGGCGAACATAAAATCGGCCACCGGCCGATATCCGGTCATGGCCGAACCTACCGCAGCGCCGGCAATGGCTGTTTCCGAGATGGGCGTATCCATGATCCGGTCCGCCCCGAACCGCTGCACCAGTCCGGCGGTGGTCCCGAACGCTCCCTGTTGAATACTTTCACCCAAGATAAATACCTTCTCATCACGCTCCAGTTCTTCGGCCAAAGCTTCGTTGACGGCCTGAACATATGTAATCTGTTTCATCGTTATTCCCCCTGTTATTCGGCATAGAGAAAATCATCCAGTATCGATGCATCTTTTGGAAGCATTTGCGGACATTGGGACTGGAATGCATCCAGCCGGGCGACTTCGTCGTCGGCTTCCCGGTCGATCTCGTCAATCGCTTCTTCCGTCATGATCCCCTGTTTTATCAGCTTTTCTTTGAAGATGATGATCGGATCTCGTTTGCGCCAATCGGATTTATCTTCATCGGTTCTGGGTTTTGTGTGATCGACGTCCGGAACGCCCTCGGCATGGGCCCGCATGCGATAGGTTTTGCATTCGATCAAAGACGGGCCGTCCCCCGCTCTGGCACGGTCCACCGCAGCTTCGACGGCTTCATGAACGGCAAGCACATCCTGGCCGTCGACCACAATACTCGGCATGCTGTAGGCGGCGGCCAGGTCCGCAATATCCTCGCGGGCGAATGCATCGCGGATGGGCACAAACTGGCCGAACTGGTTGTTTTCGCAAATCCACACGATGGGGAGTTTCCAAACTGCCGCCAGATTCATGGACTCGTGAAGAGTCCCCCTTCCGGAGGCACCATCACCGAAAAAGCTGAGCACGGCCTGGCCTTTCTTGTTTTTCTGCGCCGTCAACCCCCATCCCAGGGAGAGAACGAAACCGCCGCCGATGGTTCCGCTGATTCCGAAAATGCCGCGTTCTTCAGCTGTCGGCCCCTCGATTTCTCCTGGATCCTTATCGAAGTGCCGGCACACCCATCCTTTCGGCGAAATGCCCCTGGCGAGATAAAAACTGATCGCATGCCCCCGATGATGGGGGTAAAGGTAGTCATCCTCTCTCATATTGAAGGTGCAGGCACCTACGCCGACAGCCTCTTCGCCGACGCCCGCGTGATAAAATCCGGCCATTCGGCCGGAGTTGAGCGCCTCGACGAGGAGGGCATCCAATTTACGGGCACGGACCATCAGGGAATAAAATGTAACCAATTGCTCTTTTTCCAATTTCATGCTTCCCTCCTTTTTCGTGGGGTCTATCCAGGAGTGATCGATGCTTAAGCTTACAGCAGGAACAGGCCCTACTTCATAACACTCTCGATGGCTTCTTGAATATCTTTGGGTTGAGGCAGAACATAATCTTCGAGGAAACCGGCCGCAATCGGCATATCGGCTGCGGCTACCCGCACAATGGGTGCGTCCAGGTAGTCAAACGCATTTTCGAGGATCTGAGCGCTGATTTCCGAAGTAACGCCGCAACGCTTGTTGTCCTCGTCGACGATCACGCACCTGCCGGTTTTCTTGACCGATTCGATTATGGTGTCGATATCGAGAGGCTCCAGGGTTCTGGGATCCACCACTTCCACACTGATCGTGTCTTTGATTTTCTCGGCCGTTTCAAGGGCTAAGTGGACCATCCTGGAAATCGCCACCACGGTGACGTCGGTTCCTTCACGTTTGATATCCGCCTGCCCGAATGGAATCAGATATTCCTCCTCCGGTATTTCGCCGGGCAACCCGAGCAATCCCTTGTTGTAGAAAAAAATCACGGGATTGTTGTCGCGAATGGCGGTTTTCAGAAGCCCCTTGGCATCATACGGCGTGGACGGAACGGCGAGCTTAAGTCCCGGTGTATGCATGACCAGGGCTTCCGGGCACATGGAGTGTTCGGCACCGATTTTCATGCCCCCGCCCATGGCCGCCATGATCACTACCGGGACCTTTACTTTTCCGCCGTGCATGAAATGCCATTTCGCGGCTTTGAGCAGTATTTCATCTCCTGCGATATACATAAAATCGGCGAACATCATATCCGCTACCGGTCTATATCCCGCCATTGCGGACCCGATTGCGGCTCCGGCGACCGCCGTTTCAGCCAGCGGCGTATCCATGACGCGCTCCGCGCCGAACTCCTGTACAAGTCCGCTGGTGGTTCCAAATGTCCCCTGCTGAACATTTTCCCCGATGATGAACACCGTTTCATCCCGACGCATTTCTTCACGCAGCGCCTCGTTTATCGCCATAAGGTATATTGTCTGTTTCATATGTCGGAGACCTCCTAAGTTGGCGCCCACCCGAAAAACGGACGGCTCATCCCGTTGTTCGGCCGGACATAAGTTGTTTTACCCGGCAACCGTTGGGGGCATCGATCCCTGCAGGTGAAAATTCAATTCGCCTTGAATCGGATCGATCTGCTTCCGGTTAATCTCGTTTCGTGGACGTATGACTTTCATCGAATGGCACGCGCCTATTCGGCATATACCAGTTTTTTGAGAATATCGGCGTCCGGAATGGGGCTGTCAATGCAGAATTTCTCCGTCAGGTCCGCCTCTTCGGCCGCTTCTTTATCGATTTTATTCACCATCTCCTTCTTCAGCACGCCCTGTTTCAGCAGTTTAGCCTTGAACGACTCGATGGGGTCCCGTTTTTTCAATTCAGCGATCTCCTCCTCGGAACGAGCTTCGGTATGAGATACATCCGGGCTTCCTTCGGAATGGGAGCGGTAGCGCGCGGTTTTTGCCTCGATCAAGGATGGGCCGTCTCCTTTTCTGGCCCGCTCCACGGCCGCTTCAACGGCTTCATAAACGGCGATCACATCCATGCCGTCCACGACGATTCCGGGCATATTGTATCCGCCCGCCAAATCGGCGATATCCTCCTTGGGGAAGGTGTCCTTGATGGGCGTAAACTGGGCCATGCCGTTGTTGTCGCACAACCAAACGATGGGCAGTTTCCAGACGGCGGCCAGATTGAACGCCTCATGAAGGGTGCCTCGATTGGACCCGCCGTCACCAAAGCAGGCAAGCACCACCTGCTGTTTTCCAGCCTTTTTGGCGGCCAATCCCCACCCCAGAGACATGGGAAATTGTGAACCGATCGTACCCGCGGCGCCTAGAGCGCCGTATTCCGGCTCAGCAAAATGGAATCCTGAAATTCCAAAACAGGTACCGGTTGCCTTTCCCCAGTGCTCGGCCAAAAAACCTTTCCCATCCAGACCCTTGCCGATGAGATAGCCGATGCCGTGCCCCCGATGATGGCCCCAGAGGTAATCATCTTTTCGAAGCGGTGCCGTAGCCCCCACGGCCAAGGCTTCCGATCCCTGCCCGCTGTGGTAAAACGAGAGAACCTTCCCCTCCTGAAGACCCCTGATGGTCAGCTCATCGAGTTTGCGGGTCCGAACCATGTTCCGATATAACCGGATCAAATCGTCCTTTCCAAGTTTCATTACCTCGCCTCCTCTAAATGTATGAATGTTCTTATTTTCATGTTCATATAACGTACCCGTAAAACGGCACATTCACGCTTTTTTTTAATACGGCGGCAACGCCGATTCAAGGGATGACATGATTTACAACACCTTTCAATCCAATCGATCTTATTAATTTGATACATATGATTCATTCAGTGTGTAAAAAGAACCCGCACGCGGCGTTTCGAAAGTGACGGGTTTTGCAAATGTCGTTTGGGCCCTTTACGGACGGCTACGAAAATGGCAGCAGGCACCTGAAGGGGTATCGGGCGGCGCACCGAATGAAAACCCGCATCGAAAAGATATTCCGGCACAGCGACACTCCAGATGATGTATGCTGGGTTACTAGAAGTGCCGGATTAAGTCAACCAAGATAAATTGCGCCAATCCCCTAAAATCCAAAAGCCTATAAGGAGCACCCCTTGCGGGGCGCACCCCGTCGGCATGGCCTACCCCCGACGGACGATCTTTAACACTGCGTCAGGCGGTCGCAAATACGTCGGACGTATTTCCGAAGCGCCAAGCGCGGTCGTGCTGCAAAATTTCATGTATCCTATCCTGCCGACCATTGACGACCGGACGGCATGATCATGCAGCGGAGGAAATACCGCCAGGCTCCCCGTGTGCCGAACAATTTCCGGTTCGTACAGTTTTGCACCGGAGCCGATGAACAGGCAGGGTTCGTCAATGACGTCAAGGACCTTTTTGATGGGGCCCACCGTCTCATTCTCCATGCGGCACGGCCTATTATCCAGCCACCGGAAAAAACCGGAAAAAACTTCATTTTTCCGCGCGTCCAGCATCGCACAAACAGGCCCGGAAAACCCGCCCGCCTGGTATGCGAGCACCTCGAGGGTGGAAATGCCCACCACCGGCTTGCCGACGGCGGATGCCAATCCTTTGACAGCGGCGATTCCGATACGAATCCCGGTAAAGGACCCGGGACCCTGCGTCACGGCAAACCCATCGATCGTCGACAGGTCCCATTTCACTGCTCTTAACAACGAGTCAATCGCCGGCATAATCGTTTTCGAATGGGTTTCATTCGTATCGCAGGATATCTCCGCCCGCACGGTTTCCCCTTCCGATATGCAGACATTCAACCGCTTTGTCGAGGTGTCCACCGCCAGTATTTTCACGTTGCCTAACCCGCCGCCACGGCAGATTTCGCCGTTTTCTTGAGTGGTGATTTGATGAGGGAAGCGTTGAGCACTTCATCCATGTTCGACACACGTATATAGGTGATCTTCCGCTTTATGATCGGAGGAATTTCATCGAGATCCCGCTTGTTCCGCTCCGGGATGATGATCTTGCGTATTCCCGCCCGGAGTGCGCCGAGTGATTTTTCCTTGAGTCCGCCGACAGGCAGAACCCGTCCTCTCAATGAAATTTCGCCGGTCATGGCCACATTCCGATCCACCGCCTGGTTCGTCAAAGCGGATACGAGTGCCGTGGCCATCGCCACGCCGGCGGAAGGGCCGTCCTTTGGAATGGCACCGGCCGGTACATGAATGTGAATGTCAAAATTATCCAATTTCTTAGGTTTCTTACTGTTTCGCTTTATCCATGATCGGGAATAGCTGACCGCGGCACGGGCGGATTCCTGCATTACCTCACCGAGTTGACCGGTGATGATCAAATCGCCCTTGCCGTCCAGAAGGGATACCTCAACGTAAAGCACTTCGCCGCCGGCCTGCGTCCAAGCCAGGCCTGTCGAAATCCCGACCTGGCTTGTTTCCAAATCCATCTCCGGGATATACCGCGGAACGCCCAGGTACTGGTGCAGGTTTTGTCTGGAAACCTGGAAAGGAGGCTTTTCCTTCTCGGCCAGTTTCCGCGCCGCCTTCCGGCAAATCTTTCCGATTTCCCGTTCAAGGTTTCTCAACCCGGCCTCTGATGTATATTCCGTTATAATTTGACGCATGGCGCCACGGCTGATGGATACCTGTTTCGGCTTCAATCCATTTTCCCGCACCTGACGCGGCAAAAGATGAGTATAGGCGATCGCCTCTTTTTCCTCTTCCGTGTAGCCTGAAAGGTTGATCACTTCCATGCGGTCGAGAAGAGCCGACGGTATGGTATCCGTGTAGTTGGCAGTCAGAATGAACATCACACTGGACAGGTTGAAAGGGATGTTGAGGTAATGGTCACTGAAACTCGAATTCTGTTCCGGATCGAGAGCTTCCAGCAGGGCGGCCGATGGATCCCCTCTGAAATCGCTGCCGAGCTTGTCAATCTCATCCATCATGAATACCGGGTTATTGTATCCGCATTGTTTCAACCCCTGCAGAATCCGGCCCGGCATCGATCCGATGTAAGTTCGCCGGTGGCCTCTGATTTCACCTTCATCATGAATCCCGCCCAGTGAAATGCGTACGAATTTTCGTTTCGTTGCCTTGGCTATGGCATGCCCCAGCGATGTCTTGCCGACACCCGGCGGACCCACAAAGCACAGAATGGGACCTTTCATTTTCGGGTTCAACTTTCGAACGCTCAAGTATTCCAGAATCCGCTCTTTTATGGCATCGAGGCCGTAATGATTTTTGTCCAACACCTCTTTGGCCTTGTTGATATCGATGACATCCTTGGTTGATTTGCTCCAGGGAAGCTCGACGAGCCAGTCCAGGTAGCCGCGCACGACGGAAGCTTCAGCGGAATCAGGGTGCATGAGATCGAGCCGCTTCAACTGACGATGGGCTTCCTGAACGGCTTCTTCGGTCATTTTCGCACGCTTGATTTTCTTTCTGTATTCCTCGATTTCCAACAGCCGGTCATCACTCTCACCCAGTTCCTTGTGTATGGCCCGAACCTGCTCTCTTAAAAAATAGTCCCGCTGGTTTTTCGAAATTTCATCCCGCACATTCGACTGAATCCGAGCCTGCATGGATGAAAGCTCAACTTCCCGCGTCAACAGGTCGTTTACGATCTTCAGCCGCTCCACCGGATCGACAATTTCAAGCAGCTGCTGGGATTGGTCGATTTTGATTTTCAGATTCGAGGCCACCAGGTCGGCCAGTTTGCCGGGGCTGTCGATGCTGTCCAGAATACTGCCCACTTCTCCGGTCAATTCACCGCGGTATGCCAGAACTTTCTCCGAATTTTCACGGAGATTGCGCATCAGCGCTTCCATTTCCACGGTGATATCGTTCACGGACTGCTCTTCGAGGATTTCGACGTTTACCCGAAAATAGGGTCTTTTCCTCACATATTTCATGATCCTCGCCTTTACGACACCCTGCACCAGGGCCTTTACCCGGCCGTCCGGCAGCTTCAGCATCCGCAACAATCTGCCGATGGTTCCTACCGTATAGATCTCGGATGACTTGGGATTCTCGATGTCCTGGTCTTTCTGGGTCGCCAGCATTAAATAGCTGTCTTTGGCCACCGCCTCCTCAACCGCCATTACGGATTTTTCGCGTCCTACAAAAAGCGGCAGGAGCATATCCGTAAAAATCACCACATCTCTCACCGGCATAAGCGGCAGCGTCGTGGGAAGCTTTTCGAGCATGTCGTTGTCTTCAATAATGCTGATCAGATCGTCTTTATCCGTTTCGGCCATATTAACTCCCTGAATGTAACTTTATCGAAAAAGCCGTGCGGCCTTTCGTTCTCATTAATGGTTTTGATTGCTTATTGCTTTAAATGTTCAGAGCCGATCATAAGGGCAAGAATCAATGCCGGATTCCGGTCAAGAGGTTTATCTTTCGGATTTTCAGACATACTTGCGGAATTGTAATCGCTTGCAAATTTCAGGTCATTCTTATCCTTTCGACATTGCTGCAACCGGCTTTCAGGGTTCATGCCGCAGGTTTAATGTGCCGACGCTCTGACGTGCGACCGGAAACGAAAGCCGATATTAAAACCAAATAATAGAATTTATCATCCCTTTTGGCAACATCAATGTTGATTTTTGATATCAATATTGATTTTTGTACAAAAACCTCATAAGTTTGCACCGGCTGATCGCCGAGTGCACATCACACAATCCATAAAATCAGGTAATGTTGATGATGACAGATCCTCTTTACATTCTTGCCGTATTCGTGTTCGGACTAATGATCGGAAGCTTCTTGAATGTCTGCATACACCGGCTTCCGGAATCGCTTTCCATCGTCTACCCGGGATCTCGATGCCTACGGTGCGGGCATTCAATCAAATTTTACGACAATATCCCCGTGCTGAGTTACCTTATCCTCAGGGGGAAATGCCGGAACTGCGCCAGCCCTATATCCATACGTTATCCCCTGGTCGAATTGATGAGCGCTCTGATCGCCGTGGCCGTTTTCCTGAAATACGGCCTTACGCTGGAAAGCCTGATATACTATATCTGGATGGCCGCTCTGCTCGTGGTCACGTTTATCGATATCGACCATCAGATCATCCCCGATGTCATTACGCTTCCCGGTGTCGTCTTTTTCTTTTCGGCCTCATTTTTTCTTTCAGGTGTTACCTGGAAAGAATCGATACTGGGCATCCTTCTGGGGGGATGCAGTTTGTATGCCGTTGCATGGCTATACGAGCTCCTGATGAAAAAAGAAGGAATGGGTGGTGGTGACATCAAACTTTTGGCGATGATGGGAGCGGCCATCGGGTGGAAGGGAGTGCTGTTTACTATTTTTGCGTCGTCGCTGATCGGCTCCATTGTCGGCGTCATTATCATGGCGTTTTCGGAAAAAGACCTCAAGCTCGCCATTCCGTTCGGTCCGTTTTTATCCATCGGCGGGATCTTATTTGTATTTTTCGGTCATGAATTGGCGGCATGGTACTTGAACATGCTGTAAGCGGCGATTGACGGCAAGGCAAATGGAAAAAACGTACCACACCATCGTCATCGGGGCCGGGCCGGCCGGTTTGAACGCGGCCCGTTTCTTGAAGCAAAAAACACTGGTATTGGACAAAAAATCCTCGGTCGGACATCCGGTTCAGTGCGGTGAAGGGGTATCGATTTCGGCATTGTCCCGGGAGGGCCTTGAACCGAATGACCGATGGAAGGCTTGCTGCATACGCCGGATCAAACGGATCATGCCGAACGGAAAATATATCGGAGAGCGCCACGCGGATCCCTACGCGGTCGTTCTGCGAAGAGAGCGTTTCGAAGCGCATCTTGCCGGAATGGTTCCCTGGGAAATTCGAATGAACGCCCATGTTACGAATATCCAGCAGCGGGACGGGCTCTTTGTTGTTGAAACAGCAACAGGTGACCGCCTTTATGCCGAGCGGCTCATCGGTGCGGACGGCCCGAATTCGATCGTAGCCAAAAAGGTGTTTCAGTATCGTCCCGCGTGCGCGCCTGCCGTGAATTACGGGGTGAATTTCGCATCTTCGATCCTATCGGATGAACTGCACATGTATTTTGGAAGCCATATCGCACCCTCCGGCTACGGCTGGCTTTTTCCCACCTCGTCTCACAGCGCCAACGTGGGTTTATTGATGAAGGAAAAAGGAAACCTCGGCAACCGTTTCACTTATTTCACGGATACCGTCATAAAACCCCTATTCGGGGATTTTCAACGGGTGAAAAACAAATCCGGGGTACTGCCGGTAAGCGGCTTCTACCAAAGCATTTCCAAGGGCGATGCGTTTCTTGCCGGCGACGCCGGTGCCTTTACGGATCCGATCTTCGAAGGCGGCATCAATATGGCCCTCTTGACCGGCCGACTGTGCGCGGAAGGCATCAACATGGATGATCCCGGTTACTACCAAAAATGCATCGACGACCTGCCGTTCTCCGGAAGCGATCTGGTGGACGCCCGGCGCATATTTTACGGATTTCCCGATGCGGTACTGAACGATCTCGGAGATGTCATCGACGGAAACAGCACCGCTTACCTCGAAACGGAGGCGGGCCGAAGGGCATTCTCGGCAAAGCCGAACCTGGTTTCCCGACAGGCGGAAATCGCTTCATTCGCACGCACCTGGCGGATGGCTAAACCTTATATCTGGTAGGATTGTTTGGATCGTTCGATCGTTGGGGTCGTTTGGATCGTTCGTGTGGAATGTTTACAACGGTCTTAACGCTCTAAACGGCTTGCAGGATAACCAGTGCCCGCTCCATTCCGAAGTGAGAGAAACGATACGTTTTTACGTCCATGCCGTTTGAAGACCGGTCTAAAAAATGTTGAATTTCTTCCCGTACGCACCCCCCCTTATAAGCGATCATCATCCCTCCTTCCTTCACGAATGCTCCGGCTTTGCCGTAAAATTCCCAGAGGGATGAAAACGCCCGGGAGATTACCACATCGAACCCGGCGATCCATTCGCCGGCCCTTTCCAATTCTTCCGTCCTTGCATGGCGCGCTTCGATATGCTGCAGTGAAAGCAGCCGTATAATATGCTTCAAGAAACTGACTTTTTTTCGTGAGGCATCAACGAGAACCATGGTGAGATCGGGCCGCACGATTTTCAACACCATTCCGGGAAAACCCCCGCCGGAGCCCACATCCATGACGCGGGCACACCGGGGGATGAAAGGTGCGGCCTGCATGGAATCCAAAACATGCTTGACGGCGAAATCCACGGGATCGGTAATGGCGGTCAGGTTGATCTTTTTATTCCACAAGACCGTTTCAGCGGCATGGCGTGCAAGACCTTGGGCCGCTGCCGCATTCAAACGGATGCCCATTCGGGCCGCACCCGAAACGACACAATCGATCCATTGGTCCGAACCTACGGCAAAGGCGTCCACTAAGCATCCCTCTTTTTTGTTTTAAATGCTTGGATCACCCCGTGGCACCGGCAGGCCGTCGCCAACAGAATTCCCGTATCCAACCGCCCGACCGATTCCAATGCATCAAACAGCGCCCCCGGTGTATATCCGCCCACACCGGGACCCAACTGCCGGCTCTGGATAACCACAGGCGTCAATTCAGGTGTTTTCAGCATCTCGATCCGGCTGTATACATCGAAGGGTCTCGGCTTTCGGGTTATCGTGCAAACATTTTCCGGAGCCGGACAGTTGTCCGGACAAATGAAATCGGCAATGCTGACATAAAGTTCTCCGGGATTTCCATCGATGGGGTTCGGAAGTCGTGAACGAATAATCTCCGGAACGGCAACCGGAACGATATCATACACTTCGCTGAGCTTGCACCGAATCCATTGAAAGGCGACATGAACCGGAACAGCCGGTATGATCCAATCGGGTCTGTAATCCTTTGTCATTTTGGCGGCCAAAAAAGCTATGCCGTCGGTGCATACCGCGCGGATTCCACGGTTTTCCAATGTCCGGATCTTTTCCGGGTTCGTTTCAAAAACGGTGATCGAGGGCCCGGCATTTTTCCTATGGAAAGCATCTGCTGCCCTGCGGCCGAATTTTCCGCCGCCGATAATCCATACATTCGGACGTGTTGAAGGACCCTTCATTTCTAATTCCTCGAGCATTCCGTCTGTACCTCCATTCGTCACATCTGCTTGTCAAAATCGGCCGGTTCTGATATTTCTTTTCAATGGTACGTGAAATGCGTCATCACATCATATTGGCTTCGAAATCACCGCGGCGCCGGTACCTGCTGGAACAGGCCGGACTTTCAATCGAGGTGATTCCAGGCTCGTTTGACGAATCGTCAGTCAAATTCTCGATACCTGAAGAATATGTTAAAACACTGGCCGAAGCAAAAGCAACGGATATTGCAAAAAAATATCCTAAAAGCTGGGTGATCGGCGCGGATACGATTGTGATGATCAAAAACCGCATGCTGGGAAAGCCGAGGAACATAAAAGAAGCGCGATGTATGCTCCGGGGTTTGAGCGGTCAGGTTCACCAGGTGTTCACGGGATTTTGTATACGCCGGGAGAGCGATCGACGAATCGTTTCGGATGCCGTCGTCACTGATGTGCTGTTCAAGCACCTGACGGAAGAGGAAATCGAGTGGTACGTTCACACCAAAGAACCCTTCGACAAAGCAGGGGCATACGCCATTCAAGGACTGGGATCATTTTTAGTAAAGCGCATCAACGGTTCTTATACCAATGTGGTGGGACTGCCTGTGTGCGAAGTCATTGAATGTCTCATTAAACATCATGCAATCGGGATGCGGCAACGGTCAGATGAATAAAACCTCTTGCGACATTGCTGAAAACGTCCGGGCAATTTTGAATACGATGGCCGAGACGGCCTCGAGGTGCGGGCGGGATCCCCGTACGGTTCAGTTGTTGGCGGTTTCAAAGACGGTTTCACCGGATAAAATCAGGTCTGCTGCTTCGTCCGGCATCGAGGCCTTCGGGGAGAACTATATTCAGGAAGCCATGAAAAAAATCGAAGCAATCGGCAACTGCGGCATTCGGTGGCATTTTATCGGCCGTCTGCAAACGAACAAGGCTAAATACGCAGTGAAATTTTTTGATTTGATCCATTCGGTGGACTCCTTCAAACTGGCATACGAACTGGATCGCCAGGCCGGCAAAATCAACAAAATTCAACCGATCCTCATCCAGGTGAACCTTTCGAGCGAAGCCTCGAAGGGCGGAGTGAAAAAAAGCGACACCTTGGATCTGGTCCGGCGCACGGCAGAACTGAACCACCTTTCCGTCAAAGGACTGATGACCATACCGCCCTTTTTCAACAACCCCGAAAAGGCGCGCCCGTTTTTCAAAGCCCTTAGAGCATTGCGTGACGATATACGCCGTCATGCGATTTACGGCGCAGAAATGGGTGTGCTGTCCATGGGAATGAGCGGCGATTATACAGCGGCAATCGAAGAAGGCGCCACTCTGGTGCGAATTGGAACATCGATTTTCGGCAAGAGGGCATGAAACTATTGCTTCATACCTGCTGCGCTCCGTGCAGCATCTATCCCGTGGATGTTCTTCGATCGGACGGTTTCGACGTTATGGGTTTCTTTTACCGGCATAACATCCACCCGTTTTCGGAGTGCCTGAGGCGGGAAAACGAATTAAGAGCCTATTCGGATCGCATCGGGCTAAAGGTCATCTATGAAAAGCATTATGATCTGGAAGGTTTTCTTAGACGGGCGGCCTTCAGGGAAGCCCACCGATGCGGGATCTGTTATCATCATCGGCTTGAAACGACAGCCGGACTGGCCAAGCGGGGGAAATTCGACTATTTCTCCTCGACCCTTTTATACAGCAAATTCCAGAAGCACGATGCGATCGCCGAAATCGGCGAAACCGTCGGAAAAGCGGTGGGAATTCGGTTTTATTACCGGGATTTCCGTGAGGGTTGGAAAACAGGCATCGAAGCATCCAAAGCACTGAACATGTACCGACAGCAATACTGCGGGTGCATTTACAGTGAAAAAGAAAGATTCTACCGGCCGTAGAAGCACCCTTTTATGTATAAACAATTTATTACGTATATCGTCGTTCTTTTTATTTGTGCGACATACCAGCCCCGGGAACAAACCGTCGTTTCAGTTTCAGAATCCTTTCTGCTGATCATACTCCTTATCGCCTTTTTTGCGGTATTGAATCGTTTGACGTTCAACGGCGTGAAACGCCGCGTCAACGAACTGCCCTTCGCCGGACGGGACCGCCTGTTTGAGAATGCCGTCATGCGCCAGACCATCGCTGCGATTGCGCTGTTCACGGCGGCCTTGTATCTGCTGCGCATTCCGGATGCCCTGTTCCGGGCGCCGCTTTTCAGGATAATACCCACGCTGGGCACCGTTGTCTGTCTTGCCGTTTTTCTTGCTTTTTTAGCCGTTATGTACGGCACCGCCCATAAAGTATATCAAGACATCTACCACCATCGCATTTCCTCCGGAGCTTACATACGGTCCAACCTGGCTTTCTGCATTCCCGTCGTCTTGCCGTGGTTGGCCTTGTCTTTTTCTTCGGATCTCCTGCGATTGCTTCCTTTCAGGCCCCTCAATGCGTTCTTGGCATCACCGCCCGGCGAGCTGACGTTTTTTATCCTCTTTATTTTTTTTATCGCTGCCGTAGGCCCTTTTTTCATTCAGAAAATGTGGCGATGCAAGCCATTGGAGCCCGGAGATCGACGGGAACGCATCCGCGCTCTTTGCTTATCCGCAGCCGTGGGATACAGGGATGTCGTTTACTGGACACTGTTCGGAGGAAAAATGATCACCGCAGGCGTCATGGGGCTGGTGAAACGATTCCGTTATATTCTCGTCACCCCGGCGTTGATGTCGCTGCTCGACGATTCGGAATTCGATGCGGTGATGGCTCATGAAATCGGGCATGTAAAGCAAAAACATATGCTTTTCTATATCCTTCTTTTCGTGGGCTACATCGTATTGTCTTATGTCATCTTTCATGCCGTCTATTACGGCTACGTGTTTGCAAAGGTGTCATTTTTCCCGGGCGTGAGTGCCGCATCCAAAATATCTCTTCTGTTTAATTCCATATTTATCGTCAGCTTCATCCTGTACTTTCGTTTCATTTTCGGTTTTTTCATGAGAAATTTCGAGCGGCAGGCCGATACATTCGTATACCGCTTTTTCAACAGCGCCAAACCCCTGATAACATCTCTCGAAAAAATCGCTATAGTCAGCGGCATCCCAAAAGATAAGCCCAACTGGCATCATTTCAGCCTCAAAGAGCGTATTGATTTTTTGAACCGGTGTGAACAGGATAAGATGCAAATCGTTCGCCACGATAAAAAAGTGAAGGCCGGTATAGCGATTTATGTCACGGGACTGGCCTTTTTCGGAATGGTGGAACTCGGTTTGAACTTCACCGAAATAGGATTCGCAATAAATGACGCGATTCTTCAAAAAGCGATTGTGTCCAAGCTGGAAACATCTCCGAACGATCCGCTCCTCTACGGCGGCTTAGGGGACCTATACCAGTCTCGAGGAGAAAATGAAAAGGCCGTGCGCGCCTACGAAAAAGCCCTGTCCCTGGACCCGGAATCGCCCCATGTGCTCAATAACCTGGCCTGGCTGCTGGCGACGAGCGAAGATCCATCGATCAAAAATCCCCAAAAGGCCCTGGTACTGGCCAAAAGGGCAGCATCCCTGGACGCCTCACCCTATATCCTGGACACACTTGCGGAGAGCTATTTTGCGGTGGGAAAAACGCGGCAGGCCGTCGAAACCATTGAAGCGGCCATCAAACTGGCAACGGAAAACAAATCCCATTACCAAAACCAGCTGCACCGATTCAAAACGGCAGTGAAGTAATGGACAATTTGCAACGGATGAAAACACGGCCGGACTAAACGATGAAGTCAGAGCCGGCGAATACTACTTTATCGTGACCTTCCTCACCTGAATCAAATCGCAAAAGCCGCCGAAAACCTTTGCAATACCGTCCTGCTTCAGGGTCGTCATGCCGTCCTCCACGGCCTGGGCTCGTATATCATCCATTCGTGCTTTTACCTGAATCAGTTTTTTCATATCGTCGGTCCCCATCAGCAGTTCATGCAGTGCCATGCGACCGCGGTAACCGGTATTATTGCAGGTGTCGCATCCTTTTGGCTTGTAAAGGGTCAGAGAATCATCATATGGGATGTTCAGGTTCCGCTCGAAAGATTCCTTGCCGTACTCCCGAACCAGTTCATCGTATTCTTCTTTTGTCGGGTGATAGGCCTTCTTGCAGTCCTTGCAGAGTGTCAGCACCAACCGCTGTGCAAGAATGCACAGGATGGCATCGGCGAAATTGAACGGATCCATTCCCATATCCAGCAGGCGGGTAATGCTTTCCGGTGCGCTGTTGGTGTGAAGCGTTGAAAAAACCAGATGCCCCGTTAATGACGCTTCGATGCCGATATGCGTGGTTTCCTTGTCACGCATCTCACCCACCATAATAACATCCGGATCCGCCCTCAAAAAAGCCCGCATCGCAGCTGCGAAATCGAAACCGATCTTCGGCTTCACCTGGACCTGGCGAAGCCCTTTCTGGGTGATTTCAACAGGGTCTTCCGCCGTCCAGATCTTCCTTTCTGTTTTATTGATATTCCTCAAGGCGGAATGCAGGGTCGTTGTCTTTCCCGAACCGGTGGGTCCGCACACGAAAATAATGCCGTAGGGTTTTGTGATGACGCTTAAAAAATTTTTGAAATTCTGCTCTGAAAAAGCCATTTCTTCCAGCGGGATGGGTTCCCCCGAATGAAGGATTCGCATGACCACATCCTCCATCCCCCCCTGGGTGGGCACGGTTGCAACGCGGAGTTCGACGTCCCTGCCGCTGAATTTTTTAAATTTTATTTTGCCGTCCTGCGGTTTTCGCCGCTCGGCAATGTCCAGATCGGACATGATCTTGATTCGGGATACAACGGCGTTTTTATAACTGTACGGTATGGTCTGATAGACGTGGCAGTTCCCGTCGACCCGAATTCGAACCTGGGTCGGCTCCTTCCCCGGATAGGGCTCGATATGGATATCGGATGCACCGCGTTCGTAGGCATCGAGAATAATTTTGTTCACCAGCTGAACAACGGCGCTGTCCTCCTCGCCGACCGTATGCTCAGCCTCTTCGATCTCCTCGGCTTCCTGTCTCAACTGGGAAATAATGTCATCGATGGCCGCCATTTCTTTTTCATCCTGAGAAAACATGTTGATGTAATCCAGGATGTCATGCTTGGTGGCAACACAGAATTTCAGGGGCCTTCCGGGAAACATGGCCTTGACGTCGTCGACTTTTCTTATGTCATAGGGGTTGTCAATCGCAATGACGACCTTGTCCTCCTCCATGCAAATCGGCACCCAGTAATTTTTGCGCATGAAGGGAACCTTCAGACCGATGAGCAGCTCGCCCGGAATCGGCACGTTGGCATTGAAGCTGACAAAGGGAATTCGATAGTATTTGCTTAAGGAACGCCCGATGTCTTTCTTGGATATTTTCAGTTCATCGATCAGGATATCTTCAACCTCGATTCTTCGCTGGCGGGCATCCGCTATGGCCTTATCCAGTTCCTTTTGGGTGATGATATGATTTTCGAGCAGGTAACTGAACTTGTGCACGCGCGTCTTTTCCAATCTCTGCTGGTTGAACAGCGCGATTCCCAGGATATCAGCGAGCTCTTTTGCCGCAAATTCATCATCTTCGGTAAAAACGCTCCCATCCGGACGATTCAAGAACTGAATGGCTCCCATCAGTTTATTTTTGAATACAATCGGGCAGGCGAGCACCTGCTTCGTGGTAAACCCCGTTTTTTGGTCCCATCGTTTGTCAAAAGTCAAGAGGGGATCGATCGCATAGAGTTCCCGATCATCATATACGTCTTGGACATTCAATATTTTCTGGTTAAAGGCGGAATACCCGGCAATGCTGTTTGCTGACACGCGTATATGTCCCATCAGCATATCATCCCCGGATTTCACCTTCGATACCAACTCTTCTTTTTCAGGATCACAAATATAGATGGTTACGCGTTCGGCATTGAAGAAGGAAGTGAGGTCCCCTTGTAAACCGATGAGTATCTCGTCTAAGTTGGAGGCCCCGTTTATCTTGTTTCCAATTTCCTGAAGCCTTGTTCGGTAAATGACCTCGGATTCCAAATCCTGAAAGCGATGAGGTGCCGTTTTGGTATGAATCATGTCAGCTACCACTTGGATATTATTTTCGGATTCAATTTTCGTCTTTCGGCGGTCGCCCTTCCGGCCTGTAATAGGCGATTATTTTCATTCCACCACCGACAACAAGAAAAACACCCATCATGTACAGAGAAAACTTAATGTATGGCAGGATCCTGGAATAATGCCGGATCTGTTCTATCTTAGGCATTACTTCGGGAATCCTGAAAAACACCATAATGCCGACGATAACCAGAGCCCACCCCCATATCAGTTGAACTGTCGATTTTTGGCGTCCCATAGAGGTGTTGTTTATATGTTGCCCTATCGAAAAGACTCGGGTTGAAGGCGACTCCCGGCACTCTGCTTTAAACCGGAGCCGAACGGCCATGCAGCTTATTTGCGCACCGCACCGGAACCGGCCGAACGTTTTAATTTTTTGAATTATACCAAAATCTTCTTAATTGTCAATTGCTTAAAGTTTCATCCTTATTGCCCGGTCACCCCCGGCTCATTTTCCCTTTTTATCTGCGGTACGGCTATCCCTTTTCGAGGTTTTTATCCTCCCAGATAAATCTCTTTTATTCTGGGATTGTCCAACATCTCTTTTGGGAGGCCTTCCATCACCACACTGCCCCCCTCCAGCACATAAGCGTAATCGGCCGCCTTTAAAGCGGCTTTTGCATTTTGCTCCACCAGCAAAATCGTAACACCGTCCTTGTTGAGACCGGTAATTACGTTGAATAATTCGCGGACGATCAGAGGAGCGATTCCCATGGAGGGCTCGTCCAGCAGCATCATCCGGGGGTGTGCCATTAGAGCCCTTGCGATGGCCAGCATTTGCTGCTCCCCTCCGGAGAGCGTGCCCGCAATCTGCCCGGACCGTTTTTCCAATATCGGAAACAGCCGGTATGCGTGGTTCATCCGTTCCGCAATCAGACGGCGGTTTTTGCGCGTGTAGCAGTGATATGCTCCCAGCCGTAAATTATCTTCGACACTGAGATGGGCAAAAAGCTGTCGGCCTTCAGGCACATGGGAAAGGCCCCGTTTTACGATACGATCCGCCTGCAGTTGTGAAATGTGAGCACCGTTGAACGTAATATTGCCTGTTTTATGCCGCATCAGTCCGGATATGGATTTTAACAGCGTGGTTTTACCGGCCCCGTTTGCACCGATAATCGATACCACCTTTCCCCGGGGCACACGAATCGATATGTCGGATAATGCCCGAATACCGCCGTAATACGCATTCAGCCCCTCGATGCTAAGCATATGGCGCCTCATCCCCAAGATAGGCCTCGATCACGCTCGGATCGGACCTGATTTCATCGGGTGTGCCCTGTGCGATCTTCCGGCCGTAATTCAATACCATGATTTCGTCCGATATATCCATAATGACCTTCATGTCATGCTCGACCAAAAGGATGGTCACACCGGTTTCCTTGATAGCTTTGATAAGAGAAGACGCCAAATGCGATTCGGTTTCATTCAGGCCGGCTGCAGGTTCGTCCAAACAGATCAATTCGGGATTCCCCGCCAGGGCCCTGCCGATTTCCAGGACTTTTTGCTCCCCCAAGGGCAGGTTTTCAGCCTTTATGTTGTGTTTGGCCGACAATCCGATAAACCGGAGTATCTCTTCCGCCCTTTTGGAATAGGCGTTTTCCTTTTTTTGAGACCATGGTGTTTTCAGCCCGGATATCAAAATCGGCGGCCTGTTTTTTGCGTGAAATCCGACCATGATATTCTCGAGCGCCGTCATGCCGCTGAAGATCTCGACGGTTTGAAACGTCCTGGATATGCCCATCCGTGCTATTTCATGGGTCTTGAGACGGCTTATGGGGCTGCCGTTGAACAAAACGGATCCCTCCGAAGGTTTCAAAAAGCCGGTAATGACATTGAACAAGGTGGTCTTGCCCGCGCCGTTAGGCCCGATGATTGCGGTTATCGTTCCCCGTTTGACATTAAAGTCAGGCTTGTATAGTGCCATAAGACCGCCGAATGCCATCACCAGCCCATTCAGCTCCAAAACATGATCTTCCATGGTGCGATCCATTCTACGAAGAAGCTTTAATCCGGCTTCTGATTAGATCCGGAATGCCTGCCAGCCCTTGCGGCAAAAAGATGGTCGTCAACAAAAGAATGACACCGTACGCGAGCACCTCCAGCTCTTCAAAATAATGAAGCCACTCGTAACTTAAAAAGGTTATGATCAAAGCCCCGATAACGGCTCCCCAAATATAATACATGCCGCCCAACGAAATCATGATCACGAGTTTGATGCCGAAAAAAATATCGAATGAAGAAGGATTGACGAAGTTTAAGTAATGGGCGTAAAGACTGCCCGCCAAAGACGCCAGAACGGCGCTGTAAGCGAATACGGCGATTTTGCAGCCGGAAACGTTTACTCCCATTGCCATTGCAGCGGCCTCACTGCTGTGGATCGCCCTGAGGGCGCGTCCCGTATCGGATTCGATTATGTTTACGGTCACGACAAACAGGATCAGAACCGTTGCCCATACAAAATAATAATACCGCTCCACCGTATCCAGAGGAAATCCGAATATGGATATGCCGGGAATGCCCGTCATGCCGTCCGGTCCGCCGGTCCATTCGGCCTCCTCATTGAAGATGATGAAAACGATAATGCCGAAAGCCAATGTGGCCATTGCCAGATAATGCCCCTTGAGCCGCAATGACGGTGCACCCACGAAAAAGGCGACGGCCGCGGTCAGGATGCACCCGATCATCATACACAACCATGGATTGAGCCCAAAACGCACCGTCAGAATGGCCGAAGCATAGGCACCCATTCCGAAAAATGCCGCATGCCCCAGAGAAATTTGACCCGCGTACCCCATAAGAAGGCTGAGACCGATGGTAATCACGCAGTAAATCCCCCCGAACACCATGATGTCCGGATAATGGTCGATCGCCGGAATATATTCGGCGACAACGGGAAATAGGGCGATTGCGGCGAAAAACGCCAGGATGGGAAATTTTCCGATTCTCAACATCGATCAAAACCTTTTAATTTTACTGACTTCAATGTTCCCCAACAATCCGCTCGGCCTGAAAAACAGCACCCCCAAAAGTACGATGAGTGCAAAGGCATCCTTGTATCCCGAAGACAGCAGGCCCGCACCGAACGATTCGATGATTCCCAAAATCAATCCGCCGATAATCGCACCGGGGAAACTGCCTAATCCCCCCAGAATCACGGCACCGAATCCCTTGACGGCGAGCATGGCGCCGCGGTCGTATTCCATAAACGATATCGGCGTGATAATGATGCCGGCAACGGCACCGATGGCAGCGGACAACGCAAATGACAACAGCACCATTTTATTGACGTTGATGCCGACAAGCCTTGCGGCCCCGGCATTGTCCGAACATGCTCTCATGGCCTTTCCGGTTATGGATCGTTCGAAAAAAAGGCTCAGTCCGAGTACGATCAGGAGCAAGAAACCGACAACCCACAGGTATTGGGGTTGAATGACGGCACCAAAAAACTGAATCGGGGTTCGGCCGGAAAAGGCGGGGAGATCATACGGGTCCTTTCCCCAAAAGTACATGGCAAGGCCTCTGATGATAAACGACGCCGCAAGCGTGGTAATGATCAGCGTCAACACGGAAGGCTGCCGGATGGGGCGAATCGCCAGGCGATCCACTAGAATTCCCACCATCGTTACGATACATACCGTCCCGATAAAAGCGATAATTAATGGCAGGTGCAACGCAACATGGAGGCCGACCATTGTCAGGCCGCCCAATACGACGAATTCACCCTGAGCGAAATTGATGATTTCGGTCACATCATAAATAATATTGAAGCCGATGGCGACCATGGCATAAATGCTGCCGACGGTGATGCCGGTAATGAGATACTGAAACAGCTGTCCTGCAATTGTAATCTGATCCATTTTCGGCGTTGCCCGATTTTTGTGTTCCGGCCGGTATACCGGAGACCTCGATGGTAAACAACGATTAAAAAAATGAGGGCGGTGCCCGGCACTCACCCTCGAGGATCGGCGTATCGACAAATCCGGACAATTTTTCCACAGCCGCCAAGCTGTGCGCCGGTTAAGCGCCGCAAGATCCGTTTATCGCAGCCGTTATTTTCGGCGAACGTCGCTTTTTTGCAAGCACCTGGATGTGATGAACCGCTGCCGTGTCAGTCCGCAAGCGCCCAGTCACCGTCTTTAACGACCACCATATTAAAAGAGGTCTCCGTGGTCAGTCCGTTGTGGTCATCCGGGCTGAAATTAAAAATGCCGTGCTGACCGACAAACCCTTTCGTATCTTCGATATGCTCCCGAATAGCCGCCTTATCGCACCCCGCTTCGGCAAGGACATCCGCAACCAGTTTGAGCGCATCCCAGGCATGACCTCCAAAAGAACTCAACGGTTCGTCATAAGTGGACTGGTATTGCTTCAGGTAGGTCATGGTAACCTCTTTTTGCGGATGGTCTTCGGGCAGAATCTCGGCAATATTGCATGCACCCAGCGGGCAATAGACGCCTTCGGCGGCACCGGCTGCCAATTCGATGTTTTCACGGCTGCCGAACCCATGGCTTTGGTAGAATTCGATGTCCGTCATGCCCAGATCCCGACAATTTCGAAGAACGGTCACTTGTGTGGGGCCGATGGACCAATTTACGATGGCCTGGGGCGCTTTGCCTTTTATTTTTGTCAATTGGGCCGTCATATCGGTGTCTTTGGGACCGTATTTTTCATCCGCGACGATCTCCATGCCGAAATCCGGGGCCATCCGGAGCAGCTCTTCTCTGCCGCTGGCCCCATAGCCGGTGGTCCCGGAAAGGATGGCGATACTGCTGATCCCCTTCTTTTTCATATGATTATAGATGGCCTCTACCGCCATGCTGTCGGACTGCGGCGTCTTGAACACCCATTTATACGGCTTTCCGGTTTTCTCGTTGTGAACGATCTTATAGCTGGCAGCGCACGAAACCAGCGGAATTTCATGCTGCTGCACAACCGGAATCACGGCAAAAGAAAGGCCGCTGATGGAAGGGCCGATCACCGCACAGACCTTATCTTTCGTGATCAGCTTCTTTACAGCAAGGTTACATTTGGTGGCATCGCCCTCGTCATCATAGACAATCAAATCCAGCGGATGTCCGTTGATGCCGCCGGACTTGTTTATCTCTTCTGCAAGCATGACGGCTGTCTTCTTTTCAGGATCTCCCAAAAAAGAAGCCCGACCGGTAACCGAAAAAACGGCACCCACTTTGTAGGGCTCTTTTTCGGCAATCGCCGGACCCTCAGCCCACGCCAGCCCCATCAGGCAGACTGAAACAACTGCGACAACTTTCGTGAATTTCATCGCCCCTCCTTTTGATCTGGTGTCCACCCGTTTCCGAATGGCCACAAATTTGATGATATGGGGTTACATGCGATGCACTTTATCACCGCTGATGATGGTGACCCCATGGTCGGTCAATACCTTTATCGCCTCATCGGTGTTGTCGAATCGAAAAACCATTACCGCATGGCCGTTTCTCTGGGTCACTAAAGAGTACATGTATTCAACGTTCAGTTTGGCCCTGTTGAGTATCTCCAAAATCGTGTTCAAGCCGCCCGGCTTGTCTTCCACCTCGACCACGACCACATTGGTTTTGCCGACGCTGAAACCACTGTCCTTAAGTGCTTTTTCAGCCTTTTCATTGCTGTCGACGATCAGGCGCAGAACCCCGAATTCGGATGTATCGGCGACCGACAGCGCCCTGATATTCACCCCCGCCTCACTAAGGATGGCCGTCACTTCGGCGAGGCGCCCCGCCTTGTTTTCCAGAAAAATTGAAATCTGTTCTACTTTCATGATTTCCTCCTTTAAAGGAAGATACGCATCCGGAGATAATTTCCACCGAGGAGAATCGACACTAAATGGTGCGGTGATCGATGACCCTTACCGCTTTTCCTTCACTCCGGGCGATGGTTTTGGGTTCCACCAGTTTAACCTTGGCCGAAACCCCGAGATAATCCTTGATGTTCTTGGATATTTTCTTTTCTTCATCCTGAAGAACCTTTACCTCGTCTGAAAACAGGCGCTCCCCCACCTCGACCAGGATCGTCAATACATCCAGATTGTCCTCGCGGTCGACAATCAGCTGGTAATGCGGCTCGATGCCCTCCGTTTCCATCAAAACGCTCTCGATCTGGGATGGAAACACATTCACCCCTCGGATAATGATCATATCATCGGTCCTGCCGCTGACTTTATGCATTCGGATATGCGTGCGGCCGCACGCGCACGGTTCCGGATTCAGCGACGTGATATCGCGGGTTCGGTATCGGATGACCGGAAAAGCCTCCTTGGTAATCGACGTAAATACGAGTTCTCCCGTTTCACCGTAGGGCAGCACCTCTCCGGTAGCGGGATCGATGATTTCAGGAATGAAATGATCTTCGAAAATATGAAGCCCCTGCTTCATCTCGTGGCATTCCATGGAAACTCCGGGGCCCATCACTTCGCTCAAGCCGTAAATATCCACGGCCGTCAACCCCAATTTTTCTTCGAGTTCCATCCGCATGTGTTCAGACCACGGCTCGGCACCGAATATACCGAATTTGAATTTAAAATCCCTGAACGATACGCCCAAATCTTCCGCAACCTCGGCCAGGTGCAGTGCATATGATGGGGTCGACGTCAGAATCGTGGGCCCGAAGTCTTTCATCAACGTGATCTGCCTTTTCGTATTCCCGCCGCTGACCGGGATGACGGATGCCCCGAGCTTTTCAGCACCATAGTGTATGCCGAGCCCACCGGTAAACAGACCGTAGCCGTATGCGTTGTGGATGATATCCCCTCGATTTGCACCTCCCGCCGAAAGTGAACGGGCCATTAGTTCCGCCCATGTCTTGATGTCCCGGGCCGTGTATCCGACAACCGTGGGTTTTCCGGTGGTCCCGGATGAGGCATGGATGCGTACGATGTTGTCCATGGGGACGGCGAACATGCCGAATGGATAATTGTCGCGCAAATCCAACTTCGTGGTAAACGGAAGCCGGCTTAAATCCCGGAGGTTTTCGATATCTTGGGGTTTAACTCCATGCTTGTCGAAACTTTTTCGGTAAAACGGTACATTGTAATATGCTCTTTCAACTGTCGCTTTAAGCCTCCTGAGTTGAATGATTTCAAGATCTTCCCTGGGCATGGTTTCAAACCCGATGTCGAGAATCATTTTCCTAAGCCTCCTCATCTATTTCGGATACGATCCGGGATCCTCAAACCCGCTTTCCCTGATGGCGGCACAATGCCTTAGAAAAAGCGGGGTGTTTATTTCAATTTGCCCTTGAATTCAGCCTTTCGCTTTTCCAGAAACGCCGCTGTTCCCTCTTTCGCATCCTCGCTGGAAAAACATAGAGCGAATTCGTTGATTTCCATCTCACATCCCGAGGCTATGTCCACATTCATTCCGGTATTGATTGCATGCTTTGCCGCACGCAACGACACCCGGCCTTTCGAGCATATCTCACGGGCTGTTTTATAGACTTCTTCCATGAGCAGTTCCGGCGTGCAGACCCGGTTTACCATTCCAATCCGAAGGGCTTCATCAGCGGAAATGAGCTTTCCGGTAAAGATCATCTCCTTTGCGGTATTCGTCCCGATCAGGCGGGACATTCTCTGGGTGCCGCCGAACCCGGGGATCAGTCCCAGGTTAATTTCGGGAAATCCGAATTTGGCATTCGAAGAGGCATAAATGAAGTCGGAGGCCAATGCAATTTCGCTCCCGCCTCCGAGTGCAAAACCGTTTGCCGCAGTGATTACCGGGATAGGAAGTTCCTGAAGCTTGCTGATGATCATGTGGCCCTTTTTGGAAAAAAGCCTGCTTGCCAGCGAATCGAAAACGGCCAGTTCCGAGATGTCGGCGCCGGCGACGAATGCCTTTTCACCGGCCCCCGTAAGGATCAGCACACGAATGCCGTCATCGGATTTTACAGCATCCAAAACATGGGATAATTCGTCCAGCAGGGCAGAATTGATGGCATTCAAGGCCTTGGGACGATTAAAAGTGATTATGCCGATACCTTCGTCAACAGAAAATAAGATCGTTTCATACGTCATGATGCTCTCCTGATCCACAATCCATACAGGTTTGCTGCGTTAAGGCCGATGCCGGATGGAAATTCGGTTAATTTTTCAATCACTATCCGGCACGTTGGGCATTTACCATTTCTATGTCCCCGGCGTCAACCGGTTGTTCCACTTTTTTGATTGATATTCGATAGCTTGTTGGGATTCGTTTCCGTAATATAGGCTTTTACACCCCGGACAATGGCTTCACAGATGTGATCCTGATAATGTTGATTTATCAGCCGGCCGCATTCCCTCGGATTGCTGATAAAGGAGGTTTCGATGAGGATGGCCGGCATTTGGGCGCCCAACAACACATAAAACGGCGCCTGCTTAACCCCGTTGTTTTTGATATAGCTGTATTTTCGGCCCATATCCCGGCACATGGCTTCCTGCACAAATGCGGCCAATCGGCTCGATTCATTGATTTTTGCATTTTGCATCAGGTCGGACAATATCGATTGAAGGTCGCTGATGTTTTTGGTCGATGTCGCATTTTCCCGTGCCGCGACCCTGATTGATTCATCGTCCGTTGCCAAGTTCAGGAAAAACGTTTCGATGCCGTATACATTTCTATTCCGATGCGCATTGGCGTGTATGGAAATGAACAGATCCGCGTTTTTGGTGTTTGCAATGGCCGTTCGCTCTTCAAGGGTGAGATAGCGATCGGAATTCCGGGTTAAAATGGTGTTGCATTTCAGTTCGCGCCTGATCTTTTCGGCCAGTTTTCGGGCGATCGAGAGGTTTACGTTCTTTTCAAGTGCATTTTGGGTCGGCCCAACGGCACCCGGGTCCTTACCCCCGTGGCCGGGGTCGATAACCACCGTGTTCACGCCCAGCGCCAGTTGTCTGGCCAGGGAACCGGCCGGCAGGTTGTCCCGATCCGCCGACTGCCGAGCCTTTGCCTTTTCCGCTTGCTTGTCGGGTTCGTCACCCCAGACATCGATGACAATCCGGAAAGGCTCCCGAAGCGGGAACAATTTGTAGGACTGAAACGATTTGATATCCACCACCACCCGGACCGTATCGTTCGTATATTGTCCGGCCCGAACCCCGCGCAATAAGTTGTCATCGATCGGGATCGTTTTTTTTAAGCCGTTCCCCAGCCGGCTGTTGCTCAAATCCACGTATAGCCTCGGCGGTTTCTTAAGTGACGGATCCTTCTTGAGCAAATGACCGTTAAATGCGGCAGGGTGATCTGCATCGATGACCACCCGGGTATAGCTTGGATTGGACCAGTACCTGATGCCCGACACGGTTGTACACTGTCCGTCGGACTTCCGACCCTCGGCCTTCGGTGTTGAACCGGTCGCAGCGGCGGCGATGACCCCGGAAATCGGATCCCGGTCCGCAACGGGGGACGATCCGGGCTTTGCGGTTTCACAGGCGATCACCTTTCCGCATATCTGACTGCGCCTGGAAAGCGCCTTTTCATGATAACGGCTGTGGGCGTACCGATCGATGATCAGCTGATAAATTTCGGCGGCCGAGCGCAAATCCCGTGAATTGAAGGAATGCCGGTACAGCTCTTCATAAAGCGCCGCTTTTTTGTAAAGCCCGGCCGCCGCCCACGGGCCGGCCGGTTCGATGCGGTAAACCGAATCGAACCGGTCGATACAGGCGATCCATCGGTCCCGATATTTTTGTTTGCGGGGATCGGCCCTTAACTCCCGGTAACAGCGTTCCGCTGCCAGATAGGCCTGTTTAGGGTCACCCGCCTTGTCTGTTTTGGCTTTCTTGGAGCTTTTTTCGCCGGCTGACCGCGTGATGGCCGCTTTTTGGGCTATCGCCCGCTGCTTGTACCGGCTGTCGGGATACCGCTTGACAATGCGGTCGAAAATGTCGATCGCCTCGGTTTTGTCCGGCTCGAACTTCAATTCCCGATAAAGCTCCCAATACAATTTTCCGGACATGTACAACCCTGCAGCCGCCCAGGGCCCATTCGCATTCATACGGTATACGTCCTGAAATGCATCGATGCAGACAAGCCATCTTTCCCGGATCTGCCGGGCCGGCGGGCTGCCGCGAAACTTTTTGTAGCATCGCTCCGCTTTGAAATATCGGTCCTTGGCCGTTTCCGCAAGAACATCCTCTGAAGCAGCCGTTAAACAGATGGTCAGCAAAACCGGCAGCAGCAACAGCAGCAAGGCAATGTGTGAGCGATTAGTGTTTTCGGACCTCTTGAACCAGATCATACAGGCAGTTCATTGCCTCCATGGGAGTCATCAGTGAAACATCGAGCCTTTTCAACTGCTTCAGGACATGGGTTTCCCGGCTGTTGAACAGCGGCAGTTGGACATGTGTGCTTTTGCGCTCCGGCATCGCTTCGAAATCGACGGCTTCATCCAACCGCGCGTCTTCTTTTTCGATGGCAGTCAATATTTCCTTTGCCCGATCGACTACATCCGGGGGAATTCCCGCCAGCCGTGCGACCTGAATGCCGTAGCTGCGGCTCATGCCTCCTTCGCTCAGTTTCCGCAGAAAAATAATTTCATCCTTCCATTCCCTGACGGCGATATGATAGTTCTTCACTCTGTGTTTCGTCCGGGAAAGATCGATCAGCCTGTGATAATGGGTCGCAAACAATGTTTTAACGCCGACGCCTTGCAGATCGTGCAGGTGCTCCGCTACCGCCCAGGCGATACTCAGGCCGTCGAACGTGCTGGTACCCCTGCCGATTTCATCCATGATCACCAGGCTGTCACCCGTGGCATTGTTCAAAATATTCGCCGTCTCCTCCATTTCCACCATGAATGTGCTCTGTCCGCCGGCCAGATTGTCCAAAGCGCCGACCCGGGTAAATATTTTGTCGGTAAGGCTGATTTCAGCGGCCGCAGCCGGAACGAAGCATCCCATCTGGGCCAAAATAACGGACAAGGCGACCTGCCTCAAAACCGTCGATTTTCCGGCCATATTGGGCCCGGTGATGATGAGAACCTGATTTTCTTCATTATCCATATGTATCGAATTGGGAACGAACCGTTCGTCCTTCATCATTTTTTCGATAACCGGGTGTCTCCCATCTTCAATGATCAGCCTGCCGTCATTCCGAAGTTTGGGACGGTGATAATCGTTCTCCTCCGCCAATACCGCCAGCGCCAGCAAACAATCGACATCGGCGAGAAAATACGAAACTTCCTGTATCCGTTCATTTTCGGCAATCACCTGAGTGCGGACGCGTGCAAATATCTCGTATTCCAAAGAAGCCCTTTTTTCTTCCGCACTCAGCGCTTTGCTTTCAAAATCTTTTAGTTCCTCCGTAATATACCGTTCCGCGTTGACCAGCGTTTGTTTCCTTATCCAGTGGCCTGGAACGGCATGGATTTGACTTTTCGGAACTTCGATATAATAGCCGAACACCTTGTTGTAGCGAACTTTCAGTGAAGGAATGCCGGTGATTTCTTTCTGGTCGGATTCAAGCCGCGCCAGAAAGCCTTTCGCGTCCCGGCTGATGCGGATCAGCGCATCGAGCTCACGGTCAAATCCCTCTTTGATGATGCCGCCTTCATTCAACACCGGGGGGGCGTCATCACGAATCGAATGTTCGATAACCTCCGCAAGCGACTGCAGGGGGGCCGTATCTGTTTGCCATCGAAGCAATTCAGATGAGAAGGATTGCATCAGGGACTGTATGCGGGGCAGCATCTTCAAGGACAGCTTCAAGGCAACCAAATCCCGCGGGACACCCTGACCGAGTGCAATTTTGCTGCCGATGCGCTGAAGATCATATACCGATTTGAGGCACTCGCGGATATTTGCGGTCGCGGCCACGTCCGATGCAGCTTCTTCGACCGCATCCAGCCTGGCTTTGATGCTTCGGCAATCGATCAGCGGATAGCGCAGCCACTGGTGAAGACGCCTTCCTCCCATGGAGGTGAGCGTCCGGTCGATGACGGCCAACAGCGTTCCATGTATGGAGCCGGTCCGCAGATTGCGAATGAGTTCAAGATTTTTGCAGCTGTTGTCGTCGATCGCAAGAAACTGGTCAAGACGGTAGGTTTCCAATTTTGACAGGTGTGTAAGCGGCTGCTTCTGGTTTTCACCGACATAGTGAATCAAGGCGCCTGCGGCACCCACGCCCGCCTTCAACGACTCGCAGCCGAACCCTTCGAGAGAGTGGGTTTTGAAATGCGCCTTCAGCCGATCACGGCTGTTTCGATATTCGAATATCCGCTCACCAATGCGGCCGATGGAGGCTTCGGAAAACGCATGCGCCACGGTTAACAAAAAAGGATCTTCCGTATTCGAATCCGGCAACAGGATTTCCCGCGGATCGATGCGGTGAATTTCATCCAAAAGGGCACCCTCATCCGTTGATTCGGTCACACGGAAAATTCCGGTGGATATATCCAGATAGGCGATACCCGTAGCGCCGTTTCGTCGGCTGAGTGAAAGGATGAAATTATTCGACCGCTCATCTAAAAATTCATCCTCCACAATCATACCGGGCGTGATGACTCTGACGACCTCTCGCTTGACAAGCCCCTTAGCGGATGTCGGATCTTCAACCTGATCACAAACGGCGACTTTGTAACCATTTTCCAGAAGACGGCCGATATACCCCTTTGCCGCACGGTATGGAACACCGCACATGGGGACGGGCTCAGCCTCATGTTTATTTCTCGACGTTAATGCGATTTCCAGCGCTTTGGATGCTATTTCGGCATCTTCAAAAAACATCTCGTAAAAGTCACCCATCCGGTAAAATACGATGGCATCTTCATGCTCCTGCTTAATGGACAGGTACTGCTTTAACATGGGGGTGATTTTTACATTCATGGCCGGTTTGAAATGGCGTTGAGTTGTTGCTTCAGATCGTACTGCTGCTTTTTTCTCGTTTGTCCATCAGGCCGGTCACCGGGAAAATCCGGACGTTGCCTGTCACGCGCCGCCTTTTCGATTCGAGACAAGAGAGCCTATGCAAAAAAGAGACGCTACTCGCCGCCTTCGGTGGGCGGTTCCTTTACGGGTTCATCTTGACCCGGCTCCGCCGGTTCACCCTGCTGCGCATGCAAGGCCGCATTCTTTTCTTCTAGGGCCGCCTTCAAAGCCGTCACTTCCTCACCCATCCTTGCAATCGTATCGGTTTGACGCTGCAGCTTGCTTTTCAGATCCTTCACGGCCTGATTGGATTTAAACCGCGCGTGGAGGCTGAAAAAATAGGCGATGAGAAGACCCGAAACGAAAAATGAGATGACGTAAACAGCAACAGGCAAAGCAGTCGTAGTGTATTTTCCCAGTAGTACGTTCAGCCGGAGCGATTCCTCCCTCAGAAACACATCCTGATTCTGAAAAATCAATAAGGAGATAAAGCCCAAAACAATCACCCAGAAAATCACTTTCGCCTTATTCATCAATTTTTCTCCTATCGTTTGGGTGGCATCGTCAACGTCTTGAAATGCGGTTTCAATTTTTCGTACGTCTGTTTAAGGTGTTCCGGTATGACCCGAATCTCTCCGAACACCGTCAACGAATTGGTGTCGCCGTACCATCTGGGCACGATGTGAAAATGCAGGTGCTCCTCGACCCCTGCACCCGCCGCTCTTCCCAGATTGAGTCCGATATTGAATCCATCCGGCTTCATTACCGTCTTGAGTATGCCGACGGAAGCGTCGATCATCGATAAGAGTCGGCCCATGTGGTATTCTGATAGATTGTCCAAAGAAGATACGTGTTGGACGGGTGCTACGAGCAAGTGGCCGTTGATATAGGGGAATTTGTTCATCACCACCATGACGTCAGGCCCTTTTACCAGAGTAAGATCGTCTTTTTCACCCAGGGCGGCGCAAAAAATGCACTCCCCTTCCTTTTCTCCCAGAATGTATTCGATACGCCAGGGCGCCCACATCGTTTCCATAGCTGCCAATTTACGATTTCGTGCCGATCCGGAAATCGATTTCCGGCGGACACTGGAAAACTGAATTAAATTTTAGGGAAATGCTTGATCTTGCCTCATTCAACTATATGGTTGTCCAAAAAAACTCAAGGGTTTTTTCCGTTAAGCGGCACCAGCTCCATGTCTCCCCAGGCACCTACGGCATCCCCCACAATTACGAGAACGCCCTGGACACCTTCGATTTTTTTTCCCGTTTCGATCGCCGTTTGGATGTCCGGTTTTCCTTTTACGATATTTCCCAGGGAAGTGGCTGCAGCGTCCGCAAGGGCGCACGAACCGGACCTGATACAGACCGCATCCGCCTTCCCCAGACTGAGGGAATGGCCGACTGTTCCGGAGGAAGTGCATACGGATACGGGCCCTGTCAATGAATGAACCTTCACGCCGATGTTAAGGCTTAACGGCGAATTGCCCGCATAGATGCCCACGGTAACCGGATCACGGGTCTGACAGAATACATCCCCGCCGTTCTCGACGATAATTTCATCGCTGCGGTGCAGAAGGTCGCGCCCCACGCATTCAGCTACGGCTCCAGCGACCGTCGCCATCGGTCCGACGCCGGCCGACTTCGACGCCCGTATCATTTCGCTGATAACGCCATGATGAGGAACCGGCGGTTCCCAGGGCAAAAGAGACTCGGCAAACCCGGGGAACCGGCGGCAATAGGATTCGATGAAACCGCGGCATTTCAGTACCGACTCGAGTGCCTCCCCCCTTAAATCCGTTTTGGCATGGACAAGAATATCCGTCTCCCGCACTCTGACCCGAAAGGAATGAAATCGTTTTTTGCCGACCCGGCTGCGGTAAACGTCATGCGATAGGTGTTTCATTATAACAAGGCAACCTCCGTTCAGGACTTTCTATAACCCAATGGGGCCCGGCCTGACCGATTCAGGACACTGCCGCAGGAAATAGCTGTCCGTCATGCCGGCGATGAAATCCCTGACAATTTCGGCAGGAGCGGTATTATCGAGGTAAGCTTCTGATTTACCTTTTAAAAATTGCTTAAACAGCACCGAGCTCTCATCGTGTCGGCAAAAATCCGTCAGGTAGCGATCGAAAAGCGTCTGATACCCAGCCGTGATGAGTTCCAGGTGTTGCTTGATTTTGGGGTTTAAATAAATGCGCTCGATATTGAATCGCTTGAGCATTTCCAGGGCCTCTGAAACATCGGCGCTGAAGATGACATACCCTTTTCCCAGACTGTTTTCGATGACGTCCGTGACAAGCCTGTAAACGATTGTACCGTTGGTGTCTCCCAGTACATTGACAACCCTTTTCGGCAGCTCGTTTCTTTTGACCAGGTTCAACCGAATAGCGTCTTCCAGGTCCCGGCCGATGTAGCTGATGGTGTCTGCCATGCGAACGACACATCCCTCGAGCGTCATCGGCACCAGTGAATAATTCGGGTCCTGCTGTTTATTCGCGGCCTCACTGTCGAGTTCGTGAAAGGTTTTCCCCCGACGCGGGGTCAGCACCGGATCATGAATTTCACCGTCATGACACAGGATGCCGTCCAGCGTTTGAAGGCAAAGATTCCAGCCGTTTCCGTCCTTTTCCACCCTGTCGAGAAAGCGGACACTCTGGACGCTGTGAATGAAATGGCCGATATTGCAGCTTCTGCACAGCTCGGAGAGAATTCTCTCCCCCTCATGTCCGAACGGCGGGTGCCCGATATCATGGCCCAGAGAAACGGCTTCGATCAGGTCTTCATTCAACCCGAGATAACGCCCGATGGTTCTGGCGATCTTCGACAGCAGCTGCACGTGAAGAACCCGGTGGGTGATATGATCATTGTCGATAAGGTAAAACACCTGCGTTTTATCGATGTACCGGGTATAAGCAAGCGAGTGAAGAATCCGATCGACATCCAGCGAAAACGCCTGCCGATAGCCGGATTCTATCTTTTCGTCATAATGCCTGCGGATGCCGGACCGGCTCGGGACGGCAAACCCTGAAAACCGCTTGTCTTCCCAATCACCGAGCTTTTTTTTGATGTCGTCAAGACTCTGTATATGCAACATGTTTTTAGATATCACCGTTTTCGATTTTCTCTTCCATCATCTTGAAATAATCGATCCCCGCAGCGGCAAATCCGGCTTTGCCGTATTTCATGTTGCCCTCCAACACGAAAAAATCACTTTCAAATTGAAGTATGTCGATTCCGACATCATCCCATTTGCATCTTTTGGCCGTTTCGAGGGCAAGGTCCACAGCCGGTTGGGGAATCGCGTTAAAATCCACCCGCCCGCCTATGGAAACGTTCGTCCGGTATTCGAACGGCGGTGCCACACGCCAGTAGGCCAGGACTGCGTCATATCCGATAACCACAACCCTCAAATCCCGTTTTATGGGAAAATATTCCTGGATATAAGCGACATGAGTGGATTCACAGTACCGTTGAAGTTCGATTTCATTCGTGATCAGAAACACCCCCCTGCCCAAAGCGGATCCGCGTGGAATTTTGCCGATAAACGGAAATTTGAAATGGTGCGCGATCCGGCTTGCTTTTCGATTGCCGTAAAATGTCCGGGTTCGGGGATGGGGGATGTCCAACAGGTTGAAAAGAGCGGTTTGCTTTACCTTGTCCTGGGCATACACATATGAATGATAGGAGGGGAAAATGGGTTTTCCCATGGTGTGGAAAATGTCGGCATAAAAGGCCGTCGGATAATATATTTTCTCCGCATTCCGCAGCATTTCCCGCTCCGCAGGACTGTAATCATCGAGGTTCGGCTTGGCGCCCAGCGTGAGGACGTTGTTACAGTTTTTCAACCGTTTTTCAATGGCAATATATCGGGCAGCTTTCATCAGGTATTTTTTGCCGTATGGGGGGATCAACCGCCTTATTCCGATTCGTCCCGGAGTGTGAAAACCGATGGGTCTATCGGAACGTTCACCCAGGCCTGATCGACATCGAGCGTTAAAGCGGCCGCTCTGCCGTCGGTGACGGAAATGCTGGAAAAAAGCACGAAAGCATCGACGGCCTCATGCCCGCTGAACACGGCCCGATAGATCAGCTCCCCATTCGATCCATAATATTCCATGCCGCGCAAACGGGTTTTATCCCCATTGAAAAATATCCTAAAAATGTCATGTGACGTTTCCACCACCAGTGAAAGGACATGCCCAAACGGATCTTCGCCGAATCGCGCAAAGCGGTATGGCGGCACGGGAACCCGTCCCATTAAAAAGGCCGCCAGCGCGTCGTAGGGCAGTTCAATGGAAAGGATCGATGCCAGCCTTCGATCGCTCTTTCCCGCCGTATAAAAACGCCTGTCCGGGTGGGAATAGGCGTAAAACCGATTTTCATCGACCGCTATGCTCATCACGGGCCGCCCTTCAATGCCGATCAGTGTGACCCGAAGTCTCGCGGCGGCATCCCCGATCCATGCCAAGCGGCCGTGAATGACCTGGTTTTCGGCATATATATCGATATTACCGATGCCTTTGACCGATTCCAACCCGGCGTTCTTGTCCTCCAAAAATTGAATCGCCCGCCGGATTTCCAGTCGCTCCGAAGGGGTCACATCACCTGTTCGAAGCCCGAAAGGATCTTCCTCGGTTCTTCCCGGCATATGTCCGCAGCCGGCAAACAGAGTGGTCGCCAACACCATCGAGAGCAGTATCACCGGCTTCATCACGTTAAAATCCCGCTTTTTTCAATTCCCTGATTTTTTTAGCAAGCCGATCATTCCCCTCGTCGGTGTAGGTCATGGACTTTTGGTAGTTCTCAAGCGCTTTACGACGATTGTTGTTTTTCAGATAGGCGTCTCCGAGATGCTCCAGAATGGTGGGGTCATCCGGAACAATGGTGACGGCTTTTTCCAGAACCGTCAATGCCTGTTTATAAATACCCTTCTGGTAATAGACCCACCCAAGGCTGTCCATAATGTATCCGTCATCCGGCTTCAACTGGAGCGCGGCTTTTATCAATTCTTCTGCATGATCGAGGTTTTCCCCCATTTCCGCATAGGTGTATCCCAGATAATTCAAGGCATTGGCGTCTTCGGGATCAAGCCGGATGACTTCTTTCATCATGCGAATGGAGTCTTCCTTTTTCCCCCATTTGTCATAAATCACTCCCATGCGAAAAAAAAGTCTGCCGTTTCCCGGCGCGATAGAAATGCCTTTTTGAAGAACCGCATGGGCTTTTTCATAGTGTTTAAGCTCTTCGTAAATCGCCCCCAGGTACAGGTAAAATTCCGCCTCCCGGGGCCGCCTTTGGACAACCTCTTCCAAAAATTCCAGAGCACCCTCCGTATTCTCCGTATTCTGGTAAAGATATACGGTATGCAGTACCGAATTCTTGTAAAAAGCCGATTCCGGTGCAATGTGTCTGAAATGCCGAATCGCCGAAATCGGATCATTTTTGCCGTCATAAGCCAAGCCCATGATGTAGTGGATATCGGAACTGCCGGGAGCGCCTTTCAACATGTATTTCAATACCGTCAGGGCGGCATCGTATCGTTTATCATCGATGTACAATTCAATGACGTGTCGAATCACGTGTCCGTCATGCCTGCTTCTTTCGCCCAGTTGTGCGAGCAGATTCTCGGCATCGGCCGTTTTGCCCATGTCATGATAGTACAGTCCGAGTTCCATCGCCGCCCGGATATCTTCAGGATGATGCTCCAGTATCTCCTGGTACAGGCCGACGATGAGGGTGTAGTTTTGAATATCGGCGTTCGAGCCGATGATTTCCGGAAAACGAATGATCCGCCCCGCCTGCAGTTCGTCGATGTCCTCGATATCCGGGTTGAACGCGATGACGGCCTGTTTCGTTTCTTCATCACAGGTACCGTACATGCTGCGGCAAAGACTTTCAAAGGTGTCCCCGGACTGAACACGAACGGTACGGCTTTCCGGTGTTCGATACACGTCGATCAAGTCGTATCGTACCTCGTCGAATCCCGGATCCATTCCCAGGACGTGTTTATATTTTTTTTCAGCCTTTATGAGGTCCCCGTTAATAAAATGGGCATGCCCCATCAGATAATGGCCAATGAGAAAATCGGGAAATCGGGCTGTCAGACGCCTGTACACCTGCAATGCGGCATCCGGATCCCCTTCATCGATATGCATCTCGCCTAGTAACAAATAGATATTTTTCTGATCCGGGTCCACCTCAAGGATTCGGGAATAGGCGGATTTTGCTTCCTCTAATTGGTTCATCGCGTGTTTGATCCGGGCGAAAACGATGAGGTTTTCCACATTGTCGGGGCCCGTTGCCATTAAATCCGCGACAACGGCTTGGGCGGCCTCGGGTTCTTTCCGCTGCCAGTAGAGCTGCGCCAGCTCTCTTTTCAAATACATCGAATCAGGATCCAATGCGACGGCAAGCCGCAAAAACTGCAGTGCACTGTCCAAATCACCTTTGTGTATCTGCAGTTGAGATTCGGTGAAATAATAAAACGAATTTTCCGCCGGTGGAACACGTGTCGATTCGGGGCTTGGGTACAGGCCTGCTGTGGAGCCGGTCGTCGTGCATCCGGTCACCAGAAATGCAAAAGCGGCGATTGCCGGAAAAGCAATGCCGGCAATGGATGTTCTTCGAAGCAGATTAGTCATTGCCTTGCGCATACGTATTAAAATCCGGTATTTCCTGTTTGAAGTAATCCCTTATTTTCTTTATGATATTTTTTTCGATTTGTCGGACGCGCTCCCTCGAGATCCCATACTTGTCACCGATTTCCTGGAGTGTTGCCGGAGATTCGGTAAAAATTCGCTTATCGAAAATTTCGAGTTCACGTTCGTTCATGCTTTTTTTGAACGCATCGATTTTGTCCGTCAGCAGGTTTTCAATTTCCTTTCTTGCCATGAAGTCTTCGACGGATTCCTCTCGCGCCTGAACGAAATCGATGCGTTCGGAATCTGAATCCTCTTTAAGCGGAGCATCCAGTGAAACGTCCCATCCATCGAGACGTTGATCCATATTGACAACCTCCTGCTCCGAAACGCCGAGTCGTTGTGAAAGGAGCTTGGGCTTGGGATCGAATCCCTGGTCAATGAGTTTCTGCTTCTCCTTTTTCAGCCGGAAAAACAATTTCCTCTGCCCCTGGGTCGTCCCTATTTTGACAAGCCGCCAGTTGTCCATGATAAACTTCAGTATATAGGCCTTGATCCAGAAGGACGAATAATAGGAAAATTTGACATTTTTGTATGGATCGAATTTTTTTACGGCATGCATCAGGCCGATATTGCCTTCCTGGATCAGGTCCAATAAATTCTGCATCCAAATCCGTTGAAATTCCAGAGCGATCTTTACGACCAAGCGCAAATTGGACGTCACCATGGTGTAGGCCGCTTCATTATCTCCAAATTCCTGAATCCTCACGCCAAGTCGTATTTCCTCTTCCCGACTGAGGAGAGGATACTTGCTGATTTCGGAGAGATATCGCTGAAGCGGGTCATATTTTACCAGCGCTTTTTCGGAATTCACCTTTTCGGCGGCAGCATTTACAGTATTGTTACGGGTGTTGCGGTCACCGCCCTTTGCCGCATTTTCCGATTTGGATGTTTTCATCGTCCTCTTTATCTTCTTCCACGCACCGGATGGCTTACAACATCGAAATTCATTTTTATGGACAACATCCGATACATGTGGTAATTATGCCGTCATCTTGCGCCCGTAGCTCAGCTGGATAGAGCAACGGACTTCTAATCCGTAGGCCGCAGGTTCGAATCCTGCCGGGCGTATTTTTTTAACCAAAGTTTTCAATAACTTACAAGCCTCTCAAAATTTCGTGTCCTTGGCAAAAAATAGGGTGTCAACATAGTGTCAATTAGGTCCTCCTTCGCTGACCCTTTATTTTTGAAAATATACAGGGCTTGCCAAATAATGTAAAGCCCTACAATTCACTTCATCGCCACACCTTGCAAATGGGAAAAAAAAACCATGAGAACACTTGCCTTATCCCGATTGCCGTCTTTTTGTTCGCCGTTTCGTGAGCCTCTAATCCTAAGAAAATGGGAGCCACCTATGTATCGCCGGTCGTATATAAGGATTATGACTGCGAACAGCTGGCCACCGAGCTTGCCCGGGTAAACCAAAGAGCCAATGAGCTTCATAACAGCCTTGAAAAAGAATGTAATGCCGATAAGGCCCAAATGGCTGTCGGAATGGTTTTGTTCTGGCCTGCGCTGTTTTTCCTTGAAGGTGGCGACGGCCCCGAAACGGCCGAATATACACGGCTCAAAGGTGAAAGGGAGTGTATTGAGAAACTGCTTATTGAAAGGCAATGCTCGGAAACGACCCTTTAAATCCACCCAAATGAAAAGCCCCCTCGATCTCTTGAGGGAGGTTTCTTTTATCAAGGTGTCAACATAGTGTCAACTATTACATTTTTCTGCAATCAATCAGGCCACTTCCCTATAGCTCATTTTCATAGACCTTCTTGATAGGTCCTCCCCTACTCCCCGCGTATCGATGCAAGCAGAAGGTCTGTATTC
>JAWODC010000025.1:0-14638 GCA_046483495.1 Desulfobacterales bacterium
CCCTCAGATCGTGATCGCCAGCTATGACGGGATTGCAGGCTCCAAGAAGTTGCGGGGGGCGCTGAATGCAAGCATCTGGGATGTGCTGATCATGGATGAAGCCCATCGTACAAACGAAAGTCCTATGCCGAAGTTTTCAGAGTGCTTCGGCCGGGCGGGCGGCTGGTCATCTCCGATGTGGTCTGCGACACGGAACCGGACCCGACGATTCGAAACGATGAGGTGCTGAAAGGTGAGTGCATAGCGGGTGCGCTCACCGCATCCCACTTGGTCGGCCTGCTGGAGGAGACCGGGTTCGAAGCGGTCACCTTTTTAAAGCGGTTCCCGTACCGGCAAGTGCGCGGGCACTCGTTCTTTTCACTGACCTACTCTGCAGTCAAGCCGACATCCTCCGGGCAAGTCGATGTGGTCTACCGCGGCCCCCTTCCCTTTTTGATGACCCATGGAGGCATCCTGCTTCGAAAGGGAATCATTGGCAAACTGGACCGGAGCGAGGCGGACTGGATAGGAGACCAGGTATTTGTTCTGGACGAAAGCGGCAGCGTAACAAACGTCGATGCGGAAAATACGTGCGTCTGCTATATCGCCCCGCAAGAAGATGCTATGCACCAGTCCGCCGAAAAGGGTGTGCCGGCACAGAGGAAAACCAAAGATATCGCCAACACAGTGGGCTGCAAAATCTGCGGATCCCCCCTGATCTACGAGAGTGATCCCCAGAACCGGCAGTGCGCGTTTTGCGGTATGGTCTTTTCCGCCAACAGCATCTGCGAAAAAGGCCATTACATCTGCGACGGCTGCCACACGGAAGACGCGGTGGACGCCATTCGCCGCGTCTGTCTTCAGACCGGGGAAACGGACATTGTCCGGCTGTTCGAAACGCTTCGCAGTCACCCGGCCATCGCCCTGCACGGTCCGGAGTACCACGCTATGATTCCGGGCATTCTGTTGTGTACTTACAGAAATCTGGGGGGAGGCATTTCGGACAAGGTGATCGAAACCGGCATTTTGCGGGGTGCGGGTGTTGCAGGCGGTTTTTGCGGGTTCATGGGCATCTGCGGCGCAGCAGTGGGCGCTGGCATCGCGTTCAGCCTGATTCTGGACGCAAACCCGCTCAAGGCCTCGGAGCGAAGCGCCGTCCAAATGGTCACTCAGGCTGTGCTTTCGGAAATTGCCGGTGTGGAGGCCGCCCGCTGCTGCCAGCGAGACGGCTATATCGCTTTGATCAAGGCGGCCGAGCTGTCCGAATCATTTCTTCCCGTCGTGCTGAAGGCCGAACACAGGCTCGTATGCAGGCAAATGCATCTGAACAGGGAATGCCTGGGAAAGACCTGCATGCTGCACCCGATCAAGATTAGAGAATAATGACCGGCAAGAACCCTCTACAGGCGAAGTCCCCGGCTTTCCATCAGTATGCCTGTTGGCAGATGCGAGGGCGCCAAAATGGTGGCTGAACGTGAAGCGATGAACACCGGCGATATAGATGTTGCTGAAGCACTGATTATCGTCTTCACCCGTTTTCCGGACTCCGGGCAGGTGAAAACCCGGTTGATCCCCTCTCTTGGGCCGGATGGCGCGGCAACCCTCCAAAAGAAAATGACGGAATTTGCCATTGAGCAGGCCGGGCAGTCGGGGATTCCCATGCAAATCCGATTCACTGAAGGGACCGGGGTTCAGATGAGGGAGTGGCTTGGCGTCGATTGCGAGTATATCCCTCAAGGAGACGGTGATCTTGGAGAACGCATGGAACGTGCCTTCTCGGAAGCGTTCGAGGCCGGTGCAAAAAAGGTTGTCATCATCGGTACCGACTGTCCGGATAACCGCGCATCGAACATGCGCCATTCAGTGCGGCTGCTGGACCAGGCGTCATGTGTCATTGGGCCTGCCTGCGACGGTGGATATTACCTTATCGGCCTTAGCGCCCCGCAACCGGAATTGTTCAGGCACATTTCTTGGGGTACCGACCGCGTCTTCCAGCAGACCATCGCAAAAACCGGTTCATATCGGCTGCTGCCCATGCTGAACGATGTGGATCGACCGGAAGACATTCCGCCGAAGATCTCAGTGATTGTTCCCACGCTGAATGAAGAATTGTCGATCAGAACCTGCATCGAGACGATATCTAGTGGATTCAATACCGAGGCTGTTGTCGTCGACGGTGGAAGTCTGGACAATACGCGATCGATTGTGGAGGAGGCAGGAGCAGCCGTGTTCACAACTGCCGAAGGCCGGGCATCGCAGATGAATTATGGTGCGAAAAATGCGACCGGAGAGATACTTCTTTTTCTGCATGCGGATTCGGAGCTGCCACAAACATGGGACAGGCATGTCAGGGAAGTTATCAAACGGCACAGAGCCGCTCTGGGTTATTTCCGCTTTTCCGCTAAAGGCTGTTTTCCGGGCAAACGCCTGGTCGAAATGGGCGTGAATCTGAGATCCCGACTCCTGAACAGGCCGTACGGCGATCAGGGGCTGTTTCTTTTGCGAGATGTTTTTAACGCATTGGGAGGATACCCGGAAGTTCCCATACTCGAGGATCTTTTTCTAGTGAGACGGGCGGAAAATCACGGCCGTCTACAATGCGCCGATGCCGCACTCGCAACTTCCGGCAGGCGATGGATAAAGCACGGGATCATCCGAACCACACTCATCAATCAGGCTGTTTTGCTGGCCGCCTATATGGGAGGAGATTTGCACAAGCTGAAAGATGCCTACCGTCAAGGGAAGAATCCATTTTGCGCTCTCACCGGGCAAACAAAACTACGCAAAAAGACAGAGCCATGAAACCGGCGGTTCCGGCCACCCCAATCCTCGATGGCATCAATTTTCTTCCGTACCTGTCCTCATGAAACCATGGTCGGAAATTATCTTTTTTCCGATAGATACCAAGGATCAGATGATTGACTTTTCAGATTCAGATTTCAGTTCGTATTTCTGTTTTATAAGGTTCGCCACCAAGCCGGTCCAACCTGTCTGGTGCGATGCCCCGAGCCCCAAACCGTTATCGCCATCAAAGTATTCGTGGAAAAAAAGAAGATTCTTCCATTGAGGATCATGCTGGAATGGGCTGTCCTCTGGGAAGACGGGCATCCGACCATTTTTATCTCGACGGAAGAGGTTGATCAAACCGTCCGACAAGACGCTTACAATCTCCCTCAAATTCAGTTCATGATTTGAAAACGCAGGAACATACACTTTAAAATCCGGGCCCAAATACCGGTGGAATTTTGTCAAAGCCTGCAAAATTGAGTAATTGATGGGCATCCACACAGGTCCCCGCCAGTTTGAATTGCCGCCGAAAAGATAGGTCTTTGACTCACCCGGCTCGTACTCGATGAGAGCCGCACCAACACCCGGCAGCGTGCCCAGTTCCCTTTGTTCCGAGTGGATCCGGCTTACGCTTCTGATGCCATGATCCGACAGAAATTCCTTCTCATCTAAAAGCCGTCGAAGAATAAGGGGAATCATGGTATGGTCCACCAGCGAAAGCAGGCGTTCTCCATGATCATTTGTTGTGAATGGGCATGCGCAGATGGTGTGCCCGTCGAACATCCCCCCTTTGTGCTCCTCCAACAGGGCTTTGAATCGCGGAACGTTTTCGATAATGTCTGGAGCCACAATCTCGCAGGCAAAAAGAGGGATAAGTCCAACGTATGAATAAACGTCTATCCGGTGATACGACCGATCCGGAGTGATAAGCAGATCCTTAAAAAAGCCTGAAACAGGATCCCAAAGGGACGGTTTATCGGATGTATGGCCCGCTATGGAATTCGCGATAGAAAGAAACTGCTCGTAACATTGAATGGCCATATCCTCATATTCAATCTGCTCTTGAGCCAGTTCAAGCGCCATGGCCGTCATATTCAAGGCGAACATGGCCATCCAACCGGTGGCATCCGCCTGCTTGAGACTGTAGCCCGCAGGCAGCGCGCGCGATCGATCATACACGGAAATGTTGTCCAACCCCATGAACCCGCCCTCGAAAACATTCAAACCATCGCTGTCTTTTCGGTTCAACCACCACGTATAATTCATGATCAGCTTGTTGAACACGCGGCGCAGAAATATGAGGTCTCCCTTTCCCCTTGACTTGCGCTCCGCTCGAAAAACTTTTAGTGCGGCAACAGCGTGGATGGGCGGATTGACATCTTCAAATTTCCACTCATAGGCAGGAACCTGACCGTTGGGATGAAGATAACGTGAATCCAACAGAACTTCTAACTGATCCTTCGCAAAATCGACATCGATATGGGCAAACACCATAGCGTGATAGGCCAGATCCCAAGCTGCAAACCATGGATATTCCCAGCTGTCCGGCATGGAAATGATATCGGCAGATCTGAGGTGTCGCCAATTACTATTTCGTCCCTGTCTTCGACTTTCGGGAGGGGAAACTGCATCTCCATCCAGCCAGTCGGCCACGTTGTAATGATAGAACTGTTTGCACCAAATCATCCCCGCAGCAGCTTGACGAAAAATGAGGGCATCTTCTTCGCCGGCACTCGGGACGAGTTCATCAAAAAAAACGTCAGATTCTTTCCGGCGTTTTGTCATCACATGGGTCATTCGGGAAAAAGGTGTATTTGAAGCGTGTGATGAAAGAATCAAATCAATATTGGCCCCCTTGCCCGCGCCACAATTGATCACATGCCATGCCGCGAACTTGGTGCCTGCCATTTCCGGGTTTACAGCCTCCTTTTCACCATGAATTACCAGACGATGAAAGGCATCTTTCACAAAAGGTGAAATATTCGGTTGGCCGAAAAGACGCGTATTATTGGTTTCGTTCTCCGTGAATAGACATTGGGCCTCCTGATTTCCATATAAAAAATACTCACCCAGTGTAGGATGTTCGGCTTTCACAGACCATGCCGCCTCATTTATTTCAGCACATTTCAATAACGGTTTAGGTTCTTCCGACATCGTCCAAGACCAGGTGTTTCGAAACCAGAGAGTGGGCAGGAGGTGCAGCGTGGCGCTCTCAGGCCCCCGGTTTACCAGTGAAATTTGGACGAGTATGCGCTCAGGGCTCTCTTTCGTATAAGTGATCTCAATGTCCCAGTATCTGTTTTCATTAAATGCACCCGTGTCAAGCAGACTGAAAGGCCGATCAAAGCGTGTTCGACGTTGGTTTTCTTCCAACAGAGAAGAGTAGGGAAATTCTTGCTGGGGATATTTATAAAGAAATTTGAGAAAGCTATTGCTTGGCGTGGCGTTCAGGTAAAAAAAATACTCTTTAACATCTTCCCCGTGGTTACCCTGATTGCCGTCCAACCCGAACATCCGTTCCTTTAAAATAGGATCTTTTCCGTTCCAGAAAGCGAATGCCAGGCATAACCTCTGATGATAATCACATATCCCTCCGATACCGTCTTCGCTCCACCGGTATGCACGTGAGCGTGCCTGATCGTGATCAAAATATTCCCAGGCTTCACCCTGAGGGCTGTAGTCTTCCCTAACCGTTCCCCATGCGCGCTCGCTAAAATAAGGACCCCAAAATTGCCAATTTTCTTCTCCACATCTTTGGGCTTTTAGGCGCTTAGTTTCCTCATTCATAGTTGTTTTTTCTTTCCCTATAGGGATTGTCCAGGTTGAATCCGGAAAGCACCAGCAATACACCGGACATCAATCCAAGCAGGAGGTGCTTACTGTTTCTTTTTACTGAAACGTAATCTGTTCCCCTGGTAACGGACCGGCCTATTCATCTTCAGATATAAACCCGCCGATCCTTCCCTTGCGGCGTTCTTTACGGATAGCGTCATCCGGCCCATAGGGATGCCCACCGAATCCGTGGCGCATCATGGCAATGGCACGCGCCCAGCATTGCCTGTCGTCACGGGAAGCAAACAGCTGCATCGCCGCCTGGGCGATTACATGAACGGGCACTTCCATGTGCATTGCGTCATCGATCAGCCAGTTGACCTCACCGGTGTCTTCAACAAACGCGGGAACCTTTTCAAGGTTTCCCTTACTGCGGTACGCGTCATCCATCAATTCTATGAGCCAGGAGCGGATTACCGATCCGTTTCGCCAGCACCGCAACACACTGCCAATATCAAGATCATCCCGGTAGTGGGTCAGCAGGTCCATTCCTTCCCCTATGGCCTGGAGCATGCCGAATTCGATGCCGTTGTGTACGAGCTTTACAAAATGTCCGGCGCCAGGCGGGCCGGCATGCACGTAGCCGCCGTCTACGGAAAGGGCTTTTAAAATCGGTTCGACCTGCGTGATGGCGGCTTTTTCTCCTCCGGCCATGAAGCAGGCCCCGTTGCGGGCACCGTCCACCCCGCCGCTGGCGCCCAGATCGATATAGGCAATCCCTTTTTCCTGCAGCCGCTTGTACCGCCGGATGGAATCGCCCCAATAGGAATTTCCGCCATCGATAACAATATCACCGTTTTCCAGCACTTCCGATAAATCGTCGATCATCGTATCGACAGCAGCTCCGGCTGGAATATACAGGAAGACCTTTCTCGGCGAAGTCAGGTGATTTCTGAACCCCCCGGCATCTTTTGCAGCAATCATTCCCTTTTGCAGCAGCTCCGCCGGGGGCTGCCCAAGCGTCAATCCCACGACCTGAATCTGTTTTCAAGCGCCTGCAGTGCCAGGTTGTCACCCATTTTCCCCAAGCCCACGACGCCGAATGCCGGTTTGTTGTCATTCATTATCTCACCTTTGTTTTTTGGATGTTTTTTTAGGAAAGCCACACTGCGACCGAGCCGAATCCAGGATGTCGCCCTCAACTTCGGGCGTTTCCCCAAAAGCCGAATCGATGGCTCTTTCCACGGCCCCTTGCGAATTCTGTTGACCCGGATTCTATGGTCCGGGCCGTCCTTAAGGGACCATCGAGGCACTGACAAAATATTCGGCTAGGGGAAGTGGGATTCCGCCGAAGTGAAGAGACCCCGCTTCTGCTTTTCAGATCAGAATAATTATTTTGGCTTTGAAAATAAGAAATCGTCTTGCACCTGGTGGCACTGAATGCAACCGTCTACTTTTCCGGATGTCTCAACTGAACCATCCGGACCGTACTTGGCCCAGAACCAGTCTCCGCCGTCGGGATTATAGCCCTTCTTCTTGTACATCGGGGTAATGGCCATGAGGTCTTCTTTGTTTTTACCGTAATTTTCCTTGACCAGGATGGCGCCGTCCGGCATCTGCTCGCCCGCTTTTGCAGCCTGGATAGCGGTATCGTTGGCATAGAGCTTCAGGTAGGCTCCATGGGGGCTTTTCCCCGGATACATGCCCTCATACCCCGGAAAGAAATCCCATTTTTCGTAAGAATTGGTTTCCGTGATATATGTCCAGAACCCTTCGGCTTCGGCAGGCGGCATTTCCTTGTCCTGTCCGGCTTGCAAGCCATTAAAAATAAGAAATATTCCCATGAACATGATAAATCCGATCAAATAAACTTTTTTCATCGGGGACTCCTTTTGTGTCAGTTGTTTTTGCCGGTTTACACATCCTTACCAGCTACTTTGCTGAATGGTACAATCCACCGGGTCGGCTGTCAGTGCATATGGAATGCGCTTAGGTCTTCAATTATGGCATCTTGGAAGAAAATAGAATAGAAAAAATCATGTATTTGGTTCTCAAAGTAACTTTACATTAAAAAATCGATAATTTTTTGGGAAAATAAATTTCCTTATCATACCCTATCAATTTGTTTCCTATACAGCTTAATCAGTATTTTATTTGCTTCAAATACCGGTATTATATTAAGATATGAAAAATAATATCGAGAAATGGTTTTTTGTTGTTGCGGACAATCGCTGTGACAATTCACCGGCAATAAAAACCCTTTCAATTGGATCCGTTTATAGCAGCGCATGCCAAAGGGAAAAAGACCGAAAAAAGATCGAGTAAAGAAACAGTTGAATTGTCAGAAGCGGCATTAGGCTGTCTGATGTATATCAGACCGTGTGCCGTTATTCCGACAAATCGCAGAACAAGATTGAACCAGGGTTGAAGGGAATTTTTCCAAATGGAGAAAATTCCGGCCCAGCGAAAACCGTTTAATGAAGGAACAATCGGGGATCAAATTGTAAACAGGAGCGAAGATATGTCCCCTCTTTCTTGTATAAAAGAGAAATGTCTGTCTTCTATTATATCTAATTGAAATATCGGGCAAATACACCCAGATGGAAATCCAAAAGGAAGAAATGAAAAGCAATCCGGAAAGCCGGTTCCGAAGATCTCATGCTGTATTGGCGGTTTGCGCAATCGCCCTTGTAATCTTGGCACTTGTTTGGATTTTACCGGTTAACCGTTACCTGGCGGCACTACTTAATTGGACCGAGGGTCTGGGCTTCTGGGGACCACTGGTCGTCATTTTGACATATATCACGGCCACCGTACTTTTCCTGCCGGGATCCGTTCTGACCCTGGGCTCCGGGTTTCTGTTCGGTGTTCTGATGGGAACCGTATGGGCCTCCATCGGAAGCACATTGGGAGCGGCGGCTGCATTTCTTGTCGGCCGCACGGTAGCTCGCGACCGGGTGGCTAAAAAAATTTCCGGAAGACCTAAATTTGGCGCCATCGATGAGGCCGTAGGAGAAGAAGGTGCAAAAATTGTTTTCCTTACCCGGCTGAGCCCCGTCTTTCCTTTCAATTTGCTTAACTATGCCTTTGGTCTCACCAGGGTCTCTTTCCGGCACTATTTTTTTGCTTCCTGGATTGGAATGCTGCCGGGAACGCTGATGTACGTGTATCTGGGTTCGGCTGCCCGTTCACTGGCCCAAATTGCAGCCGGCCGTGTGGAGGGTGGGACTGCGCAAAGAATTTTTTTCTGGATGGGACTGGCGGCAACCGTCGTAGTGGCGGTTCTGGTGACACGGATTGCAAGGCGGGCTCTGAAAGAGAAAATATCTGACAAGGAAGCGTAATTATAATCATACACATTGGAAAAGGCGCCCGGCCAAGGATCAAAGGTTTCCATCGTGGTTCAACACACTCTACTCGATTTGCTCATCATCATTGCATACGCTTGACTGGATTAGATAGAGAATGATTTACATACCAATGACTGCGAGTCCATAAACAATGTATTGGGGAATAACCAAAAGAATCGTACATGGATTTACGCCCCAAAATAAATATTTATACCGGTCGCAAACAGTTGTCGGTTGGATTGGCAGCGTATGTGGCTCAATTGGCGGCAAAAGCTTCCCAGGAGCGTGGGCGGTTTCATGTGGCCTTTTCGGGTGGATCGCTTCTCGACATCATCGCACCTGCTCTCAGTTCCAATCCCTTGCGCGACGTTATTGACTGGTCGACCTGGCATGTTTTCTGGGCCGATGAGCGTTGGGTACCGTTGAGCAGTCCCGACTCCAACTATGGAGTTGCCAAACGCCTGCTTTTCAGCCGCGTCAGTATTCCCGGTGGCCAGGTTCATACCATGGATGATTCGCAACCTCCGAAGGAAACCGCAAAAACCTATGAATGCAAGCTGTTAAATATTCTTCTGCCCGGCGCCCACCAAATCCCACAATTCGATCTGATCCTGCTCGGCATAGGAGAGGATGGCCACACCGCTTCTCTTTTTCCGGGTCATCCGGCATTGAAGGAGACCCGGCGCTGGGTGGTTCCGATTTTAAACGCTCCAAAGCCCCCGCCTGTTCGCATTACAATGACACTGCCGGTGATTAACCATGCACGCAATGTAGTCTTTGTCGCCGCCGGGTCGACCAAAGGAACCATTATTTCTGACGTTCTCCATTCCAAAGATGAACAACCGAAGCTTCCCGTGCAGATGGTAAAACCGTCGAATGGTGAGTTGCATTGGTTTATCGATCGACCCGCGGCCGATAGAGCACATATAAATCCATTATTTATTGTTAAGGAAGTGCCGGCCGGCTCGGAAGAGAATGAATTGTCATGAAAAAAATACTTGCAGCAGACACCTGGGCTGCGAAATTCTATGGCCGGGTTTGTCGGGATTATGCCCTTGAGATACTTGCCCGCGGCGGGTTGTACATTGCCGGTGGTGTGGCAGCCCGTAGTCCCGAAATGTTAAATCATGAAAATTTCCGTGAGGAATTTCTGGGTTCTCCGACTATGAATCATGTGCTTTCCTCGATACCTGTCTTTTTGATTGACAATCAGGACAGCGGCCTTTGGGGCGCCGCCTTTTACGGTCAACAGCTCCTGCAGAAAGGATAAGAAGCAATGGCGTATGCATTCTATCATTCGCACCTTTGCCATGCCCACTGGATTTTTCATAATCCGGACACATTGATTGAAGTCGTCGATAAGATGATAGCTGAGCAGAGAATGGTAAATCGAGGATAAAATGGCAGAGTCCAATCTTCTCTTAAAACAAAAGGCCGGTCATGCGGCAGTCGATTTTGTCGAGTCAGGCATGGTTATCGGCCTGGGTACCGGCAGTACGGCGGTTTGGGCGGTCAGGCGTCTGGCGGAATTGCTCAGGAAAGGAAAATTGACTGATATTTTGGCTGTAGCCACATCGACGGCGACAGATGAGGAAGCCAGAAAACTGGAAATTCCGGTGACTACTCTGGAATCCTGTCCCCATGTTGATCTCACCATAGATGGTGCCGATGAGGTCGATCACGACCTCAATCTGATCAAAGGTGCCGGAGGCGCCCTTCTGCGGGAAAAGATCGTTGCTCAGGCCAGTGGGCGCCTAATCATCACGGTGGATGAATCAAAATTATCTTCGAGGCTTGGAAATAAACAAAGCCTGCCGGTGGAAGTGATTCAGTTCGGGTGGAAAACCCAAAAACAGTTCCTGGAAGACCAGGGGGCTGAGGTTCGGTTACGAGCCGGCCCAGATAAAAAAGCATTTGTGACGGACCAGGGAAATTTCATCCTTGATTGTCTATTCGGACCGATCCAGGATGCCACAGGATTGTCGGGGCGGCTCAAAGCTCGAAGCGGAATTGTGGAACACGGCCTGTTTCTGAGGATGGCAACCGACCTAATTGTAGCCGGATACAAAGGGGTTGATTATTATTCAGCCCCCATCAGTTATTGATCGATTGTCCATGATGGCGTTGGAGCAATATGTTGGATTAATGGGATGACCATGACTAGCGGCAAAACCTTCACGATTGTAATTTTCGGTGCGTCCGGAGATCTGACCCAGCGCAAGCTGATACCGGCGCTTTACAACAATTTCAGAAAAAACCGCCTTCCCGGAGGACTCCGAATCGTCGGGTTTGCCCGTCGGGACTGGCGCCACGAACAGTTCAGGGATCATTTGGATACCGGCATAAAAGAATTCGGCACCGCTTTCGATCCAAATGTATGGTCATTCGTGGCGGATGGGTTGCTGCGGATTGCCCTGCCGCCCCAAGAACTGATAATGAAATACATCATACAATACCATAAGAGATGGTAAAGGAATTATTATGAAAGAAAAAGCTGATATAGCTGTTGTCGGACTGGCGGTAATGGGTGAAAACCTGATCCTCAACATGGAAAGCAGAGGATTTACGGTGGCCTGTTTCAATCGCACCATAAGCAAAGTGGATGCATTTATCAACGGCCGTGCCGCAGGAAAAAATATCATCGGCTGCCAGAGCTTGGAAGAACTGATCGGCACCCTGAAACGACCCCGCAAAGTGATGTTCATGATTAAAGCCGGCCGACCGGTGGATGACTTAATCAAAGCGGTCACACCTCTTCTGGAAACCGGCGATGTGATCATCGACGGCGGCAATTCACATTTTATGGATACAAATCGCCGTGTAGTAGATGCGCAACGTCAGGGGTTGCTGTATGTCGGCACCGGAATTTCCGGTGGTGAAGAGGGCGCTTTATTGGGACCCTCGATAATGCCTGGCGGGTCACCGGCCGCATGGGAGGTGATTCGGCCGATTTTTCAAACCATATGCGCCTTTACCGACGAAGGCGAACCCTGTTGTGACTGGGTTGGTGAAAGCGGTGCCGGCCATTTCGTAAAGATGGTTCACAACGGCATCGAATACGGTGATATGCAGTTGATCTGTGAAACCTACCAAATGATGAAAGAAGGGCTGGCGCTTAGCAATGAGGAGATGGCGACAATTTTCGCCGGATGGAACCAGGGGGTGTTGGATTCATATCTTATTGAAATCACGCAAAACATTCTCAGTCATAAGGATAAGAACGGTCGGGCAACCCTTGATCTGATTCTTGATACGGCAGGCCAGAAGGGTACCGGCAAGTGGACGGCCATCCTGGCCTTGGATGTGGGGCAGCCGCTGACACTTATCGGCGAAGCGGTTTTTGCACGCTTTCTGTCGGCGATAAAGGACGAACGTGTTGCGGCATCACAGATACTCGGCGGCCCAAACGCAAATTATAAAGGAGACGAAACAACCAAAGACCTCGAACAGGCCCTGTACGCTTCCAAAATTGTCTCCTATTCCCAGGGGTACCAGCTAATGCGCGCTGTGGCGGCAGAGCAGGAATGGAATCTCAACTACGGAGGTATCGCCCTGATGTGGCGCGGCGGTTGCATTATCCGTTCGGCGTTCCTGGGCAGAATCAAAGAGGCGTTTGACACCGACCCCGGTTTGGTCAATCTTCTGCTTGCTCCATTTTTTCAACAGGCCATCGACAAAGCGCAGGCCGGCTGGCGTCGCGTGGCGGCTTTGGCGGTGCGCCTGGGCATTCCGACACCGGCGATCAGCGCGGCGTTGGCCTATTATGACGGGTATCGAACAGCCAGGCTTCCCACGAACCTGCTTCAGGCTCAGCGGGACTATTTCGGTGCTCATACCTATGAGAGGGTGGACAAATCCCGGGGGGTGTTTTTTCACACCAATTGGAAAGAGTAAGGTGTAGTTTGTCTATAGTTCATAATACGGACTATTCCGCAATTGTCCCTTGTAAATCATCTGTTTATGAAACTCGGCGGCCATCATGATATATGAGCCGGAAAACTCTGCCAGGCTGTATTGACAGAGTAAAAGCCCCTTTTTCGGCGGGCGAAATAAAGTGGGCGTCTGCTCAAAGGTTTTGAGAGACTCAAAGCCCCACCCCTTTTTTACAGTCCAGATCATATCTCCCACCACTCTAAATTCATTGGCCTTTTCAGCAAAACCAACTAAATATGATATCATTTTATCCGGTGAATCCAATCCATCGGTTAACGTCAGTTGGCCATGTTTAAGCCAACTCCGTGCGGGAAACCCCTGTTGTTCCAATCCCGCAAGGAGTTTTCTGCCCCTTTCTGCAGGTATGACGGCAAGTAACGCTTCATTCCTCTTAAACCCTTCTATCAGATAGGGCAGAGATACACTGAATGCTTCTTTTTCCCCTGAGTAATAGTGGGTCATGTGTGCACCATCAGGCACCATCTTTCCTTCAATGCCTAATGGTTTCAGGTGGCAATTTTGCGAATCGTGAAGGAATTCCGTCAAATTTGCCATGTCAAAACGCCGTTCCCGCTTGCCTCCTATTCGATAACATTTTAATTTTCCAGAATTCGTCCAACGTCTTATTGTCATTTCAGAGACTTTCAGAAATCGCGCCGCATCTTTTATGTCCAACAAGCAGTCCATCTATTTAATCTCACTCCTTTTATTAATGGGAATTCTTTTTTTAAGGCCGATCTTTCATAACCAACCTATTGAATTCTCGAAAGAATCTAAATAATCAATGTGGCCGGGCCTAATAAAAAGTTTATATTTCTTTTATTTTCTTATATTATGTTATTCATTTATAATATATTAATGTAAACATCAAGCAGCCATAGGGTTTAAAGTAAACTTAAATCCTCGACCGGCGAAAAGAGTCGGTAGGAATGATATTGATTTTTTTTAACGGAGGATGCCCAATTTTATTAATATCTCCATCACAAGCTATCTCAAAACAAGCTTTTTCTCCAATCTCTTCGTTGGAGCCATATTTTAAGTCCTCAACATACGTAAACCTCAATGGGAGCGCCTTTATCTCAAGCATCTGAATCAAATACAGTGCGAAATGAATAAAAAAGGGATCAGGCGAATCAGTAACATTTTTTCATATCAGCAAACGTTCTAATAAGGAAAGTGCATATTCATGGATTATAGACAAATGACCGCACCTTGCGGATTGGATTGCTTCAACTGCATCGTATTTTTGGCAAACGAGGATCAAGAATTGCGCACCTTCGTTTCAAAAGAATTAAATATTCCATTTGAAAAGGCGGTATGCAACGGATGTCGTAATGCAAATATGCCCTGAACAGGCAATGAGCTATAGTAAACAGGCATCTTTCAGCATGGCCGGCATAACACATACACACCAAAAGCTTGATCCATTAAAATGTGCATGGGGCTGTGCCGGGCTAAGTGGGCATCAGTATAAGATTGGAAATCGATCGGTAGGGACATGGGCATACAACGACCTGCCAAGGCCGACGAATATTTTTGAATTCTCAAAGAAATTCATTGAAGCTGACCGATCTCTTCGCCACTCCAAGGAGATTGCAGAAAACGTTATTTGCAACGGAACTGAATATTGCGGAAATTTCAAATCCGTTTTCACAATTCTCAAATAAAGATGAGCAAGAGCTATTGGGAATTTGATTTCCAGGGTCTATAAACTTATTTCCAAACTTTTAATTTCTCCGGTAAAATCAAATGGCACTTTGTATGTTTCAGAAATCGGTATCCCGGTGTCAAATCCCACATCAAAGGTTTCATCGATG
>JAWODC010000031.1:0-5748 GCA_046483495.1 Desulfobacterales bacterium
AGTTGTGCGTGCAGCCCAGGGCCTTCCAGAACTGGAAACCCTGCCGCCGATCCCGCGGGATGAAGACGCTTCGATGGTCCGATGATCGCGGGTTCGATTCTGGTCACGGCTGGCGCAGTCCTTCTTGGCGTCCCTCTGGCGATGGGCGCGGCCGTCTTCCTAGCGGAGGTGGCTCCGTCCTCCGTGCGAGAGATCGTGCGGCCCGCCGTGGAGCTCTTGGCTGGCATTCCCTCCGTGGTCTACGGGCTCTTCGGGATGGTCGAGCAAACCGGGGCCAGCGCGAACACCATGCAACAGAGCCTGCGCCGGATGAACCGCCGCATCGGGCAAGCGGCCAAGGGTAGTGGCTCCGCCAAGGACGCCATTCGCGACCTCGGATTGTCGGCCGAGCGCATGCTGGGCATGGACGCGGATCAACAGTTCGCGTCTATTGCCGACGCGATGGACGGAGTGGCCACCAACACGGAAAAGACCCAGCTGGCCATGGACATCTTCGGCCGTCAAGGCGCCGAACTCATCAACACCATGGCGATCGGGAGCGAAGGGCTGGACAAGTACGGCCAGAAGCTTGAGAAGCTAGGCACGCTATTCGGCACAACCCGCGGGCAAGTCGAAGACGCGAATGATGCCATGAATGAGGCCAACAAAGCTTGGGCGGCGGCGAAAGATCGCATCGCAACGTTAGTAGCGCCACATCTCTATCGACTGGCCGGCGGTCTGGCCCGAGTGGTTGGATGGATGAATAGGTTGTTGGGGCGCGCGACGGAGACAACAGGCGAGGCAAAATCTTTAGCCGGTTCATTCGAGGACGCGGCCATGGGCATCGGCGACATGAACAAAGGCATCAAGGAAACGGCCGAGAATACGATTACGCATGCCGAACGGGCGCGCAAGATCGTGGCGAAGGTCAAGGACGAGTTCCGAGACGCGATCAATCCCGAAAAGGCCATTGGCGCGGTGACCCGTGGAACGGCGGCGGGATTCTCCGCCGTGCAGGAAACCAAGCGAGCCCAGCGGGACGCCCGGCGGCGCGATGAGCGGCGAAACAGGCTTTTGGAACGGATCGCCAGCGCGCTGGAAGCCGAAGGCATTAAATTGGCGAGTGTCGACATAGGGACCATTTAATGGGCATCGTATCGGTCAAGCACGCGCAGGCGCACGCGGATTTTATTGCGGATCGGACCGGCCACCATTACACGGCGCCGTACATTATCGAGACCGACGGCGCCCGGGTGGGACCAAAGGAAGTGGTCGATTACGTCGGCAACGTCATGAACCGCGGCATCGACACGACGTTTAAGTACGCCGATGAAACGGATCCATTCGCCTTCTGCGATTCTATCCATCCCAAGCGTCGAGATCGAAGTCAAACGGTCTGGGATGTGACACTGCAATATAATACGCACACGGCCGATCGGCAGGATCCCGATCAGCGGGATTGGCGCGACGGCCAAGGCAATCCCACGCGCGATCCGTTTAGCTGGCGCGGTAGCATGGAGGTCGGCACGCAGCTGGTGCAGGTGCCAGTATGGCAAGCCTGGAACGTGGACGCATTCCCCAAGGGCACTTCGGCGGGTACGTATTTTCGGCCCGAGAATACACTGGGGCCCGTGGTCAACAGCGCGGGCGTGGTGCTTGACCCGCCCCTGATGACTACGGTGACCGAAACGATCTTGAGTTTCGCGCTCAACGTACCGGGGTGGGACGACACCTACGTATTTGTTAATTCCAATCGCATTAACACGGTGTCCCTGGCTTATTCACCGAGTGTCATTTCGACATTCAACGTCAACGACCGGACGTTCCGACCTTTCACGGTTCGGTGCTCGGGGGTGCAGGGAAGTTATCGAATCACGACGGGCCCGGATGGCGATCCGGTGGAGTATTGGAAAGCTCAGATGGAATTCCGCATCCGTGAGCGGGCCTCCGCGATCAACCCCATTGACGGATGGCTCGAAAGCGTCCTTGACAGAGGCCTTACCCGAGGCGCCGCGTCCGGCGACCCAGACGGTCAAGGGGGGCAATACGGGACCGGCGACATCGAGGACGGCATGGCCACGGCGGCGGCGATTCGCGGCCCGGATGGTGGGCGAGTCGGAGAGATGGTGTTGCTCGACGGGAGTGGCCAGCCGATGAACATGGCCGAGGACGAGGCCGAGCAGACGGGCGTGTATTTCCGCTGGCGCAAGCATGGCGCGAGTACGTTCCAATATCTTCCGGCGAACCCTCATCATACCTCTACTTCTCCTAGCCGCCGTCCCCACAAAAGTGCTCTTGGGCAGAGCCGGTCTTTTTGAAACCCTCTGGCTCCCCACCGTTGGGGATACAACGGATACTAACGAAAGAGAAATAAATATCCGCTTGCAGGATGAAAGTACGCCCGATACAAGCGGTGAAACCCGGAATACTCAGGAGTCAAACCAGGAATCTACAACAAAAAACAATGAATGATGAGGATCACGTCTAATTTCATATTGGTGATATTGATTTGTCTTATTCCCCTTATCCGGCTTTCGGCCCAGGAACAAATTGATAAGCGGGTACGGGTAGTGAGGTCTTATCGACCGGAGGTAAAAGAAGCCTATAAAATTAGTGAGTTACCGGAAATTACGGATACTATGCATACTGAAGCAGAGTTCGATTATTATCTGCTGCCGAAAAGAGTAGAGACAAAATTTGACCTTGACCCCATTCCATCTGCCACAATGGTTTCGGAGCCCATTACAGAATTATACGGCAGCTATGTAAAACTCGGTCTGGGCAGTAAACTGGCACCTATTGCAGAGTTTTCAATAACCAATAAGCGGTCAAAAAACAGAGCATTTGGCGCTTTTTTGCGGCACCGTTCTTCACCTGGAAAAGTATCCATGCCGGACGGAGAAAGGGTGTTTGCCGGATATTCAAAGAATAAGGCGGAGTTGTTCGGCAAACAGTTCTTTGAAAATTCGGTATTGGAGCTCAATCTTGGGGCTAAACACAACACCAGGTATTTCTATGGTTATAATACCAATATAGATACCACCCTGTTGAAGGACAACATCAGACAGAATTTCACCAATGTGGGCTTCAGCCTTGGATATAACAGTACATATATTGATTCATCCCATCTTAATTATGATTTACAGGTAGAGGGCAACCATTTGAATGACAATTTCAATACTACTGAAAACAGGATTAAGGTGACGGGTGACTTTGACAAATTTTATGACAATTTCCATGTCGGATTGGATGCGGGTTATACTTATATTGAACATCAATCCGGGCAGGATACCCTGAACAACAACCTTGTAAAAGTAAGTCCCTGGGTTGCCAGGTATGAGAATGGTTGGAGAATTCAGGGAGGTATTAATTTTTTCTCGGATAGAGTCGAGGATGAAGGCAAAGCCCGTATATACCCTACCGCACAGATGGAATACGATATGGTAAGTCAGTACTTCATTCCTTATGGCGGCATTGATGGCAAATTGGCCCTAAACCCTTACGAGTCCGTTACAGAAGTCAATCCGTTTATCATGCCCGGTTCACATATAAAAAATACCAATTACAATATGATCTTTTATGCCGGTATGCGGGGGCATTTAAGTCCTTCCACCTTTTACAACGCCAGGATGGAATATACCTTTTTTGATGACATGTACTTTTTTGTGAATGAGATTGCTGCTACCGACAGTGCAGGGAATCAATTTGATGTGGTATACGGAAACGGAGAAAAACTGAATCTTTTCGGAGAATTGTCTATAGATGTCAGCAATGACTTTAACCTGCGGTTGAAAGCAAATTATTACGACTATGTTATGTATGACCAGGCCCGTCCATGGCATAAACCCAATTATGATTTAACTTTCTCAGCAAGATACGATTTACGCGATAAGATCATATTGCAGGGGGATCTTTTCCTTAGCGGAAGACGTTGGGTGAAACCTGCCGGCCCATCTGAAGACCCTTTCAAACTGGAAGGTTATGCCGATCTTAACTTGGGTCTTGAGTACAGATATTCAAAGGTTTTGTCAGGTTTTCTGGAATTAAAAAATTTGTTGGCCAATAATTATTCCATTTACAACAATTATCCGGTATATGGTCTTCATGCATATCTCGGAATTACCTATGCCTTTTAGCCTGTTCTATCCTGTTGGAAATTGTTGGTGAAATGTTTAAAAAAACCAGATTTTATCGGGCTTTTATGTTGGTTATGTGCAATTTTTTTGTTAACTTTACATATAAGTTGAAAATTATATATGTCTAACAATCAAAAATTTATAAAAGCACAATTAAAAGGGATTAATTCATGAGTATGCAAGAGAAAGATAAGGAAAGGAAAAACCAGGATTATCAGGATTATTCAGCAGGAAGCATTCAGGTTCTTGAAGGTTTGGAAGCCGTTCGTAAACGGCCGGCAATGTACATAGGGGATGTAGCGGAAAAAGGACTTCATCATCTTGTTAATGAGGTTGTTGATAACTCCATTGACGAAGCACTTGCAGGTTATGCCCAAAACATTGATATCATTATAAATGAAGACAGTTCCGTTACCATTACGGATGATGGCAGAGGTATTCCGGTAGATTACCACGAAAAGGAAGGCAAATCCGCTCTTGAAGTGGTTATGACTGTATTGCACGCAGGCGGCAAATTCAATAAGGATTCTTACAAGGTATCAGGTGGTTTGCACGGTGTAGGAATATCCTGTGTCAATGCCCTGTCGGAATATTTAAAGGCCGAAATCCATAGGGATGGAAAAATTTATTATCAGGAATACAGAAAAGGAAAACCGGTAAGTGAGATCCAGGAAATCGGTACCACGGATAAAACCGGAAGTATCATTACTTTTATGCCTGATCAGGAGATATTTGCCGTGAAGGAATTCAATTATGAAACGTTGGCTTCACGATTGCGTGAACTGGCATTTTTGAACAGGGGCATTCAGCTTAGTATTGTGGATAAACGTGAGTTGGAAGAGAACGGAAACGGTGGCGATTATAGACATAATACTTTCTACTCTGAGGAAGGATTGAAGGAATTTATAGAATTCCTGGATGCCACCCGGGAAAAGATCATTCAAACACCCCTTCACCTTGAAACTACAAAGAACGGCATTCCCGTTGAAATTGCATTGCAATACAATAATGCTTTTTCAGAGAATGTCCATTCTTATGTAAATAACATCAACACCATAGAAGGTGGTACCCATCTGGCCGGATTCAAGAGGGGGCTTACGCGGACACTGAAAAATTATGCTGAAAAGTCCGGTTTGACCGCCAAACTGAATTTCACCATTAATGGGGATGATTTCCGGGAAGGTTTGACCGCCATCATTTCTGTCAAGGTTCAGGATCCTCAGTTTGAGGGTCAAACCAAAACCAAACTTGGGAACTCTGAAGTGGTTGGTGCTGTGGATCAGGCTACCAGTGAGCTGCTGACAAATTATCTTGAGGAAAATCCCAAGGATGCAAAGAATATTGTAAACAAAGTGATCACCGCTGCCCAGGCACGCCATGCTGCACGGAAGGCACGGGAAATGGTTCAGCGTAAGAACGCCATGAATGGCTCCGGGTTGCCCGGTAAACTTGCCGATTGTTCAAGCAAGGATGCCGAAAATACTGAGATATACCTGGTTGAGGGAGATTCTGCAGGAGGAACAGCCAAACAAGGCCGCGACAGAAAATTTCAGGCTATTCTGCCGCTTAAGGGGAAAATATTGAATGTGGAGAAAGCCTTGAGAAGTAAAATTTTTGAGAACGATGAGATCAA
>JAWODC010000081.1:0-11161 GCA_046483495.1 Desulfobacterales bacterium
CCTTCCCGGTCCGGGTTACACCCCGAATGACGCCGTCATTCAAAAACCACGCCAGCAGTCGCAACCCGACCTGCTCCCTGCCGGTTTCCCTTAAATCCAGCTTTCGATAAGGTTCGGGTTCCGGTATGGCTTTCTCGTGATCGATCAGATGCTTCAAAAAATTCAACAGCCGCGTCAGCCGCAGCAGCGTTACGGCCTGGGCGCGTGTCGTTTCGTGCGCTACGGGTATTGTGGTGGCCCGCATCAGCGAATATGCTTCAGGGAATAGTCCCGAGTGCCGATATCGGTTCCAATCAAGGCTGCCGGGAGCGGGATAATAAATGGAAAGAGCCGCCAGTACCGGTTGCCGGGCAAGAAAAAGCAGGTCTTGAAGCGAATGGCCCGGCTTCTGAAAAGGAGCGCCCGCGATAACATATCCGACCGCTCCAAGGCCGTAAATTCCGGCCCACACAAGTGCATCCTGAAACGCGCGAGATACGTCGGGCCTTGAAAATCGCTTGAGCTGCGCATCATTGGTGGTGCACAATGAGAGATTCAAAAAAGAAAATCCGGCCTCTTTCATTGCGGCCACCACCGTTTCATCAAGAGATGGAGGAAAAAGTCCGTTCATGGCCCGAAGCTCCAGGTTCAGCGACTTGTATCGAAGGGTCATTTCTTTTAACAAATCGAGAAACCAGCGTTTATCGAGCGAGAGGTTTTCATCTTCGAAATCCACGAATCCAAGATTTCCTTCATGGACCGCGATGTCGATCTCACGAATGACCGCATCGACGGATTTTCTCCGATAAGGCACGGTCTTTCCTACGCAGCAATAGGAACACCTCCGGGGGCACCCGCGTCCGGCGGTTACCACGATGCTTCGTTTTTTTTTGCGATGATAATACGAATTCTCGATCAGGTGTCCTGCGGGCGGGGGATAATTATCGAGACGGTCCATGTAAACGGGCGGATTGATCACCGGTCGTCCGGTTTCAGTCTTATATCCCAGACCCGGCAGATCGTTTACGGGCGCATTCTTTTGAACAGCACCGGCCAAAAGCGGCATTGCGACCTCCCCATCTCCCCGTATAATGAAATCCACAGCCTCACACCTCAACACATCTTCCGGGCAATGGGTCGGATGGTGCCCGCCGAGCACCACCTGACACTCCGGAATCGCCTGCTTGACTACACGGGCGGTCTCGAAAGCTTCATCTCTATAGGCGGTAAACAAAGATGAAATCCCCACCAGGAAGGCCCCGGATATTTTTATACGGCTGTGAAGATATGCGTAGCTGTACCCGTAGTGGCGGTATTGGTGGAACAATGAAAAGGGGGAAATGTCCTCCATACCGTAAAACGGTTGGAGATAAGCCATCTGATCAGGCAATCGAAGCGGGCGTGATTTTGAAACCGCCAGCGCATCGAGAATCGTAACATCGAAACCATGATCCATCAGAACCCGGGCGATACAGGCCAATCCATAGGGAATGGTTCGCTTGGCGGTCAGGTAAAAATCACGGATCGGGGGTTGTATCAGGAGGATATCCGTCATGGTTTTCCTTCTGCATGGGCGTAGTGGATTTTTCAGTCATCAGGCAAAAGCCTAAATTGGAAAGCCTATCTTCTACCATTCTCACATCTTTTTTGCCAATATATTTGCAATTAATTTGCCTCTTAAAAAAATTTATTATAGAAGGGTTTGCGTCATTTGAGGCGATTTTGGGGAGCTTACAACCCTTGGAAATACATAGTAAAGGAGGTAATCGTGAAATCAAAGACGGTAAAGGACCTGATGGTCCCACTTTCGGAATACGCCACGGTTTCGGAAGATGCGACGCTCTATGAAGCGGTAATGGCGCTTCGTAGAGCCCAGGAAGAATTTGACCAGACGCGTGATCGCCACCGGGCAATCCTCGTCTATAACAAATTCGACAAAATAGTTGGAAAAATCAGTCAGTTGGACGTTCTTCATTCCCTTGAACCCAAGTATGGGGAAATGGGGGATGGTCCGATGACCCGATTCGGCCTGTCGCGGTACGGATTCAGCCCGAAGTTTATGAGAACGATGATGTCCCAATTCAATCTCTGGGAAAAATCGCTGGAAGAAAGCTGCAGAATCGCCGGCAAACTCAAGGTGAAAGATATCATGTATACCCCGACACTGGGTGAATTCGTCGAAGACACCGCCAGTCTGTCGGTCGCCATTCACCAGCTGCTTCTGGGCCACCACCAATCCCTGCTGGTAACCCGCAGGAGAGACATTGTCGGCATTCTGCGGCTGACGGACGTATTTCGAGAAGTCAGCCTGACGTTCGAGCGCATCGGAAAACCCGGTTAGCCGACATATGTTCGCCGCCCATGACGGGACCGTTTTGAATCGCATTTATTTCCTCCCGCGTGGCAAGCTGGAGAGCACCATACATTTGTGTTCGAGCAAATGCAGATGTTTCGAAGGATCAACGGAGGTTAGGATCTAATGGAAAAGAATATTGAATATGATATCGAAAAAAAGAAAATCGACTGGAAGAAGTATATCTTTTTGTTCTTGGGCATTTCCCTTTTTGCCGTAATGTATTATGCCCCCCCGTTTCCCGATGCCGTCGATCCGACAGGAGAGCACTTTCCGTTGTCCCGCGAGGCCAAAGGGGCGCTCGCGGTATTTCTGCTGGCGGGTACCTGGTGGGTATTCGAGGTTTTGCCCATCGGGATCACCAGTATCGCCATCGGCGTGCTCCAGGCCCTGTTTCTCATTCGTCCGGCAAAGGCCGCCTTCAAGGATTTCATGGACCCGTCGGTCATGTTCATTTTTGCCTCCCTGATGATCGGAATGGTGTTTACCAAGACCGGACTCACCAAGCGATTAGCCTACAAAATGCTGATGATCGTGGGTGAGCGCACCAGCATGATCTATCTCGGATGTTTTATCGTTACAGCCGCCCTGACCCACATCATGGCCCATACCGCGGTTGCTGCGACGATTTATCCACTGCTGCTTTCCATTTACGCCCTCTATGGCGAAGGAGACAAGCAGACGCGCTTCGGCAAAGGTCTTTTTATCGGTATGGCCTATGTCGCCGGCGCAGGCAGCATCGTTACGCTTCTGGGCGCAGCCCGGGGTGCCGTTGCCCTCGGATTTTACCAGGACATCCTGTCCGAAAACATCGCGGCCGGGCTGAATATGGATATCTCGTTCTTTAATCTGAGCTTTTTTATGTTTCCCATCGGCTGGTTGATGACGTTTTTGCTGTGGGGCTTTTTCATGGTGTTTTTTAAACCCGAAAAGAAGGTGATCCCCGGTCTGAGGGAAAAGGCCGCCCAGTTGAACAGCCAGTTGGGTCCCATGACAAAAAACGAAATAGTCGCCGCCCTCATCGTTTTCTTCTGTATTGTCCTGATGGGTATTCGGCCATATATTCCAAGCCTTCAGCCCATAGACAAAACAGCCATTATTCTGCTGTCCACCTTAATGTTTTTTATTACCGGCATTATGGATATCGAGGATCTCGAATCCATTCCCTGGAACATCATCCTGCTCTTTGCCGGGGCCATGAGCATCGGGTTCTGTTTGTGGGAAACCGGCGCTGCAAAATGGCTGGCCGTCAACTGGCTGGCTATGTTCCAGAAAGCTCCGGGATTTATTTTCATCATGAGCATCGCCTTTTTCGTGATGATGATGACCAACTTCATCATGAACGTGGCCGCCATCGCCATATCGCTTCCCGTGGCACTGGTAATCGCTCCTTACCTGGGGGTGGCCCCCGAGGTTATCACATTCGCCTCTCTGGTGGCCGCAGGCATGCCGTTTCTGTTCCTGGTGGGCGCCGCGCCCAATGCCATCGCCTATGATTCCAAGCAGTTTTCCACGGGCGAATTTTTTCTGTACGGCATACCGGCCAGCATTATACTGATGGTGGTCATCGCGGTCTTCGTCTGGCTCATATGGCCCCTGATGGGTATGCCGGTAATGATAAAATGATGAAAATTGAAAAATAGAAAGCAAGAAGGTTAGCGGACCGTTTGAACATCCACTAACCTTCTTCGTTTTCAAATGGCTTTTTCTATTCGGTTAAGGCTGAATCATTATGGTTGGATACAGCCCGAGCTTATCCCCCTCGGGATACGGCTGTATGGTGTTGAACGAAATATTCTGATTTTTCTGGGCATGGCCCCTGTTTTCGCCGGCGTCATTGAAAAAAGCGCCGTTTGCCTCCAGAATATGGTGGATCCGATCCTTAAAGGCGGTAATAAAGGCATTGCCGCTCCCCTCGAAAAACATGTTTCCCTTCGAAAAACCGGCTTTTATTTTCTTGAACTCGGATATGGGCAAGCTGTTCATATCGCGTTCTTTTCGATTGGTAATCATCCCCCAAACCACATGGCCGTCAGGTACGGCAAGGTCTTCAACGACATCGATGATCGTGTGGGGCATGACAATGCATTCCTTTCCGATGGTGAGCCGAACATCAGGCCGCCCCCGCAAAAAGCTGTTAAACCCAACGAATCCGTTCCTGCCCATATCCGCCTCGATGATCTTCGCACCATGGGCCGTCACATTGTAGCCTTCCAGTCGTGAATTGATGATAAAACAATTTTCCTGTGCATTGGCGCCTTTTCCGAGCCAAGCGTTTTGAAGAAAAGCCCGCTGGGATACCAGAACGTTTTCACCGATGTGGGTCTGCGTATCCGTGACGGCATATCGATCCAATGATGCACTGGCGGGTACCGGCACGGGAGGCTTATGATTGACCTTGTCGAAAACGGGTTGAAACGCTTCTTTTCGCTCTTCCAGAAAATCGATCAGCCGCCCCCGCGGTGGGTTGCCTGCTGAAAATGAAATATATCCGCTCAATCGATCCAGGGGATACCGGTACAGGAAATTGAAAACATCACCGTTTTTTACCCAGACCGTGCCCGGTCCGATGTTCTGGTGACTGATTTCACCGGCTTGTATGTAAGAAAACGTGCCGATAATGCAGTCTCGAAGGGTGGTCAAATCCACCGTGGAAAACGGGCCGAGAAAACACCCGGAAGATGGTGACCCGTGAATATTGGCATAATTTAAGGAAATGGTATCCCGAATATAAAATTTTTCCAGGGTTTCAGGGTCGTGGCTGTAATTGTGAACCAACGTTTTGATGAGAAAGCTGTCCTCGATGTCGATGCCTTCGTCATCGGTGATCGGAATGGGCTGGCCGTTGTACTGAAATGCATCGCCTTTTTTCTTGAGTTCATCGCCGCGAATATCACTTTTGTACAACAGGGAGTTTCTCACCCGGCATTTGCCGAGAAAATAACTTCCGGAAAGGCTGGAATGCACAAGCTGCAAATCCAGCGGATGATTGGGGGTAATCCCGTAAAACGCATAGAATTTGAGAAGCTTACTCAATGGAATCAGATCGTGGATATACGGATTCACATCGATATTCAGTTCACGAAGGTTGATATTGGTTCGCTGGACAATGCGCTGGTAAAGTTTTTCAAGTTCCTTCATCGTATTTCCTTTTTGGTTTATTTCACGGCGGGACACGCCCGCCCGGCGGTAGTTACGCCCTCACATAAACTACCGGCCTTACCCCGATGTTTCGTTTTCCTTCATGGCATGGAAAATCGCCGCAAACACATCCGACATCCGCAGAATACCGATAACCGACCCCTCCTCCATAACCATCAAGGACAAATACGGACCCGCGGCAAGCTGATGAATCGCCTCGTCCAATGATGCGTCCACCCTGATATATTCGTACTCCGAAGGGGCCTGCATAAACTCTTCGACCCTCATTTTTGCCGGATTTCTGCAAATTTCCTGAAGGCTGCGGCCCTTGGGGCGGTGTTTTTCATGCATCGCCCCGATGAAATTCGGACTGAAGCCGAATCGGCCGATTTCACCGATTTCTTCCATTTGCCTGTTCCCCGCATTTATGGATCGCAGCACGTCCAGTTGGCTGAGTTTTCCCACCACCTTTCCATCCTGGTCCATGACCAGAACCGCACGATGGTGGTACTTGCTGTGGTCGTATTCCTCCTGAGCCTTTTCCAGTGCGAATACCGCTTCGAAAACGGAAGAGCCCGTTGGAACGGTTGCGTATTCCGATAGCGGCACCATAAGATCCCGGACTGCATATTCCATAGTATCACTCCTCAAAGTATCGGCACTGCCGTAGAAAGTAGTTCCAACCTCCGCCTACCCGGCGCTTGTATGATCTATTTTTAAGCGTGTATCCTGCCATAAACCACTATCGAAATCAATTAAAAGAACTGAATAGCGCCCATTGCGGGCAATTGGGGGAAAAAATCGATTTTTCCAATCGACTATCATAAAAAACCGTAGTATAAAGAAGAATTACCAGGCTTTTTCGGGGTATTTTCGGTCGGGATTGTATGTGCCGACACGCGCCGACTAAAAGCCCCAAACCCAAAGAAATCGGTAGGGAAGGTGCGCATGCTGGTGAAAGACTGGATGAGCAAAACCGTAGTGGCTGTCGATGCGGACGCTTCCATGGCCGATGCCGTAAAACTGCTCAAAGAACATCATATCCGGATGTTGCCGGTAATGAGCAACGGAAAACTCGTGGGGGTGGTGACAGACCGGGATATCAAGCGTGCCTCTGCTTCGGACGCAACCACCCTGGAAATTCATGAACTGCTCTATCTGATATCGGCCATAAAAATAACGGAGATTATGTCCCCCAACCCCATCACCGTTTCCGAAGATTACACGGTTGAGGAAACGGCCCGCATCCTGCTGGTCAATCGCATTTCCGGGGTTCCGGTGACGGATGCTTCCGGCTCGGTTGCGGGTGTGATCACCCAATCGGACCTGTTCAAGGTGATCATATCGATGACGGGTAGAGAACACAAGGGCATAGCCCTCGCCCTTCAGACCGAAGACAGGCCCGGTGCCGTTACGGAAGCCATTCATACCATTAGAAACTTCAACGGCCGCATTATGAGTATTCTAAGCTCCCGTGAACAAGCCCCTGAAGGGCACCTTCGAATGTTTATTCGAATGTCCGCAGTCCCCACGGAAAAGCTGGACAGCCTGCTTTCCGACTTATCGCGGCATGCACGATTGTTGTATATGATAAACTATCAGGATAACAAGAGATATATCGCCGATTAATCCGTTTTCGAAAAAGATGGCTCACATAGCAGTTCAGAAAAACCACACCAACCCTTGGCGGGATAAAGCTGCTTTCTGAAGGCGTTTTTTTTGGGTGACGCGTGCTTCCAAATTCAGCGGTTCAAGCGTCATCGGCTTTCGATTGGAGGTCCTATGTACGTCAGTCGCGTTTCCGAAATGAGGAATCTCGATAAAAAAGCAGTGGAAAAGTTCAATATTCCGGAAAATCTTCTGATGGAAAACGCCGGGTTGGCCATTTTACGGGTGATCTCCGACGCGCTGGGCATTACGGAAAAAAAATTCATTATTTTCTGCGGATCGGGTAATAATGGGGGGGATGGATTCGTTGTCGCCCGGCAGCTTCATTCCCGTGGCGGTCGTGTTACCGTGTTTATCATGGGCGATCGGCAAAAGTACCGGGGCAGCGCCGCCCTCAATCTGACCATTCTCGAAAACATCGGACTCGACATTCGCGAAATCAAATCGACCGATGCCGTAAGGACCGCCGTCGCCCATTGTGACGCCATTATCGATGCGATGTTGGGAACCGGCTTGATGCGAAATATCGAAGGGCTTTATAAAGACGTAGTCGACCACATCAACGTCTCCGGAAAAATGATTTTCAGCGTGGACATCCCATCCGGTGTTAACGGCGATACCGCGCAGGTCATGGGAACAGCTGTAAAGGCCGATGTTACCGTCGCCCTCGGCCTTCCGAAAATCGGCAACCTCCTCTATCCCGGATATGACCAATGCGGCAAACTGTTTACCACCCATATCTCTTTTCCACCTGAAATATATCAGCACCTCAAAATCAAGATTAATACGCATATCGACGTTCCGCGGCGCAATCCCGCCTTTCACAAGGGTCTATTCGGAAACCTCCTGACCATTGCCGGGGCTTACGGGTATTACGGCGCCCCTTATTTCAGCGCCCTTTCGTTTTTGAAAGCCGGCGGCGGATATTCCCGGCTGGCGGCACCAAAAAGCATCATTCCGTTTGTCGCCGCCGGCGGCAGTGAAGTCGTATTTCTTCCCCAGGCGGAAACGGAAGCGGGCAGCATTTCTCTTAAGAATGCGGATTCTTTAGTGGAGATCGCCAATAACATGGATATGGTCATTGTCGGGCCGGGCCTGTCCCTTCAAGAAGAGACCCAGATCCTGGTCCGCAAACTTGCCGCGGCAATCACGGTCCCGCTGCTTATCGACGGCGACGGCATAACCGCCGTTTGTAATCATCCGGACATTATCCGACACCGAACGAGCCATACCATTTTAACGCCCCATATGGGGGAAATGGCGCGCATCACCCACTTGAATGTTCAGCAAATTCAAAAAAACCAAATCGATGTGCTGCAAAAAGCGGCCGGTGACCTGAATGCCCATATTGTTTTAAAAGGAGCCCATACCCTTATCGGGTGCCCGGACCGGTCCGTTTTCATTAATTTAAGCGGCAACAGCGGCATGGCTTCGGCCGGTTCCGGGGATGTGCTCACCGGAACGATTTGCGCCATGGCGGCGTTGGGTCTTTCCTTTGAGAATGCGGTGAGGAAAGGTGTCTTTATCCACGGGGTTGCCGGGGATCTGGCGGCACTGGAAAAAGGGGAAGACGGCATCACCGCCCGGGATATTTTGGACTTCCTTCCCATGGCTGTAAAAACAGACCGAGACGGTACCCTGCAGGATAGCTGCCAGGGACCCGCCGTCGTGTAAAACGGCTGTGAAAAAAGGGTCGTTTGAGCGTTCGGTCTACTCGGATCGGAATCGAATAGAACGTAAAATGACGCAAAACCGGTAACAGCAATGACCGGATTTTCCAAAGAACAAAAAGGAAACCCTATGGATTCCCGACCTGCTCAACATCAGCATAGCCGGCATTTTCTCGGCATATGCCTGGGTGCATCCACCGTTTCCATGGTGCACCTCACCTTAGGCCCTCAAGCAAAAAACAATCCGGCGATAACCCGGGCCGAAACGTTCACCCATGAAGGCAATCCCCGTCGCACTCTGGACAAGGCCTTGCAGGGATTCGATCTGAACACGATGGATAAAATCGTGGCTACGGGAAGGCGATTTAGAGATTTTGTAAATTTCACCACCATTTCCGAGCCCCAAGCCGTAGAATACGCCTATCGTTTTTTGAAGCCGGAAGGCATCGACTGCCCGGCCATCGTATCCGCCGGAGGAGAAACGTTCATGGTGTATGTGCTTAACCGGCAGGGTCGCATCGCCAATGTCATCACCGGAAACAAGTGTGCGTCCGGAACCGGTGAATTTTTCCTGCAGCAGTTGCGGCGCATGAATGTCACGCTTGAGGAGGCGGCGCTCTGGGCTGCGGACGAAGACCCCTACCCGGTTTCGGGCCGATGCAGCGTGTTTTGCAAATCCGACTGCACGCACGCCACCAATAAGGGGATTCCGAAGGCCAACGTTACCGCGGGCCTTTGCCGTATGATGGCGGACAAGATTCTGGAACTATTAAAGAAAGTTGAGCGCAAAAATGTTATGATCACCGGTGGTACGACGGCCAACCGGATGATGATGCGGCACCTGCGGCAGCATATTAGGGGACTGGTCGTTCCGGACGAGGCCCCCTACTTCGAGGCCCTCGGTGCCGCACTATGGGCGACCGAAAATGAGGGGGGAAATTTCGAAAATACGGGCCGATGGTTTAAAAGCCGTTTGGGAATGTATGACACGCTGCCGCGGCTGACGGACTATGAATCCCTGGTGGAATTCAAATCGATGGAAACGAGTGTTGCCGCCCCGGGGAATGTCTGCACACTGGGATTGGATGTGGGATCCACGACAACAAAAGCGGTACTGATGAGGAACCGTGATAATGCGGTGCTGGCATCGGTTTACCTCAGGACCGACGGCGATCCTGTCGAGGCCTCACGAAAATGCTATGCGGCGATTGGAGCGCAGGTAACATCGCAAACCGATCCTCAATCTATTCGTATCACCGGGTTGGGTGTCTGCGGATCGGGTCGCCAGATCGCCGGGCTGCATGCCCTGACCGACGGTGTCATCAATGAAATCATCGCCCATGCCGCCGCCGCCGTATATTTCGACCCGAAGGTGGACACGATTCTTGAAATCGGCGGCCAGGATGCCAAGTACACCTATATCGTCAACTCCGTGCCGGCCGATTATGCCATGAATGAAGCATGCTCCGCCGGCACCGGATCTTTTCTGGAAGAATCCGCCCTTGAAAGCCTCGGAGTGAAGATGGAAGATATCGCTGATATCGCTCTCACCGCCGATAAACCGCCGAACTTCAATGACCAGTGCGCGGCGTTTATCGCCTCGGATATCAAAAATGCCATTCATGAGGGGGCCCGACACGAAGACATCGTGGCAGGGCTGGTGTATTCCATCTGTATGAATTATACCAACCGGGTCAAAGGAAACCGGCAGGTTGGTGAAAAAATATTCATGCAGGGCGGGGTCTGCTACAACCGGGCCGTTCCCATGGCAATGGCGGCTCTCGTCGGCAAACCCATCGTCGTGCCGCCGGAACCCGGTCTCATGGGGGCTTTCGGTGTCGCACTCGAGGTCAAAAAACGAATTGATCTCGGATTGCTGACTGAGGCCGATTATAACCTGGAAACATTGGCTGCACGGGACGTCGTCTACAAGAAACCGTTCATCTGCAAAGGAGGCAAGGAAGGGTGTGACCGCGGCTGCGAAATCGCCGTCATCGAGATCGAAGGAAAAAAATATCCATTCGGGGGTGCCTGTAACCGGTACTACAACCTTCGGCGCGCGATCCGATATGACGTGAGCCGACTGGATCTGGTGAGCGTTCGTCAACGGCTTATTTTCGAGGATTACGGAACAGCCGAGGCACCTTCCGGCATGACAAAAAATCGTGGCCGCATCGGCATCACCAAGAGCTTTATGGTCAATACCTATTTTCCTCGGTTTCCTTCGCGCCTTCGGATTCGGCAGTTCCGTGTACCTCCGGTCCGGCAGTTTCCGGTACCTCTGATCCGGTCCCTCCTTCAACCTCCGGTCCGGTCCCTCCTTCAACCTCCGGTCCGGGATCTTTCCCTG
>JAWODC010000088.1:0-70051 GCA_046483495.1 Desulfobacterales bacterium
GTGATCGTGATGATGCACAACTGCCGTTCATGGATAGTGGCGGAAACGATGGCGATGGGCCAAGCCTTGATTTCCTTGGCAGTGGTGGCAGTGGAAATGGAGGACCGCAAATGCCCATGTTCGGACCACCAATGGATGAAGACGACAACCAGCCGCAAAGCCCAATGATGATGGGTGAAGGGCCTGATATGGGAAGCTTGCCCTTTGGTCGACAAACAGAGGAAGAAACTGATGCATGGGCCTCCGGATCGATGACAAGGTCACATTGATGAGACAACCGTTTACCGTAAAGGGATGCTATTCGGAACGGGGAAACAAAGACGATATCACCGCCTGGATACACCTTGAAGAGGCTCAAGAATTATTGGGCAAAAAAGGCCTGATCAATGCCATCCTTGCATTGGAATGCCTGTGCTCGGGCAATTCGATACCAACCGTTCGCAAGGAGATTGCCGACATCCTTCCCGGAACCCGGGTCATTGAAAGGGGCTCCCTTGCCGTGGCACGTGCAGAAGCCAGAACCCAGGTAGCCAGGGAAGCCGAAACAGCGCTGCTGAAAGAGGAGCAGGGGCGGGAGCAACTCCGCCTGGAACGTGAACACATTGCATCCATTTTGATACCGTTCATCGTATTTGCCTGTTCTCTGTGGATAGGACTGGCGGCATTCTCAAATGTCCGGGCAAGGCGCGACGAGATCGGTATTCTCATGGCCATTGGAGTTTCCTCACGGCGCATTCTGGGATTGTTTCTATCAAAACACCTGTCCATCGGCATACTGGGCGGATTTTTGGGGTTTTGCCTGGGGAGTATCGCCGCCGTCATAATGGGCATGCCCGAGGTGGTTTTCACACCGGAAAAAATCGGGGGAATATCTTTCTGGCTGGGCTTGGCGGTCCTATCCATGACCGGCGCCTCGATTCTTGCCGTCCTTTCAGGATGGATTCCCGCGGTCGTTGCCGCCCGCCAGGACCCTGCAGAAGTGTTGAGAGAGGAATAGACCGGTATGCTCGAGTTGGTCCATATTACCAAAACATTTTCCGGGCCCAACGGCAAAATTGTTGCGCTCGATAATGTCACCGTGACGATATCACCGGGAGAACTGCTGGTCATCCGAGGTTCGAGCGGCTGCGGAAAATCGACCCTGCTTCTAACGGCAGCCGGATTGTTAAGACCCGATCAGGGAGAAGTTGTATACGACGGGTTACGGCCTATCTATGACATCGGAAATGACAAGCGCAGCCGGTGGCGGGCTGAAAATATCGGCTTTGTATTTCAGCAGTTTCATTTGATTCCCTATTTGACGGCAAAAGAAAACATTGTTGCCGGGACATTATCCTTACCCAAACATAATGCCGATTCGCGGAGTGAGGAGCTGATAAGGCGATTTGGGTTGACTGATCGAGCCCGACATTTTCCGGCCCAGTTGAGTACAGGAGAACGGCAAAGGGTCGCCCTTGCAAGAGCGCTTTTTAACGAACCCAAAATCATTATGGCGGATGAACCCACCGGCAATCTGGATGATGAAAACGCTCAAACTGTTTTGAAATACTTGGGTGACTATGTATCGAATGGCGGAAGTGTATTGCTTGTTGCGCATGATCGAAGAGCCGCCGATTACGCTTCTCGGACATTGCAGATGAAAAAGGGTATGCTGAATTAGATGATTTTTGCAGATCGGGAAAGCCGAATGGCTGAAAAGCTCATGTATTTCCAGATTTCTTTTTTTTTAATGTTTCTCATCTTCTTTGTTTTGCCTGCCGCAGCAGGGGAAGAACCCGACGATTCCGTCCTTGAACCCAGTGAAATGGCGGATATGGTAGTCACCGGCAAGAGGCTGTCCAATTACACCACCCTTTTGCCGCAGGATCTTATGTCGAGGCCGTATACGGAATCTCCGGGACTTTATACAGCGACAAGCGTTATCGGACAGAAAGAAATCCAGCATATGAAGGCTTATTCCGTCGTGGACGCACTGAAATACATTCCCGGTGCATGGACGGAATCACGGGGTCGAAAGGTCAAGACATTTTTTTCGGTCCGCGGCCAGCGATACCCTTATCCGGGATACACCATTGACGGCGCCTGGTTTCGTGAATTCCACGAAACGAATTATTTTTTAAGCACTGCAAATGTCGATCGAATTGAAGTCGTTCGGTCCAGCAGTGCCATGCTGCTTGGACCCGGCGGTATGACCGGGATGATTAATATCATCCCCCGGAAATACACCTCCAAGCAAACACAGATCGATGCGCTTTACGGGAGTCACGATACCGCCGTAATGCAATTGGGCCACGGTGACACCAACGATCATCTTGGCTACGCCATCGGCCTTGGCCATCGGTTTACGAGCGGTCCCTTTCCCAATTCCAGGGAAAGCATATCAAATCTCTACGGCAGGCTTTCATATCAGGTGACCCCCGATGTAAATCTGGCTGCAAATTCCTATGTGATATTCGGTGATCGGGAATTGCGGCTTGCAGAGCCCCCTGCAACCCAAACGCTGCAGACCAGACGGGACAGTTTCGATCCCATGAGAACATACATTCTTGTGGGAAAAATGACGTATGATCCCGGTTCATTCGCATCAACGCACATCACCGTCAATTATGCAGACCGAGAGCTGAAAGGACACCGCACCGGTGCGGATGACTGGTGGGAAAAAGATCATGAATACGGCATTAACGCCATTCAAAGTCTCAGGTTAAGCGAAAATAATGTTTTACGATTCGGCGGAATGTTCAACTATTGGAAGTCTCCCACCGGCAAACGCTTTTATGTGGGCCGCCCGGGTGAGTTGTGGACCTACTCCGGGGTTGTTTTGGATGATCACGAATTTGGAAAGCTGGCTCTAAATGCCGGATACCGCGTAAGCCGGACGTATTATGAACAGTTCGGCGGTTTCAATATAGAAGGCAGTGCCGGTCCACTGCAGTCCGTTTTGGTCGAGGACGAGTGGGAGGACCCGCTGCATACGCTCACACTCGGCCTGTCTTACAAACTGACGAAGGATCTTGCCGTTTTAGGAAATATCACATGGGGACAGATTGCCGCATCCCCGGGCATGGTGGATGTGAATCTGAATATCCCCGGAACCGAAACACGGTCCAAAATCGATCTCGGTTTCCGCAAAACATATCCAAACTTCGGAGATATTTCGCTCACGGGGTTTTACGTAAAGCAGGATGATGCCGCTGCAGTAACGAACCGGATCGTCGTCATCAACGATGAGGACTACGCCCTGTATGAGAATACGGATCTCGAAAATTACGGAGTGGAACTGGACATACAATCCCACCGCCTGAAAAACGGCCTTCAGTTTTTTTTAAATGCAGCGGCAATGAAGACACGGAAAAAGGAAAACGGATCATGGGAATCCGACGAGGAAGTCCCTGAACTGATTTTTGGAGGTGGTGCTTCCTATTATTATCGGCATATCGATGTCTCGGTATTTTCGAAATATGTATCATCCTATGAAAACGAGCGCTTTCTTCCTAAAAGCAGTCCACCGGCCCCACTCGGGGATTACACCGAGGTTACGGCACAGGCTGCATATTATTTCGGGAAACGATCGAAAAAGGAAATTTTTTTCAGAGTAGAGAATATAACAGATGAAGAATACTCAACGGTAAACGGATACCCGGATGAGGGGCGCCGATATGAAGTCGGTTTAAGTGCTATTTTTTGAATAACTCTTGACAGGAATAGAAGTGGTTTCAAAACTAAAGGTTTTGAAACCACTTCTAAGCAGGCCCGGCACCGCTTAGATTTTTCGCAAACATTTTTATATCGAAAAACCCAGCAGCAAATCAGAAAATTAAAACAGAACTGCGAGCTGTACAAGTATCCGGTCGGTGTCCTGCGCATCGCCTTCGAAATCGTTGTGTAGATATTCGACGGCCAGATTGGTATCCGCATAAAATCGCCAATTCAGCACCGCACCATATTCCGTTTCAGGCAAAAGGTCACCCCCGTCATCCGATCCGGCGTACCGTGCGGCAATCCCCACTGCATCCGCAACCAAAAAGCCGAATTCCGCATTCCAGGCCATAGGCTGTCGATTTTCGATGTCTGTCACGTCGTAGATTTCTCCTGCTTTGAAATGGTCCAGGGCTGTTACGATTTCACCGATGAATCGGAATCGGTCCAGAAAATCAAAGACCGCATATGCGCTCAACCCGCCTACGAGTGATTCCAGGTTATCCGGATCGATGGCCGCATCTTCAAAGGCGCCCGAACCGGCTAAATTGGAGGTATATGATGCGCCGAGTGTCAGGCCGTTTAAAGCATAAACATTTGCGCTTGCGACAAAACCGTCTATGACATCATCGTCACCGGCCTCTTTCGCATCGGCGTTGAAGGCCCCTATAGCGAGATTGACCTTTTCACCCAACAAGGAATAACCGGCAACGATTGCCTCGTCATTGGTTTCGCCCAACACCAGGGTAACGGAATCCGTTATAAAATGGCTCTCAAAATAACCGAACGGTAGGTATTGGCGTCCGGCGATCAAAAATGCGGGGAATGCTTCCGTTCCGAACAGGGTGATGAAGCCCTCATCCACAAACAGGTCGTCATCCTCATATTTGATCATCACATGCCCGTCCATAAAATCGGCGATTGCAACATCCATCACCAGCTCGATCGTCGCAAGATCGATGTCGCCGGTTTTTTCATCGTCTACAGCCGGATCCGAGAAATCTGTTTCTTCGTACCCTGCCTCGATTTCGATCAATCCGCTGATCCGTATTCGGTCGTACCACTTCTTGCCCTCGGTTTGACGTTCAATGGCTTTTTCCAATTGCTCGATTCGGTCTTCGAGACTTTTAACGCCGCCGGGAGGCTCCTCGGATGGGAATTCTTCCGGGGAGCCGGATGCCGTAACCAATGCCGTACCGACAAAAATCACTGCCGCAAACAACACAAAACCATGTTTCTTCATCGTTTCATTCTCCTTCATTCGGTCTCCATACAGCAGGGAGGTCGCTGCATTTCTCACAGGTCCGTTTACAGCCTTCCGTTGCTTTGTTTCCGCCTTTTCGAATCCAATAACCAACATTTCTTTATGGGCTTCCTGTTCGTTATCGAAATAAACGGCGGTATCGTAACGCATTTGTTTTTTCATCAGAAAGCTCTGTATTTCAGAAATAAGCCATACTAACTTTGTTTTATTAATCTAACTGAAAGTCAAAAAAATACCCCCCGAAAGTCTGCTCTTCAACTTACCCCCTACTCGGAAGAGAGTTCGCCATTTAAAAGAATTCTATTTTCAAATTCCTCGGAAAAATTTCTGCTTTGCAATCGGCATTTTTCCGGTTTTAGCCCATGCAAGCGAAAATCGTGGAAATTTTTCAGCCAGCTGTCTCCGGCACGCGGACAGGATTGAATGAATTCCATGAAATCGATCAGTCTGTCCAGGGTGGAAGCGCTGAGAGAATGTTCCATTCTACATGCTTCTTCGTCGGCGACCGGTGGTTCAATTTTCAGAATTTCAGTCAAAAACTTTTTCAGAACCTGATGCCTGCGCCGCATTTCCTTTCCGACATCCGCCCCCTTTTTCGTCATTTCCACATATTCGTATTTTTCGTAGTGAACCAATCCACGTTCATTCAAACTTTTAAGCATGCTGGTTACGGTGGGCATTTTAACATTCATCCGCTTTGCGATATCCTTGACACGGACCGCTTTCTTTTCTTGATCCAAATCGAATATAGTCTCCAGATAATCTTCCATTACCGAAGTCATTGGTTTTCGGGTATTTTCTTTAGCCATGAGATCACCTTTGTTAGATCAATAAAACATATATTTATCGTTCTAATAATTGAATGAAAAACTATTTGTCAAGTTTTTTTATCGAGGAAAATGCTGAACATGAAAAGCCGGAAGTTTATGTTTTTCTCACAATCGACCGGTCTTCCCTATCTTCGTCCAGAGAGATGGGGTGCAAGGCTATGGGCTACTGCCAGGTGGACGCATCCAAAGAAGTAGGGGAAGCAATCCGAAATCCGGAATCCCGTTTTTCCCAGCCAATACGGCAGCCCACCGGCTCTGACGAAATCTCTGCTGTTCCTGTAATGCCGCAGACCTGCCGAGAATTCGGCCATCCGGATCAGGCATGTTATTGGATTGAACACAGTCGGCCCTACGAAATCGATTACAAGAAACAGGGCGTCCTCTCTTGCCACTCGCTTCATCTCCTGAAGAACCCCCAGCATAATCTCCCGATCCATTTCATGCAGGACGAGCTGAATGGTGACCGCATCGAAAGCGGAAGAAGCGAAGGGTAGGTTAAAAGCGTCAGCCATTACGAGTTCGAAACCTGCAGCCCCCCTCTTGTGAGCCTTCTTTTTTGCATGCGCCAGCATCGCGGCGGACAGGTCTAAGCCGATCGCATTGAATCCCATCCGGTCCAGCAGCTCCACCTGGCTGCCGGTACCGCAACCGAGGTCGAGCACCCTTATTTCCTCGGGTGCACACACTCGCTCCTGCAGCATCTTCGCCATTCGAACCCTAAGGGGCCGAAGAAAAGGCTCCACCAGGGGATCATATATTTTAGAGAGGAAATTATATGGAATCCTCACGTTATCGGCTTTCTAGTGTACATCCAGAAATGGATAAGCAAATTGATCTCAGCAACTGCGGTCTCGAACTTTAGCATGACCTTAATCCTGTTGGGAGCTATTGAGATTTTCACGCCTGTAACAAAAGTAATCGAAATCGAATAATCCGGCAAGCGAAAAACCGGATATTGCCATCTTCCAAATTAGCCGCCTTCAATTATAATAGTATCATTCTTTCGGGTTATTTGAGATGTGCAAACATAACCATATGATCGGGATCGTATTTTTCCATACGTGCTTTTCGATACCGATACCGATAACGATATGGACCCCATCCACACCCATCACCCATTACCCCTCACCATATCCCATCACTTACAGGCCTGAATGCTATCCGATCACTTTTTCATCCGGGTCAGGTTTTTCCTTTTTCATTGACTCAATCAACGTTTTCCGGTTAAATTAAAATGTTGATTTCGGTATGTGTTTCTGAAGTTGATTTGAAATCGACCATTTGCAACGAGACCTCTCTTCCGGTTTACACCTCTTGCTCCGGCATTCTATTGTATAGCGTTTCTTTTAATAAAATTCCTATCCGGCACTTCTTCGCCATCTCATTGGATACCGTTTGCGGCGACACGTAATTCATTTTTCCGATCTTTACATCTTCACCTTGTTCAAAACGGCCGGTTTCAATGAATTTTTCACTGTTAAACCGCCCTCTTCACTGGCGTTAATATAGACTGCATTCGAGGATCCTGCAAATCGGGATCAATGAACACCTGAGCGTTTTTTGTTTACAGGAAATCATCTTGTATTTTTAAAAATGGAGGCCGGAAATATGAGCACTTATTTTGATGTCAACCTGGATCTAAGCCGGGAAGACAGGATGATAAGGGATGAGGCCCACAAATTTGCGAGGGACATTATGCGGCCCATCAGCAGGGAAATCGATAAAGTGTCAGCCGAGGAGGCGACATCGGAAGGCTCTCCGGTCTGGCGATTTTTAAGCCAGGCATACCGGCTGGGATATCACAAGGCAGCCTTTCCGGAGGAAGTCGGGGGACTTGGATGTACACCGCTGCAGTCCCATCTGATTGCAGAAGAACTCAGCTGGGGAAGTGTGGGCTTAAATGCGATTTTAGGAATGGCCTCATGGATTTTCGGGAAAGTGTTGGCAACCGGTGATGCGGCCCTGATCCAAACGTTCGTCATGCCGTTCTTTCAATGCAGAGACGGCAGCATACTGGGATGCTGGGCCATAACAGAGCCTGCTCACGGCTCGGATCATTTGGCCATAGGAGAAACGTTTTTTAAGGATTCCAAAATCGAGGGGCAGGTCAGCGCCCGATTGGAGGGTGATGCCTATGTCCTGAACGGGCAAAAAGCCGCATGGGTGTCGTGCGCCCCGATTGCCACTCATTGCATGCTGAACGTCCATATCGACAAATCGATGGGGCTCTCAGGAGGGGGGGTGTGCATACTGCCCTTGGATCTTCCGGGCATCAGCCGGGGAAAACCGCTTGAAAAAGTGGGGCAACGGGAACTCCCCCAAGGCGAGCTTTTTTTTGACGAGGTTAAAATTCCAAAAGATTGGATGTTCCACGGCACCGACACCTATACGGAATCGGTTCTTGGTAATTTAGGCTTGGGAAACACGGGAATGAGCATCGTCGCCTTGTCTTTGGCCAGAGCGGCATTCGAAGAGGCGTTTACATACGCCAGGGAGCGCGTTCAAGGGGGGAAGCCGCTGATCGAGCACTATTCGATGAAGGCAAGAATACATCGGTTGTTTTCAAAGGTGGAGGCCATTCGAGCGATGAGTCGTGCGATTCACAATCTGAACTCCCGGGTGGATCCTCCGGTTTATGAATATGCTTATGCAGCGAAGACCTTTTGCACCGACACAGCCAGGGAAGTTGTCGAGGAGGCTGTACAGATCCACGGCGCCAATGGACTTACAAAAGAATATCTGATCGAAAAGTTATGGCGGGATTCGCGGGCACTCACCATTGAAGACGGGGACAACCGATCATTAAACCGCTTGGGGGGCCATATCCTTAAGGAAACATTTCCCCGAAGAACAGTAAATCAGTTCGTATAAAAACGTAAAATGCCGATCCGTTGATGGGGGAAAGACAAAGCCATGAAAAAAATGAAAGAACAAAAATATTGGGACATGGATATCGAACCATATTTGAATACAGAAAAAATGCACCAAATCCAATCAGCCAGGTTGCAGCCGATGTTGAACTTTCATTACCGGTTCGTTCCGTTTGACAGAAAGCGCATGCAGCGTGCAGGCATCGAACCCGAAGGCATCCTGTCGTTCAACGACTTGGCAAAGGCTTTACCTCCCGTAGGCCAGGCGGAATATAGACAGGTTTATGAAGAAAAAATGTTGGATATGGATGCCATTTTTGAAGAACTGTACGGCCCAAAACGATTGGAAAACCTGTACATGGTCAATTCCACTTCGGGAACGACCGGAATACCCACTCCGTATCCCCTTTTCAGAGTCGAAGATCCGGATAGAATTCCCAATATTAACGGTCGAATGAGCTGGAGAGCCAACATTCGACCCGGCGACCGCATCGCCATACTTTTCGGTTTGAGTATGCATGCGGCCAGTACGCCGCAAATCTTAGGGTACCAGAAATTTCCGGGAATAACGCTATACCCTATCGGTGCCGAAGCCGGGACCGAACGCATTTTAAATTACATCAAGTGGTTTAAAATAAACGTGTTCAGCGGCACCCCTTCCCTGGCGCTTCATCTCATTGAACGATCTCCCGATGTCCTAAAGGAGCCGGTCAGGGCTCTGAACATGAAGGTTTTGTTCTGTGGCGCAGAACCGGGGGCCGGTATTCCTGAAGTAAAAAGTCGCCTTGAAAACGAATATGGAGCAAAGGTGTACGATGCAGGCGCCGGCTACGGAATTTCATGTGATCATCCGGTTTATCAGGGAATGCATTGGGTCGCCGATGATTACTGCTATTATGAACTGATCGATCCTGAAACAAAGGACCCGATTCCGCTGACGCATGGCGCAACCGGGGTGGCTGTTTTTACCAGCCTGTACCCTGAATCACCGGGATTTTTTCCAAATATCCGGTTTACCTTGAATGACATTCACCAAGTGTTTACCGAACCCTGCCCCTGCGGTTTAAGCGGATTCCGGTACAAGATCGTGGGGCGAGCCGACGACATGCTGAAGGTTAAAGGCGTCCCGGTGTATCCCGCGGCCATCGAAGGCGTGATCCAATCATTTTTCCCTCGATTGACGGGTTCTTTCAGAATCGTGCTTGAAGAGCCGCCGCCGCGTGTCGTTCCTCCCTTGAAGCTGAAAGTGGAATACGGCGAAAGCATTCAGGAAAGCGATCGGGTGGAGCTGGAAAAAGAAATTATCGAAAAGATGCATCAAACATTAAAATTACGGCCGACGATCACCTGGCTGAAACCCTATACGTTGGAGCGCGCGACAAAGAAAACGCAGTTGCTGGAAAAGCTTTATTGAATGATTCCTTCGGGATCACCAGGGGACGTCTATGGCCTTTTTCACAATAGCCGTTCATCAAAAGGCGGCGAAAATTGTGCATATATTACTTTAAGCTGATCGCAAAAGAAAAAAGCTTAAAAACATAGACGCCCCGGTTTCATCCAGATCAACGGAAGATCCCTTTAAATACGTCTTTAGACCCTTTGATTGAATTCTGAACGGAGTCCTTTATTACCCTGCCTGTCTTCCCACCGATTTCGTCCGCTGCGGAGAGGGCCCCGGTCACCGCCGCCGAGGTTGCTTCGGTCAGATCTCCGGTAATCGCCGCTGTACTTTTGATAGCCTCCTGGGTTGCCGAGACAGCCACTTTGGCCACATCCGCTCCGGCCTCCGAGGCCCCCTTGATCGCTCCGTGAACAGCCGACCTCGCAGTCATATTCAGATCCGCCCCCATTTCGGCGGCCCCGGAAATAGAGCCCCGCACGATCTGAACCACAGATTTCTGAAGCGTAACGGTCACATCCGTAACCCCTTCGGCAGCCGTAATCACCAAATCGCGGGTGGAATTCAAAATCTGTTCAGCCGTATCTCCTGTCGCCTGAATCGACCAGATGGTCAATCTTTTTGCAGTCTCTCCAATGGAAGTCAGGGTCATGGAGAGTTTTTTCAGGGCCTGTCCAATGAAGGTCATGGCCGCAGCGCCGGCGGTCACCATCCCGGCTACATAAAGCGCCTTTCGCTTATCCATATTTTTCACATTTTTAGATACCTTGTTGGAATGTCGTCTGGCCGACTCGCCGAAATCCCCCATCTTTTTCCTGACCCTTTGCCGGGCCTTTTTGGGAGATTCAAACGAGCCCATTTTTTCCGATATCTCTTCTCTGCCTTTTTCAAGATCGATGTGCTGATCCATATTTCCCTCCTTTCCTTATTTGTCCTGAAAAATCCAATGGTACGCTATCTTGTATTTCTCTTGTATTTTTTCGGCCAAATTAGGCTCACCATCAATAAGGTCTACAGGGTATTATGGCGTGCAGGTGACTGTATCCAATACGGATAAGAGAGGGACTTCAGATATTATACGAACCCCTCAGGGACCTGTGCCCTTCCGGACATAACATAGTGTCCATCCAGGTCCCGTTTTATACGTTTTATATTGACTGAATGCAGCTTTTTGGGATAAATAGAGCCCATCTTGAAATGGATCGATCCGTCCTTTTGGAGTCGGCCGAAAAATAGTAACCCTCAAAACTACTTCAAGCACTCCTGTTTCCGGCCGCCTTGAAATAAACTGAATCGAATATTCTCATTTCCGGATGGCCACTAAATCAAATGAGCTGATTTCCATCAGAACCTCGTCACCAAATGCTTTTACCGAGGCCGACTGACCAAAACCTCCTGCTAATCTTTCTTTTCTGGTCCTATATCGAAAACTATCGATTGGATCGGAGAAATGAGACGGCCAAAATGCCAATTTGAAAACCGTAAAGGAGGAATGTTGTAAAGAAGCGATTTTCCCTGGGCAGTGGCCCCCACCTTTTTATCAGGGCCTTTAAAACCGGTTTCAATCAATTTGCCCATTTTCACAGCACAAGGAGATGTCATGGAGAAGACAGATCGAGAGAAGGCGGCGTATCGTTGGCCCATGCTTACGTACTTGTTTCTCACCAACCTGATCATGAACGGCGTTGTCATAATGGTTATGCCCCCTTTGTTTCCGCGCATTGCCGGTGACCTGGGGCTGAACTATGCGCAAATAGGGTCCATATGGGGTGCTGTGCCGCTCGGGATGCTTCTGTTTTCGCTTATTGGAGGCGTTGTGGCAGACCGCTTCGGTGTAAAGAGGGTTGTCACCATAGCGCTTATTTGCGCGGTGGTGTTTGCAGGATTGAGAGGTTTGGCTTCCCACTTCTGGACGCTTTGGTTTTTTATGTTTTCGCTGGGAGTGAGTTATGGCTTTATCGTGCCCAATCTTACCAAGGGCGTAGCCATGTGGTTCGGGCCTGAGGAACTTAGCCGGGCAAACGGTATTCTGCTTATGGGGGCGAGTATCGGTATGGGCCTCGGTATGATTCTCGGTATTCCTCTGGTTCAGGCGTTTGGAACCTGGCGCAATGTGATGTTTCTGACCTCTGGTGTTTCCCTGGCTCTATGGGTGCTGTGGATTGTGGCTGCGAGAGAAAGAAAATACACCGGGGTGATGGCTCAGTTGATGAAAACACGCCCCGGACCTGTAGAGGGGCTGAAGCGCGTTTTCACCGTGAAAGAGATGTGGCTTTTATGCTTTGCGGAACTTTTCCTCATTGGCGGCATTCTTGCTGTGGTGGGTCTTATTCCCACCTATCTTGTGGAAAAAGGAATGACAGAGTCCGAGGCGGGAATTTTTACATCACTTGCCACATGGACGTCAATCATCGGCATGTTTGTCGGGCCTTATCTTTCTGACAAGTTTGGATTGAGAAAGCTTTTCGCATGGCCTTTTTTCTTGATGAACGGAATTTTTACGGTGGCACTGCCGCTTTTATGGGGCTGGCCGCTGTATCTTATCTGGTGCCTGACAGGCTTCAACAACGGGTGCGCCCTTCCCCAGCTCAGGTCCATTATCGTCGAATTGAGGGAAATAGGGCCTATCCTTGCGGGAAGTGCTTTTGGAGGCATTTTCACGTTCAACCGGATAGGAGGTTTCACGATGCCCTGGCTGATGGGGTCCGTGATGACCGTGACAGCCGTGCCGGCATCGGGTTTTTATGTGATCGGAGGAGGTATCTTCATACCGGTGATTCTGATTACGTTTGTAAGAGAAACAGGCCACCGGGCTGCAGTCCCTGAAGCGGAGTCTCCGAAATCTGGGGAGCCCTCGGACAGAGCGGCTTCGGGGTCATGAGGATATATCAGGGCGGCAGTTTTGTCCTATCTTTTGTGCTTACCGCAATGGCGGCAAACCCATTTAAATCAAGGAAAAACTATGTCGCAGGAAAAACATCGAAAAAAAATCTTCTATGGATGGTGGGTTGTTGCAGGATGCTCGATGATCGCACTCCTGTCAGCTTCCAGCAGGTTTTCCTTCACCATGTTCCTGCCGTATCTGATAGAGGATCTGGGGTGGACCAGGGCGACACTGGGATTCGGCTTGACCCTTCACATGTGGATATATGGAATCGGTGCCTTTGCTTCGGGATTTATCGTCGATCGATATGGTCCAAGGGTGTTGATGATAGTCGGCGGCTTCATTATCATGGTAAGCCTGGTTTTAACATCCCGAATGAATGAACCCCTGCAGTTTTATATTTTCTATGGTGTTATATTGGCGATTGGTGTATCCGCCACGCTCGTTGTACCCAACGCCAGTACAGCCAGAAAATGGTTTGTCAGAAAAGGGGGGCTGGCCGTTGCCCTTATCATCGTCGGTATGACGCTGGGTATTTCCATTATCTCTTTGATCATTCCCGATTTGATCGATGCCTTCGGTTGGCGAAAGAGCTGGTTTTATATCGGGCTTATCATGGGTGCGGTAATTATGGGTATATCCTGGATCGTCGTCAGAAAAGATCCAGAATCCATGGGTTTATACCCTGATGGAGAACAAGGTTCTCGAAGGGTATCAGAATCGGCGGATGTCTCACCTATAGACGAAACGGAGTGGACAGTCAGGGAAGCCGTCAGAACAAGGTCTTATTGGCTGCTGCTTTTCGCAAATTCCGTATTTATAATACCCGTGATGGGATTCATGGGACACGTAGCCGCCTGGGGTTTCGATATTGCAAAAGCTGCAAACGTACCTGAAGTCAGTGCCACGGGAATGGTCAAACTCAGTATTTTTTTGCTGGGCATCGCTTCGATTACGGGTGCGCTCATTGGCGGACCGCTGTCTGATAAATACGGAAGAAAACCCGTTCTTGTAACAGGGTTCATTCTGCAGATTTTTCTGATAGTGTATGCAGTAAATGTCGACCGGATGAGCGGCATTGTCATCTTCAGTTTATCGGCGGGAATCGTCGGAGGTATACTCACGCCGTTATGGGCCCCTTATGTCGGTGATATCTTCGGTCGTGTTTCATTGGCTTCTCTTTTCGGCATGATCGTTTTTGCTGTTGGGATCATCGGCGGAACCGGTCCGTTTTTATTTGGATGGATCTTCGATCTTACGGGCTCCTATTTCTGGGCCTTTATCTTTTCAGGTTGCTGTTACCTCGTCGCTATGATCTTGATCATTTTTATTCGGAAAGAGGAAAAAGAACCCGGCTCCATGATGAAAGGAGAAGAGGAAATAACATATTCCACGATCTGACGGTCCGGTATTATCGGACTTAGGACCCCCCCTAAAACAAAACGGTGAACCACCAACAAGGGTTCACCGTTTTTGATTCGATATTTTGTCACGTCCCCATATCCCAGGAAGAGAGATAGTTTTTCTGTTCCGCGGTCAATGTGTCGATGGAAATGAACATGGCGCCGAGCTTTTCCGAGGCGATCATTTTATCGATTTCTTCGGGAACCCCGTAAACCCGGTTTTCCATCCTGTTTTTGCTTTTGACCATGTGTTCGATGCTCAGTGCCTGGTTTGCGAAGCTCATGTCCATAACGCTGGATGGGTGGCCTTCGGCCGCCGCCAGGTTGATCAGCCGGCCTTCACCGAGAATGTTGATGCATCTGCCGTCCTCCAGCTGATGTTCGATGACGAAAGGTCTGATTTCACGTTTTTGTTTCGTTATGCTTTCGAGCCCCTCGAGATCGAGTTCCACATTGAAATGGCCGGAGTTGCACACAATGGCCCCGTCTTTCATGACTTCGAAATGCGATTTTCGAATCACGTTGAGGTTGCCCGTAACCGTGCAGAAAAAGTTGCCGATTTTCGCCGCCTCCCCGATGGGCATCACCGTGAATCCGTCCATGACGGCCTCGAGACCGGCGGTGGGATCCACTTCAGTAACAATCACATTGGCGCCCATTCCCCTGGCCCGCATGGCCAATCCTCTGCCGCACCATCCGTATCCGCAGACGACGAAAAAAGCACCCGCGATCAGCCGGTTGGTGGCCCGGATGATGCCGTCCATAGTGCTTTGACCGGTGCCGTATCGGTTGTCGAACAAGTGTTTTGTTTTGGCATCGTTTACGGCGATGATCGGATATCTCAATACGCCGTCGGCTGCCATGCTTTTCAAACGGATAATTCCAGTAGTGGTCTCTTCGGTGCCGCCTTTAACGCCGTCGATCAGCTCGGACCGTTCCGAATGAAGCGTGGACACCAGATCTGCTCCGTCATCCATGGTGTAGTGGGGGGCGGCATCCAGAACGGCATGGATATGCTGGTAATATGTTTTATGATCTTCACCCCTGATGGCGAACACCGGGATATCCGATTGAACCAGGGAAGCGGCCACATCGTCTTGAGTGCTCAAAGGATTCGAGGCGCAAAGTTGAACAAAAGCCCCCCCGGATTTCAGGGTTTGCATCAGGGAAGCCGTCTCCGTGGTGACGTGAAGACATGCAGCAATTCGAATACCGTCTAATGGTTTTTCCACTTCAAACCGGCTCCTGATGCGGTTCAGGACCGGCATGCTCTGATTCGCCCATTCGATGCGCCGGGCGCCTTCTTCTGCGAGATGAATGTCTTTTACGTGGTGTTCCATAGTTTGTCTGCTCCTTTATTTTTTAAATGCCGGCTTTTTCCCGGATCGTATCGGCCATATTGGTTTTTTCCCATGTAAAATTCGGATCTTTTCGCCCGAAATGGCCATATGCCGCCGTGGGCCGGTAAATCGGCCGCAACAAATCCAGGTATTCGATAATGGCCGCAGGCCGAAGATCGAATACTTCCGTGATGATTTCCCGAATCCGTTTTGAGGAAATCTTTCCGGTGCCCATGGTGTCTACAAGAATGGAGAGCGGTTCGGAAACGCCGATGGCATAGGCCACCTGGACTTCGCATTTTTTGGAAAGGCCTGCGGCGACAACGTTCTTGGCCACATGCCGCGCCATATAGGAAGCGCTCCGGTCCACCTTGGAAGGATCTTTTCCGGAAAAGCAGCCTCCGCCATGGCTTCCATGTCCGCCGTATGTATCCACTATGATTTTTCTGCCGGTGAGCCCGCAATCCCCCATGGGGCCGCCCACGACGAATCGGCCGGTGGGATTGATATAATACCGGGTTTCTTCATCGATCAGGTCCCCGGGAATAATCCTATTAATGACACTTTTGATGATCGCATTTCTCAGATCTTCGTATTCTACATCGGGTTTGTGCTGGGCGGAAATGACAACGGCATCGATCCGTTTGGGTGAACCGTTTTCGTATTCCACGGTGACCTGGCTCTTTCCGTCCGGCCTTAAAAAGTCCAGTGACCCGTTTTTCCGAACCTCGGCCAGCCGTTTGCACAACTTGTGGGCATAAATGATCGGCATCGGCATGTATTCGGGCGTTTCATCGCTGGCAAATCCGAACATCAGGCCCTGGTCGCCTGCCCCCTGGTCCAGGAACAACCCTTCTCCAACATTAACACCCAATGCGATATCCGGAGACTGGTGGTCAATGCTGGTAACGATGGAACATGTCTGCCAGTCGAATCCCATTTGAGACGACCGGTAGCCGATATCCCGGATCGTGTTTCTGACAATCTGCGGCAGATCCACGTAACATTCGGTCGTGATTTCCCCGGCGACGAATGCAAGCCCGGTGGTCACCAAGGTCTCGCAGGCAACCCGACTGTTTTTATCCTGCGCAATAATAGCATCCAGAACGGCATCCGATATGGCATCGGCAACCTTGTCGGGATGTCCCTCCGTTACCGACTCAGAGGTAAACAACAAATTTCCAGAATCCATAAATTAACTCCTTCGCTTTGACCAATTGAATAGTATCTCAACTGAATTCCTCAAGAAAAGAGCACTTTCAAGTTGCTGAAAGTGCTCTTCCATCAACCCTTACCGATCGAAATCGGCATTTGCGGTGCCGTCTAAATCAGCAGAAACATTGCCTATGAAGCCTTTTCGATTCCAACTTCGAAATCGTTAATTTTGAGCAAATTCATCACCTGGCCGCTGATGACCTTTGGATAATAAAAGGTGGTTTTTCTCGGCATCGTCAATCCTGCTTCGGCAATTTGACACACCTGACCATTTGTGGGCGGCTTCAATAATACGGCCATATCATGGGAACCTGAAACGACGGAGAGAACGGCTTCCGCGTCGTCGCTGGTAAAATCGATTTTTTCCTCGTCATCCAGACTCGCCTCATCAAAATTCAGCATATGCATCAAGATCAGCCGTGTAAACACCGTTACGTCCAGCTTTCGCAAAGGCAATGGGATATTCTCTCCAAACAGTTCTTCCATCACCCCGGGCTTCAACGTGAGCAGGTAAAGATAAGGATCTTCTTTGATATGCAACCCGATTTGCTGTGAACCGGGATTTGACTGCATAAAACAATTCAGCTTTTCCTGGATGTCGTCCAATTCCAAGGGCATGGACTGAATCTGAAAGTATCGAGAAGCCTTTTCAATAAAATTCATGCATATGGGATCTGGAATTTTCCGAAGCACTCGATGGGTTGGCCGGATGATCAAGCCTTCCTGAATCGGACATATATACATCATGACATGATTCGCCGGATGATCGGAATCAAAATCAGGCTGCGTTTCCTTCAGCCAATCTCTGTAATTTAAAGCCGTTTCGTAACGGTGATGACCGTCGGCGATAAACAGGCGCTTGTCCTTGATCGCCCGCTTTATTCTTTCCTGGCAATCGGCATCGGTAATTCGCACCATTTTGTGAATATGCCCGTCGTCATCCGTGAATTCCAAATCCGGCCGGAATTCGGCGGATGCCGATTGCAGCATCTCCAGCAATCCTTCGGTATCCGAAAAAACCGAGAAGATATGGCTGAAATTGGCATGGCACGTTTTCATGAGCTGCAGCCGTTCAGACTTGTATTTTGAGAAGGTATTTTCATGAGGCAAAATAACCCTTTTCTCGAAGGGCTCCAACCTAACGCGGGCAATCAAACCAAACCGGACATATTTCCGGGATTTAATCTGAAATTCAACGGTGGTGACATAAAACGTATCCGCAGGGTCTTGTAAAAGAACGCCGTCTGCAAGCCATTGGGAGAAAAAGGCTGCAGCCCGCGTATAGGGATTATCCGTTTTCGTGTCTCCGGGTGAAGCCTTGTTTTTATCCAACCGGATAATATTATACGGATGACGGTCATAATACAGTTTCTGTTCACGATCCGAGATCACATCATAGGGAGGTGTTACCACATGGGATAAATCTTCTATCATGTCGGGATTATAGACCAATCCTCGAAACGGACTTACATCTGCCATATTCTTCTCCTGTTTTCAGCTCCTGGAGTCGAAACCATTGCAATACGTCACCTTTTACCCGATTTCTATATCGGATTCAAAACGTAATCCTCAAGATACTCATTGAATTTATTCGATTAAATGTTTTCTCTTCCTCGAAATTGAGCAAACCGCCACCTATGACAGGCGGTTTTTTCCACCCTGCTTTTCAGGGAAGAAATCAAAGGACACATAAGTATCCACAAAAAGCGCTTCTTCTTATATCAAGCCGAATCCACCACAGATCCGGTTGCAAGCAATGGTGCGGCATGAAACTTTTCCGCAGACATCAAATCCACCATGCGTTTCATTGCGCTTAAAAGCATTAATTTTTCCCATGCACTTAATCGGGAAAATCGTTCCACAAAAACAGCCTGCAGGTGGGATGGCGTGTTCTCGAGTATTCGAACCGATTCTTCCGTCAATGTGATGAAGCTTCGGCGTTTGTCGTGGTCGTCCTTCGATTTTTGCACAAGCCCTTTTCGTTCCAGGCGGTTAATAATATCCGTCACTGTTGTCTGTTTTAAACTGACGATGTCCGCCAGTTTCGTCACCGTAATTTGTTCATGATCCGAAATTTCCTGCAGGATGAGCAGCTGCGGGGCCGTAATGCCGAATCTCCGGTTAAGGTTTTTCGAATGTATATCAATTGCCTGGACGATCTTTCGCAATGAAACCAGAATATCTTTGCAAATTTGCTCAGATGAAATGATTTCATCGATATTTTTAATGTTGGAATCCATTTGGTTTTTTTTGGGTGTTTTATTTGTTTCCGACTATTTTTTTAGTCCGTCGATCAACCTATCAATCAACATAATCAACACTCTCAGACTCCGTCAATTGGATGACCGAACCCATCGAGCACTACCATTTACATTGAATACGATATATTTTCAAGCATAAAAAAATTTTTTTTTGTCTTATTTTGCTTACAATTATCTTAAGGGCCAATTCACGCACAGGAAAAGCTCTTTTCACCAAGGGATTTTTAAAGTCTTGGAATCAAGCGGCTAAAAATTTTTTACTTGATTCTTCCCGGTAAAATATATAGAGTACGATTTTTCAGACGATATTTCATTTAAACGACTTAATGATCGATCATTCATGATGCTTGCTGATCGGGTTGCTTACATAATATTCGGATGCCAATCCGCACATAAAATCAGCATATCTGTATTTCATGTTGACGGGTAAAAAATGACGGGGGTTTTTATCTATGCCTGGCAAAAAATATTCCAATGCGGTTGAAGTGACACGGGATTATTACAACAGCGATGACGCCCACAACTTCTACTACACGATTTGGGGCGGTGAAGATCTTCATCTTGGAATTTATGAATCCGAAGCCGATTCGATTTACCATGCCGGTCGTCGGACGATCGAACGGATGGCGGAACAGGCGCGCTCTTTAAACCAGGATACACGCCTGATCGATTTGGGCGGCGGATTTTCAGGAACCGCCCGTTTTCTGGCCGAAAAATTCGGATGCCGTGTAGTAGTCGTAAATTTGAGCGAAACAGAGAACAACCGTGCACGGAAAATGAACCGGGAAAGCAATATGGACCACTTAATCGAAGTGGTCGAGGGAAACTATGCCGATATTCCGTATCCGGAAAACACGTTCGATGTGGTTTGGTCCCAGGACGCCATCCTCCACAGCGACAACCGGGAAAAAGTGTTGGAAGAGGCGTACCGGGTTATGAAACCGGGCGGTGAAATGATTTTTACAGATCCGATGCAAACAGATGATTGCCCGTCCGATGTGCTCGGCCCGATTTATGAACGCATTCATCTTCAGTCCCTCGGATCGCCGAAATTTTATCGGGACCATGCACGAAAAGTAGGATTTGTAGATGCCGGATATGTGGATTTAACACCTCACTTAACCATCCATTACGCCCGAATTTTGCAGGAATTGGAGAGGCGGGAAAAGGATCTTGTGAAACGGGTCAGCCGTGAATACATCCAAAACATGAAAAAGGGGCTTGCTCACTGGATTGACGGAGGGGAAAGAGGATACCTTACCTGGGGTATTTTCCACTTTGTAAAAGAATGATTCGTCTAACGCATTTCGTATTTTTATAAATTTTCAATTACTAGGGAGGATACCATGTCAGAAGATTTTGGTAAGATGGCGGAATTGTTGATATCCGGAAAAGTTGATGCGGTCGCTGAAATGACACAGAATTTTATTGATTCCGGTGCAGATGCCAAAGAGGTGATGGACAAAGGTTTGATTGCCGGTATGGATGTTGTCGGCCAGCGCTTTAAAACCGGCGAGATGTTTATCCCCGAAGTTCTGCGGTCGGCAAAAGCAATGAGCGCCGGGATGGAAAAGCTCCGCCCGATTTTGGCAGAAGGCGACGCCAAGATGGCGGGTACGCTTATCATTGGAACGGTAAAAGGGGATCTGCACGATATCGGTAAAAATCTGGTTGCCATGATGTTTGAAGGTGCGGGTTTTAAAGTTGTTAATCTCGGAATCGATTTGGAACCCGATGCCTTTGTCAATGCGGTCAAGGAACACAAACCGGATCTGTTGGGAATGTCCGCCCTGTTGACCACTACCATGCCGAAGATGGGTGAAACGATCAACGCACTGAAGGAAGCGGGGATTCGTGACCAGGTAAAGATTATGATAGGCGGCGCACCCGTTACGGATGAATTCGCAAAAGAAATCGGAGCGGATATTTACGGCGCCAATGCCGCCAGCTCCGTCGATAAAGGCAAAGAAGCGTTAGGCCTCTAATCGCAGCATCTGCAGTATACATGCCGTGTTGATCTATACCCCGGCAGCATCGCCCCGTTGCATTCGGATGAAGTGCTGCCATAAGTGTCGATAGCGATAACAGGCAAACGTTTTGCATCCGTTAACTAAAAAAAATCCGAAGGGATAGGAGATATGCAATGAAGTCGATCATGCCTAATATGGATTTGATGAATCACACCGTCCAGGAAACGCCGGTATTCCGTGTATTGACGGAAGATCAGATCGAGCAGATATACTTTTCCGCTCTCGAAGTTCTAGAACGTGTGGGTTCACGGGTTCATCACGAAGAAGCGTTGGAGTTATTTAGAAACAGCGAAGCGGTTGTATCGGATGACAAGCGGGTAAGGGTACCGGTTTCATTGGTGGAGCGGGCCCTGAAAAGCTACCCGGGCAAAATTACCTTAAAGGGCAGGAACGGCATCCGCTCGGTCGCCCTTCAAAAAGATCACGTTTATTTCGGAACCGGATCGGACCTGCCGTTCACCTATGATCGAAAAACCGGTCAACGGCGAAGAACAATTTACGAAGATATCGTCAATGCAGCGCGATTCGTGGATTGCCTGCCGAATTACGATTTTTTCATGTCTCACGGAATCGTCGGTGACGCCCCCAATCCGCTGACGTATGACCGGCATCAGTTTATGGCCATGCTCGAAGGTTGTGCCAAACCCATGGTCGTCACCAGCGTTGATGGTGAAGGACTCGAGGATTTATGGAGGATGGCCTGCCTGATACAGGGCGGCGAGGGCGAATTTCGTTTGAACCCCCTCTTTGTCGCTTATATCGAGCCGATTTCGCCGTTGACGAATGATCAAACGGCGGTCGAAAAATTATTGTTTGCCGCTGAGAAGAGTATACCGGCAATGTATACGCCCTGCCCGAGTTCAGGCGCGACAGCGCCGGCGACGATTGCCGGCATGCTCGTTCAGTCTCTGGCCGAAACACTGCTGGCGGTTGCATTGTGCTACTTGAAAAAACCGGGCATGCCGCTGATCATGGGCGGTGTGACCACCGTTATGGATATGCGAACCACCACGTATTCATACGGCGCCCCTGAAATGGCACTGGCCTCAGCCGCAAACACCGACATTTCCAAGTGGTTGGGACTTCTGATGTTTTCAACCGGCGGTTGCACGGATTCCAAAGTCGTGGATGAACAAGCCGCCATCGAGTGCACGCTGAATCTTTTAACCGCCTATCTTTCCGGCGCCAGCCTCGTACACGACGTCGGCTATATTGACAGCGGCGTAAATGCATCGTTGGAAAGCTTGGTGATGAACGACGAAATCATCGGAATGGTGCGTCAGGTCGGGAAAGGCATTAATACGGATGAAAACCACATGGCGCTTCGGGTTATCGATGAGGTCGGCCCAGGCGGTGAATTCGTCACGCACGACCACACATACGATCACTGGAAGGAATGGTTTCTCCCCAAACGCATGGATCGGACGGACTGGGAAACGTGGAATAACGAAGGAAGTAAAACCATGTCGGATCGCATCAACGAAGAAACCGAGCAGATATTGGATACCTATACGCCGCTGCCGATCGAGGAAAAACTGCACAAAGAACTCAAACAGATCGTCCGTGATGCAGATAAACGTCATTCCAAATAAAAGAAAAGGTGACCTTTTGCGGAATGGTTTTCAGCATAGAGCAAGGAGACAGCTATGACCTTCAGGACAAATTATACAGTGAATAAAACCCCTCGATTTTCGTTACTCTCAGAAGATCAAAAAGACCGCATTTTCCGCGGAGTGATAAAGACCATGAATGATACCGGTGTGAACGTTCATCATGAGAGGGTTCGTGAACTGCTTTCGAACAATCGCTGCAAAGTAGACGGCGTTCGCGTGCGAATACCGCCGGAAATCGTATTGGATGCACTATCGTCCCTGCCGCCGACCACCACGATTTACAGTTGGGACGGTGATGAGGAAATGTGCTATGTGGAAAAAGGACGAAGCTATTTCGGCCCCGGCCCGACCCCCCCGAACTTTATCGATCCGGACACGCTCGAACGGCGTCCGTATTTAAGAAAAGACGCCACGACCGTAGCCCGGGTATGCGATGCCCTGCCGAATATCGGGTATGTCCAGTCTCTCGGATCCATCAACGATGTAACGAACGGATTGGCCGACGTATACGAATTCGCCGATATGATCCAGAATACGCGAAAGATTAATATGAACTGGTCATTCAATGTCGAAAACCTCAGAGATCAGCATCGCATCGGAATCGTGATGGCGGGCAGTGAAGAGGCGTTCAACCGGCGGCCGAATTTCATCCATTACAGTGAACCGATTTCACCTTTGACCAGTGATTTCGATGCCATCGGCAAATGCCTGTACTGCGCGGAAAACAGGATTCCCCAGGTATACACCCCCTGCAGCATCGGGGGCGCTACGGTTCCCGCAAGCCACGCCGGCCAGATCGTTGTGGCAATGGCGGAATCCATGGCCGGGGTTGTCGTCTCACAGCTGGTCAACCCGGGAACCTGCATCATCATCGGCGGTGTTCAATCCATTCTCGATATGCGCCGAACCATTTATTCGTACGGTGCACCCGAACTGGGCATCATGAGTGCGATGTACACGGAAATGCTGAACCATGTGGGACTCCCCATGTATTCGACATCGGGATGCACCGACACCAAAAAAATGGAGCTGCAGTCCGGCATCGAAGCGGCATTTTCAATTCACATGGCCATGTTGAGCGGCGCCAATTTCGTTCATGACAACGGGTACACCGAATCGGGTATTACCGGCGATGTTTTCCAGACGGTCATGGATGATGAAATAATCGGTATGAGCCGTCTTATCTGCGGCGGGGTGGAGGTGAACAAAGAAACACTGGCCGTTGAGGAAATATGCAGTGTCGGGCCGGGCGGCCATTATCTGTACGAAGACCACACCATGAAATATTTTCGAAAACACTGGCAACCCACGCTGATGGACCGGAACAGCTATGAGGATTGGGATGCCCAGGGACGCCTGACCATGAAGGATCGGATTATCAAGAAAACACGTGACATTATCGAAAACCATGAAGGCCCCGTATCCAAGGTTCCACCCGAAGCAAAAAAAGATATCCAACAGATTTTGGATGAAGCCGAAGAACGGGTCCGAAGCAACTGACCAGGCATTTAGAAGGATGAAGGACGAATCGACTTTTCCGGTAAAAGAAAGTAGATACAAAGTGGGCATTCACCTTCATTCTTCTCCCGATCATAACATGTATGCAAAAGCACAGAACATAACCGGCCGTTTTCAAAAATCATCTCTTTCCGATGATTTGTCCGGAAATTTTGTTGTGGGCATAGACACGGGAGGCACCTACACCGACGGCGTGCTCATGGATTATCAGACCCGACACGTGATCGCCTCGGGCAAGACGCTGACGACGCGTGGGAATCTGGAAAACGGCGTTATCGCTGTTTTAAAAAAGTTGAAGATAAAAGATCCCTCCGGAATAAAGCTGGTCGGCATTTCCAGCACGCTTTCGACCAATTCCATTGCCGAAGGCAAGGCCAGGGAGGTCGGGTTGATTCTGATTGGATATGACCCCGACCTGATCGAATCTTTCCGTCTGGATGCCAATTTTAACACGGCCCACATCGCTTACTTTAAAGGAGGGCATACATCCCAGGGAGATGAAAAAGAGCCCCTGGATATCGACGCTGTCAAGACGTGGGTAAACCGGTACAAGGACACGGTGGACGCATTTGCCGTTTCAAGTTACTTCAGCCCCTTAAATTCCTCCCATGAAGAAACCGTATTCCATCTGATCGAAAAATGCTGCGACCTCCCCGTGGTTTTGGGTCATCAGTTGTCTACGAAACTGGATTCGGTCAAGCGGGCATCCACTGCCTGTTTGAATGCCTCCTTGGTCGCGGTGATGCAGGAATTTATCCTCGCGGTTCAAAAAGCACTGATCAATCGAAAGATCCGGGCTCCTTTAATGATCGTAAAGGGCGATGGATCGCTGATGCCGCATTCGGAAGCGATTGAAAAACCGGTGGAAACCATCCTGTCGGGTCCGGCAGCCAGTGCCATGGGAGGCCTTTTCCTTTCCGGAACCGCCGATGCCTTGATGATCGATATCGGCGGCACGACCACGGATATGGCGTTTATCAGGAATTCACAAATTATTATATCCGATGAAGGCCCCCGTGTGGGAAATATTGAAACGGCTGTGAAGGCCGCTCGAATTCGTACCATTTGTGTAGGATGTGACAGCCGGATTCGTATTGACCAGTGGAACACGACACAAGTAGGCCCGGATCGGGTGGTGCCTTTGTCACGGCTGGCATCATACTATCCTTCGGTTCGGGATAATATCACCGCGCTGGCCAACAGAAATCGGAATACCTGGACCGGCAACGACATTGTCTACTGGTTTCTGAATGAACGGGCTAAACATGAAGGGATACCATGTGAAAACCCAAAACACGAAACCGTAATCCGTTTGTTAAAAAAAGGCCCTGTGAGTATGGCACATCTTTTGGCGTCCGTCGGCGTCTATCATGCGGTCCAGCTGAACGCAGACGACTTGTTGCGCCAGGGCGTGATCGAAGAATCCACACTGACGCCTACAGATTTGCTTCACGCGAACGGAAAGCTGGACAAGTGGGATGCACAAGTTGCCCGACAGGCCGTGGATTGCGCATGCACGGTTTATGGAAAAGACAAAAAGGTATTTGTCGAAGAAACCCTCGAATCAATTATCGCATCGATTGTTGAAGAAGCTATCGTGTTTCTGGCCCGGCAGACGGACGGCCATTTGCCTGAAAACCTTGACGGGGAATGGTCCCGTTGGCTCCTCAACGAGGCAATCAACGGACGAAACGGTTCGTTATCCGTGAATATCGCCGGCCGTTTTCCGATCATCGGCATCGGCGCGCCCGCAGGTATTTTTATTGAAAAAGTGGCAAGAGCCCTTAAAGCGCCGTTCATCCTACCGGATCATGCGCACGCTGCGAATGCCGCCGGAGCCGTTGCCGGATCCGTGATCAGTGAAAAGGAGGCCCTGATTTATATCAGGGAACGCGGTGATACCCGCACGTATATCGTACAAATAGACGCTTGCCGAACGCATTTTCCCGAATACGGAAAAGCAGCGCAATTTGCAAGGCAACAGGTCGCCGGAACCGCCCGGGAACGGGCGACTACGGCCGGCGCCGCATCTCCTCTGGTTCATGTGACAACCATGACCGAAGGGTCTGTGGAACGTATCAAGGCACGGGCCGTCGGCAACCCGAAACTGCTTGGAACCGTAGATTAAAAGACGTCCTGTGTATGTGAATCCATCTGCAATCGGGTTACGGAAAAAGGACATGAGGTATGCAACAGCCACTCGAAGAAAAAATTGCAGCATGCTTGAAAGAAACCGACACAGCCTATGAAACAGTAAAACATCAGCCGGTTTATACGAATCCGGATATGGCAAAAGCCTTAAAAGTAAAGGAATCCGAAACCGTTAAATCGCTGGTATTGAATACGAAAGAAAATGAGATCATTGTGATGGTGATGCCCGGAGATAAAAAGGCAAACTGGAAACGCATTGCAGCAGCGGCCGATTCAAAAAAAGTGTCCTTTGCCGAACCTGATGCGGTCAAACAACACATCGGCTGTGAAGTCGGCTGTGTTCCGCCGTTCGGGCATCTGACCCCGATTCGAATCTTTATGGACAGAGCGTTGATGCGAAATCCTTACGTTTATTTCAACCCCGGCGTGCACGATAAGTCCTTTAAAATCGCCTCGAAGGATCTTGAAAATTTGTGCCGCCCGATTTTTGTGGAGTAAACCGCGCCGTCCAACCGGCGGTTTGCGGAAAAATATTCAAACATTTTCAAAAAAAGAGATCTCAGATGGCAAAGCTCACCATATTCCCGATCGAAAAATCCATATATACGAGACGTAAAGAAACCGTCAGGGAGGCACTGAATCGCATAGGAGTCGACTTCGAGACCCCGTGCAATGGACAGGGGATCTGTGGAAAATGCATTGTTCGGGTGTCGCCCGCCGATGATGCACCGGAGACGCCGCATCCGGACATTTCTGAACAGCAGGCTCGAGAAGGGCTGCGGCTGGCATGCCGTCTCGTTCCGCAAAAGGATCTCAACGTATACTTATTGTCTGACGATCTCGGGGATGATCATCGCATTCTAACGGGAGCCCGTTATCGTGATGATGATGTAAATGCCCGACATGGATCACATAAACGTAATTTTTTGCATTCAAAACCCGTCATTGGCATTAAAACCCATCCTGCAGGGCGGGTGGCTGAAAAAAACGGAAAATTTGTTTTTACATACGACGGCATACACCGTGAAATCGTCATGTCCTGGATGGAAGGGACGTCTGAAAAAGGCCTTGCGATAGACATCGGAACGACGACGTTGGTGGTATCCCTGGTGACGTTGAAAGAGTTTCGAAAATTATCCACGGCATCCAGCTTAAATCCGCAGATTAAATACGGCCATGATGTCATCAGTCGTATACAGATGGGGTCTACAGAAGAGGGGCTCAAAGCATTATCCGATATGATCCATGAGGCTCTCAACCTTCTTATCGAAGAGGTGTGTGAAAACGCCGGATCACATCCTCAAGAGATTATCGATGTGGTGATCGGCGGAAATACCACCATGCTTCAGATTGCTGCAGGAATTGATCCCGCGCCGTTAGGGCGGGTTCCGTTTACAGTCGGAATCGAAGGCGGGCGGACCTATTCGGCAAAACGCTTCAGGTTAAATGTCAACCCGGTTGCACGTGCGTATGTGCCGCCGGTGGCACATGCCTTCATCGGCGCGGACATCAGTGCCGGACTCCTTGTTCCCAAGGGTTTTTTCGAATCAGGACGGAATATGTTATTCATCGATATCGGAACCAATGGCGAAATGGGCCTTAGTGTTGACAACCGGTGGTTCGTCACATCCACCGCCGCCGGACCCGCGTTCGAAGGAATGGGGGTATCCGGCGGCATGCGCGCCCAAATCGGCGCAGTGGAAGCGGCAAAATTAAAGAATACGTCAATTACAATCCAAACCATCGGAAATGCGCCTCCAATTGGTATTTGCGGCAGCGGCATCATTGACATCACGGCGGTGCTTTTGAAAGCAGGTGTGATCGATGCTTCCGGTCGCATGAGACGGCCGCATGAAAAGGACGAGTTACTTATAGGGCTTTCTGAAAGACTGGTTGAGATCGACAACAAGGCTGCATTTCGAATCGGCAACGATATCTATTTCACCCAGGAAGATGTCCGGCAGGTGCAACTGGCAAAAAGCGCCATATCTTCGGGTATCGATATTCTCCTGGAAGAAGCCGGAATCGAGCCCGATCAGTTGGACCGAATTATTATTGCGGGCGGATTCGGTTTCTCATTGAATCCGGACTCGCTCGAAGCCATCGGCCTGATACCTTCGGGGACGGGGCCAAAGGTTTATTTTGCCGGAAATACCTGCCTTATCGGATGTGTGCGTCTGTTAAGGAATATCGAATATCGGCGATTTATAGAAAAACAGATGAACCGGGTATCCCATCTTCCTATAGAATCCCGGCCGGATTTTATGGACAGGTATGTTGAAAATATGGAATTTAAAGCAACGCCGCCTCTGGCATCGGTTGCATAGCACATCAAAAGAGCTTTAAAAGAGCGGGGTCTGGTTCGGACCAGTTGAGCGGGCCGAATTCTGAAATAGAGCGAAAAAGGGGTTTTCAAAACACCAGGGAATGGCCGGTTTCTGTATGGAACATGAAAGCAATGAAAAAATTTATCTGCCGAATAAGAACAATCGCAAGCGGGTGGTCATTGCCTGCCGGGTTATGCAGCGGGAGCTTAATGCGGCAAAAGAAAAGCTCACGCAAACCATTGAAATACGATATCTGAACCAGAATCTGCACCGTACGCCGGATAAAATGCCCGGGGTTATTCAGGCGGAAATCGATGCGGTCGCCGATTGTGCGTCGGATATCGTATTGGGCTATGGTTTATGCTCCAACGGAATCGTAGGCGTGTATGCCCCCGCACAGCCATTGTACGTTCCCAGAGCGCATGATTGTGTTGCTCTGCTGATGGGTTCACGAAAATCCTATGAAAAAGCATTTCGTGAAAACCCCGGGACGTATTATTTGTCTCCCGGCTGGATTCTGGAAGAAAAAGATCCCTTGGGGATAATGGAAACGGAATATGCACCCAGAATGGGAAAAAAGGAGGCAGAGTGGGGTATTCGTGAGGAGCTGAAGCACTATTCCAGAATTGTACTGATCGATACCGGGGTTATGCCACCTGCTTATTTGCAGGAACGTGCCCGTGAAAACGCCCGCTTTCTGAAAAAGGATTATGGTGAGATAAGCGGCGATCCGATTTTTTTTAAAAAACTCCTTAACGGCCCATACCATCCGGAGGAATTTTTCTGTTATGAGCCGGGCGAACGGATAAAGCAGCAACCTTTTTTGAAATAAATTTCAAAAGGAGACGGACTCTCATGATCATTGTCGGAGAATTAATCAACTCAAGCCGAAAACAGATAAAAGAAGCCATCGAAGTTCAGGACGCCGATACAATCAAAGGCATTGCATCGGACCAGTACGCCAATGGGGCCGATTTCATCGATGTAAACGCGGGCACATTCATCGGAAAAGAAGCCGAGTACATGAAATGGCTGGTCACGCGCATTCAGGAGGCCGTGGATGCGCCCTGTTGCATTGACAGCCCTGATCCTGCAGTCATTGAGGCCGCCTTGAAAGTGCATAAGGGTACGTCCATGATCAATTCCATTTCCTTGGAAAAAGAACGATGCGATGCGCTTCTGCCGATTTTGGCGGGAACGGACTTAAACGTAATCGCGCTTTGCATGAGCGATGAAGGAATGCCGGAAACCAGGCAGGACCGAATAGCCATTGCCGAAAAATTGATCAATAAACTTGTCAAGAATAACATTGCCCTTGAAAATATCTATGTGGACCCTCTGGTTCAACCGGTTTCTACGAATGATGCATACGGAAAAGAATTTTTAAATGCCGTAGAAGCCGTGATGAGCGGTTTTCCGGGCGTTCACACCATTTGCGGTCTTTCAAATATTTCCTACGGACTGCCGTTACGAAAACGGATCAATCAAACATTTGTGGTAATGGCCATTGCAAAAGGGCTGGATGGAGCAATCGTAAACCCCCTGGACAGGCAGATGATGGCAAACATAATCACAGCTGAAATGCTGGCGGCAAAAGATGAGTTCTGCATGGCCTATTTAACGGCCTATCGCAATAAAAAGTTCGAATAATAGCGGCTTAGCGCGGGTGACCGTGCAGCGCGACGGCTCACCCGCCAAACACCGGATATTTGACCTTTTTCTGATCAGACCTTTTTCTTGATATTATCCAGGTTTGTTTTAAAATAAGTAGTGTCCATCCATAAATGGCCCTTTCACGCAATTTCTGCGTTGGACCCAAGATCGAAATCCTCAAAATAGTATACTATTCCTGCGGTTTCGATCTTGGGTCCGCCTTGAACTCACGCGAAATTGCCTATTTCTGGATGGACACTGATACGTTCTCTCACTCCGGTGCTGATTGCCAAGGTGCCCGGGCCCTTTCATTTCGGAGTGTAGAATGGAAATCGAATACATCCTCTTTGCCTCATTTTCCAGGTATATGCCTGTTAAAATGCAGGAAAAACCGTGTGTTGTCTCGTTGTCGGAAGGCGCGACAATTGGAACGCTCATCGAATTTTTGAACCTTCCCAAAAATTCACCTAAGATGATATTTTTAAATGGTGTCAGGGTCGAGGAAGATGTTTTGCTCGAGAACGGAAACCGGGTGGGCATCTTCCCATTAGTGGCCGGTGGGTAAACATATTGGGAATGTCAATCACCTTTTTAAAGAAAGGAGGCAATACATGGACAAAATCCTTAGAATCGATATGGGAGCCGACGGCGGACCGAGCATCAGTGAAGCAGAACCCGGACCCTATGCCGGGTTAGGCGGAAGAGCATTGACCTCGGCTGTAGTTTCAAAGGAAGTGCCGCCCGCATGTCATCCATTGGGTGCTGACAACAAACTGGTGATTGCCGCCGGTTTGCTGAGTGGTACGACGGCTGCAATGTCCGGTCGTCTGTCTATCGGCTGCAAGAGCCCTTTAACCGGAGGAATAAAAGAGGCCAATGCCGGAGGACAGGCAAGTCAGGTCCTGGCCCGGTTGGGCTATGCGGCTGTTGTTATCGAGGGTAAACCCGCCGATGGCACGGCATATAAGATCGCAATCAACAAGGACGGGGTAACCATCACCCCTGACAGTTCCATCAAGATGCTGGGAAACTATGATCTCGTTGAAAAAATGAAGGCGGAATTCGGTGAAAAGATCGCGTGCATATCCATCGGCCAGGCGGGTGAAATGAAAATGTACGCATCTTCCATTGCCATAACGGACATGGAGGGGCGTCCCACTCGTCATGCGGCGAGGGGAGGCGTGGGCGCCGTTATGGGCTCGAAGGGGATAAAGGCCATTGTCCTCGATGATGCCGGAAGGACAATGAGACCGGCAAAAGATCCGGAGAAATTCAAACGGGCGAATCGGAAGTGGGTGGAAGGCCTGAAGAAACATCCGGTAACCGGGGAAGGGCTGCCTGCCTACGGCACAAACGTGTTGACAAATGTCATTAATGAAGCCGGTGCTTATCCCACCCGTAATTTTTCAAGTGGGCGGTTTGAAGGCGCATCCAAAATCAGCGGGGAAACCCAGGCCGAAACCGAGACCGCCCGGGGCGGCCTTGCCACCCACGCCTGCCATCGGGGCTGCGTCATCCGGTGCTCCGGAATTTATCATGACAAGGACGGCCACTACCTGACCAAGCAGCCGGAATATGAAACCGTTTGGGCCCATGGCGGAAATTGCGGAATCGATGATCTGGATGCCATTGCCATGATGGATCGCTTAGACGATGATTTCGGCCTGGATACCATCGAGATGGGCGTCACCCTCGGGGTGGCCATGGAGGCCGGTATGGCTGAGTATGGTGATGCCGAGGCGGCCATTCAACTGGTCAAAGAGGTGGGCAAGGGCACGCCTCTCGGCCGCATTTTAGGCAGTGGTGCGGCCGTTGCCGGAAAGGTCCTCGGCGTGGAAAGGGTCCCGGTTGTGAAAGGCCAGGGGTTGCCGGCATATGACCCCCGGGCTGTCAAGGGAGTCGGTGTAACCTATGCCACATCCCCCATGGGGGCGGACCACACGGCCGGTTATGCGGTGGCCACAAATATTATGCAGGTGGGCGGAAAAGTCGATCCCCTTAAGGCGGCAGGGCAAATCGAGCTGTCCCGAAATCTCCAGATTGCCACCGCAGCAATCGATTCAACCGGCATGTGCATTTTTATAGCATTCGCGGTATTGGATCAGCCGGAAACATTCCAGGCCTTGATCGATATGATCAATGCATTTTACGGTTTGAATCTGACCGCTGATGACGTGACCGAGTTGGGAAAATCCGTACTTAAAAACGAAAGGGAGTTTAACATACGCGCCGGCTTTACGGCTCAAGATGACAGGCTTCCCGAGTACTTTGTAAAAGAAGCGCTCCCGCCCCATAACGTGACGTTCGATGTAGCGGATACGGAACTGGACGGATTGTTCAACTGGTAGATTAAAAACCCAAACAACACCGAACCGGGAATTGCCGACGGTGAATCTGTGCCTATCGTTACCTGCTGAAAAGACGGCTGTGTTTTACCCGATTCTACAGGACGGGTTGAACATCCGCACGGACATTCACTGCAGTGTAAAACAGTTCCTGCAAACGACCTTTCACATATCTCGGGACTACATCGAATCCCGAATCCCCACCATCATGCTCAACGGAAAAGCCGTAGATGATCTGAACACAGCCTTTCTCGAAGAAAACTCGACGCTTGCCCTGTCCTCCGCCATGCCGGGATTGGCGGGGGCGACCCTCCGCAGGAGAGAATCCCTGTCTCCCATGCGTTCCGGAATAACCTACCGGGAGCAAAAGAAACCTGAGCAAACCCGAAGAGGAACCCTGAAAATAAAGTTTTTCAATGTCTTGATCCGGGAGCTGGGGCTGAAGCTGCTTTATCAGGGGATCCATATGAGAGGCATGGATGTTGCGGCATTGCTTCGGCAGCTCATAAATTCATTAAAGGTCGATTGTGCGCAGATCATCCTCGATGATCAGGAAATCACCATGGATGAATTGCAGAAAACGAAGATGTTCACCCAGGCGGGTGTAGAAGAAGTGTTTTTCCGGGTCGTTGGGAGAATTTGATCCTGTCTTGTTCTTCGACAAAATCGATATTGAAGCTCTTTGTAGCCATTCTCATAGAACACCAAGTACTTACAGGAGGATTTTACCATGCTGAAAATCAAACACCGGAGCTTACTGTCCCTAACAATTTTCTTCTTTGTCGTCTCAGGCATGATTGCAAGTGCCCACGGCCAGTGGGGACCGCCGGGGGGACAACAAACACCTGCAGAACAATACCCGGACCCGTTTTCATCCTCTCCGCATCAGCAGCAGCCGTATTCACCTCCGGCTCAACCCATATCTCCCCAGTCGGGCGGTGCTCAACAGCTAAACGATGCTCTCGGTCGATTCCGCCTCAATCTCCCTTCAGGAACCGTTCCCATGGGCGCCACATACAACTTCAGTGTTCCCGCCGCGATGTGCCAGGTCAGCATTATGGCAGTAACCCAAGACCAGATGTTCCAGATGCAGCAGCAAAACTTTCCCAATATGTTGAGGCAGATGGGTGGAACCATAGATGCAGAGCAGTCCATGGAAGTCCAGGGGCGGCCTGGGCGCTTCATCACCGCTACGATGCGCGATCAAAACTCGGGAACCGCGATGCATTCCATGAATGTCTTCATCAGCAATGGCGGTATCTGGGTCCAGGTGATGGGTCCGGAACAGAATGTTCAACAAATAAGCCGGATATTCAATTCGGTCTTGGCCGGCCTGCAGTTTTAGCGGACAATTAAAAACAAACTGATATCATTTGGGAAATGAGCGGCAAGGGAAATTTGCCATCTGCACGTTGACCTGTATGCGGCCTGTCTGCCGGAGAAAAAAGCCGGATTACTTGCCCATATCGTTTCTGTTATTGATTGAATTGCCAGAGGGGAATCTCACGGAAACGCTCGTAACCTTCGGAAGCGTTCAAATTTTGGACAATCTCTTTGGACCAGGCGAGATTTGCACTCCCCCACTCGCCCGTTAAGCTGTCCTCGACGATGCGTGTTCCTCTGATGACTTCCGTCCATTTGTCGTGTATTCTTTCTTGTGTCTTCACCTGATTCCCTGTCGCCTGTCTATAAATTTCACCGGCCTCCTTCAGGTTCTGAATTGCGTTTTCGATGCGCTCCTGGATAACGTGCCGGGCTGTTCGGGACGAACCCCAGATCTCAAGAAGGATGGGAAGATTTTGCGAAAAAGTTTCAGAGGGAGACGCCACATAGGTTGTGTAGAGAATCCAGCTGCCATCGACACCGACATTGCCCAACATGATGTACTGAATGCAGCGATACCGCTGATGAGACATTTCATACTCGTAATCGATATAGGCAGCCTGTGTATATCCGGGTACCACCGGTGCAGGGACCGCCTCTATCAAGCGCAGGATATTTCGGCCGGCCGTTCCCTGCTGTTGGTTCATGGTGTTGACGTACGCAAAGTACTCATTCAGAGCCGTAACCGGATCAGTCGGGTCAAATACCGGCCCCGGAATAGGCAGGCCTCCGAGACTTGAAAATTGGGCTGCCGCCGCTCTTGTGTATACGGGTGTCCAAATCCCCCGCTCAATCAACCCATGGGGCCCCTGGGCCGAGGCCATGCCTTTCTGTGCAAAAGTAATGCCCCACCCGTCCGGTATCCTCATTGAACCGCTGCCATCCGGAAATGGGGTTTCCCGCCAGTTCAAAGCAGAGGGGGCTGAGACGCTTTGTCCATTTCCGGAGAGTTGAATCAGCTGGGGTAAGCTGGCGCGGATCGTCTGAGGACTATCAAAAATGAAGCCCGATTTTCCGGCGTTATCGGCGACGATGGCATAGGCAACCCCCACTACCGGTGCACCATTGATTTTGGCCCGGAAAATCACCTCTGATCGCCGATCTTCTGCATCTTTGAATCCTGCCACTGCCACCGGTCCTTTCGTAAAGAATCCACCCACTTCTTTAAATGATTTTAACAGCAGATCTGTCGCAGCCCCTGTCCCATATCGAGCAGCGATCAGGTGCCCGCCGGTAACCGCCGGAGCAGTCAGCAGCCGGTATCCTTCAGGAACTCCCTGTTCCGCCGGTGCCGGGGTTACCGATGCCATCGCATACAAGAAATAAATAATAAGCACGCCATATTTCCTGTTCATAGTATCTCCTGAAATAGAAAGGAAAAGAAATAGACTTCATCTTTAGGCCGACGTCCCTGTCAAAATGCCTTCTATTCGTTTCTCAAATGACGTTGTATTCGCATTTTATTTCGACCGGCTGGTCGTATTGTCATTTGTATAAGGGATGTACTATTATTAAGAGGAGAACAAATTATGTGGAAATACCCGTCACATAACGTTGCTCTAAGTATCAGAAAAATAGAAAAAATACAAGATCCCAAGCCATTATCCATCCCTGCGATAGAAATCGGTCATCCGGATTATTTGTTCATCAAGAGGGTTGTATCGTGATTGAAATAGAGTCCGGGCCGTGCTCGTTTCTTATTTCTTTTTTTAGTTCCTCGATCAAAAACTCGGCATTAAAATTGTATTTCAGGGATACGGATGCTAATGTTTCAAAAAGAGAATTACAGCAAATGCATTCACCGGCCGCTTTATCATAGCGCTTAAATACTGCTTCAGTTTCTGGATGGGCTGCGATCACATCCAATAGAGTCATATCAAAAGTGATTTTTGGTTTCATGTCTTCAGCCTTTAAAATCGCCCGTATTTTTTCACATACGCTTATGGATTAAAGTTTTTCGGCCAACGCCGAAATGGAGCGAATCAGCCATTTCCGGATCGACACCAATTAAAACCCGAATGCAGCCTGAACAGTGATAAGGTCGATGTCATGTGCATCATAATCGACCCGTGTCCATTCTGCGGTCAGCTTATTGGCCGGCCCTTTGATATAGTAATTGCAGCCAAGTCCATAAATATGAGTGTTTTCGCTGCCCGATACGTCCGGCAAAATCGCCTGGAAATGCGCAAAGGGCTGAAAACGATCCGAAAGAAGAAGACCGGCTTTAGAAGTGAAAACATCACCATCGCTTCCGGAAGTCACATCAGACCAGGTAATGCCGTTGACCGAATTATCGATGCGGGTAAAAGACAGAGCGGAGGTAAAAGTAGTTGCCCCCACGGGAAATTCCAGGTGAAGGTCGATTGTATAAGCGCTGTAATCCATTTTGCCGCCCCCGATAACGAGATTGTTTTGCCGGTCGAAGCCGCCACCGATTGCCAGGATTCTTTTCTTCCCCAAATACGTTTCCTGTTTGAACCAGCCCGTTTCCGCATCAAGAAAGTTATAGCTCAAGCGACCGGCAAACCTCAAATTATCGTCGGGATTTTCCGTATCGTTTTCCACGCCTTCACCCACCATCAGGCGATATTGAAGCCTGTCCTCGAGAATGTTTCCCCACACGGTAACGCCGTCGTCCCGGCCGACTTTGCCCGGGTAGAAAATCCCGCTTCGCAATCCACCCTGCCCCCAATCGAGATCGGTGGTCAGCAGGGCTTTGGTGGAAGTGGTGCCGTAATTGCGCGTAAAAGGGATGTACATCCTGCCGGCCTTTACCATCAGATCATCACCTGAAAGTTTATACACCACCCAGCCGTCTCTCAAGGCAAGGCCGCTTCCGAGTCCCAGTGAAGCGTCGCTCAACCCGTCCTGCCCGATGCGGTCCCCGGCATAATGCATGAAAAAGCTCAGGCTCGGTGTGATAGTCCCCTGAAGGCTGAGGTAGGTGCGCCTGAGCATGAAATCATCGACGTCGTCATCCCAATCGCCGTCTCCGTCTTTGTCGTAGCCGTCTACGCGCTGGTACCAGGCCTGTGCCCAATAGCTTATACTCAGACTGACGTCACCGTTTCGATACACTTCAAAGCCCCATGCCGCTGCCGGCATCCCCATCAACACCACTCCGATAGCACTCAAAAACAGTTTTCTCATCATTTTTCCACTCCTTATCTGAATTTTCACACAACTCAAAAACCTGAACGCTTTAGAACTTCCGGAATCCGTTCGATAATTTCAATAACCTGAGTTCCGGGGTGAGGGTTTGCCATCTTTCCGGCCAAACGGCTTATTCTGCAGGCCGACAGGCAGGCGGCTTTCATATCTTTCCCCATTCCTGTGAAGGCGGCCACCAGTCCGGTAATGACATCCCCGGTTCCGCCGATCGCCTCCAACGAGGGGACCATGGGTTCGGACACGAAATCCACTACTCCTCCGGCGTTCGCAAGAATATCCGTTTCCCCTTTGACGAGAAGATAACGGGCGGCATTATCGTGAGCATATGCAGCCGTAATGAGTTCCGGAACTCGTTTTTCATCGTGAAAAATAAAGCCCCGGGTATAAAAGGGGTGAGGTGCCGTGTCATCGGCCAGGAAAGCCAATTCCCCGACATCCGGGGTAAAGACGTCATAATCGGAGGCCCTGCCGCTCATCTTGGCGGCATACATGAAACCGGCATCAGCGACGAGAACCGGCCGGGCCTCCATTCGATCGACGGCGAACAGGATCTTGTTGTGCCAGTCTACATCCGGTTGGATGTAATGAAAGGTCAGTCCGGTAAATCGCCGGTCAGGCAGGTCTTCCGAAAGGTGCCGGTATAGCTCCCGGCTGCCGGCGCCCCGTCCGGTGTCCCCGATCAAATAAACAAAAGGGGCCGGTTCGTTGAAACAGCGGCAGGCCATTTCAGCGGCAGCGATCAATGCCGGCGTTCCTCGATTGATATCGATGCTTTGATCCCGAACCTGAAGAAACCCATCCCGCTTCGATGCCGCTGCGGCGGTCAATGGGAAATCGTCGTGGGGTATCGTTCCAATCACGGCAAACATTGTCTGTTCAACTCCTCATAAGCCAACTGTAGCGCATAGCCGCACAAGGTGTGGCCGATGCTGCGGGGAGCCGGAGCGGCATCCAGCGTTTGACCCACCATTTCACGCGCCAAATAGGGCACATCCGGACATCCGCCTCCCGAGATATTCACGATCACCATAGATTTCTTCTCGATCGTGATCTTCATGTTGGCGGCCCTGACCATCAAAAAATCTCCGAAATCTCTGATATTAAAAATGTTCACGGGCTCCAGCAAAGGACCGGAAACAGGCACCACTTTCAATGGCGATATGTTTACCTCCTCCAGATGCCGAAGGATCTTAAGCTCTTCAATCAGGGGTATTTCAATGACAAGATCACACCCCGTTTGAATTTCAGGGGGGGGCCCCATCACCCGTATATGCCAACCGCCTTGCTTCAGGACCTGCTCGCCGCGTATGACATGGCTGGTGCTTTCAAATACGATGATGCCACGGTCCGCTTTGGGAATTTGGGCGGATCTGGATTTCTTTCTTCTCAAAAAGCCCAGCATATCAGGAATTCCTGACCAGCATGATATGGTATTCAATACCATCGGCCTGAATGTCCTTGAGTCCCCATCCCTTCGATTGCGCCGCCCGGATCACGTTTTCTTTAGAGGCGGCATTGTCTACAACGACTTCCATTTCGTCTGTCGGAGTGGTCTTGATGGCATTCAAGAGCAATAAAACCGGTTGCGGACAGGACAATCCCCTTGCGTCGAGAATCGAATCCATTTCTGTCTCCTTTCATTATGCCCGTTCAGAAACGGCTGATTCACGCCATTTCCGGACGGGCACTCATTACGTGGTCGCCTGTTGTGTCGAAGGAACGGCGGTATTCACGCTCATGGACCTCGTCCTCATTGAAAATCCGATGATCAGGCAAACGGCAAGCCCGATGATTACAGCGGCAATACCGTAGGGCCCGACGCCGGCGGGAGATGAAGCCAGTCCGAAATTGTGGGCAATGGCCGCACCCACAACCATGCCGATGACAAATACAGCCGCATCGCCGTCGCCTTCTCCGGCAAGAAAAAGCTGGCGCCCGGGGCATCCGCCGGCCAGCGCGAATGCAAGACCCGCAAGGACCATACCGCCAAAATTCCAGATGTGCATGGTGTGGGCAACCGGCTGATCTTTGAAACCGGGGCTGAACTGGCCGAGAATCACGTTCGTTATAAAGGCGACGACGACCAGGGCGGCAACCCCGAGAAAAAGATGGACCTGCCTGAACAGAATCAGATCTCTAAATGCCCCCATTGTACAAAAGCGGCTTCGTTGGGCTATAAAACCGATGCCGATGGCGGCAAGCAAGGACACGACTAAAGGAGCATGCATAGCCCCCGGTCCTTTCAGGCTGTAAAACAAAAGCCCGCTCCGGCCCTGGCCCTCGATTTGAGGAAAAAAGAGCATTAATGACAAAAACCCCAACATGATCAGGGGGAAAATCCATCCAACCAGCACAGGCGCCTGCTGAGAGCGGCCGAGGTTGTAGCCGTTTTTGAAGAATCGGGTGCCGATCCAGACGCCGCCGACGAGCCCGAGAAGTCCGAGAATGGCGTTTCCGTCTCCGCCGGAGAGACGCAGCATGGCCCGCCACGGGCACCCGAGAAAAACCAGGGCACCGATCATAGCAAACACACCCAATAAAAAACGAATCAGCGGAGCCGATCCCGAACGCGGTTTGAATTCTTTAAACAGGTAGGCGGCAATGATTGCCCCGATAACGAATCCGATGATCTCCGGGCGCATGTACTGCACGACGTCGGTCCGATGCAGCCCGATGGATCCGGCGATGTCCCTTTCGAAGCACGCCACGCAAATACCCATATTCCCGGGATTGCCGAGCTTTTGGAGTATGGGGGCCAGAACGCCTATTGCCGCTCCCACGGAAATGATCCCCCATTTAGTTGCAAACAGGTTCTTTAGCATGTGAATAAACCTCCCCGAATTGTTGAATGTGTGATGATCATCTTCAAGATGACTTGATTAAATTAAAAAAAACAATTTATCCAATTGTTAATATTAATGATAAAATCCATATTTATAGACACTCTCGATCGGCCGTTTTGGTGCTTATAGCTTGATTCTTGGACCTGACCCGGGCGAGGAACGGCCGCCCCCGGAGGTGCCGGAAAACGTAAACATCATTGATTTGGGAAATCTCGGTCTATCTGCAGAAGAGGAGGCAGCCATAGTGTCTTTTCTGAAAACCCTTACAGATGGTTTTTTCAGTCCTGAATAAGTAGGAACAGAAGTATCGAAGACCGGAATACCATTTCCGGTCTTTGATTAAAAAACGGCTTCATTCTACAAAGAGTGAAAAAGACACAACTCCCGGGCATTCAGTTGACCGTGAGCTCCGACCGCTGGCGTCCGGTAGAAGTTATGGGAACGGGCTAACAGGATTGAACGGTAATCCATGGATGCTTTTTATTATTGTTCTCGCTTTCCTGATTTTGTTGGCGGGAATCATGTGGGCCTTGCCATCGGAAAAGGATCGCATCCCACGGTTTGTCATCTGTCGAACGAGAAAATACATTGATTATCCTGCCTGAAACGCTTTACAAAACATAAGGAACCTTAAGATTATAATTCTTGAACACAACAAAGGTTTCGGTTGACTGTACACCCTGAATTCTGGACATTTCGATCTTGAAAAAATCAAGCAGTTCAAAATCATCGTTAACTAAAGCAGTGAGCATCAGGTCGTATCGGCCCGTGACAACGGCTACGGAGACGACCCCTTTAAGCTCGGAAAACTCTTTTCCCTTTTCTTCAAGGTCCATGGTGTTCACTTTCACACCCACCATCACCACCTGATGCCCATGCAGCTTGTCCGGATCCACCCGTCCGGTGACGTCCAGTAAGCCCTGTTCCGTCATATTGTGAATCCTGGACCGTATCGTATTGTGGGAAACTTTTAATTTTTCGGCAATGGCGGTATAAAGTTTACGCCCGTCCTGTAATTGCCTAATGATATTGATATTCATTTCATCCACTTTCATCGCACCTCCATTTTCAGGTCTTAGGAAAATAATACCATTCAATGTTATAGGAAACGTATTTTGATATTTGTGTCAAATATTAACAAAAATATTGACATTAATCAAAATTAATCATTAAATAATTTACAAATTATCATATCATGAATTGAATATCATTTACGCTTTCCAGGCTTATTTATCATGAACGGTGCGAATCTATCCCGCCTGATGAATCCAAGGGCGATAACGGTAATCGGTGCAAGCAACCGCGAGGGTGCGCCGGGAAAAATCATATTTAAAGGGTTGATGGGATCTCTTCGCAGGCTGTATCCGGTTCATCCAGCAGAAAAGGAGATACTGGGACACCCTGCAGTGCCGTCCGTTACGCTTCTTCCACCGGATATCGATTTGGCCGTTATCAGCACCAACGCCGAAGAGGCGTTGAAGTCCGCATATGACTGCGCCAAACAGAGAATCCCCTTTATTATCGTCGTATCATCGGGTTTTGGCGAAGCCGGCCAGTACGGCATCGAGCTTGAAAACAAGCTCCGTGATATTCCAGAGCGGTTTGGAAGCCGCATCCTTGGGCCCAATTCCCTCGGCATATTCATTCCGGTGGAACGGCTGGATACCCTCTTTGTCGAGCATGGTGACCGGTCACTGGCTGCGGGTGGCGGTATCGCATTCGTCACCCAGAGCGGATCAGTGGGAGTGGAGGCCTTGGGACTTGCCGGCAATATGGGATTCGGCCTACGCGCCTTCGTGGGGCTGGGAAACAAATGTGATCTGGATGAGTTGGATTTTCTACAATACTTCGCCAATGATCCTGAAACGGATTGCCTGGCGTTTTATCTTGAAAACATCGAGCATGGCATGACGTTTCTCGAGGAAGCAAAAGCCTTAGCCAAAACAAAACCCGTGGTCATCCTCAAGGCAGGACGAACCCCTGGGGGCATCAAGGCCGTATCCAGCCATACCGGGCGAATGGCGGGATCGGACGACATCATAAACGGTCTTTTCAGGCAATACTGCATCATCCGGGCAGCCGATGACGAAGAATTGTGCGATGCAGCAAAAACCCTGTCCATGCTGCCTCTCCCCGAAGGAAACCGTGTGGCCGTGGTTACGCCCGCCGGCGGTTTCGGGGTCATTTGTGTGGATTATATCGAATCCTCCTATCGTGGAACAGATCTCCAACTTGCCCAACCGGCGCCCCAAACCCTTGAAAGAATTCGGCAGAAGGTTCTGCCTTTTGCCTCCATGGGCAATCCGGTGGATTTGACTGCCGGAGCAGATGATGCCATGTTTGGCACAACGCTGGATGCGCTGTTGGAAGATGATGGTGTAGACATTGTCATTTGTACGGCCTTTTTTGCACCTCCCGCCGTATCCGACCGCTTGATCGATGAAATTGCCGCGAGAGTCCGCTTGTCAAAAAAACCGATTATCGTATTCACCCAGTACGGCCCCTTTACCGACCTGTATTTAAAGCGAATGCACAGTGCCGGGGTGGTGGGATTCCCATCCATTTCAAGGGCCGTTCGTGCAGTACGAATATTGGTGGAACGGCGGAATCTTTTGAAAAGGCTATCCGTTTAGAGCCTGATATCGTTGAATAGTGCCTCAGAAATGGCTACTGTTTTGTTTGATTCGATGACTCTCGCACAGAGGCATGATGTGTTTTTTTGTGAGTTCTTTTCCCTTGAAATATTCAAGGACCGGAAATATTTCCGGTCTTTCTATTAGATGTTTTATAAAAATTAGGCAGGAATAAGGACCCGAACTCATATTTATTCCCGCCGCTCCCGAAGAAGATACCTAAAACTGCTATACGATTCGGCATCGGATTCACCCTCCTCATGGTTCGTTACGATATTGATGGGCATGCCCATGATCACCCTCCGCTTCTGCCTGGTTTGCGGGAATCATCTGCCGGTACTTTTCAGGCGCCATCTGATGTATTTCTTGCACCAGTGAAACAAGATTCCACATTTCGGATTCACCATGGGTCGGAGAAAAGGCAGGCATTCCAGTCAGCTTGATCCCGTGCTTTATGGTCCAATATATCTGAGCGGTGCTGTATTCTTCCTGAATATGCCCGGTGGTCATGCTCGGGGGCTTCGGATATAATCCTTTGGCAAATTCCTTGGACGGCAAGTCCGGTGCGCCATGGCAGAATCGACACATTTCATGGTAGTGAACAAAGGCAGCTTTTTCAGTATCCCCCGCTCCTATCTTCGGGACTTGAATATTGTCACTGCGCACGGCAATGGAGCGATTCCGCAGCATCTCGATGTACCGGGCCGTTATATTCCAATGAGGTTTTGTCGCTGCAATGTTGTAAATGCCGGACCAGGCAAAAAAGAGCGCACCACCCCCCAAAATCACCAGAACAATAAGAATGGTAAACACGTACTTCATGTGCACACCTCCAATCTGTTCAGGTTTTGAAACCGGTTCCAAGCGTCATAAAAACCAGAACCTTACACCTGCCACGATCGGTTTCAGAGTCCTCGAAGGACCGGCCGAACAGGACCACCGCATAATCCCGCTGTTGAAGTAACTTACAATTTTCGATACAAATCAAGAATGGGTTAATTAATGTATTTTCTTTATAATTCTGTAAATTGGGCAAGTACCCATCGGGAATCAGCCGTTTTTGCATCTTCAAATCAAATAATGGGTTAGGAAAATATTGACAACATCCGTTTAAACACATTAAGCATAAGGTATCAAAAATACATGTCATTTAAATATGAAGATCATCCTTTCAGAAAATGCAAGTCATCATTACACTTTTGATGTTGAGGTTTATGAGATCAGTGGCCATCCAGAAATAGGCAATTCCCGTGAATTCAAAGCGGGCGCAAGATCGAAACCGCTGGAATAGTGTGCTGTTTTGAGAATTTCGATTTTACGCCCAACGCAGAAATCGCGTTAAAGGGCCATTTATAAATATGGGAGGTTTAAAATGCATATCGTCCATACGAAAGAAGTGCCAAAAAGTCCTCTAAAAGCCCCGCTCTTTACCGGAAATGATGTCAGTATTCAGCCCTTGATCCCCGAGGGTGGAGACTATAACATGAACATCGTAAACTTTGGGAGAGGCGTCAGAAATAAATTCCATGTGCATGAAAGTGACCAAATTTTGATCGTCACGGCCGGAAAGGGAATCGTGGCCACGGAGCAGGAGCAAAAGGAAGTTGCCGTAGGCGATATCATCCTGTTTCCCAAGGGTGAAAAGCACTGGCATGGAGCGACCGAAAATTCCGAATTTTCCCATATATACATAACAATGGCCGGTACCGATACCACTCAAATGGAAGATTAACGATAAGTCAGACAAATCAGGAAAAAAAGAAAGAATAAAACCACGTTCGAAGCAACTTGGGAGGCTCTTATGATTACAGAGGCAAAACCCGACGTAAAATATTTATCTTCCGAACAAATGAAAGGCCTGCCTTTTTCTGAAGCAGTACGGGTCGGACATATGCTATATCTATCCGGCATGATCGGAATGGATAGTACCAGGAAATTACGTTCAGGCGGAATTACGGCGGAGACGCGGCAAGTGATGGAAAACATGAAAGACACTCTTAAACGGCATGGTTCTTCGCTTGAGCATGTCATTAAAGTCACGGTAATGTTGGCTGATATGAATGAGTGGGCAGAAATGAACAAGATCTATGTGACCTATTTTCCTAAGAACCTGCCCGCTCGGAGCGCCCTGGGAGCCAATGGACTGGCCCTTGGTGCGCGAGTGGAAATCGAGTGCATTGCTGTCGTAAAATAGAATTAAACTTGTCTTAATATGGTAGTTGGGATCGGATGGCTTGAACTTCTAAAAAAAATCTTGAGAGATAACAATGAGCAAAATCAAGCTGGGAAAGAGAAATCTTCTTCTTCCCTATTTACCTGTTTTAGTGGGTACAAACGTCGGAGGCAAACCGAACTACATTACCATCGCCCTGGTCGGCTGGTTATGCTATGATGCAATATCCGTTTCTGTAGGCCGCGATCAGTATTCAAATGCAGGCATAAGAGAAAACAGAACGTTCAGCATTAACCAACCTTCAGCCGAGATGGTGAAAGAGCTCGATTACTGCGGATTGTACAGCGGCAGAAAAGTGGATAAATCAGCGCTGTTTGAAAACTTCTACGGGGGGCTCGAAACCGCTCCCATGATTAAACAATGTCCTGTAAATATTGAATGCCGAGTAGTTCAAACAATAGAACGGCCGGTTCACACGATATTCATTGGAGAAGTGGCCGAAGTCTACTTTGATGAAGATTGCATGACAGGTGGTGTTCCTGACGTGTCCAAGGTCGATCCGATTTTTTTCGGTCCTGTCAAAGGCCGAACAGAGCTTGCCGGCTGTTATTATAAAATGGGGGACTATCTGGCACCCGCATGGAACGTAGGAAAAGAGCTAAAAGGCTCAAAAAAATGAGACGGGGTGCTCCGTTAGTGATTTTTCAGCATTACAAGCTATCTCAAAATAAATATTTTGGTTCAAGATCAAGGCGGAACCGCATGTTAAGCCGCAGGCATACTCATGTATGTTGAGGACTTAACATGCTGTTCCAACAAAGATATTGGGGCAAAAGATTATTTTGAGATAGCTTGTATCCTTTTTTCAATCATCTTCTGCAGGAGAAGCCCGAATGATCATCGACAGTCATGTGCATTTGTTTTATGAGAATTCCGATCCCGAGTCCTGGTTTATCGGTTCGGCAAGAGCGGGATTAGCCGCTCTGAATCGGATTACCGGCGAAAGAGCCGATCCATTCGAGTTCTACACCCAAATCGCCCCCCTTTTGTATGACAGAAACGGGGATAGGCTGGTGGGATGGATGGACGAGGCAGGGATCGATCGGGCCGTTCTTCTGCCGATCGATCTGCGACTGCTGGCGGACGAACCTTCGACATCGGAATTTCATTTTCCCTCCATTCAAGAGAAAAACAATACCTATTTCGAGGCGGTTCGTCGGCACAAAGGACGGCTCTTTTCATGCGCCGGGGTGGATCCCCGGAGGAAAAACGCGGTCGAATTGTTTCGGAAAGGTGTGGAAAAGTGGGGTATGATTGGGATAAAGCTTCATCCCACCGCCGGATATTATCCTCATGATTCCACCTGTTATCCGATATACGAGGCGGCCAGGGAATTCAATGTGCCGGTAATCATCCACTCAGGAAGTGAACCGGCGCCGCTGAAGTGTCACTATTCCCAACCCAAATACATCGATGCGGTGGCCGCCGATTTTCCCGAGGTCATCTTTGTCATCGCCCACTGCGGGCACGGGTGGTACAAGGAGGCGGTGGACCTGGCTACCATGAAACCCAACATCTACTGTGATTTTTCCGGGTGGCAGGTAGAGTACCTCACCGGTGCAGACTATTTCTTCGGGCCGCTGCGCTACGCCCTCGACTTCCTCGGTCCATGGCGGGTGATGTTCGGCACGGATGGTCCGGCATACACCATGTTTATGAGCAACAAGAACTGGGTGGAAGTGGTCCGCAGCGCCGAGTCCCCTTCGGGAATCCAATTTTCCAGGGAGGAGATGGACATTTTTCTGGGCGGTGCCGCTGCTCGACTGTATGGGTGGGATTGACGGCTGACGATCCGTTTTTGGTTCATTGTTTTTTTACTTGGTCTGGTATTCACATTGGCCCGCTCTTCCAAAACATTCCTGGTGTTGCGTGCACGTGATGTCGGGATGGCGGGAGGCACTAAATGAATTGTCGACTTATTTGCCTGGAAATACGTCAAATGATAGTATAAAAATAAGAGCTTTAGAGGAAAAAGATCCGTTGAACAGATCAAAAGGCATTATTATGGATAAACATAAACCCGAATGGATAAGGAGAAATTATGTTTCTAAGATCGTTGATCATTTTTATTTTGGCCGGCACTTTGACGTTGTCAGCCGGTTTTGCATCGGCTTCTGACCAGGAAAGAGCCCGGGAAAGAATTCACATGCAGGAGCAGACGCAAATATACGGAAGCCGGCTTATGACACCTGAAGAACGGACCCAATTTCATGAAAGAATGCGCGCTGCAGAAACAGAACAGGATCGTGAGCAGATCCGCAATGAGCATCACGAAATGATACAGGAGCGCGCCAAGGAAAGAGGAATAACCATGCCCGATGGAACACCCGCTGGAGAGCATCGGATGAATTCAGGCGCCGGCTCATTTACGAATCCAGGTGGTGGAATGGGCCAGGGCTCCAGAGGAGGCATGGGACACGGTGGCCGCCGTAATCGTTGACCTGATACAAACTTGAGATTGGGTGGTGGATTTGGTATCAAGAAAGAAGTCTTTTTAACAGCTTGCCTGTGGGGGTTCGCGGCAGTTCATCGACGAATTCAATCGATGTGGGGCATTTGATTTTTGACAATCTGCTTCTGCAATATGTGATGAGTTCTATTTCCATTTCGGGTCCGGCCTCGGAAGGTTCATTCAGCTGGACAACACCTTTGGGTGTTTCCCCAAAATCTTCATGCGGTACTCCGATAACGGCCACATCCAATACTTTTGGGTGCGTGATGAGAACGTTTTCAGCTTCTTGGGGATAGATATTCACGCCGCCTGAAATGATCATATTGCTTTTGCGGTCTGTCAGGTAAAGGTAGCCTTCTTCATCAACATAGCCTACATCGTTTATGGTTGACCACCCCTGCGAGGTGTGTGCTGATGCTGTTTTTTGGGGGTCGTTGTGATATTCAAAGGATTGACCGTCGGCAAAATAGATCGTTCCGATTTTCCCGGCGGGCATTTCATTTAAATCGTCGTCAAGAATTTTAATAGTGCCCAATATCGCTTTTCCCACGGATCCCTTGTTTTGCAGCCACTCTTCCGATTTAATGACAGTCAAGCCGTTCATTTCAGATCCGGTATAGTACTCGAATAATATTGGTCCCCACCAGGCGATCATTTTTTCTTTGATCGCGATTGGAATCGGTGCAGCCGAATGGATGGCGACCCGGTGAGAAGACAGATCATATCCGCTTCTATCCTCATGGGACAATTTCAGCATTCTGATGAACATGGTGGGCACCCATTGGCTGTGGGTCACCTTGTATTTATCCAGAATTTCAATCGCCGCCAAAGCATCGAATTTTTCCATAATAACGACCGTGGCGCCGACGTTGATGCATATGATGACAAACCGGAGAGGTCCTGCGTGGTATAAAGGGGCGGGAGACAGATAAACGGCGTCTTCGTTGATGTCAAATAAGCTGGTAACAAGATCGGCAGCCGGCGACATTTCACCGAATGCCAGATCCGGGAGGTTCACCTTGATTCCCTTGGGGCGCCCCGTTGTGCCGGAAGAATAGACCATGTCCTTGCCCGTCTTTTCATCAGGGATGGGTTCTGCGGGATAGGATGCGATTACGTCGTCATAAGATGTATAATTGTCTTGGCAGCCGCCAATCATGAAGCGGGCGTTTAGCGAAGGGGGCGGATGCAGCTCATCTGCCAAATCCCTTTTCGCCCATGAGGTGAAGAGTACTCTGGCCCCGCAATCATTGAGAATATATTCGATCTCGGAAGGATTGAGATGAATGCTGATGGGCGTATATATGAGACCGGAACGGTCGGCGGCCATGCAGATCTCGATAAAGCGCGGATGGTTTTCCATCAGTATGGCGATGGTGTCGCCATAACGGAGCCCCAGATCCCTGAACAAATGGGCACATCGATTGGCCCCGGATTCGAGCGCGCTGCTGGTGATTGTTTCGCCGGACGAGCCCATGATGACAGAGGGCTTGTCAGGCATTTCCAAAGCCAGCTGTCGGGCTTTAAACAGAGCCATATGAAAAGCCTCCTTTCCGGGGCCGCCATTTATACCAGCGCCATCAGCCGTTCCTGAAGGGATTCCAGCTTGTCAAACGGATGAAATACCTCTCTTACACCGAGTCCGCGAATATACAATTCGTCCTTTTCCGACACAATGCCCCCGACGACCACGGGAATATTCGGGATATTATGCTTATCCAGCTCTTTAAACAGTATTTCCATAACCACCCGTGGCGATGCATCCATCAGCCTGCAGCCGATGATATCGACATCCTCCTGGATAGCGGTTCTGACAATTTCTTTGGGTGTTTGGATGCCCCCCAAAACGACCTCGAAACCTGCATTGGAAAGGGCCTTTGCGACGACGTGGTAGCCCCTGGCATGATACCAGTCGTCTCGACTCAGCAGCATTTTAGGCTTTTTCATGATGATTGAACCTCCCTTATGAAAGTATATCCGGTGGCGAGCAGACATAAGGCCCTTCAGGAGGGCGGCTGAAGATTTCAGATATGATTGATGCATACTCAGCCCTTGTCAGGCCGGAACGGGCAGCCGCAATCAGGGAGGGAATCATGTTATCCCCGTTTTGAATGGCGTCAAAGAGGCGTTGGCGGGCGGCGTCAAGCTTTTTAGCATCGCGTTCGGCCCTAACCTTCTTGAGACGGGCAATCTGCTTGTCCGCAGCCTCCGCCGAGTATTCCGTCAGCACCTCGAAATCGGCATGTTTTTGAAGGACCCGCAGCGCCTGCATCTGGACGTCCTCTTCTTCTACATATATATTTACGCCGACCAATTTCCTCTCTCCCGAGTCGAACTCCATCTGGTTCTGGTATGCTGCACGCCTGATTTCATTTTGCATCCAACTTCTCGCTTTTGTCGCACCGCCGCGTTTTTGGACCTCATCAATAAGGGCGAGCGCCTGTTTCTCAAGCGCTTTGGTGAGCCATTCCACGTAATAGGAGCCGCCCAGCGGGTCGATGACCTTTGTCACCCCCGTTTCATGGTCAATGATTTGCTGGGTGCGGACGGATAAAGAGGCTGAAAACTCGGTGGGCAGGGCCAGGGCTTCGTCAAAAGAATTGACATGCATCGACTGAACTCCGCCAAGAATTGCCCCCATGGCATACAGGGTTCCCCGAATCAGGTTGTTAAACGGTTGCTGCTTGGTCATGGTGGGGGCATAGATCTGGCAATGCATTCGGCATCTGAGGGACTTCGGATTTCGGGCATCGTATTTTTCCTTGAAAATTTTTGCCCATACTTTGCGCAGCGCGCGGAACTTGGCCGCCTCTTCGAAAATCTCGGGCCCTGCATTGACAAACCACGCCACGCGGTGCAGGAAGTCATCAATTTTCAGGCCGCGCCGGATCAGGGCGTCGGCTGTGTCCATGGTGGTGGCGACCCCGAAGGCGATTTCCTGGGCGGCGGTGCAACCCCCTTCCCGTGTATTGCGCATATCCAGATATCCCGAATTGAAAAGCGGCATGTTGTTCGTGCAAAATTCGATGATGTCGATGCACTCAGCGTCATTTCGCAGGCCGTTGGACATGCTGCCGCGGAGTCTTTCAAGGTCGATTCCCCTGGATTGCGCAATGGAAATATAGCAGGCCAATGCATAGGGAGACATGGTGATGAGGTGCACAGGATATTTCATCATGTCGATGTCTTCAAACAGCGTTTCGAAGTCGTATAATGTATCCAGTGCCACTCCCCCGGCTCCGACCAGTCCCCTGACTCTTTCATCGTCGCTGTCGGCCCGGTATCCCAAGCCGTCGTCAGGAACAACCGAGAGGGCGGTTGCCCCCTTCGAGAGGAGAAACTTCCACCGCTTGTTGGTCTCCTCTGCTGTGCCGAAACCGGTCACCTGACGGATATTCGGCCGCCGAGACAGAAATCCTGCTGGAAAGGTTCCTCGGGTGTAAGGGTGCTGTCCTGGAAATGAGATATCGTCGGAATAGTCGATGTCATGAATATCCGATGGTGTATAAATCGGTTTAACCGGCATTCCTGAGAAGGTAACGTATTGCGCTTCAGCTCCGGGGATTTTTTCCATGATCTGACGCAGCTCTTCCTCATACTTTTCCCGGGCAACGGCAATTTCATCAAGCGTTTCTTGAGTAAAAAGCATAGCAGCCCTCCAAGATTATGGATGGTTGGAGTGGGTTTCTTTGATGTGAAGTTTATCAATTTATCAATAATTTTTTGCGGCCTTACCAATCATTCTGCCTTGAGTTCTGCAATAGGAGAGTAAGCCGCTCGATTTCAGATTCCAGCAGGTAAATATGATCCTTCAAATCTTTCATTTTTTGATACGCAGAGGTTAGGTTCGTTTGGATAATTTCTTTGGCGCGGAGAATCATCTGATCCTCATTTTCAGGATTTTGGTGCCGGATACCCGCCAATTCTTTTAATTCTTTCAGTGAAAATCCCAAACGTTTTGCGCGCCGGATCATTTTCGTGCCGTTAAGGTGATTTTCTGTGTAAGTACGGTAGCCGTTCGTGTTTCTGTGCGGAGGTGGGAGGAGGCCGACTTCTTCATAGTAACGGATTGTGCGTGTGGTCACGCCGGCTTTTTTTGCCAACTCACCAATCGTCATGGAAGTGAATTCATGTTGGGGCAGTTTTCTTGTTTTCATCGCGGGATAGCTGAAGGCATATACGTTAACGTTGACGTTAACGTAACTATCATTCTGCCAAGTCCATGTCAACAGAAAAAGACGGCTCTGTGATAATCCTAAAATGAAGCCTTGAATCGTGATTAGATATAATGTAAATAAATTCAAGGCACTTAGAAAAAATTGGGGGGGTTGCCTGGAAAAAATTCCAGGAGATCCTCCCCATGTGGAGGAAATGCGATTTATTTAGAACATTCCGGTTGTGAAATCTATGAATCTAATTGTAGCAATCCGAGTTTGTTTTTGATAAGTTTTTGTTCGGTAGTCATGGCTTTCTCCTTTCGTTTCAAGGTTTGGTTGCCTTAGAAAGGATAGCTGTAACAGTCCCAAGTGTCAGATTTGGTCGCAGCTAATACATCATAACACATAAGGAATATAACAGATGCGCCAGACTGATCTAATTCCGTTCTTTACCATCACCTTTGTCATCACCTGGGTTATTCTTGGGCTTTATATGTTTGCATCCGAGACGATGGTCCGGTTGTTTGGAAATCTTACGGGCCAGCACCCGCTGTTTTATGCTGCCGTTTATGCGCCGGCCATCGCAGCGCTGGCTGTAATCTTTATTCGACAGGGGTTTGGCGGCATACCGCGTTTTCTATCCCGACTGCTGTTGTGGCGGACCTCCATTTACTGGTATGTTTTGTTGATCCTAATCGTGCCTCTGGTGTTCTATGTCTCGGCCCTGTTCAAACCAGGCGCACTGGACACGCTGTTTCCGTTTGCATCGGTAACCGCTTATCTGGCAGCACTGTTTTTCATGGCCATCAAGGGACCCGTCGAGGAAATCGGCTGGCGTGGACTGGCCCTGCCTTTGCTTCAACGACGAATGGCACCCATCTGGGCTTCGCTCGTGCTGGGAGTTGTCTGGGCTGTCTGGCATCTGCCCGCGTTCATGCTCAGCGGCACACCCCAAAGCGCATGGGCATTGACACCCCTCCCTGTGGGCACCCTGGCCTTGAGCGTCATCGTGACACCGCTTTTCAACCATTCTCGCGGCAGTATCCTGCTGCCTGCGTTTTTTCACCTGCAGTTGATTAATCCCCTGTGGCCGGATGCTCAGCCTTATGATCCTGGGTGTTTGTGGGTGTTGCCGCAGTCGTGGTGTGGCTCAACCGGGAAACGATGTTCTCACGCCACAGTGCCATAACAGAGGTGCTTTCAAAATGAGAGGGGTAGTTTCTGTGAGTTGGGAGACGTTGGTGCAGAAAGTGCGAAGGACTCTGAAGTCCGTTTTTCCATAAAATTATCCGAAACCCGATTATCCTGAAACGAACGGTCATTGAATGCCGTTAGAAAATATATTGCCCGTAATCCGATAAACTGGGAACATGACATCGACAATCTGATCAATCTATAACCACGGCATAAAGACGACGGCAAAAAGCCGCCGCGCCTTATGCCGGCTGGAGGTTTAACGTGTCCTCAAAGAAAGCCGGCAACATCAAGGGAAGTGTAGCAGAGGCAATTCGTATACGGAAAGAACGAGAAAAAAGTTATCGGGAACGTGCTCTCAAAATTTTCCCCAAAATTTGCGCGCGGTGCGGGAGAGAGTTCAGCGGAAAGCGTTTGCGTGAGCTCACAGTACACCATAAAGATCACAATCATGACAATAATCCTCCTGATGGAAGCAACTGGGAGCTTTTGTGCATTTATTGTCACGAAAATGAACATACACGTCAACAGGTTGCCGATGCTTATGCTGCAAAGTCTGGCGATGAATACCCGGATAATAGCCTCAGTCACAATCCTTTTGCAGAATTAGCAGACTTAATAAAAAATAAGAAATAGACATTTGATAAAAATTCATTTACAGGATTGAACAATAATTTTCCGAAAATGGAGCATTAACATAACGGTTTTGTATAGAATACCGATACAATAAGTCAGTTCGGATTTGATTTTACATGCTTAAAAAAAATGAAAAAATCATGAAAATCTTGATATCCCGGGATTTCCGGTTTATTGGATATACTAACATAAAAGCATCGTACGTTTACATTGGCATATAAACGTATTCTCATTTATTCAATTCATTCGTTAAGACATTAGAGGAGAAAGTGATGAGTGAGCTAGATGTGTTTCGAAAAACCGTTCGAACATGGCTTGAGGAAAACGCGCCTGAATCGTTAAGAGGTAAGGCGGGTGACTTTAAAGATGGTTATTGGGGCGGGAAGAAAACGCCGCTGCCTTTCCCCGATTCCAGATCATGGGCGGACATGATGGCGAAGAAAGGATGGACGGTTCCCATGTGGCCCAAGGAATACGGTGGGGGCGGACTATCCAAAAAGGAAAATAAGATTTTAATCGAAGAACTGGATCGGTTGAAATTGCCACTTCCCCTGGTCGGATTTGGTATTACCATGATAGGGCCCACGATTCTTCAATTTGGGACGGAAGAGCAAAAACAGTTTTTTCTTCCGAAGATCTGCAGTGGTGAAATAAGGTGGTGCCAGGGGTACTCCGAGCCGAATGCAGGTTCGGATCTGGCCAACGTCCAGACCATGATGGTGGACGATGGAGACGGGTTTATCATCAACGGCCAGAAAGTCTGGACCAGCTACGGTGATCTGGCAGACTGGATTTTCATGATCGGTCGCACGGATTGGGACGTCAAAAAGCAGGCCGGCATCACATTCATCCTGGTGGATATGGATCAGCCCGGCGTGAAAGTTAGACCGATAGAATTGATCAGTGGAGAAAGCCCCTTTTGCGAAGTGTTTTTCGATAACGTCAAAGCATCGAAAAAACATGTACTGGGTGAGTTAAACAACGGATGGGGAGTAGCCAAGGCTCTTCTGGGTCACGAACGGACAATGATCGCAGATGTTTTTGGAACCGGCAGACCCCCGGCCGATCAGGCGTTAACGCCGGAAGGCGCAGCCGCCCATTATATCGGGATGAAAGACGGCCGGGTTGCCGATCCCTCTATACGGGACCGTATGGCCCAGACCCAGATGGATGAAATCTGTTTCAATTTAACGGTTCAAAGGAATGCGGACAATATGAAGGCGGGGCACAATCCCGGCCCGGAATCGTCCATGTTCAAGGTCTATGGTACCGAGCTTAACCAGCGGCGCCTGGAACTGTTGGTTTCGATTATGGGACCGGAAGCTCTGGGTTGGGAAGGGGACGGATTTACCAAGCATGAGCTGAAACTGACACGAGAATGGCTGAGATCCCGTGGAAATACGATTGAAGGCGGCACCTCCGAAATTCAATTGAACGTTATCTCCAAAATGGTATTGGGGCTTCCGAAATAAGCAGACACGACTCAGGAGAAAATTTATGGAACTTTTACTGACAGATGAACAGAGAATGCTGGATCAATCGGCCCGGAATTTTATAAAAAAAGCCTCCCCGGTCACACGGATGCGCGAACTCAGGGATGATACGGAATCGCTTGCATACGACAAAAAGGTTTTTCAACAGATGGCCAAACTGGATTGGACTGCAATCCTGCTCCCCGAAGATCAGGGTGGGATGGGAATGGGCATGGCCGATATGATCGTGGTAATGGAAGCCATCGGCACAGGCCTGGCGCCGGAACCCCTTTTACCCTCGGTTATACTTGCAGGGCAGGCGCTGACGTTAAGCGGTAACGACGCGCTGATAGACGAATGGCTCGATCCAATTATTGAAGCGAAAAAAGTTCTGGCTTTGGCATATCAGGAAAAGCAGGGGCGTTTTGATTTTACACGAGTGGCAGCCACTGCCGAAAAAACAGATGCCGAAAAAACAGATGGAGGATATACGCTGAATGGCGAGAAAACCCAAGTGCAGGCAGGTTGGGGTGCTGATGCCGTCATTGTCTCAGCCAGAACCTCAGGCCGGAGCGGCGATGCAGACGGCATAACGCTTTTTCTCGTCCCCAGCAACACGCCGGGCCTGACCTTTACCCGACAACACCGGGTGGATTCCCGAAACTGTGCCATCGTCCGGCTTGAAAACGTCAAGATTCCGGAATCCAGTATTGTGGGGGAAGTAGATAGAGGCGGAGAGATTCTAAACACGGTGATTGACATGGCCACCATCGCCCTTTGCGGAGAAATGCTGGGCGGCATAACCGCCGTTTTTGAGCGCACCATGGCTTATCTGAAAACACGCGAGCAATTTGACGTCGTTATCGGGTCATTTCAGGCGCTTCAACACCGTGCAGCCAAGATGTTTATGGAGATCGAACTTGCGCGTTCAGCGGTTATGGCGGCAGCACGGGCGTTTGATGAAAAGGATGCCGGGGCAGCCGCCTTGATATCGGTAGCCAAAGCCCGCTGTTCCGACGCATATGTCCTGATAACCAACGAGGGCGTGCAGATGCACGGAGGAATCGGCATGACCGACGAGGAGGATGTCGGTTTATATATGAAACATGCCCGCGTAACGGAAATGACGTTTGGGGACGCCGCTTATCACAGGGATCGATTTGCCTCGATTAAAGGTTATTGATCCTATTGCATTTCAACTATTATAATGCAGGACTTTGTCTATTCCCGCAGTGACTCCGGGAGGCCGTGAATGAATACATTTTGAATTCGAACTTCCGTAAGCTCAAAAGCATTCTCCCCGTCATACAACACGTAGCCGTTTGGGGCGGTGTTTTTATTCAGTTGCCGAAAAAGGTTGATCCCTTTTAGAAAACTCTTTGAAAAAGTGGCGGCGGATTTTATCTCCACTGGAATCAGATGCCTGCGTCGCCGGATTATCAAGTCCACTTCATTTCCGTGGGTATCCCTGAAAAAGAACAGCTCAGGCCGCCGGCCCCGGTTCATCCGCGACTTTAAGATTTCCAGAATGATGAGGTTTTCGTAAAGTGCGCCGCGCAGGGGGTCCCGGAATGCCTGGTCGGCTGTTTCAATCCCCAGTAAATGGCATACCAGGCCGGTATCCGAAAAGTATACTTTGGGGGACTTGATGACCCGTTTGTTGATGTTTTCAAAAAACGGCTGCACTTCAAACACGACAAACGACGCCTTCAGCACGCTGAGCCAGCTTTTTACTGTGGTGCCGGAGAGACCGATGTCATTGCCCAGGGATGTATAATTAATCACCTGGCCCACACGGCCGGCCAGCAGGGTCAAAAACCGCTGGAACAGCCCCAAATCCTTTATATTAATGAGTGACCGGACATCCCGCTCAACATATGTCTGAATGTATCCGTTGTAAAACCGGGCGGGCGTCAAATTCTCCTGGTGAACCCTGGGAAAAGATCCGGTAACGATCCTTTTATAGGTTGTCCAGGTTCGAGAATAGTGTTCTATTTCGGTCATGGTAAACGGCAGAAGGATCAAGACGGCCGTTCGGCCGGCAAGGGTCTGGCTGACCGCCTGGTGCACATCCGGTTGATGGCTCCCCGTTAAAATGAACATCCCGGATTTCCGGCGCTCATCCACGATTCCCTGAATATAGGACAAGAGCATTGGCATCCGTTGGATTTCATCGAGTACGGCGCCATCAGGGACATGGTTGAGGAAACTTCTCGGATCGGTTTCAGCCGCCATTCGAGTATCCGGATCTTCCAGGGAAAAGTATGGTTTGCCCGGGCAAACCATCCGCACCAGCGTGGTTTTCCCCGACTGGCGTGGGCCGAGAACCGTAACCACCGGGTATTCTTTTAGAGAAGCCTTAAATTCTTTACCAATTTCACGGGGTATCATGAAAAACAAGTGGCAATTTTATGTGAATATGTCAAGTACAAACTTATTTTTTCACAAATATTTGCGCAGCTATGCATTCAGCCTAGGCCGGCCATGCCCACAGGCTGACTTGGTCAGCAGGTAAGTGGTCAAATTTAGCTATTTGGAGGGTGCTTTATGAAATTTCTCCACACCGCGGACTGGCAGATCGGAATGAAGGCTGATTTTGTCGGCAATGCCTCGCAAACCGTTCGCGATGAACGCTTGGCCGCCGGGAAACGAGTGGTCGATGCCGCCAATGAAGAGGCCGCCGAATTCATTCTGATCGCTGGAGACCTTTTCGAAGACAATGCCGTTGAAAGAACGCTCATACAAAGGATCGTTGATATCCTGGCCCGCTTCCATGGTCCGGTGTACCTGATACCCGGTAATCACGATCCGCTGGTCCCCGGCTCCGTCTGGGGCCATCCGGCATGGCGTTCCGCTCAGAATCTTGTCGTGTTGACAGAAGCCAAACCGGTTGAAATACCCGGCGGTATTTTGTTTCCCTGCCCTGTTCTCGACAAGTATTCTCGTAAAAACCCTACGGCCTGGATCACAGAAGAACCTGGAGACGCAATTCGGCTGGCATTGGCGCATGGGAATGTTGAAGGGCTACCACAAGTGGACCCGGATCATCCCATATCGCGGAATGCCGTCCAGCGGGCAGGCTTGGACTATCTGGCCCTGGGCCACTGGCATTCTGCGGCAACCTATCCCGATTCGAAAGGATCAGTGCGGATGGCATATAGCGGAACACATGAAACCGCCAGGTTTGGTGAAAGGGACAGCGGCCATGCGATTGTGGTCGAGATTGCCGCTCCCGGTGCTCCGCCGGATGTACGCCCAATTCAAACGGGAAGACTCAGATGGCAAATTCTGGAATCTGAAATCGGCACTCCCGGTGATCTTAGAGCATTGCGCCGGAATCTCGAGGGGATTGATTCGCCGGAGATACTGCTGCTGGATTTGCGTTTAAAGGGTGTATTGTATTCAGAGGAAAAGGAAGATTTTTTTCACATAGAGGACCTGATTGCTTCCCGTTTTTTATACGGACGCATAGAGGCCTCACAACTCTTTCCTTCTCCTGAGGATGCCCGCTGGATCGAATCCTTACCGTCCGGAATTTTTCAAGAAGTTGCCGGTCGTCTGCATGAAATGACGCTTACCGGCGGCAGGGAAGCTGAAACAGCATCCCGGGCTCTTCTGGAATTATATGCGATTATCGGGGAGGGGTTGCGATGATTCTGCAATCGATTGCCCTGTCGGGTTGGCGGTGCTTTTTGGACGAAATCACGGTCGGTCCTTTTTCAGACCGGCTCAATGTTATTTCCGGACCGAACGGTATCGGAAAATCGACACTGTTCGAGGCACTTCGCCGCGTATTGATGGATAGTTATTCGGTTACCGGTCAGGATATCGGTACCATCCGGCCCTGGGGAAGAGCTCTTTCACCTAGAGTCAGCGTTACATTTAAACACGATGATACCCGGTACAAAGTTACCAAGCAATTTCTCGACAGCAGTTTTGCCCGGTTGGAAAGAAAAGAAGACGGCGTTTACCGCCCTCTCGCCGAAGGAAGGCAAGCCGATGAGCAAGTTCGAGAGCTGCTTTCCAAAAACCCTCCGGGTCGCGGCCTTTCCCAGGCCCGGAACTGGGGGCTGGCCCAGGTGCTGTGGGCGCCCCAAGGCGGGTTGGAACTCATCGATCTTTCCGGGGATGTGGTTTCGGATATTCGGACCGTACTGGGAATCCAGGTGTCGGATAAAAGCTCAGGTCCCCTTGAGCGGAAACTTTTCGAGATCCATGAACGCTATTATACGCGACAGGGCCGCGTCAAATCCGGCAGGGGGGCACCGCCGATAGTCGACTTGAATGAATCTCTCAATCAGTCCGAACAACGTCGAAAAGAGGCACTGGAGGCACTGCAACGTTGTGAAGAAATATCCCGAAAAGTGGAGGAACTGGGTGCGCGACATCACCAGCTGAGCTTGGATGCCGATGAACTCACCCAATCCATAAAAAATAACCGCGCGCGTGCTGATCAGTATCGTAGACTCAAAACCGACTGTAAAAACCGAAAAAACGATGTGGAAAAAACAGAAGCGCAACATCAGCGACTGAAGCAACACCTGGACCTGATCCGTTCGGCCGAAAAAGAATTCAAGGAAAACAAAGGGGAACTCGCCCGGCTGGAGACCGAGATGCCGCTTAAACATCATGAGGTGGAAACGAGAGAAGAAGAGGCAACCGAAGCCAAAAAGAGGTTGAACACCGTAAGAAAAGGGGACGATATCGTTGCAAAAGCTGAAACAGATGCCGATATGGCACGGCAATATCGTGAGATCTCACAGCGGCGGACAGAGCTTACAAAGCGTATTCAGAATATCGAGACGGCTGATAAAAATCTGAACGAACGCAAAAAAAAGCGATCGGAATGGGTGGCACCGGATCGTAAGGCCTTAAACCGCATCCGGAAGACAGTCCAGGCAAGAGACGAAGCCCGGCTCTTGATGGATTCAGCCATGATCAGCCTTGAGATTACTACGGAAACCGATGGGATTCTGAATGTTTACACCGGGGAGAGCCCCGGGCAGGTGTCTATTACCACCGGCAAAGCAGCGCTTGTGAAAGGGACCCCTGAAATCATTGCTGAATTGAAAGGCGTGGCCCGGCTCCATGCATCCGGCCCGGTAATGGATATTGAGAAACATCGTCAAACCTTGCGTGATAAGGAAAAGCAGATCGGCGAGCAGACACGGCCGTTTGGAACTGAGGATATGATCCTTTTGGAAGAACGTACAGAAAAAGCGGAGCATCTTGACAGGCAGATAGGTGAGGCGGCCAAGGAACTGGAGGCCCTACTTGGCGAAGACACACTGGATGGTTTGAAGCAGGATATCGTGCATCTTGACGCCCAGCTTATGGGAATTGAAAAGGAACACCCCGGCTGGAAAGATTCGGCGCCGGATAGCGAGGCATTGAAACGCACGGCTGCTGATTTAAAGCAGGAACATGCCCGAAAAGTCAGCGCTGAAGAAACAACCTGGGACAATGCTCAGAAAGCCTTGTCATCGGCAAAGGAGCAGGAACAGATCCTAATCGGTAGAGTGGCGGACGCGCGGAAAGCGGTTAGGCGGCTTGAAACCCGGCTATCGGATCTAACAAGTGACGGTAAAACAACTCAAGAAAATGAAGCGGAGTTAAACCGGCTTTTGCTTGATTATGATGCCTGCAAGGCGGCATTAAAAGATCTGGAGGACAGGCTGGATTGCTTTGAAGATGATCCGGAAATGATCCTGGAAAAGTTGGAGAAAAGTCTAACCGCCGTCCAGGAATCGGTTCAAAATATACGCGATGAGGAACGAAGGGCCATGGGCACCCTGGAGACATTGACAGCTCAGGGGCCCTATTCGATATTGGTAAAGGCCGATGAGGAGGTCGCTCGGATTGAAGAGGAGATTAAGCGGGAAAGCCTACGCATGGATGCGATCAAGCTTCTTTACGACACGGTCCAGCAGTGCAAAAGCGAAGCAGTGGCTTCGGTGGCAAAACCGGTAGAGGAGACAGCTACACGCCTGCTGCAACGGATTGCAGGGCGGCGGATTGGTCAGATCGCCATCGGAGAAAATTTTGGACCTTCAGGAACCCGCCCGGAACTGGTCGATTCCCAGGTGGAATTGTCCAACCTGTCAGGTGGGGAGCAGGAACAGCTTTATCTGGCAACCCGGTTGGCCCTGGCTGAAGTCCTGGCAAAAAATGAGCGTCAAATGGTGGTACTCGATGATGTGCTGACGGCAACCGATATCGGCCGGCTCGCCCGGGTGATGACCATCTTGGAGGAGTCCGCCGAGTATCTCCAGATTCTGATTCTGACCTGCCATCCTGAACGTTACAAGGCACTGGCAGGGGCAGAGTTTTTTGACCTGGAGTCGCTTCTTAAGATGTGAGAATAACAATGAAAAGTGACCCTCCGGGCGGCAAACGACCGGTAGTCGCCAGCACGTGCGTTTCCTCGTCTCAATCGATTCGCATGTTAGTATTCTCTTCTGCCGCGTCCTCCGCCTCGATTGGGACCACCCTTGCCGCCCCTATAGCCTCCTCGGCCCCCCCGGTTCTCAGGTGGGCGCGCTTCGTTGACGTTCAGCGTCCTTCCTTTAAGCTCTTTGCCGCTCAATCCCTCTATGGCGGCCTGAGCCTCGTCTCGAGAGGCCATTTCCGCGAAGCCGAAGCCTTTGGAACGACCGCTGAATTTATCGTTGATGATGGTGACGGATTCAACCTGCCCAAATTGCTGCAGGACCGATTTCAAGTCTTCTTCCGTAGTCTCGTAGGATAGATTGCCAAGATATAGCTTCATTTTAATGTTCCCTTTCCCTGGTTTTAAATCGCTGCCGTTTCGCCTGCAGTTTTTTCAGCCTGTTTCCATTCTCCGGTTTTTTTCTCGCCACCTTGCACGCAGCGGCTTTTTTTCGCATCACACGTTTTTGCGATAGTGTCTTGCGCTTCCTTTTGGCGCAGGCAGGTTCATCGGTCAGCCTGTTTTCCTAAAGGGCGGTGATTTCAATGCTCGCGCATCGGTCAACAGCCACGCCACTGCTTCTGCAGCGGAATAGGAGCGCTTGTTTTTCAGCAGCCGAGCAACGGAAAGGATGTCCTTTCCTGCCGTGATCAATGCCTTTTCCACATAACCGTCCTGGCGGCATTGACCCAGTCCAATATTGGAAAGCAGTGCATTGCACAGGCACTTTTTTTGATCAGTGCTTCCCGGTTTTCCTCCTTTTTTCAAATGGGCGTCGACAGGTTCCGCCGGGCAGCGGTACCCGATGCTCCCATCCTCCCCGGCATAGATCTCCCGCAGATACCCGAGATCGCATATGCGCGTTCTTCTCAGATACTCGAACGGTTCGGACAGGCTGTTTTTCAAGCGCATCACTTTGAATGGAAATTGCGTCGGAGAAGCTTTAGCATCCGTAAAAACCGAGGCATCTTCGAGCAGTATGCTTTCGATGGCCTGCCGCTTCAACAGTTCCGTTAACCCCGCCTCTTTGCAGAAAGCAAACACGGTGCCGGCCTGGATGCCTTGGGCACCTGCAGACAAGGCCTGGGTCAGTTTTTCGGGGGTTCCCCAGCCGCCGGCGAGCCAGAAAGGAAGGCCAAGGGCCCCGATTTCCGTGATTTCGATATCATCCCGCTCGCCATATACGGGTTCGCCTCCCTGGGTAAGAACCAGCTTACCTCGAGGGGGGGCGTTGTGTCCGCCGGCCTTGGAAGATTCCACTACAAAACCATCAATGCCTCCCTCCGTTTTTCTTAATAGCATTCTGGCCAGGGTAGAAGACGAGATAATAGGGAAAAACCGGGGCCGTTTTAGTTCCTGCGCCTTTTTCGGCAGAAAGGCGCGGGGGCTGAAGTTCAATCGGAATCGGTCCGTCCCGATTTTGCCTTGAACATTTATTTTTAGGGAGACATCCTGATGCCTGGACAGACGATCGATCACCGCGGGTATTTCATTCGGAATGCCCGCCCCCATGAACACGAAATCGACATCGGCCAACATGGCGCCGTAAATAATAAAAATATTCGGCAACTGAATTTTTTCAAGCAGGTTGATGCCGACAGCCCGATCATGCCCCTCCTTTGCCAGGAACACTTCGCTGAATGCCGCAATGACGGTCAACTCTTCAAGCAATCGGGGCATCCGGAGGGAGAACATCGGAGGCGTCTTGAACTGTCCGCCGGGGTGTTTTCCCGACGGCAGAAAGAAGGCCTCCTCGATTCTGCGGACCATTTTTAAATCGGGAAAAAAACTCATCGCCCGTCGGAGATGGCCGCCCGGATCCCCCATCTGCAGTTTCCGTACGAGTATTTGTTCCAGGGCCGTCCCGGAGACAACGCCCAACTGGCCCGTCAGGGAGACGGCCCTGGCCAGGTTCCACCCGGACACGCCGACTCCCATCCCGCCTTGGATGATAGTTGGATAAAACCCCCGATTCGGTGCCTGTATTCTTTGGGTCACTGGATTTCTCTTGCCAGGGGAAGATACGATAACTGGACCTTGCCGGACGCGGTCCCAATCTCGAGGACAGCTATAAAAAAGGTAAATACCAGTAAAGCGACATAGGCAGTATAACCGATTGCCCTGGTTTTCATTTTTTTTTCTGCGATAAGAAAGAGTGCTGACTCATTCTAAGTCTTCCGTCCGGGTTTTTTAGGAGCCTTTCCCTGACTCTTGACTTCCTCTTGCTGACGCAATTTATTTTCGTACGCCATTCTATCGATGATCCGCCTTTGCAGATCCAAGGAGGTGACGATCTCGCTGCCATCTTCCCAGCGAATGAGCATCGAGTCGTTTTGAATCGATATCACTTCATAAACACCTTTCATGTTTTCGTACATGGCCCCTACTTCGAATCTGAAGCCATCATCTTCTTTTTCCGACTTTTTTTTGGTTAATCCCATTGTTTACTCCTTTCGGCGCCGCATAATGCTTCTCGCGCGTTCAACCTGTCCGGCCGGCCGTTGGGCCCCCGCATGAATCGGCCGACGTCAAAACTACTGTCACACCGTCCTGCGGATCACCGGCCTTGTTGGACGGGGCTCTTTGCCCCGCTTGGAAGGGGACAAGGCGCCGTAGTCAAAATCCGCAAAAGTACGCCGTTCCACCAATGAGCCGAGAAATCGGTCGATGGAACGCATGATATTCTGGTCTTCACCTGTGACCAGGTTAAATGCCATTCCTTTGCGTTCAGCCCGCCCGGTTCGACCGATGCGATGGATGTAGGCTTCCGCAGTTGCAGGGATATCGTAATTCAGGACATGCGAAATTCCGGAAACATCGATGCCGCGGGCTGCGATGTCGGTAGCCACGAGGATCCGGTATTTTCCGGTCCGGAAACCGCTCAACGCAGCCTGCCGCCGCCCCTGAGACAGGTTCCCCTGCAGGGAGGTCGAGGCATATCCGGCTTTGAGCAAAATATCGCTCAAACGCTTGGCACGATGCTTGGTCCGGGTAAATATCAGCATTGCAGCAAACGGGGTGCTGGCAAGGATTTTCAGGAGCAAGGGGGTCTTCAAATCCAGGGGCACCGGAAAATGCGTGTGCCTGACGGTCGTCGCAGGGGCTGGGGCCCCGATTTGAACCGTCACAGGCTGACGCAATATTTCGTTAGCCAGCTTTTTGATTTCGGGCCGCATCGTTGCGGAGAACATCAGTGTCTGCCGATTTTGGGGAATGTGCTTCAAAATTCTCCTTATATCGGGCATGAAACCCATATCCAACATCTGGTCGGCCTCATCCAGGATCAGTATCTCAAGGCTGGAAAAATTTATATTGCCCCGCTGGATATGGTCGATCAGCCTGCCGGGGCAGGCAATGATGATTTCAGCTCCCCGTTTCAGTTCCTGAATTTGGGGATTTAACCCCACGCCGCCATACAGAGTCAGGCAGCGCACATGGGTTTTGCTGCCAAGCCTTTTGACTTCTCGATGGATCTGTTCCGCAAGTTCGCGGGTAGGAGCGATGATCAAAGCTCGTGGCTTCCGGTCGGTTCTATTGACCAACCGATTCAGCAGGGGCAAGGCATAGGCGGCGGTTTTACCTGTACCGGTCTGCGCCAGGCCGATCAAATCATGGTTTTGCATAATTGCTGGTATCGCCTGCACCTGGATAGGGGTCGGGATGGAATAGCCGGAGCCCTTGACGGCTGCAGAGATTCCGCGATGAAATTTAAAATCTTCAAAATTCAAAATTGTATTTCCTTTGTATTTCAGTTGTATTTCAGTTGTATTTCAGTTGTATTTTAGTTGTATTTCAGTTGCCGTTTGAAGAGGCCGGACGCCAGAACGTCGCCAAGACATTCATCCTGGAGTCCCGCATGTGTTCCTGTTCGAGGGACGCTCCTTTTCTTAAGCCATTGGTACGGGGATATTGGTGGCTCTTGATTGAAAAGAGTACGAGAAAAATGAAGTGTCGGCCATTGTCTCAAAAAGCCCGAAAAAGCAAATGGCATCTCCCTGAAATTCAGAGGGACGCCATTTTCATGTCTATTTAACTCAAAGTGACGTTGACTGCAGAGGGACCTTTTCCCCCTTGCTCAATTTCAAACGTCACACGGTCGCCTTCTTTAAGGCTTTTAAAACCGGTGGCATTTATTGCTGAATGGTGAACAAATACGTCAGGTCCGTTTTCCTGCTCAATGAAACCGTATCCTTTTTGATCGCTAAACCATTTAACTATTCCGTTGGCCATTGTTGCTTCCTCCTTTCTTGTGATATTCTCATAACTTAACTGGAGGATTCAACGAATGGGACGGTTTTCCTTCAGAGAAATTGTGCCGGTTTCACCCAGCTATGAGTTTTCTTAAAACAACATAACCATGATAAAATGAAAAAGCAACCTTAATCGGCAAATCAATGGATAGGAAAAGTTGACTGTAATGAATTGCATAGAATATGACCTGACAGTTTAAAAACTGATTCGGTTAAGAATACAAATGCGATATAAATTCTGTTATTATCGACTTTCAGATAATCGATGATGCTAAGTATGGTTGACTTAAGGTTACGATAATATCAAAATATCTTTTCATTATGGTCTGAAGTCATGGAATAGCCCATTTTATACTCAGTGTCCATCCAGAAATGAGAAAATTCGATTCCGTTCAAGGCGGCCGGAATATTTTAACCGCAGGAATACATTGAGTATTTTGAGGATTAACATTTACCGGCCAACGCCGAAATGGAGCGAATTAGCCATTTCTGGATGGGCACTACTTACGATTGTAGGAAAAGGAAGACTGCAGATGACTGAAATCGATCAGTATCGTTTTTTCCTTAAAGACACCATACGAAAGTCCATTGACTTCCGTATGACGGATCAAAATCGGCGAATCCCCCCTCCTCCCATTGAAAAGCCTTTTGATAGGGCATCCCATCGAATAAAACTTCCATCAAGGGATCAGTGGGAAACGTTAATTGAAAAGACGGATCTCATCTCCGCCATATCCAACCGGAAAAGCCGGCGCAAATTTACCAACCGCAGCCTGCGATTGGAAGAACTCGCTTTTCTGCTGTGGGCTACACAGGGGATCAGGAAACCGGGGATACCGCATCTGGCCGCCTATAGAACCGTTCCCTCAGCAGGCGCTCGTCACAGCTTTGAAACCTACTTGTTTGTGATGCGTGTCGACGGGGTTGATTCAGGGCTCTACCGCTACCTGCCCATCGAGAATGCGCTTGTGTTCGTATCCGAGGTGGAAGATCTGGAGGAACGTCTCAGCCGCGCCTGCTTCAATCAACAGTTCGTCTCAAAATGCGCCGTCACCTTCGTCTGGACCACACTTCCTTATCGCATGGAGTGGCGCTACGATCTTGCAGCCCATCGTGTCATTTTAATCGACGCCGGCCATGTCTGCCAGAATCTTTATTTAGCATGTGAAGCTATCCACGCAGGCACGTGTGCCATCGGCGCATACGACCAGGAACAGATAGACGTCCTGTTGAATGTGGATGGAGTTGACGAGTTCAGTGTTTACCTTGCGCCTGTCGGGAAAATTCAAGAGTGAGTTATCTGACCAATAAGGTATTTAAATTTCAGCTTTAAGAGAACCAGGGGTTTTCCCCATAAATTCTCTTCCAGCAGCATATTTTGGATAACCCCGGGAAAAATTCCGATTAAAAGTTCCTTTGGCATTCTGCAAGAAAGACGTTTTAATAATGATTATTTTATTTTGAAATTTGCGGATTTCTGTAAAATTAGCTGATATGTGTAACATCATGTATGTCACACCTATCACAGGATTTTGCCGACTCTGATATTTTAACTTTTTTGGATGAAATCATAGAATTCAGTTGCAAAAATAAAGACTTGGTCTTTCATTTGTCGGGACAAAGTTATAATTAAATCGTAACCCTACATAAAGGTTTTAGTATCAATGGTTGGTACTTTTCCCACCATTTGCTGATTCTCATGGTCCATTTATCTACGTAATATCTTAATATATCATATTATATCATGACATTCATCTAAAGGATTCTTTTTTGATGGCAGAAACTGTATGGTGGGTGATCCACCATCTATTCTTTAGAGCAAGGTGAAGGCGTGAACGAGCGAAGATATGATATGGATTGGTTGAGGGTGTTAGCGATGCTGGCCGTTTTTCTTTTTCATAGCTCCCGGTTTTTTGGGGGAGGTGAGTGGCATCTCAACAATGGTACCCATAGCCTTTCAGCGACTATTTTTATCGGCTTTCTCGATCTTTGGCTCATGCCGCTTTTTTTTCTGATAACAGGTGTGGGGTCCTGGTATGCCTTGGAAAGAAGAACAGGCTCAAACTATCTGTTTGAAAGAGCCAAGCGTTTGTTAATTCCCTTTTATACCGTTGGTCTTCTGATACTTATACCACCGCAGTTTTATTTTGAGATGGTCAGTAATCACGGTTATAAGGGAACCTTTCTGGGGCTTTTACCTATTTATATTCAAAAGATTTTTGATTTTAAGCTTACTTCCCCGTCTGGATTGCTTCCTATGTCTTTCACAGGGCATTTTTGGTTTTTGAAGTTCTTGTTTTTAATATCATTTATATTGTTGCCTCTGATGTTGTATTTGAAGTCGGCCTTGGGCAGACGTTTTATCCGGATTCTGGCGGGTTGGTGCGGAAAACCAGGAGGTATCTATCTGTTTATAATTCCCCAAATAGTAATAATGATAGGTACAAGAAGCTTTTTCAGGGGAAGATATACCTGGGCGGAATTTTTATCTTTCGCCTTGCTGTTTTTGATTGGTTATCTCATCCCCGCTGATAAACAGTTTAACGAAGGCCTGAAAAAGCTGCTATGGATTCACCTGATCCTGGGCATCATCGGTATGGCGGCAGAGGCAGGTATGGTTTTCGGACTTGGATATCAATACCCCAAGGGCGAAGCGTTTTCCATGAATTTTGTACTTTTTCAGATTGTCATAAGCCTTGCCTCATTTAGTTGGATATTTTTTATCGTGGGAATGGCATCAAGATATTTAAACTTCAATCATACTTTTCTCCAATACAGCAACGAGGCGGTGTTACCGTTTTATATTTTTCACCAGACCATCATTTTGTGTGTCGGTTGGTTTGTGATTCAATGGCGTATTCCTATTTTCTTGAAATATAGTATCATCGTTTCAATTTCGTTCTTCTTCATCATGCTTCTTTATGAAATTGCGGCAAAACGGACTAACTCCACCCGATTCCTTTTCGGAATGCGCCCAAAGAGCTGAGGAGAAATCAGGTGATATCATGAGCACTCAAAATGTTGGCATGCCAAAAAAAAACCCCGGGGGAAATTCATACATAGGAAATTTTAACTCTCTGATTTATAGAAAAATAATTTCTTGAATTTGCCTAAATAAAAGGGGTATTATACGTTGTTAAAAAAGGAATAAGACGCATTGAAATTGAAGATGCTATAAAAATGAAGTATCAACTTCTTTTTGGGGGAAAATGAAATTTAAACCCTATAAGGAAATATGTTACTTGGATCTTTAATGCGCTCCACCGAACAATCTGCTGCAGGCGACAGCGTAAAAATCAAGCTGCCCCTGAGCTACACGTTAGGCGGAAAATAATTGAACAGCCGGTGGTTAATCTCTCAAGAAGGGGGCACTCGTTATGAAAAAGCCTGTTATAAGTTTTCTTGTTATTTCCATCGCTTCTTATTGAATGGTATAAACACACAAGAGAATCTTGGAAAAGGAATTAAAGGTCGGTACTTTTTCCAAGATAGGATAACATCAAAACTTTGGCATGTTCAAATAATTCAAAACAGATAGCGAATCAACAACAGCACTCCCTGAGACTTGTAACCATCGCTGAACTCAGCTGTGTACTTGATCGGAAGCGATAGTCCGTTTCTATAGAAAAGTGTACCACCAGTTTCCATCAAAATGCTGTTTGGCTCTATCTGCTGGCTATCAATTGAAAACTTGACACCTGGTGCTCCCGCATAGGCGGAGGTGATGACCTGTTCATCGATTTCAAAATCATGCTTCCAGGCCAGACGAAGTTCTGGCATCACTTCGATGTTTTTATATGTCATTCGGCCCGCTGCCACGAGACCAATCTGGGAAAATAGTGCCTCAGTTTGACGTTCGTCTACCATCAGATTGAGAGCACCGGCTCCCGATTCTGTAAAATCGTCCTCGTCAAGATAAAGGTAGTTGAACGCGGCAAAGGGCCCCAGCAGGCAGTGACCAAAACTGCTTGATCCTCGATAATTGAATAGAATATTATACGGATTCGTATAAACACTGTTAGGCCATGAGCGAATCTATTCACCCGTAAGGAAATTTTCACAATGGACATCCCACGAATATTCAACATCACTGAAAGTGCTCACCGCATCCACAACCCGATCACACCCGAAAAGCTCGCCACTCTCGGGGCGGCGCTGCGTCTGGAGTCGGGTGCCCGAGTGATAGACCTCGGCAGCGGTTCGGGGGAGATGCTGTGCACTTGGGCACGCGATTACGGCGTCATCGGAACCGGCATCGACATGAGCCAGTTGTTCACCGAGCAAGCGAAACTTCGTGCTGAAGAACTCGGCGTCGCCCATCAAGTCAAGTTCATCCATGGCGATGCTGCCGGCTATGTCTCTGACGAGAAGGCCAGTGTGGCAGCGTGTGTCGGTGCC
>JAWODC010000036.1:0-111259 GCA_046483495.1 Desulfobacterales bacterium
GAGGATTTCCCCTGCACCTTCACCGGGTTCCTCGAAGGCAACGACCTTGCCTCTGTTTTCGCGTCCAGCGATATGTTTGTTTTCCCGAGTACGACAGATACATTCGGCAATGTCGTACTCGAAGCCCAGGCTTCCGGAATTCCGGTGGTTGTTACCGACAAGGGCGGGCCCTGTGAAAACATTATCCGAAATCAGACCGGATTTGTCGCCGCCGATAATCACGATGCATTTCGGCGATGCATCCGAATACTGGTAAAGAATGGTAAAAAAAGGCGGAAGATGGGTCTTTCTGCCCGAAAATACATGGAAAATCGAGCATTTGGAAAGGCCTTTTTAGATACCTGGGAACAGATCGAAAAATCGACAGCCTGGTCACCCGGAATCTCGGCAGGTGTTTCATAATTATTCACAGATGCATCACATAAATTCATCACATTCGGTTTTTCATCTCGCGTTTAAACATTTCCTTCAAGAAAGAAGCCGGGTTCCGGGCCAGCTCGTCATCCAGATCACGAATCACTGCAACGGCCGATGTCCCCAGTGCGGCATGCGGGTGACCGAAACCTTTAAGAGGACATCGCTTTCGGTAGAGACAATCAAAAAAATCATCGACCATGCCGCAAAAAATCACGTTTCCGCACTATCCTTTACAGGAGGTGAACCCTTTCTGCTCGCCGAAAAAGTCGCAGTGCTGATCCGTTACGCCGGAGAAAAAGACATTCCATTTATCCGCACCGGCACCAATGGATTCATGTTCAGACATCACACGGAACCCGGTTTCGAATCCCGTATACGAAAAATGGCCCGAGGACTTTCAGAAACGCCCATTCGAAACTTCTGGATCAGCATCGATTCGGCCGTTCCGGAAACGCATGAACGGATGAGGGGGCTTCCGGGGGTGATCGAAGGAATACGCAAAGCCCTGCCGATTTTTCATGAAAACGGCATCTACCCGTCGGCCAACCTCGGAATCAACCGGAATATCGCTGGAGCGTTTCAGAACCATTTCAAAGATTTGCCGTTCGAAAGCCGGGAGGATTATTTGAAGCGCCTGTACGGCTATTTTTTCAATGGCTTCCATGCATTTTTCGAACACGTCATCGATATGGGGTTTACCATCGTCAATGCCTGCTATCCGATGAGCATTGAGTCCGACGCCTCGTCCGGGGCGCTAAAGGCGGTATATACCGCGACATCTTCGGACCGGGTGGTCAATTTCGCCCCCCAGGAAAAGACTATGGTTTACAAGGCCTTGGCCGCCGTAATTCCTGATTACCGGCAGCGAATCCGAATCTTTTCACCTCTCTGTTCACTGCACACCCTCGCCAATCAGCATCTCCGAATCGGGAAGTATACGGCGAACTGCCGCGGCGGCCTCGATTTCTTCTTTATCGATGCAAAGGACGGCAATACGTATCCCTGCGGCTACCGGGGCGATGAATCTTTCGGCAAATACTGGGAAATGCAGCGGCCGCGCAAAAGCTCCGTTTCCTGCACCTCATGCGATTGGGAATGCTTTCGGGATCCTTCAGAACTTTTCTCACCCCTTCTGAATTTGATATCACATCCGCTCCTGTTAATCCGCCGCTTCTTTTCGGATCCTGATTTTTACCGCCTATGGCTTTCCGATCTGGCGTATTACCGCAAGTGTGATTTTTTCAACGGCAGAAAACCCTTCAAACATAACGGTAATCAAAACAGAACGAAATCGGCTTGCGGCTGAACCAAAAATAGAAGCTTTTTTTAACGGGCAGCATAAACGAAAGGAGTTGCCTTGTACCCGAACAAAAATTACATAGTTGACACCAATGTGCTCCTGGAAGACCCGGAATGCTTGTTAAAACTGAGAAACGGAAACGAAAACACCGTATATATTCCATATCATGTTCTTCTGGAGCTAAACCGGCTGAAAAAGCATTTGCGCTTTGGAAAAATTGTATCACAGGTGATTCAAACCCTTACTCATAACCCGGAAAAGTATCGCATTTTACAATTCAATCGTATCGCAGATGTCTTTTCCGGTTTGGTGGATAACCATATTCTCGATGAAATCAAGGAAAGCGGCCTGGAAAATCCCATACTCGTCACAAACGATAAGATCATGGGGCTTCGAGCAGGGCTTCGAAATATTTCAAATGAAAATTATGAGACATCCGTTCATCACAAAATAGACGCCGATACCTATACCGGTTTCATGCCCTCGAAAGTCAACTATTCTGTAAATTCATTTTATTGGAACGAATACGGCAAACCGGTTTTTCGCGGCATCGACGGAGACAGGGAAATTGACTACCAACACTGCGTCTGGAATGTGCGCCCAAGATCCGTGTATCAGAATCTCGCCCTTGATCTGATGTTGAATCCGGATCTGCATCTCATCTCCGTTCAAAGCGCCGCGGGATACGGAAAAAGCTTTTTGGCCCTGGCAGCGGCACTTTATATGAGCCTTGAGCTGAAGCAGTACAGCAAGATTTTCGTGGTAAAACCAATGGTCGAAATCGGTCAGAGGCTTGGATATCTGCCCGGCTGCGTGAATGAAAAAATGAAACCCTACACGCGCTATATGTGCGACCTGCTGTTGAAACTGCATCATTTCAGGCCCGCCAACCGGATATTCACCAATCCCGACATGAATTCTCCCCAATTCGACATAAGACGTTTCGAAATACTTCCATTAACCTATATCCGCGGCATGAATATCGAGAACGCCGTAGTTGTTGTCGACGAAGTTCAGAACATGTCACGAACGGAATGCAGGGCTCTGCTTTCCAGGATGGGGGAAGGGGTTAAAGTGATCTGCTTGGGGGATATCCATCAGGTCGATCACCCTCATTTAAACCAGGAGAGCAACGGATTAAACTGGATCGTCAAGAAATTCAGGGGAGAAAAAATCTATGCCCATATGGTGCTGAAGGGAGAAAGATCAAGAGGGCCGATCACCGATATGGTGATTCGAACCCATTTTTAGAACTTGTTACCTTCAAAGGGGATAAAGACGAAGACAAAACTGCAAGCTGTCTCAAAATAATCTTTTGCCCCAATATCTCTATTGGAGCCGAATGTTAAGTCCTCAACATACATGAGTATGCCTGCGGCTTATCATGGGGTTCCGCCTTGATCTTGAACCAAAATATTTATTTTGAGACAGCTTGTAATATCATCAAGGGGGTTCCGGTCATGAAAGAAATCCGGTGGGACAATACTTTAATCGTCCAGATACCCGAGCTGGATGCCGGGAGGCGGCGATTGATTGACAATTACAACAACATCATCAACGCACACAAACAAAAAAGCTCGATGAATACGATATGGAGGCTGTTAAATGAAACAGCGGAGTGTGCGCTCAGAACCTTTAAATCAGAAGAAAAATACATGAGGATACATCAACACCCGGACTTCCTTTTGCATTTCTCCGAGCACACCTCATTTATGCAGAATTTACTACATTCATGAGACGATATCAAACAGAGCAAAATATCGCTATGAAAGAGCCGCTCGAAGCCATCCGAATATGGATGGATCATCATATGCGGCATTTTGATACAAAACTCAATACCTACCATATCAGCTAAAGCCAGGCAGTTCCTGTTCTTATGTTTATCGGACCGGTTCAGTGCCGTTTTGTGTCTTACAATTAAACATGTTTTAAATTATTGGAAAGGAACGCAAGTTTCATGAAATCAGCAGGTCTTTTTTGTCGTCGATGGATCACTTTAATGATCATTATTTCTATTTCTTGCATGTTGTTCGTGTCCTGTTCGAGTCGGATTTCTCAAAAACCTTATAATCATCAAGAATGCATGGACACCATTCCCAAAAATGTGAACGGTTTGAAGCTCATATCCGGGCCACGGACAAAAAAAAGCATTATTCAGGATATGGTTCCGGTTGTCTGCTATGGACGTGTAATATTCGAAAAACTGAAGAAAAGAGGGGAAACAAACATTTCAGGGCACGCGCTGTTTCGGGTTGTTGTCGAATATACCGGTGAAGTGAATAGCGTTCATGTTGAAGAAACCACCATCGGCTCTGAAAAGTTTCTTCGTAATCTTTCCGATCTGATCATGGATACGGATTTTATCGGCTGGCGGCGCACCAACACCGATACGGTTTTTTTGTATCCGATGACATTCAACCCAGCGGGATAAAACCTACCTCGATACAAATATCGCGGTGAATAAAACCCGGCTTTAGATTTACGAAATCGGTGCAAATGATAAACGGCAAATAAACGTCCATGATCCTTCACCATAAGCCATTAAAAAAAGCATGGTTTGTTGTTCAGCAAATGAGAATTCAAAAGTTACTTTACGTGTTGAGCTCCTTAAAAATTAAAGGGGAGAATATTTCTCCCCTTTATGAAGACACACTTAAAAGTTAAAACGTCGGGCAATTACAGAAGACGCAGAATCCACAAGGCTTTTTTGGATATGTAGACCTTTCCGGTTGCAGGTGCATATACGGTCAGACCCGGCAGTTTTATCTCACGGCCGTCGTAATTCATGTAGTCCTTGTTAATGGGAAGTTCGGCGCCGTTTACATGAACGACCAGATTTCCTGCACCATCATCGACGATCGCATAATCATGGGCCAAGGAATCCAGGTCCGTATAAAGATGGTTGGTGACAACATCCAAATTCGTGTTCATAGCTTTGGCCGCGATCCGTGCAAGGTCGGTGTTGTCGATGGTGCCAATCGGAGCGTCGGCCCCGTAAACCCATACGGGAACGGTTTCACCGTTGTGGCCGTGGGTGGTCCATCCGAATACCGTGTGGTTCTTGCTGATCACCCGTGCCAAGGCATAGCTCAATCCAAGGGAAGGCTCCAAGGCTCTGATTTCAGCAATGTCATCATCCGTGGCATCAATACCCCAGTTATCCAGCAATGTTTCTTTCAGATACATATCGTTTGACGGATCTACTGCTTTTGCAATGACGCCATTGGCGGTCATTGTCATGCCCATCAGCGGGTCAACCAGATCCGAAATTTTGGTGTTGGTATAGGGTGTTTCTGTATAGTAATGGCCGATTTTCATGCCGCCGGTGTTATGATCCGGGAAGGCCAGAACCAGCGTGTTTCCATCTGTTTCGGCAAAATCACAAGCTGCTTTGACTGCATCGTCGAAAGCGATGAAATCTTTGATCATGTAAATGGGATCATTATTGTGACCGGCCCAGTCCACCTGTGAGCCTTCCACCATAAGGAAAAAGCCGTCTTCGTCCTGGGAAAGAATATCGATGGCTTTCTCTACCATTTCGGCCAGTGAGGGTTCGTGCCGGGCAAAATGGATGCGGTCCATGTCCGGCTGCATGTGGCTGTCATCGAAAAGACCCCAGACCGGCCCCTCATTTAAGGCCAGCATATCGTTCCGGTTGTCTACAAACGTGTAACCCCGGTCAAGCAGAATCTCCAATAAATCTTCACCATCGGTTCGTTTGCCATCCCAGGTGTCGCCGAATGTCGTCACATAGGACTCCCCCTTGGGGATCAGATGCCGGGCACCGCCGCCGAATACGACATCGATATTCTCATAAACCATCTGCTCCATGATGTCGTTGTCCCAGCCGCGGTCTTGAATATGGCAGGCAAACGCCGCCGGTGTGGCATGGGTCACACGGGATGTAACAGCAATACCCGTGGCCATACCTTTCAATTTGGCGGCCTCCAGTATGCTTGCGACCGGTGCATACGGCTCGGCGTTGGGTTCAAATCCATCGAGATTAGTGTACTCATCCACGCTCGGGCCGACGCCGAGAAACCGGACGGTAGTCTTGTGGCCGGTGGCAAATGCTGTTGCCGCGGCAGCTGAACCGGTGATTACGGAATTGGCCATGTGAATCTCAACCGCTGCATTGGCCATTTTATCCACCTGCAAATCCTCACCCTTGTACCAGCGGGCAGCCGTTTGAACCGTTTCATCACAGCCATCGGGAATCATGACGATAACATTTTTAAATCCGTGTGATCGAGCTCGATCCAAAAAATGCTTGTAACCATGATCCGCCCAACAGCTGCTTGCCAGCATCGTAGTGATGCATGCCGCCGCAGCGGCTGCTTTCGTAACATTCTTCAACATTTTCATTCTGATTTTCCTCCCTGTTAAGTTGGTTAGGTCAATGTTTCGTCATTAAAACTGCGCCTGATCAATGAATCATCACCTCCTTTGCGTCCTGAATCGGGTTCTTAGATGGAGAAAACGCCTCATTTCAATGCCGTCAGCATATCGCCGACAGTATAATCCTCGGTTATGGTGATCCGAGGTGACCCGAAAGGAATTAAGCCTCCTTAAAATACTTTTTTTAGAGCCATTCCCATCGACAGTCCGCGTAGTAGAGCACTAGGATAGTTAAAGCCCGGGATCGGATAACCCTGCCCGGATTCGGCGGTCGTGTATAGAATAGAACGCCATTATTAAGCATCTATGAGCCCAAAATTAAAAATGTATGACGAATCAAAAAATATGCGCCGGGGTATGTACCTCTGATGACGACAGATAAGGCGGTTGGGACAAATGCACCGGTTTGCGGGATAGAAGCTTGCCTTCGACCGGCTGCCGCATACCGCCTTATCCAGTGCCGACTTGTTTAACAGGATTTTATGAAGAGAGTATTTCGGAAGGGTTATCTTTTGAAATGCCCCTAATTCCCCTCTGCTTAGGCAGACCCATTCAGAAATGGAGTCAATTCGTATCCACGAATCAGCCATTTCCTGATGAACACGGGTGGATTTCTGTTGATCTTTCAGCGAAACTCAATTACCCATTCCCTATCGTACCCTGAATTTCGCCATAAAACAGCACTTGCCGTTCCGATTCTTTTTCCCAATATTCTGAGGAGATGTCATCATGAAAAAAGCCGTCATCATCTTACTTGCCTTACTATTGCTTGCACCCGTTGCGGTTTATTTCTTTTTTCCGGGAGTCCTCTATTCCCTTTCCATGACCAAGGCCCGAAATGACGCGGCCCTCGAGAAAAAGTCGATCACCATCAATGACCATGAAATTGTTTACCTGGAAGGGGGAACGGGCGATACCATTCTTTTGGTCCATGGGTTTACCGCCGACAAAGACAACTGGACGCGCATGGCCAAACTGCTGACACCGGATTATCATGTGGTGGCATTGGATCTGCCGGGCTTCGGCGAAAGCACCAAAATACAGGAGCGCTCTTACACTATCGCCTCTCAGGTGCTTCGACTCAATCAGTTCGTATCGGCGCTTCAGCTTTCCCGTTTTCACATTGCCGGAAATTCCATGGGAGGAGCCGTTTCAGGTCGCTACACCGCCCATTTCCCGGAAAAAGTCGTTACGCTGGGCCTGTTTAACACGGGCGGCGTTTCGTCCTGTGAAAAAAGCGAATTGAGAAAACGAATCGAAAACGGAGAAAACCCCCTTCTCATCGAGACGCCGGAACAGTATGACAGCATGCTTGAATTCGTTTTTGTTCGACCGCCGGCCATTCCCGGACCGGTAAAAAAATATTTGATCAAAAACGCCATGGCCGCAAAAGACTTCAATGAAAAGATTATGGGAGACCTTGCCGGGGAAAACTACAGCCTGGAAGGGGACTTGGCCGACATAAAGGCGCATACGCTGATTCTTTGGGGGGATAAGGACCGCCTGATCGATGTGTCCTGCGTGAAGCCGCTCCAAAACGGCATTTCAAATGCCGCAACGATCATTATGGAAGACTGCGGCCACTTGCCGATGCTGGAAAGGCCGGAGGAGACGGCCCGACATTATCGATCATTTCTGAAGGCGGCCGGCGGCCCACTGGACATGGCTTTCGAAATCCGGAAATAATTTAAGCTGCTTCCAATCCCGATAATCGGGGCATGTTTTCACTTTTCTGCACTTTTCGCATACCGCGGTATCGATTTGCCTGACGTGGTGTTTTTTGAAGTGGGTGCAGTATATCGTTGCCATATCTTCCTATGAATGTTGGTTTAAAACCGTGAAAGACGTCGCGGATCATACCACAACCGAATTTAAATTCAATGCCGATCCATCCGTCCCTGAAAACAATGCTTTATCCCGAAGCCGATATCCGTTTGATTTTCGGATGCCGCTCTGTTAGGGATGTGCGGGTCAATTCGACAAATTAAGAAATGATATTGAGGATTACAAAGGTTTCGTGAATGGAAAAAAATACGACCTCCCGAAGATCGGCATTGATCGTTGCGGCTGCATCTTCTTTTGTCACACCCTTTATGGGATCTTCGATCAACGTTGCACTCCCCTCTATCGAAAAGGCCTTTCAAATCGATGCGGTGCTGCTCAGCTGGGTGGCCACCGCCTATCTTTTGGCCATCGGCGTTTCCTTAGTCCCCATGGGCCGGTTAGCGGACATTTACGGCAGGAAAAAAATCCTGGCGATCGGCTTTGCCTGCTTTACGACTGCTTCTTTGCTTTCGGCTTTGGCCTGGTCCGCGTATTCCCTGATCGCCTTCAGGATCATTCAGGGGTTCGGCAGCGGTATGATATTCGGCACGAGCATGGCCATTCTCACCTCGGTCTTTCCACCGAACGAGCGGGGCAGGGTGTTGGGCATATCAGTGGCATCGGTCTATGTGGGACTTTCCAGCGGGCCGTTTGTCGGCGGGATATTGACCCAGCATCTTTCCTGGCGCAGTTTATTTGTGGTCACGTTTTTATTGTGCCTGATCGTCCTCAGGCTGATTCTTTTCAAACTCGAAGGGGAATGGGCCGACGCCGGGGGGGAACCCTTCGATATTCCGGGAAGCCTGATTTACGGATTGACATTGGTTTTTCTGATCACCGGTTTTTCGCTCCTGCCGGACATGAAAAGCATCGTGCTGTTAGCCCTTGCCGGGGTGGGTATGGTGCTGTTTGTCGTTCAGGAAAACCGCACCCGGTTTCCGGTATTTAAAATCGAACTGCTCTCGAAAAACAGGACGTTTGCCCTGTCAAACGCCGCCGCCCTGATCCATTACAGCGCAACATTTGCCGTAACCTTTTTGATCAGCCTCTATTTGCAGTATTTGAAAGGACTGAACGCCCAGTCGGCGGGCTTTATCCTGATATCCCAACCCGTGATGATGGCTCTTTTTTCGCCGCTGGCCGGAAGAATCTCAGATTATATGGAACCCCGGTTCATCGCCTCTTTCGGAATGGGAACGACCTCCATCGGCCTCATACTGCTCACCTTTTTGACGCAGCACTCGCCGATCGTCTTCGTCGTCGGTGTGCTGCTGCTGATGGGATTCGGTTTTGCCATGTTTTCCTCACCCAATATGAACGCCATCATGAGTTCGGTGGACCGGCGGTTTTTGGGCATCGCCTCCGGATCTGCCGGAACCATGCGCGTTTTAGGACAGCTGTTCAGCATGGGCATGGCCACCCTGGTGCTGGCGCTCTTCATGGGGCGGGTTCCCATAACGGAAGATGTTTATCCGCTTTTGATGAAAAGCATCCGCACGGTTCTCATCCTGTTTTCGGGCCTGACCTTCTTCGGCATATTTGCATCACTTGCACGGGGGAGCATTCGGTAGTTTTACCCGTTCTTTTCCCTGTCCCACGTGGCGGGTGTGACCCCCCGTTCTTTTAGAAAACGCTTCATGATCCGGTGAACCTCGCTTTTGGGAAGCTTGTCCACGAACTCCACATACCGGGGGAGCATGAAATCGGCCATTTTGTTCCTGCAAAATGCCAGCAGTTCTTCCGGCTTCAGGACTTCGCCGGGCTTCAACACCACCGTTGCCATAATTTCATCTTCCGCGTATTCTTCCGATTTCACTCCGTAGGCGGCCGATTCCAAAACCTTTTCATGCTGGTTGATCACACGCTCGATGCTCCATGCAGCGATATTTTCTCCGCGCCGCCGAATGGCATCCTTTTTGCGGTCCACGAAGAAAAACCACCCGTTTTCATCCCGGGTCGCCAGATCCCCGGTGTGGAACCATTTCCGGCCGCTCGCATCCTCCCGAATCCTTTCCGCTGACGACCGCTCGTCCTTGTAATAGACCACTTTTCGACTCTCCAGCTCTTCCTCCGGCACCAGGAAAACCAGTTCGCCGACTTCTCCGGGGGGCAGAATCCGCCCATCCTCGCCCATCACCTCAGCGGTTACGCCGGGATCGGCCTTGCCCATGGTTCCCACCGGGACATCCTCAAGACCGAACGTCTTCAGCATAAATCCTCCACCATCCACGGCGCCGTATCCCTCGTACACCTTCACGCCGAACCGGTTTTCAAATTTTACGATCAGCTCACGCGGGCACGCCGCCGTATTGACCCGCCACACCCGGTTGTCCCGGTCGTTTTCCTTTTCCGGCTGTTTGAGCAGAAACTGGGGCATGGAGCCGAGAAGATTGAAGTTGGTGACGCCGTATTTACGGATAATGTCCCAGAACCGCGAGGCAGAAAACCGTTTTGAGAGCACCACCGGAATCTCGGCGAAAAAGCCCGGAAGTGCGGTCAACTGCAGGGCATTGCCGTGAAACAGGGGCAGGCACGTGTATAGCACATCGTCCGGTTTTGCCATCATCTGGGCCAGTCCCAGAAAAAGCATGATTCCCGGTCCCATGGAAATACGGCCGTGCTGAAAAGTGGTTGCTTTGGGAAGACCGGTAGTGCCGGAAGTATAAATCAATACGGCCATATCGTCCGGCTCGATGTCCGCCCTGACCTCCGTATCCGGTGCCGCCATAATATCCTTCAGCGCAACGGCGTTTTCGGGCAGCGCAAAGCCCTCCGGCGCCTCGCTCGTATCCACGATGATATGCTCGAGTTTGGGCAGACGGTCTCTGATGTCCGCGTACTGATCCAGAAAAGACCAGTGGATAAGGAGTGCCTTGCTGTCCGAGTGGTCGATGATGTATTGGAGCCCCTCCCCTTTTAAACCCGTATTCACCAGGACGACATAAACGCCGATCTTGAAGGCGGCAAATACGGTGAACAGAAACTCGGGGGAATTGATTTCCATCAGGGAAATGCCGTCGCCTTTTTTTATTCCCAATTTTAAAAGTCCGTTGGCCAGACGGTTGGACAGGCGATGCATATCCCGGTAGGTATACGTTTCGTCGACATTGTTGTCGAAATCACGGACATAGGTAAGATATACCTTGTCCCCAACCGTATTCGCCTTGTACGCGACGACATCGTTAAACGTTGTTTCGGGAGTGATATCGGGCAGTCCATCCATTTTCCGCCTCCTTTTTCCGGTTTTTGAATGAAATGCATATTTGAAGATGACAGCCGGGAAATCTCGGCCGTTTATCTTGTAGAAAAAAAACGGTTTGCCGCAATACGCACATTCACCCGTTGTTCGACATGTCACCAGGTATCGATGCAGCTGCGTTTTTTCACGGTCCGCGGCGGTGGCGGAGGTACGGCATTGAGCGCCCTGCTGATCACATGCCGTGAATCCGCCGGGTCGATCACATCGTCAATTTCAAAATGGGAAGCGGCATTGATCGCCTTCCCATGCTCATAGGCTTTCTCCACCATATGTTCATACAGCTTTTTGCGTTCTTCAGGATCCTTCAGTGCGGCCAATTCTTTTCGATATCCGAGTTTTACCGCACCTTCCAGCCCCATACCGCCGAATTCTCCGGTAGGCCAGGAAACAACGAAGAGGGGGGCTTTGTGGCTCCCTCCCCCCATGGCCTGGGCCCCTAATCCGTAAGACTTGCGAAGAATAATCGTAAAATACGGCACGGTCAAATTGGCGCCGACGACAAACATGCGGCTGCAGTGCCGAACCAGCGCCGTTTTTTCCACTTCCGGCCCCACCATAATACCCGGCGTGTCACAGAGAAATAAAACAGGGATATCGTAAGCGTCACATATCTTCATGAAGCGGGCGGCTTTGTCTGCAGCCGGGCTGTCGATGGCACCGGAAAGATGAGCAGGGTTGTTCGAGATCAAACCGATGGGCCGCCCTTCCACCCGTATCAGCGCGGTGATCATCCCCAAACCGAAACGGGGCCGCAGCTCCAGTACCGACCCGGTGTCGGCCAGGATATCGATGACTTCCCGGATATCGTAGATGCGGAGCCGGTTTTCCGGAATGACGTGGCGCAAAAGCCGCTGGTCCGCACAATCCCAGTCACTGACCTCACCCTGGAAATAGGACAGGTACTTTCTGGCGGCCGCGGTGGCCTCGGCTTCATCGGAAACGGCGATATCCACCACCCCGTTTGGCACCTGGACATGTATGGGGCCGACTTCCTCGGGGCGGAAAACCCCCAGCCCCCCTCCTTCGATCATCGCCGGACCGCCCATGCCGATACTGGAATTCTCAGTGGCGATCACCACGTCGCACATACCCAGTATGGCGGCATTTCCCGCAAAACACCGGCCGGAGTTGACGCCGACCAGTGGAGCGACACCGCTGAGCCGCCCGAAAAGGTGAAAGGCCAGGCAATCCAATCCGGACACCCCTAACGCATCGGTGTCTCCGGGACGTCCCCCGCCGCCTTCGGTAAAGAACACCACCGGCAGCCTGAATTTTTCGGCCAGTTCGAACATGCGGTCCTTTTTCCTGTGATTCTGCATGCCCTGGGTTCCGGCAAGCACCATGTAATCATAGGACATGGCGATGCACCTGGCCTTTTCCTCGGGAAACAGATCACCATTCACCCGGCCGATGCCGGCCACCAGACCATCGGCCGGGGTATTCTGAATCAGGTCTTCTACACTTCGCCGCAATCTCTGGGCCGCTATGGCAAGAGAACCGTATTCGATGAATGTTCCGGGATCACAGAGGTCGTCGATGTTTTTCCTGGCGGTGCGCTGACCCCTTTTCCGGCGCTTTTCGACCTTTTCAGGACGGGCGTCGTCCAGGGTAACGGCTTTCCTCGCATTCAATTCAGCAAGGTCGGGCCGAATATAGTCCATATCCATATTCAGGGCATCTTCCATATCCGATGCGCTGATTTCCTGCTCTTTTATAAACGCGAGGGGATGGCCTTCGTATATCGTGTCCCCCGGCGCCACATCCAAACGGACGATGATGCCGCTGGTGTCGGCACGAATCACGTGCTCCATTTTCATGGCGTTCATCACCAGGATCTGCTGATTCTTCCGAACGGGGTCTCCTTCCTTCACTTCGATACTGATAATGGTGCCCTGCATCGCCGATCGAATCACGACCGTATCCTCAAGGCCGACGGTGTCATACGCCGGCACTTCCCCTGCAGGGCTCTCATCCGTTGCAGTGCCGTGGTCTGTCCGTCCGGCGGCTTTCCCGTAAGACAGAACGGCCAGGGGATCGTTTTCGTCCACTATGGCGCCGGCGCGGGTTTTATCACCCGGCACGGTATCGAAAAAAAACCGTTTATGCGGCCCGGCGGCAGCCGTCAACTCCGCAAGGTGTTCATCCAAGAAGCGGGTGTGAATGCGGTTGGCGACAAAATCCGGGTGAAGCAGCACATTGTGCAGAAAACCGATATTGGTTCGTATTCCCTCGATCTTGAATTCGCAAAGGGCGCGATACGTCCGCACCACCGTATCCTCGAACCGTGGGGATCGGGAATGTCCGATCAATTTGGCCAGCAGGGAATCGTAATTGGGATTGGACTGAAATCCCACATAACCGCAGGTATCCGTCCGCACCCCACGGCCGAACGGCACCTCGAACGCCCGCAATGTTCCGCCTGACGGATGGACACTGCCATCCGGATCCATGGTTTCCATATTGATGCGGACCTCGATGGCATACCCGATCGGCCGGGGGATATCGGACCGGAACAGCTCGAGGTCCGGTAAGTGTCGGCCTGACGCCAACTGAAGCTGAATTTTGACCAGATCCAAATCCATGACCTCTTCGGTCACCGTGTGCTCCACCTGCAGCCTCGGATTTGCTTCGATAAAGGCGTAAGTCCCGTTATTTTCCCCGGCATCGGCAGAAACCAAAAATTCAAACGTTCCCACATTCCGGTATTCAGCGGCTTCGGCGATGCGGACGGCGTCATCTGTCAGCTTTTTTCTCAATTTTGCTGACAGAGAAGGGCAGGGAGCTATCTCCACGACTTTTTGGTGCATACGCTGAATGCTGCATTCACGTTCGTAAAGATGGACGGCATTCCCGTGCCCGTCGCCGATGATCTGCACTTCGATGTGGCGGGCGCAGGGCATGAATGCTTCCACATAAACCTCATCCGATCCGAGGGACTGCAACGCTTCCGACCGGCATCGGTTATAAGCATCGGCAATTTCTTTTTCGGTAAACACCACGCGCATACCACGCCCCCCGCCCCCTGAGACCGCTTTGATCATCATGGCACCGCCGGACTTCAAGGTCGAGAAGAACGCAGCCGCCTCATCTAGGGAAACGGGGTTTCGGATACCGGACGGGACCGGTACGCCGCATTCGGCGGCCAATGCCAGGGCGCGGGTCTTGTCTCCGAACATCTTCAGGGTCTCTGCGCGAGGGCCCACGAAAATAATGTTTTCCTCTTCACATCGACGGGCAAACGCGGCATTTTCGCTTAAAAAACCATATCCCGGATGAACGGCATCGCATCCGGTTTCCTCGGCTGCTGCAAGGATGGCATCGATGTCCAGATAGGCCGAAACTCCCGTGCCGTTCAAGGAGCGGACTTCATCCGCCCGGCGGGTATGCAGGCAATTTGCGTCATCCTTGGCATGCACGGCCACGGTTGGAATCCCCAGTTCAGCGGCCGCCCGCATAATGCGCACGGCGATTTCACCTCGATTGGCAACTAACAGTTTCATCTCGCAATAATCTTTTCTCGGCTGTTCAGGTTATCAAATGTGATGTTCCAGTGAGTTTTCTGAAGGAGTTGAAATTCCAGGATGGACACTCATGTCAACGGCATAGCTATACGTGCCGAATGTCATCACGGTATCCTTACTGGATGATCGACACCTTGTCAAGCCGGCTGTTTCAGGTGATACGGCGCCTTGGGTCAATGCCCTTTCACAGCGGCCTTTATCGTGATCCGATCGATCAGCCCCGGGGCGGCGAGTTTCAGCCACTGCCCCATTTTCCCTCTGAAGGTCAGAAAACATTCCCGTTTTCGCAAGGCGACGGCTTCGATAATCAACCGGGCACACGTCGTCACGTCCATGGCCCTGGCATTATCCACGGGATCTGCGTCCAGGGTTTTTCCCATGGGCCCGTATGCCTGTTTTCTCAAGCCGGTCGCCACGAAATCGGGGTATACCATAGTGACACTGACCCCGTCTTCGGCCAATTCGATGCGAAGCGTGTCAAAAAAGCCGGCCATGGCATGCTTGCTGGCGCTGTAGGCGCTTCTTTTCGGCAGTCCCGCTTTGCCTGCCAGGCTGGAGACCCCTACGATGCGTCCCCGGCTTTTCTTTAAATAGGGCAGCGCGAAAAATGTGCAGTAAACGCTGCCGAAAAAGTTTACACCCATAACCCGTTCAAAAAGATCCAAATCCTGCATTTCATCCAAACGGGCCACCATCGTAATACCGGCGTTATTGATCAGCGTGTCGATGCGTCCGTATTCGGATACGGTGGCTTCGATCAATTGCCGGCAGGCTTCTTTATGAGTGATATCCGTGGGAACCGCAACGGCTTTGCCGCCGAGAATCCGGCATTGTTCGGCGGTCCTGGTCAGGTTGGCGGCATCAACATCGCCGAGTGATAAAAAAGCGCCTTTTTCCGCCAGTGCAAGCGCGAGTTCACGTCCGATGCCGGCAGCCGCACCGGTAATCAGGACAACATTTTCGCTGAAAGGAGAAGTGGCCATGGTCTTTTCCCGAATGTATTAGAGGTTTTCATAAAATTGAAATGCAGACCGGGTGTTTCCGATCATAGGATGAATTGAATTTTTTTTCACGCATTTCCTTTCATATTTTTGAATTTTAAGGGCGGCATTGCCTGAAATTCATGAATGTTGACAACCCCTATCAATTTAAGTAGCATAAATTTCGTGACGGCGAAATTCACTACCCACGCGGAACCGGGGAAAATAATAGATGAAAGCAGGAAAACGGCATGATCATCGGTCTTGATGTAGGCGGCACGCACACGGACGTGGTGCTGCTCGGAGACGAGGGACTGCACAAACAAACCAAGGTGCCCACGGACCCGACAAACCTGTTCGATACCGTTGTAAAAGGGCTTGATGCGGTTATGCAGGACACCGAACCCGGAAATATCGAACGGCTCGTCCTCAGCACAACCCTGACGACCAATGCCATTATACAAAACAAGATCCCGCAGGTCGGCATGATTGTGACCGGCGGGCCGGGCATAAATCCGGAATGCCATCGCATCGGTGAGCATTACTATGCCGTCGGCGGAACCATCGATCACCGGGGTAGAGAAATCGATCCCGTAAATACGGCTGAAATAAAAAGCTTTTCGAAAAAGATGAAGAGCGCCGGCATCGCTCATGTAGGCGTGGTGGGGAAATTTTCCACACGAAATTCGAATCATGAAATGCAGATCCTCGCCGTATTGAGAGATGATTTCGACGTGGTATTTCTGGGGCACCAGGTATCCGGCGAACTCAATTTTCCCCGCAGAATCGCCACTACCTATTTAAATGCGGCGGTTTTTCCCATTCACCGGGATTTTTTTCAGGCAATCGAGCGGTCCCTTACCGCCAAAGGCCTCAATGTGCCCATACGGATTCTGAAAGCGGACGGAGGAAGCGTCCATTTTAAGTCGTCCATTGACTTTCCCGTTCAAACGATTCTTTCCGGACCGGCGGCCAGTGTCATGGGTGCCACGGCATTTGCCGGAAAGGAGCGGGAAACGCTGGTGCTCGATATCGGCGGTACGACCACGGATATGGCCGTGCTTGTAAACGGCATTCCATTGCTGGACCCCGCGGGTATCGGAATCGGACCCTACCGGACGCTGATTCGGTCCCTTGAAACCCATTCCGTCGGCATCGGGGGTGACAGCGAAGTATCCGTTGTCGACGGAACCATTCGTATCGGCCCCGAACGGAAAGGCCCGGCACTGGCCCACGGCGGCCCGGTTCCCACGCCGACGGATGCCTTGTTCGTCATGGGGAAAATCGACAACGGCAACCGAAACGCGGCCGTCAAAGGTTTCAAGCCGATAGCCCTTGAGATGGGACTGTCGGTAAAAGCGGCCGCCAAGCAGGTGTTCGATTACACCTGCAAAATGATTTTATTGGAAGCGGGCGGCATGATCGCCCGAATCAACGGAAAACCGGTTTACACGGTGCATGAAATGCTCGAAGGGCATCAGGTCCGGCCCCGGGAACTTCTTGTTCTGGGCGGGCCGGCTCCCTATTTTGCAGAATGCATTACCGATCTGTCGGATTTCGATGTTCGGGTCGTTCCCCGGTGGGAGGTTGCAAACGCCATCGGCGCGGGACTCTCCAGAACGACATCGGAGGTGGTTCTGTATGCGGATACCGAAAGAAATCTCGCGACCGCGCCGGAGGAGCATTTCAGCCGCCGGGTCAACAAGACCTTTTCCAAAAAGGATGCGATCGCCCTGGCATTTGATCTGCTTAAAGCCAAGGCCCTTTCAAAAGGCGCAAATCCGGATTATCTGGAGATGGAGGTGGTGGAGGACCTTGAATTCAATATGGTCAGGGGTTTTTTTACCACGGGAAAGAATATCCGGGTTAAGGTTCAGGTCAAACCCGGATTGATTCACGGGTACGACGAGATGGTTCGAAACATTATATCCTCAGATATTACCGGAGCCTGCAATGCTGTCGGCAAAACATAAAACAGGTCTCGTTTTTTTTCCCGCATTCGATTGGGCCATAGACCCCACCCATCCGGAGCGGGAAGAAAGGCTGCTCTATACGCAGGACCAGGTGTTCGAAGAAGGACTGTTCGATATTGCGGGCATTATCGAGTACAAACCCGATCTGGTTACCCTGAAAGATGTGCAGCGTGTGCATTTCTGCATCCCGGATGTGTGGAGTGTTACAACGGAATCCCACTTCATCAGTGCCGGCGGCGCGAAAACCATCGGAATGGCCGTTCTTGACAAGCGCGTTGATGCGGGCTTTGCGCTGGTCCGGCCTCCCGGCCATCACGCCAATCGGGTGGTTCACGGCGCCAGGGGGTTCTGCAATATCAATATCGAAGCGATCATGATTGAATACCTGCGTCAGGCATACCCAATCCGAAAAGTCGCCATCGTTGACACGGATTGCCACCATGGCGACGGAAGCCAGGATATTTACTGGCATGACCCGGAAACCCTTTTCATTTCCCTGCACCAGGACGGCCGGACGCTTTATCCCGGGTCCGGCTTCCTGGAAGAACGCGGCGGACCGAACGCCGTGGGAACCACCGTTAACATCCCACTTCCTCCCCATACCTCGGATGAAGGATTTCTGATGGCGATCGAAGATATCGTGCTGCCCCTTCTCGATGATTTCAAACCGGACCTCATTGTCAATTCAGCGGGCCAGGATAATCATTTTTCCGATCCCATTACGAATATGAATTTTTCCGCCCAGGGATATGCCAGGCTTACCGAAATGCTGAAGCCGGATATCGCCGTGCTCGAAGGCGGTTACTCCATCGAGGGGGCCCTGCCGTACATGAATGTGGGTATCATACTGGCCATGGCGGGGATTGACTACAGTCATGTGAAGGAGCCTACCTATGATCCGGATAAGCTGCGGCAACGGCCCGAAGTCGGTGAGTATATCAAACGCATTCGTGACGAAATCCTGTCCGGCTGGTCTATGAGAAACCGTCAACGGGAAAAGTATCTGCAGGCCAAGCAATTCCTTGAGAGGAAACGGCGGATTTTTTACGACACAGACAGCATTATGGAGGATCAGAAGGAAACGATCCGTGTCTGCGGCGAATGCGGCGGCGCATTGCGAATCGCCACCCGCTCGGACCGGAATCCCGATATTCTTGCCATCCATATTCCCAAAAACGCATGCCGTGCCTGCCGGGAAATCGGTTATCAGTGGTTCGATGAAAAGTCCTCCGAAGATTTTGGAACCGTTCTGATGCAGGACAGACCCCGTGATATGTACGTCCAAAAAAAGAAAAGTTCATAATGTTGGAAGATTTCCGACAAACCCGCATCATGCCGAACCTGGTACTCCGATCTAAAATCATCCGGGCGGTTCGACGGTTTTTCTTAGCCAGGGATTACATCGAAGTGGAAACCCCGGTGCGTATTCCGGCCCCGGCCCCGGAAACGCACATCGATGCGGTTTCTTCCGGGACATGGTTTCTTCAAACTTCCCCGGAGCTGTGCATGAAGCGGCTTTTAGCGGCGGGGTTCCCTCGCATGTTTCAAATATGCAGGTGCTTCCGCGACAACGAACGGGGAAAACGGCATCTGCCGGAATTCACACTGTTGGAATGGTACTGCGCCCATACGGATTATCGGGATATGATGGTTGAATGCGAGGCGCTCATCCGGCAGGTTGCCTGCTGCATCGGATCGGCGGATGTGCTGCATTTTCGTGGAAACGCCATACGGTTGAAAGCGCCGTGGCAGCGTGTGACCGTTAAGGAGGCATTTGACCGATATGCCGGTGGATCCCTTGATTCGGCCCTTGAATCAGGCCGATTCGATGAAGTCATGGCCCTTGAGATAGAGCCGAACCTTGGAAAAGACGGCCCGGTCTTCCTCCTCGATTATCCGGCCCGGAAAGGGGCGCTGGCGCGGCTGAAGCCTGATGACCCCCGCTACGCCGAACGGTTCGAGCTTTACATCGGTGGATTGGAATTATGCAATGCGTTTTCCGAATTGACCGACCCGGAAGAGCAGCGCCTTCGATTTTTAAAGGAGACGCAAACGCGAGTGGAAAACGGTAAAAAGCCCTATCCGGTGCCGAAGAATTTTCTGGCTGCAATGCCGAAAATGCCGGCGGCCTCGGGGAATGCCCTGGGGGTGGACCGCCTGGTGATGCTGTTCTGCAATGCCTCTGAAATTGATGAGGTGACGGCATTCGTTCCCGAGGAGTTATAGACCGACGTGCGCCTCGGTGCGGATCATTGGATCATCTCATGGAAGCTGATCATGAAAAAAGCCGAAGACCGAAAAAAAAGCGCCATTCCCAAGCTGGAAGGGAAAACCAAACCGTATGTTATGGCTCACCGGGGCAACTCGAGCGCCTGCCCCGAGAATACACTTGCAGCGTTTCGCCGGGCCATAACAGACGGCGCAGACATCATCGAAACCGACCTTCACCTGACAAGGGATGACGTATTTGTCTGTATTCATGATGACGCCGTGGACAGGACCACCGACGGATCCGGCAAGGTTTCCGATATGACACTGGCCGATATCAAACACCTTTCTGCAGGGATCGGGCATCCGAATTACCTGTCGGAAAGCGTTCCCACCCTGCAGGAAACCGCAAGCGTTATTCCGGAAAATGTCGCCCTGGCATTGGAGCTCAAGACCGACCGGTTCCTTGAAGAGCGGGTCATTCGGCATTTGGTATCGGAGCTCGAAAGGTCGGGCATTTTCAAGAGGACCGTCGCTCTGTCGTTTTCCCTTCCCAGGCTGGAAACCGTAACCCGTGTGTGCCCCGAGCTGTACACGGGATGGATCACGTTGACGGGAAACCGGCCGATCCATGGCCCCGATATGCTGGGGCCTTATTGGCCGCTTTTGATCAAAAACCCCCTATATGTGATGACCGCCCACCGCCGGAACCAGGCGGTATGCCCTCTGGACACGGTCCCGGACTCACGGCTTTGGTTTTATCTCCTGCTGCGGTGCGATGCCGTCATCACAAACAACACGGAAATCACCTGCAATCGGCTGAAAAAGCTTCGGGACGAATACCTGTTCAAGCAGATCGACAGGCGTGCCGTCTGAAAAGGAAACATCTAGCACGGGCGATTGATTGAATCGATCGGCTTTTCCGTCCCCAGGAATGCCAAATCATCCGGCATACGGTAATCAATGCCGATACCATACAGAGACGTGCCACGGAAAAACCCTATACTGCGTTACATACATAAAACGGGTGGTGTTCGGGAGCCGGCTTAGTTCTGCTGTTTCTGCTGATGATCGCGGTTGTCTTTGGGAGACACCCGGGTTATGGGACGACTTTTCTTGTCTGTTTCCGGGCCGGGGGGGTCGCCGTGGCGGCTGCCTGCGCCGTTTTGCTGCTGAATGGGACAGCGTTGGGTTTTATCCGACTCAAACGGCGGCTTTTTAGAAAGAGAGGATAACGGAATGAACACGGATCATATCATCAGAGCATTTGAAGAGAAAGACGGGCGGGCGGTGATAGACATTTTTAATCACTATATCGAGAACAGCTTTGCCGCATATGCCGAAAAGCCCGTTGTCTACGAAACCATTTCCATATTCAAGGATATGACCAGGGGATATCCGTTTCTGGTGATCGAGACCGCCGACCGTTTCGTGGCGGGTTTCTCATTCCTGCGACCGTTCCACCGAAACGGCGTGTTCAGCCGCACTGCTGAAATCACCTATTTCATACGGCCCGAATACACCCGTAAAGGTTACGGCAAAAAACTTCTGAATAGAATGGAGAAAGAGGCAAAAAGGCTTTTTATCGATTCGATTCTCGCCAGCATATCGTCATTGAATCCCCCGAGTATTGCATTCCATCGGAAGAACGGTTTTTTCCAATGCGGCTGTTTTAAATCTGTCGGAAAAAAGTTCAACCGGGATTTCGACATGATTTGGATGCAGAAAATGATTTAGGGGGCATGCAGGTGTCTTCGCCGGTGGTCATTGACATTTTTCGCATGAAAGATAATATTAGAGCGTTGGGATCGTTCGAAACGATCGAAACGATCGAAACGATTACAGCAGGAAGCGAGCCGATATATGAAAGATCCGGAAAGTTCCCCTGGAGACTTCATTCGAAATATTATCGATGAAGATGTAAAAAACAACAAGAACGACGGGCGTGTGGCCACTCGTTTTCCGCCGGAGCCGAATGGGTACCTGCACATCGGGCATGCCAAATCGATTTGCCTGAATTTCGGCATTGCCGAGGATTATGCCGGCACGTGCAATATGAGGTTCGATGACACCAACCCGGCAAAGGAGGAATCCGAGTATGTAGAAGCCATTCTAAGAGATGTGAAATGGCTGGGATACGAGTGGGGGGATCGCCTGTTTTTTACATCGGATTATTTTGGGGCACTCTATGCTTATGCGGAAGAATTGATTCGCCGGGGAAAAGCCTATGTCTGCAGCCTCAGCCCGGATGAGATCCGCGAATACAGGGGCACATTGACGGAACCCGGTAAAGAAAGCCCCTACAGAAACCGTTCCGTGGAAGAAAACCTGGACCTGTTCAGGCGGATGCGCAACGGGGAATTTCCGGACGGCGCTCATGTGCTTCGTGCAAAAATCGATATGGCTTCACCCAATCTCAACATGCGTGATCCGACCTTATACCGTATTCGACGAGCACACCACCACCGCACGGAAGACGACTGGTGCATATACCCCATGTATGATTACGCCCATTGCCTTTCCGATTCCATGGAGGGAATCACCCATTCCCTCTGCACCCTGGAGTTCGAAAACAACCGCCCTTTGTACGATTGGATTCTCGATGCCCTGGAAACGGATTGCCATCCCCGGCAGATTGAATTCGCCCGGCTGAATCTGACATACACGGTCCTGAGCAAACGGAAGCTGATTACCCTGGTAACCCAAAAGCATGTAACCGGATGGGATGACCCCCGAATGCCCACCATTTCGGGTATGCGAAGGCGCGGCTATCCGCCTTCGGCGATTCGCCGTTTCTGCGATAGAATCGGAGTGGCCAAACGGGATAGTATGGTGGATATGGCCCTGCTCGAATTTTGCGTCCGTGAAGACCTCAATAAAACCGCCCCCCGGGTGATGGGCGTCCTCAGACCCCTGAAAGTGATCATTACGAACTTCCCCGAGGACCGGGTGGAGAATCTGGAAGCAGTCAATAATCCGGAGGACCCGGCCATGGGAACCCGGCTCGTCCCGTTTACCCGCGAACTGTACATCGAAAGAGATGATTTCATGGAGGATCCTCCCAAGAAGTTCTACCGCTTGGCACCCGGCAGGGAAGTCCGGCTCCGTTACGCCTACTTCATCAAATGCAACAAGGTAATCAAGGATGAACGAACCGGTGAAATCATCGAACTTCGCTGCACCTACGATCCCGAAACCCGGGGCGGCAATGCGCCGGATGGTAGAAAAGTCAAAGCAACCCTTCACTGGGTGTCCGCTTCCCAATCCGTTCAGGCGACGGTAAATCTTTACAACCGCCTGTTTTCGGAAGAGGCCCCCGGCACGAAAAGCACCGGGGATTTTCTTCAGAGCCTCAATCCGGAGTCCTGGGAGAAGCTGACGGAATGTCGCCTGGAGCCGGGATTGTCTGATGCGGCCCCGGGAGAAAGGTTCCAATTCGAGCGGCTCGGATACTTCTGCGTTGATTCCCGATTAACGAAAACGGGCGCCCCGGTATTCAATCGAACCGTTACCCTTCGGGACGAGTGGGCAAAGATTCGAGGCAAATCGGCAATATAGGCAAACAGGCTGAACCAACCCAAGCGCAGGCACATCGTGAATCGCATCACTGTTATCGTCGGGTCCACCACCATCGACACCATTATTCAAAACGGACTGAATCTGCTTAAAATCGGCGGTGTGACGGCGTATGCGGGTTACACGTTTCAGCGCCTGGGATTTCAAACGAAGGCCATATCGAATATCGCGCCGTCCGACAGGGCGGTGTCGGCTTTCTTTATCAAGAACGGTATCGAGCTTTTGAACGGGCAAACGCCCATTACGACTCGATTCGTCAATCATTACACCGAAGACGGCCGCCTGCAGCAAATGCCGTTCCATGCCGCACCGATTCAAACAGACGTGATAGCGGAAGTATTGAAAACATGCGAAGTCGTTCACTTCGGGCCGCTTCATCCGGAAGACATCGAGCTTGCCGGGATGAAGCAGGCCTATAAAGAAAAAAGACAGGTGCTGCTGGATATCCAGGGATATGTCCGTCGCGTCAAGGGGGTGGATATTTGCTTTAGCGTCTCTCCGATCGTGTATGAAGCACTGAGTTATGCTTCGTATGTCAAGGCCGAGGCAACGGAACTCGAGTGGGTGCTGAAGGACAGCAGAAGAACGGTTGAACAACTGATCGAGCGTTACGGCATTGCCGAACTCGTAGTCACCTGTGGAGAACGCGGGGGGTATATCGCAACATCCCGGGGACGAACGGCTTATGGCGCCTGTCCGGCACAAGCAATTGTCGATCCGACGGGTGCCGGCGATGTATTTTTTGCCGCATATAGCGCATCACGCATATACCACCGCAAGAACATCGAGGAAGCCTGCAGGTTCGCGGCTTTTTTGGCTGCCGAGCAAATTTGCGGGAACTATATTCCATTCGATGCACTGCACCTGAATTAAAAAGAAAAGGAAGCCCTGATGATTGATATTTCGACGATCGACTATTCGGAACTGGACCGGCCCGAAGTCCTCGGTTACCTGTTTTATCCAAGGCCGGAATCCGGTCACCCCGATTCGGTAAAAGGTATTGAAAACCTGCAGATTCCGGTCGGCGGATCACATGTCCTAGGCGCCGCGATTCACATGGCCGCCAAATCCGATCCGACCATTTTGTTTTTTCATGGAAACGGGGAAATCGTGCGTGATTATGATGACATCGGAATGATGTACAGCCGGTTGAACATTAATTTTATGCCCGTTGACTACCGGGGATACGGCCGTTCAACCGGGACGCCCACAGTGACGAATATGATGCGGGACTGCCACGAGATATTCGATTTTACCATCACGCTGTTAAAAACGGGGGGTTGCTCGGGTCCGCTTATCGTCATGGGCAGATCATTGGGCAGTGCATCCGCTGTCGAACTGGCAAGCCATTATCCGGAAGACATCGATGGGCTCATCGTGGAAAGCGGTTTTTCCTCGATGGCGGGATTATATGAGCGGCTCGGTATTCATGCGTCCATCCCGGCGAACAAGAGAAAGGGACTCAGCAATACCGATAAAATCAGTGTATTTACGAAGCCGACACTGATTATTCATGCCGAGTTTGACCACATTATTCCTTTTTCGGCCGGCCGGAATCTCTATAATGCAGCCGGAGCATCGGACAAAACCCTTCTCAAAATTCCCGGTGCAAATCACAATGATCTTTTTTTCCGGGGCAGAGAAGCCTATCTGAATGCGATCGTCCGCCTGATTGATAAAACAAAGGCGGCGGTTTCAAGCCGTAATCTGTAAATTTGCATTACATGACAAGGATCCCCACCGGATTTTCTGCCGTCCCACCGCCGAGTTGAAGCCATACGGCTGATCAACGATGATGGTGTTCCCGGGAGCGCAGGCTATCTCATGCCGATTCCCGTAAACCCAATTTTTTGATGTCTTCCAGGTATTCGGGGTACCGGGACAGATAAAACGCCAGTGGTTGGGGAAAATCATTTCCCAGGATGCCGTCGATAAAAAGCCGGCTTATTTCTCTGTGCCGCTGAAGGGTAAACTGTGAACTGACCAGAATGTGGCGTTCATCCTCGGACAATCGTTCAGCAAACAGCGCTAATGCGCTTCGGGCGCGGGGTTGATACATCCAGAAATAGAGAAGATCGAGGGCATGAAGCATGAGAATATGCTCCAATTCCTCGGCTTCGGCTTTTGCCGATTTTTTTCGGGCTGTCGGTGCACTCAACACCTCAAAGGTCTCCAAGTGGGGATACAGCATTTCCAGATCGGTATATACGCCAAGAATAGCGGCAAATTTATGCCGGTAATCCCGCAGTCTCAGTCGGATATTGGCATATCGATCGGCAAGGCCCTCGATAATGCCTGCTACAAAATCCGATGCCGCTTTTGAAATTACGGCCGCCCAGGTTTGCAGAACGGCAACAGGGTTCAATACGCCGAAAAAGGGCAGAATGGATCCGATTGCCGCATTGAGCGCCACTGCCACCGGGATGGATAAAAGGCTTCGAAAGAGATTTCCAAAAGCCGCCGCCCGGGGAAGACCCCTGAAAAGATTGTGGGAAAACAGGTAAAGGCCGTTCGCCAATGCCATAAAACTGTATAGGAGAATCGTGCTCGTAGCGGTCGTGATGCCGAAGCCCCGGTCCAGAATAACCGTCTTTACGATATAGTCCAGCAGAGGGACGGAAAATCCCGTAAACAGAAGGGAATCGGTAAGCCGGTCCCAACTGACATAATCGTTCCAGCGCAGCAGCGGGGATCGCCGAAAACCGCCGCCGCCGAGTACCGACTGGATAATATTTCTCAAACCGGTAATGCCGAACCAGATAAACGCCCCCAGATAAGCCAGAACCCACCAATCCTTCGTCAGTGCAAAAGTGATGAAGGCGGGAATAAATCCGAGCAGTATTTTCAAAAAATTCTTCAACCGACTGTCCAGGTATCGCCAACCGAGCCGTTTGCGTGCTTCACCGGTGTTTTCTTCTTTCAGGATGGATCTGATGTTGTTCTTTTTCCGAATGCCTCCGAGTGTCACAATGTTGCCTTTTTCGGCCATTTTCGTCGAGGCCGACTCGACCTGCCAGCTTCGCCGGCATTTAAAACCGATCCGGTTCAAAAACGGCGAAGATAAGGCCAGCCGATATAAGAGGGGGTGAAGCGGATCCTCGGATCGATGGGGGATAAAGGTGTGGCGTGGGTAGACGGTCATACGGAGGGGAAGCACTTCCCGGGCATGGTCCCTGCGCTGCCAATGAATCTGCCGCTGCGCTTTCAACGGCAGTGTTTCCTTGACGGCGAGTCCCATACCGAAAGACTTGAAGGACCGGCCGGTGGAATCGCTGCCGATCCTCGATTTTAAAGGCGTCTCCTGATAAGCCAGTTTCAGGCTCGGCAAATCGTCTAAAATTGACTTGAGCTTTTCTGTGCGCTCTTTTTTGTCCGGGCGATCCGACTCCTCCACCTGGAAAATGATACACCTGACGATGTGTTTTAAGGAAATGATGCTGTCGTGGTTGATCGCTTGCTGAAGTTGGTTGATGTCTGCGAGATGATCCGTTTTCCCTTCCGAATAATCCTTGAGATTGAACAATTCGAGCCGGGTGATGGCACCCTGGCAGTCATAGAGCAATTCTAGAACTTCATCTACCTTCAAATTCGTCAGGTTCAGGGTGATCCGGTACCCGGACCGAAGGGCGGTCAACCGATTCAATACTTCCGGTGCTGAAAGCCGAAGCAGTTCAGGAGCAGTTTTATCGGCGGAGGGTTTCTGCGGGTAAGCGATTTCAGGATTGCTTTCAGGATTCAGGCAGCCGTTCACCATATCTTCGATGTCGAGTTCATCGAGGGAGGCTGCTCCGGCGTTCACCGCTTCCGGGTTTTGCCCGTTTCCCCCGGCCTTTTTTCGGCGCAAATCTTCGATTCGATCGTCGAGGGCATCCATTACCCTGTTTTGTATATATTCGGAAAGGTGAACGTCGGATTTCTGGCCCATACCGACGAATTTCAAAAAATCCGCTTTCTCAATGGGAGCGATATCGAGGCCGTATCCTTCTTCTATGGTTTTGCGATGAACGGCATTGAATTTGTCCAGCAGCGCCAACACGTACTGCTGCTGATAGTGGGAGGCCTCCCGACCCTCGTCCATCAATTTTTTGACCGGCGGCTCTTCGAGAAAACAGAGAAAATCCTGGGTGTCCGCAAAGCCGCGGGGAACCCAGATCAACTGAACATATTTATTCCGATACCTGGCGTAATACTCCACGCCGATTCGGACATCGATATCCATAATTTTTGCAGCACTGAAAAGCTCCGCCGCAAACCGAGGTTCGATGAAGTGGTAGTGAATTACCCGAAGCCGCCGTATGCCTTTGATCCAGGCGTCCATGACCAGATGAGTCGGTGTTTTCCGCCCCTTGGTGTTGGCATCGTGCACGTGATCATCGAAGGTTACCTGATTCCACTCTTCCGGCATTTCAAGGAGACGGTAGCGGTGCAGGTGACGCCGAATGTTCCGGGGTTTTCCAAACGCGGCCACCCTGAAATCGTGAGCCAGCTTCAACCGGCGATGCTCATTTCCATGGGCGCGAACCAAATCCTTCATCAACTGCAGCAGTACACGGGCCGTGTTCTTCGGCATGGGGCCTTTGGAGGTGTCGATAACTTCCGCACGCAGAATCCGCAGGGCAATGATGCGATCTTCCATTGCGCCTACTTCGAGAGAATTCAACAGGTGGGCGACCGCGTAGGCGATTCGGATTCCCCTGGTTTCGGTCATCTCTCTTATGCCGTTTGGATGAAAAACAGGATAATACCATTTGCGGGCGATATCCCTCTGGCTGTCCTGTTCGACAATGCGGTCGACGACACGAATTAATTCATAATCCCTCTTGTCAAAATATACTCGGGACGAATTGCGGTTCATACCTCCTCACTTGCAGATGGGTTCGGCACACTGAAAGCATAATTAGTGCCCATCCATAAATGGCTAATTCGCTCCATTTCGGCGTTGGCCGGTAAGTTTTAATCCTCAAAATAAAATTTACCGGCCGCCTTGAACTGAATCGAATTTTCTCATTTCTGGATGGACACTGATCTGAGTGTGTAAACCCCGACGGCTTTAAGCGCACCAAACGTGGGCCCGACCTTGACAGAGTACACGTTGTACAAAAAAAATCAATAATTTTAAAATCCTCAGCTTATCAGGCACAGACCGGACGCGATATTTGAGTTGCATCCCGACCCCGGATTCTGATAATTAACATATATATACATCAGTACCATTTTTCTTTAACATAAGATCAGGTCTACGCCCGAGGCGGAGCCCCAAGTTCGTCAAAGGCTTGGGTAACATGCTGCCCGGAAAAAGATACTACTCGAGATTATCGCCACCGTTACTGTCATATCCGGAGGACCGTATGGAGAAGAAAATTTTTTTGAAAATGCTCGGGCAAATCCAGGGAATACGGCTGGATAATGGGCGGGTTGACCGCTTTTTGGAGCCCGGCCGAACCTATGACCAGGTTCAGTTCATCAAGAGCGCCTTATACACCTTCGATGTGCAGGGATACAGACCGGGAGACGAACCGGATTTTTCTAAAGGAGATCATCCATGACGACGCTAAGCGATCTCGATCTCACAGAAATGATTGCATTACTGAGCAAAAAGGAAATCACTGCAACCGAGGTCGCTGAAAGCTGTCTGGATGCGGTTGCACGATATGAAGGCGAATTAAATGCTTTCATTTCACTCGATGCTGAAAAGGTAATAGAGCAAAGCCGCCGCATCGATGCAGCCGAAGACCGGGACGGGGGACCCTTTCTTTTCGGAGCGCCGGTTGCCATAAAAGATCTTATCGATGCAGCGGGCGAGGTCACCACCCACGGCTCTTCTTTTTTTAGAAACGCACCGGCTGCAGAATCGGACGCATCGGTTGTCGCAGCATTGCGGGAAAATGGGGCTATCGTGTTCGGAAAAACCAATCTCCATGAGTTCGCCTGGGGCGGTACGACGGAAAACCCGCATTTTGGAAACTGCAAGAACCCCTGGAATCCGGATTACAGTCCGGGAGGCTCATCGGGCGGCAGCGGCGCCGCCGTGGCGTCTCGGATGGTTCCCGGCGCACTGGGAACGGACACATTGGGATCCGTCCGCATCCCCAGCAGCTTCTGCGGAATTGTCGGACTCAAACCCACCTATGGCCTGATCTCGACCTGGGGCGTATTTCCGCTGGGGTATACGTATGATCATGTAGGGCCGATGGCGAGAACGGTTGCGGATGCAAAACGACTATTGGAGGCCATGCTGCCTCCCCTTGACCGGCAAAAGCTTCTTCGGAAGACCGAAGGAAAGCGACCAAAGCCGAAAGGAGACAAGCCGTTGAAGGGGCTGAAAATCGCCTGCATGCCGGAGTTGGTTTCAGAAAAGACCTGCCACAAAAGCGTATATAAGCACTACCTGAAAGCCGTTGATTATCTGCGCGAAGACGGGGCCGAAATCGTAGAAGAACGTATTCCCGGCATTGAAACCGCACTCATGGTCGGATACGTAATGACACTTTCCCAGGCCGCCGAGATCCACCATGAGCGTCTTGCCGAAAATCCGGACGGGTTCGGCGATGATGTCCGTGAGCTGCTCGAGAGCGGCCACTTGTTCAGCGCCGTGGACTACATCAGGGCACAGCGTGCCCGTTCAAAACTGGTGGATTTGGCAAAAAGATCCATGGAAAAGGTCGATGCTTGGATCTGGCCGACCACCCCGGCACCGGCCCAACGCATCGGAGAGTCAAGCGGCGCCGATCTTGCCATGTTTACAGGACCGGTCGATGTCATTGGTTTTCCCAGCATCGCTCTGCCCAGCGGGTTAACCGATGACCGGCTGCCCGTTTCCGTACAGGTGGTCGCCGAACCGTTTGCCGAATACCGGCTTTTTGATCTTGCAGCCGTTCTTGAAAACCGTTTGTGTTTTCCCAAAGATCCGCCGGACTGGGTTAAAAATCGCAACCGGTAAATATCACGCGTCCACTCCCCTGAGCCCATTCTTATTGCCATATCGGTCTTCCATGTGATAATTAGAATCATTAATCATTGGAAAAATCAATTCAGCGCAAGCATGGAATATTCCGGGTATTTACAAATGATTGACACATTAAAGCGATTCTTCGGCAAATCTTCCACGGACCCATCTCGAGCATCCGGTCGGCAGTCGGATCACGATATCCGCGTCGCAACCTGTGCCCTCCTCGTAGAAATAGCCCGTATCGATGAGGCCTTTACCCCTTCAGAAATGGAGACCCTTTTATGCATTTTAAAAGAAAAGTACGGGTTATCCGAAGAGAATGCCGATGCATTGATCATCGAAGCCGAAAAGGAACTGGCGAACAGCCTTGACCTTTGGCAGTTTGCCAAGCTGATCAATCAAAATTATTCAAACGAAGAAAAAATCGAGATTATCGAAACCCTGTGGCGCATCGTTTATGTCGATGGGAAAATGAATGCGCATGAACGCTACATGATGAATAAGGTGAAAAACCTGTTGAGGATTTCCCATGACCAGCTGATCGCTGCGAAACTGAAAGTGCGGGATTCTTAGCTTGTTCCCGCAGTTGAAATTTTCCGGCCGCCTTAAGCCGGATCGAATTTTAGCGTGTGTTTGATGGACACTGCATAAGATTTTTTTTATAGCAAACCATCCGTATTTCGACACAATCGCCGGAAAAAGCAATTAATAATGAGGAAATAGGGCTTTGAAATGAAGGAGAATCGAGCCGAATGACTACACGCGTTCCCGGCAACCTGCTGACAACAGCCATGGCGGTCATGCCGCATACAGACGTGGACCGTGCTCTTGAAACGGCCCTCTCACTGGACGTACCGTTTTGGCCGCAGCTGCCGAACTACAGCTATTACGAGGACATGTACGTACAGGCCGCGGAACATTTCCCCGGAATGGTCCTGAATGTGAAGGACAGAAGCCTTCGCTTTTCCATGGATAAATTCATCACGGAATTGGAAGATGTTTTGGCCCGTTTCGACGACCCCGCCACCTTTGACATCAGCAAGACGTATTCGGTCGTGTATCATCGTTTCCTGGAGATGGATCTTTCCAAGCGGCCCGCAGTCAGAGGACAGCTCGAGGGACCCGTCAGCTTTGGATTCAATGTGCTGGATGAACATGAACGCCCCATTCTTTTTGACGAGACAGTTCGATCGTTCATGCTGGATTTTATGGCCAAACGCGTCAATGTGCAACTGGCGCGGCTTAAAAGGTGCAACGAAAACGCCTTTATGTTTGTGGATGAACCGGGGCTGCAGTACCTGTTCTCAGCCATGGCCGGGTATAATGATGCTGCGGCGAAAAAAGACCTCGATTATTTTTTCGCACAGATAGACCGACCTAGGGGCATTCACCTGTGCGGTAATCCCGATTGGGAATTTCTGCTTAACCTTGATCTCGATGTTCTTTCACTGGATGCCTATACGAATAGTGAAATTATTTCGTCTTACGCCGCTCCCGTGAACCGCTTTCTCAATCGTGGGGGCGTCATCGTCTGGGGCATCGTTCCCACCGGTTTCGACGTATTTGCAAAAGAAGATGTTTCCTCGCTGATCGATCGCCTTGAAAACATTTGGCGGTTTCTGTGGTCGAAGGGTGTCGACCGGGAGCAGCTGATTACCGGAAGTATGCTGTCACCGGCAACATGCTGTTTGATCAATCCCGATAAAGAGCGTACAGTTGAATACGCCTTTTCCACAGTTAAACAAATTGCGCATGTACTGCTTGAAAAGTACTGCAAATATGATATTCAGTTGTCCGCAAAACCCTGAAAGCGAAGGGAGGCACGCATGAAGAAAATACTCATTGCCGATGACATGGCTGAAATTCGAGAACTGGTGAGCCTGACGCTTCAAAGAGGGGATTATGTTATCTATGAAGCCCAAAACGGGAAAGAGGCTGTTGATCTATCGAGAACACATCAACCGGATTTAATCATCATGGACATTTTGATGCCCGGAGAAATCGACGGTCTTGAAGCAACAAGGCATCTGAAAAGCTTCCCGGAAACGAAAGAAATTCCAATCATTCTTCTGACGGGAAAAGGAAAAGAGGTCGATAAAGAAGAAGGGCTTGCGGCCGGGGCCTTGGACTATTTTGCCAAGCCATTCAGTCCGCTGGCATTGATCCGGAAAGTCGAAGAAATTATCGAATAATGGGTGTTCTTCTCCAAACCCCTAAAGTACGCATCGAAAACAATCGGAATGAAATCGAATCGCTCAAAACGAGGCATCCTTTCCACCACGCTTATCGCCGTAGCGCTTCTTGCCGTTTTGCCCATGCTGTTGACGGTTTACCTGTTTGAACTGGAGCAGATCGCCTTCACGGAAATGATCGTGTTTTACTCCGGCATAGCACTCTTGTGCGTCTTTGCGGGGTATGCACTCCTGAAAAGGTCTTCGGATAAAATCAGAGAGCTTTCAAAAAAAACAACCGAATTTGTAGAACATCAACATATTTCTCCGATAGCACTGGATGCCGAATATGAAATTCAGGCCATAGCGGATAATTTCAATTCACTGACGAGAAATTTGAAAGACGCTCAGAAGGATTTCCGGCAGCAAAGCGGTCAACTGTTGGCGTATGCCAAAGACTTATCCGAATCCTATCGAAAAATCCGGGAGGAAGAAGCGATAAAAGAAAAGTTAAGCCAGTATGTCGGCCAAAACGTGGTAAATTGGGTTATCGAATCCAAAGGAGGAATTCTGTCCCGGAACGAAAAAAAGGAAGTAACGGTCCTGTTTGCAGATATTCGGGCATTTACCCAGATTGCCGAAACCACCCAAGCCGATGAAATCGTCGACATACTAAACGAATTTTTCTCTCTTATGGTTGAAATTATATTTAAAAATTACGGTGTATTGGATAAATTTATAGGCGACCAGGTGATGGCGGTTTTCGGCATCATCTCTTCTGAATCACCCCATCTGGACGCCGTTAAAACCGCCCTTGAAATGCAGGATTCAACCGAAAATCTAATGAAGAAAAGGGCTGAGCACGGCAAAAAAACATTTGAGATCGGGATAGGCGTCAATACGGGAGATGCCATCATTGGAAATGTCGGTTCCGAAAACCGGAAGAACTACACCGTAGTGGGGGACAGCGTCAATGTGGCCGGCCGATTGCAGCAGCTCGCAAAGGGTGGTGAAATCGCTGTCGGTGAAAAAACCTACTCATTGACCAAGGCCTGTTTCAACTATGAAAAAATGGGCCGAATACACGTCAAAAGCAGATCTCAGCCTGTTGCAGTCTATAAACTGGTAAGAGGCCACGGGTCGAAAAACGTTTGAAATACCGGTCCCGTAACGCCTGCAAAAGGATTCGACTTGGCGGATGTAATTGGCGCAAATTGGACAGACTGCAGGATGAGCTGTTCCAAGGCTCATGGAATGGATAAAAACGGCTACATTCCCATATCGAAATAGCGCCTCGCCAAAAAGCCGATGACGAAGGAAACAGCGGCGACCCCCAAGCTGATCAGCATCATTTCCGCAAATCGTCGCTTAAAGCGGTACCCCTTGGCAAATGAAATATAAAAGGTAAAAAGAAAAATAAGCAGCAAGGCGTTGGCAAGCGTCCATCCAAGGGCCGCTAGATGATGCGCCAAAATAAAAAAAGGCGCAACCAGAATCATCGTAGCGAACAGATATGCTGTCCCGGTGTAAAAAGATGCCCTGACCGGATTTTTCACCGAACCTTCTTCCGTCCGGATCGACAGGTATTCCGAGCCGGCCATTGAAAGGGATGCGGAAATGCCGGTTATCAGGCTTATCACGGCAATCATTTGGGTGTTCTGAAGCGCCAGCGTATAGCCGGCGATAGCTCCGGTCAGTTCCACCAGTGCATCATTCAACCCCAGCACAACCGAACCGGCGTATTGGAGCCGGGTTTCGTCGATGCCGTTCAATGTTTCGTCGTGGCCGCGTTCTCTTCTTTCAACACGCCTGACCGCCTCTGCTTCGGGAAAATCATGAGTAATCTCACGAAAGGTTTTCTCGGCCATTTCCTCGCTGTATTCCATAAGGCGAAGTGTGAACTGAAGGCCGAATATGCGCGCCGATAGGAGATAAGCGAGAATCTTCAGCCGGCTTGGCCGGATATCGACTTTTGTTTGGCGCATTAATATACGATAGTGTGTCAACTCGTCCTCTGCAAGCGACTTCAGGGCATTTCGGCGAGACGGCTCCCTGGCTTTTTTCGACAATCGGCTGTAAATGTGGTGCTCGGTAATTTGAGATTTCTGATACTTTAAAATCTGTTTCCTGATTTTTCCCTGCTTTCGAGTCCCCGCCCGATTAAGCCCGGTGTTTTTTTTCTCAGGTGGAGGAGTCCCAATGTCGTTTCCCTCATTACCCAGTTCGACCGTTCTCTTTTTATCACCCATCTTGCCCTTCCTTCCGCTGCTTCTCGGCATGCGAAACGACCATAAGGTGCTTCTTTTTCATATTCTAAAAAAAATAGTGAAGCTTTTTCAGGTGTCAAGATGCGATGAGTACTGTTTCGGACCCAAAACGCATTTTCGTGCCTGAGGCCTCTTGATTCACAAAGCCGGGAAACAGAGCGAAAACGAAGTCTACGATGCCAAAACAGCCCGAAATGCGTTTGTTTTTCTTGCCAATGTTTATCCGTTGAGGTATTGATGTGCCTTACCTTTCAATAAACCGCGCGGATGGCCAAGCGGGGGCATGTGCACATTTGATGAGCATCTTTCTACACGATTAACTGCTTATCACGATTCTTGTTTGACACCACGGATGCATACCTCCCCCAATGGTGCGTTGTATGTCTCTTTTGACCGCCTGAACTAAAGCGAATTTTCTCATTTTCAGATGGACCTTAATAATAAAAATTCAAATGATGAAAGCGAGGAAAACATGACGGCTGAAATGAGCTATCCGGAATACTCATCGAAATACCCGCTGCTCGTTAAAAATCTAATGGAACGGCCGCTTTATCTTTACCCGGATGATACAGCCATGGTGTATCGAAATGACGGCGGGGAATATTTCCGATTTACGTGGCGCCAGTGGCACGAAAGAACGTGCCGGCTTGCGCATGGCCTCGAGAAGCTCGGTGTGAAACCGGGTGACCGGGTGGCTACCATGGCTCTGAACCACCACTGGCACATGGAAGCCATATATGCCTCCATATGCAGCGGCGCCATTTCCCATCCGATTAACGTGCGCCTGTCATTAGACCACATGGCCTATACCATCACCCATGCCGAAGACAAAATTATCTTCATCGATAAAGATATTCTGCCGTTGGTCGAACTGCTTTATGACCGGATTAAAGGATCGGTTCAGGCGTTTATCTACATGTCGGAAAAAACGGAGCTGCCGGACACGAAAATCGAGCCGCTCTACTCCCAGGAAACATTGATCGAAGATGAACCTGCCATGTTCGATTGGCCGGACTTAGACGAAACGACACACGCGGTGCTGTATTACACCACCGGCACCACAGGCCTTCCCAAAGGCGCCCTGTATACGAATCGCCAGATTTATTTGCATGCAGTTCATTCGGTGATGCTTGCCGGGTTAGCCGTCCGTATGCCGGATGAACCCCCGAGACCCAACCAGACCATTTCCATGGTCAATGTACCTCTGTTTCACATCCATGCCTGGGGCACACCGTTTCAGGGAGCATTATCGTGCACCAAAATGGTATTTCCCGGCAGATTTACAGCCGAAGCCTTCTGTGAACTGGTACAAACCGAAAAGGTAAACACGACGGCAATGGTGCCCACGATGCTGGCCATGCTCCTGGAATACCCGGATATCGGAAAATGGGATCTCAGCAGTTTGACCAATATTATCATCGGCGGGGGGGCATTGCCGCTGGGCCTTAAATTAAAAGCGGAAAAACTGTTTCCCAGCATGAAGGCCACCTCGGGTTACGGAATGACCGAAACCATGGCCGGTGTGATCGGTGCTGCGGTGAAGCGGGATATGGTGGATTGGCCGTCTGAAAAAATCGATGAGATTTTCGTTAAAACGGGGCTTGCCTATTCGCCGGCAATCGAGGCCCGGGTGGTGGACGAAAACGGGGCCGATGTGCCCCATGACAATGAGACGATTGGTGAAATCATTCTCAGGGGCCATTGGATCATGGAAACGTATTTCAAGGAACCGGAACGCACGAAAGATGCATGGAGAGACGGTTGGTTTCATACCGGTGATGCGGCTAAAATCGACCGGAACGGATATATCACTATTGTCGATCGTATCACCGACGTCATCCGAAGCGGTTCGGAAATGGTGCCCACGGTACTGTTGGAAAACTTGACCAACAACGCGGATTTTGTGCTGGAGGCCACCTATGTGGGTGTTCCGGATGAGAAGTGGGGTGAAGTCCCCATGGCTATTGTAAAAGTCATGCCCGGAATGAAGAAAAAGGAGGAGGACCTCATGGATTTTCTCCGGCGGCATGGTGTAGATGCCGGTAAAATAACGCGATGGATGCTTCCGGTATATGTGTCGTTTGTGGATGAAATTCCCAAAACTTCCGTTGGAAAATTCAATAAACTGGAGGTTCGCAGGCACATCGACGATTTCCTGAAAAAGGCCAGAAAAGTCCGGTAGTGATCATCGGCTCTTCATCGATTCTTGAATGCGATGGACCAAAATCTCTAATATCGCATCTTTTTCAGTTCATCGGACAAGCCAAGGATCCCGTCAAAATCGAAATCGTTTACCAGTTGAGCGATTCTGTCGCGGTAAGGCGCAAATGCGGGCGAACGGGAAGCCATTTCTTCGGCAATATTCGAAAGTCCGGAGATATCCCCGATTTCGGCAGCCGCGCGCAATTTTTCGGCGGCCTCTCCGGCAAGTTCGGGAGACAGCCGACCGTCGGGTTCGAGCGTGGGCGAAGGAACCGTTTCGAAGGTTGTTTCCTTCAGGTGCCGGGCGGACCGCAGCGCATGGTCCATTTCTGTTTTAAAGGAGGAAAACGCCTTTTCCAAGGCATCCGGTCGCGGCGGATTTTCCCTGCTTGCATGTTTGACCAGGTCCACCAATTCCTCGGCGGCACCCTGCAAGTCGACGGCGGCCAGATTGCCGGCAAGCCCTTTTATGTCGTGGGCGACTTGGTGGGCCAGTTGATAATTTCCGGCATCCAGTGCCTTTCGAATATCATCGGACTTCCCCGTGTAATGGTCTGCAAATTGGACCAAAAGCTGCCGGTATAACGCCTTGTTTCCCTGAAGGCGCTTCAGCCCTTCCGAGAGGTCGAATCCGTCCAAAGAAGCCGGAATATACTGCTTTCCCGTTGTCGACATAGCGGGTTCGGCATCGGCATTGTCGTCTATATCCGAAGAGATTGGCGCCGGCTTGACAGGAGGGGAGTAGGATCGAACCCATCGAGCCAAAACGCTGTAGAGCTTTTCCGGATCGATGGGTTTGGTGATATGATCGTCCATCCCGGCTTCTATGCTCTTTTCATGGTCGCCTGCCATCGCATGGGCCGTCATGGCGATGATGGGAAGTTGTCTAAATCGCACATCCCGGCGAATGGCCCGGGTGGCCGTGTAGCCGTCCATCACCGGCATCTGCACATCCATGAGAACCGCGTCGAAGGGCCTCATCTTTATCGCATCCACGGCTTCCCGGCCGTTATTGGCCAACGAGGCCTCGACACCCGCGGCGGCAAGAATTTCCTTGGCGACCTGCTGGTTGATCACGTTGTCTTCAACCAGCAGAACCCGAACGCCTTTGAGGCCTCTCAACACATCGAAACCCGGCCGCTTGCCGTCGGCCGGAACCTTTTTTTTCGCCGTGTCTTCTTTTACCAGAGCGTTCATGATGGTGTCGAACATCACTGAAGATCGGATGGGCTTGATCAGGAAACCGTCCAGACCGGCCGCCTGCGCCTGCCACAGGATTTCCTCCCGGCCGTAGGCACTTACCATGACGATCGGAGGAACCGGAGTCAATCCCGGCATTTTTTTTATCCGCTTCGAGACCTCGATGCCGTCCATCCCCGGCAGCTTCCAATCGACAATGATAATATCGAAAGGCCCTTTTTCGATCGATTGTGCGACCGCCCGCAGTCCTTCTTCGCCGGAGGCCGCCAGCGTGACCTTAAAGGTAAAGGATTCCAGCATCTTCTTAAAAATTTCGCGGGAAGTTGGATTGTCATCCACAACCAATACATGAATGCCCCGCAATTCAGGCGGCGGCACATAGCGGATTCTTTCCCCCTCCTGGACGGTGCCGAAAACAGCGGTAAAGAAAAAGGTGCTCCCGATACCGGGGGTGCTCTTCACCCAGATCCGGCCGCCCATCATCTCCACGAGCCGCCGGCTGATGGCCAGCCCCAATCCGCTTCCTCCATATTTGCGCGTAACGGACGTGTCCCCCTGACTGAAAGAGGTGAACAGTCGTGCGATTTGCTCCTCCGTCAGACCGATGCCTGTATCGCGCACGGAAAACTGGATGAGTGCTTTTTTATTGGACATTTCGACCAATTCCGTAGAAACCACGATTTCACCCCGATCGGTAAATTTAATCGCGTTATTCGTGAGGTTTACCAGCACCTGTCCGAGGCGAAGCGGATCTCCAACCAACGATCGGGGCACGTCTTCGGCAATATGAAACAGCACCTCGAGACCTTCTTTTTCCTGCGCTTTGATCGTAATCTGGGTGAAGAGGTTATCCAAAACCTCTTCCAGATTGAAGCTGATGGATTCCAAATTCATTTTACCGGCTTCGATCTTGGAAACGTCCAGGATATCATTGATCACGGCCAGAAGCGAGTTGGCGGATATCTGAATTTTGTTAAGATAATCGCGTTGCTTAGTACTCAGGTCCGTATTGAGCGCCAGGTGCGTCATGCCGAGAATGGCGTTCATGGGTGTGCGGATCTCGTGACTCATATTGGCCAGAAAATCACTCTTCGCCCGAGTCGCCGCCTCGGCCTTGTTCCGGGCGATGATCAGTTCCTCCTCCATCTTTTTGTGGCGGGTGATATCCGTGACCATTGCGAAAGAGCCGGTTTTCACGCCGTTTTTATCATAGAGCGGGGTCGCGTGAAAAAGGCACAGCACCTTTGATCCATCCGGCCGGTCAAGGGCGATTTCATAGACACCCTTTTCACCGAAAGCTCTTCGTTTGAGCTGCTCGCGCATAATCGGAGCATTTTTTCTATCGAGAAATGCAAAGGCGGATTTGCTTATAATCTCCTCACGGGGCCTTTCTAAAAACCGGCACATCGTATCGTTGACGTCCAGCGTACGGGCTTCATTGTCCACCAACCAGAAGCCTTCGTTGGTCGTCGTCAAAATGCTTTTGAGACGGTATTCGCTCTCCTTGATCGCCTCCTCGGCTTTCTTGCGCTTCGTTATGTCACGGAATACCACGACCGATCCGATAATGGAATCGCCTCTGCGCTGCGGGACGCTGGTATAAGAAATATCGAAAAATGACCCGTCTTTTCGCCAGAACACCTCATCCCTTCGAAAGCTGGAGATGCCTTGCGTATACGCGCTATAAATGGGGCAGTCTTTTTCAAGATGCGGTGATCCGTCGGGATTCGAATGGTGGAACAGATCGTGTATGGATTGTCCGATGATTTCGTCGAGGGAATAGCCCAGCATATTTTGCGCCGCTTCATTGGCAAAGGTGCATCGGCCCTTTTTATCCGTCCCGAAAATCCCCTCGGCCACGGACTGCAGAATCAGGCGGCTGTATTCCTCCGATTCCTTGAGTTTCTCTGTTCTGTCCTCTACCAATTTTTCCAGATGGGATTTGTAGCGCATTAATTCCGATTTGGCCTGTTCGGACTCTTCCGCGCTGATCTTACAGGCGCTGAGCGCATCCTCGGCGTTGATGCGCTCCCGGCTCACATAGGCCGCCAGCCGCGAAAACCCCGTGAGAAACGATATGACCGCAGAAAATTTCGCCTCTGAAAGCGTTGGAATCGCTTCCATTTCCTGCAGGTATGTCTGCACATCATAGCCGAATGCCGCAGCTTGCTGTTTACAATCGTCCCTGTCAATTTCACTTTGGAAAAATTGCCCTACAAAAGCATCGGCCAAATGCCTTTCATTGACGATGATCGGCAAAGCAATCAAGGAAAGCCCGTTTTTGCAGCGGCAAATAGAAAATTCTCCATCTTTCTCGAGATCCGGAAAAACCTCAGCACCGTTTTGGAAGCGCCCTGATTCAGGCAGTCCGTCGGATAGATGCATTGCATGGCATATGGGCCGCCAACCCTCCTCGAAGATAACATTGCCGTGCACATCAACAACGGAAAGGGCAACCCCGACGGCATTGCAGAACCCCTTGAGAATGGGAACCAACGTATCGAAATTCAGCAGCGCCGGTAAGGATTCAGCTCCCGCTTCACTTGTTGTGTTCGGGTTATGGTCAGACGCGTTGGTCTGACGTGCGTTCTGTTTTTTCGTTTTCTTAGACGCCGGGGCCATTTCCCCCCTTTTCTCAATCTGCCTGCGGCCCTACAATGCTTCGCATGGGGCATCCACTTTCACACCGGCAGCGCCGCTGCAGTTCATTCAACAGCCATGATCAGCACTGCCTGATCATCATCAGCCGGATGGGCACCGGCAAATCGAGAAACATCTTCGACAATTTCTCTGATCACGGCATTCGGTTCGTCGGCAGCCGAGGCGCCGAATCGCCGCAGCAGGCGGTCTGTCCCGTAGCGCTCCTGCGCTTCATTGAATCGATCCGTCACACCATCCGTATAGAACAGCAGGCGGTCGCCGGCTTGAAGCCTCATTTCCGTAATCGGAACCCGGTCATACGGCTTGAACCCCATAAGGGATACGCCGTCACAATCAATTTCAACGGCCGAATTTCCACCCGAACGGCGGTAAATGGGCAGCGGATGTCCGGCACGCGCGATTTTCAGGTTTTTCGTGTCGGGGTTATACAGGGCGCAGATCGCCGTGACAAAGCTCTCAAGGTTCACTTTGCAAAGGGTGTCGTTGATGTAAGAAAGAATCTTGTCAGGCTCATCCAGGCAGGCCGAACATGAACGGAAAAGAGAACACGTCATGGCCATCAAAACTGTCGCCGGAGCGCTATGGCCCTCCGCATCCGCCACCAATAAGACGAGCTTGCCGTCGGGAAGTTTTGCCAAGTCGTAGTAATCACCACCCGTATAGCGGCTGGTTTCATAATGTACGACAAGTTCAACCCCCTTGACCCGGGGCAGATGATCAGGCAAAAGATCCCGTTGGATTTGGGCCACGACGTTCAGCTCGTGCTCCAGTTCATCCCGCTGCTCTCGAACCGCCCGGCTCAACTTGTGAATGGTCAGGTGGGTGTTCACCCGGGCGATGACTTCCTCAGGCTGAAAGGGCTTGGCAATGTAGTCCACAGCCCCAAGCTGCAGGCCGCGCACTTTATCTTCCGTCTCGTCCAACGCCGAAAGAAAAATGACGGGAATTTTTCGGGTATCCGGATGCGCTTTTAATCGACGGCACACTTCGAAGCCGTCAATACCCGGCATCATGATGTCCAACAAAATAAGATCCGGATGCGCTTTTTCGACGATCGTCAATGCCGCCTCGCCGGTTTTGGCTACCAGCAGTTTGCAGCCGAACCGCTCAAGTGTATTCATCAACACCTGAAGGTTGGCCGGCTGGTCATCAACCAGGAGAATGGATTCGGTGATGTGCTCATTTTCTTCCGTCATTCTTTCCCTTTACATGGGACTTCAAACGAAGATCCTGCAAACGAGGTTGAACCGGGCCGAACTGTTCCGGCACAGGGAATTTCAAGTAGTCGGTTCCTCGATGTTCAGGTGCTTGCTCATGGTCAAGATATTTCGGCCCTGGACCACCTCATAGTTGATTTCATCCATGAGGTTTTTCAGAATGAAGGTGCCCATTCCCCGCTCAGGAAGCATCTCAACCTTCCTTGGATCGAACTGAAAGGGTTTGATTTTTGATAGATCTATACGTTCTCCACAATCCCGGAGTTGCATTGTCAATCGGTCCGGGTAAAGCTGAATGTCCATTTCCAACGAATGCCCCGCTTCACAATGGTAGGCATGTTTGATCACATTGGTAACGGCTTCTACGGCACAAAGTTCGAGATGGTAAATGCCCGTTGCATCCATGGACAGCATTTCGGCTATGCCCCGAACGGCGGCGCCGACCAGGGCACAGTTTTCCAACCGGCTTTCGATAATCACTCTTATGATTCGGATGGTTTCCAAGGGTGTTACCCCTTTTCAGAAATCGCTTTTAATGCCTCTTCTTCCGAACCGAAAATGTCGAATACCCGATCCATACGGGTCAAACGGAAAAGGCTCATGACGGTTTCTTTTACGGTGCAAATCACAATTTTCCCCTCATTGCCGATCTTCTTGAGACCCGAGACGATGGCTCCAAGACCGCTGCTGTCCATGAAATCCACTTTGGAAAGATTGAGCACGATTCTGCGGTTCCCGGAATCTATCCAATCGCTTATCTTTTGGTGAAAATCCGTTGCAGTAGCAGCGTCGATCCTTTTTTCCAAGGGCCTCACAATCAAGACATCCGCTATTTTATTTTCCTGCAGTCGCATAGCATCCTTCCATGTAAATATTTTCCGATTCATATCACGATTGCATGAACTCGAGTATCAACCGGTCATTGCTTTTTATACCAAATGAGTCGCCTGAAATCAAAGAATCATTTCATGCGGTATTCGCCGCAAAAGAACCACAAACAATGCAGAAAGCACTCCCCTGCCGGGAATGCCCGATAGAAATTTCGGACAAAATTACCAAAGCGCATCCATGCCGATGTGCTTCTCCTCTTGTAGTTCGGCGTACTCCTGGTCGGTCACACCGATCAGGTCTTTATACACGTATTCGTTGTGCTCCCCGAGCCGGCAGGGAGGCTTACGGATGCTTAACGGCGTTTTGGACATCCGGCAGAACTCACCGGGATGGCTGTGGGTGCCGACCTCTTCCTGGGTAACCTCCTGAAACCATTTTCGATCATTCACATGGGGGTCCTGGTGCACGTCTCTTTCATCCATAAGGGGTCCGGCAGGGACGCCCTCCTGCTGAAGCCGGTGCATCAACTCGTAATTGTCCAGGCCGAGTGTCCATGACGCCACATGGGCATCGAGTTCATCCTGGTGCTGCAACCGTGACAGGTCGTCGGAAAATTTTTCCGACAGGGCCCAATCGGGATCTCCCATCACCCGGCACAACCCCCTCCACTGGTCGTCATTGAAGACGGATATGGCGATCCAGCGATTTTCACCTTTACAGCGGTAAACTCCATGGGGCGCCGCGGACGGGTGACGGTTGCCGATAGTTTTCTGGACTTCTTTGTTCATGGCGAAGCGCATGAGGGCATCCCCGGTGTGGTGGATCATGTTTTCGATTTGAGCGAATTCGATAAATTGGCCTTCACCGGTTTTGTCCCGGTGATGAAGCGCCATAAGAACGGCAAATGCCATGGTCATTCCGCTCAGCGGGTCCATCCAGACCACCGAGGTGGTGGTTGTCGGGTCACTGTCCGGATATCCCCTGAGCCAATTGAAGCCTGACATCGCCTGGATTTGTGACCCGTAGCTGAGATAGTGGGCGTAGGGCCCTGACTCGCCGTATCCGGGGGCGGACAACATGATCAGGTCCGGCTTTATTTTTTTCAGCTCGGAATAGCCGATACCGAGTTTGTTCACCACCCCCGCCGAATTATTTTCGACAAACACATCGGCAACGGCGATCAGCCGCTTGAACATTTCGACTCCCCTGGATCTCGAAAGGTCCATGGTGCAGGACATTTTGTTGCGGGCCGTGGCGTTGAACACCGGGAACCTGTTCCACGGCCGCTCTCCCGGATCCCTGTTTGGATAACCCCCACCGATAGTGCCCTGAGCAGCCACGAATTCACGGGTGGGCCTCGGCACAAATCCCCGCGTGATGGGGGCGTAGCGCTGAAGGGATTCCACCCGAATCACCTCGGCCCCGAGATCCGCCAGGACCTGCCCGGCATAGGGGCCGGCAAAAACGACGGTGATTTCAATAACCCGTATTCCTTCCAATGGTAATTTCGCCATATCGAGTCCTTTTGTTCTTTTGCTCAGATGGTTCCGGCCGCGGCAAGCCGAAGAAGATCCTTACGGTTATATCCAATGGCGCCGTAAATCTCCTCGTTGTGCTGTCCGAGAAGGGGGGCCGTCGTTTTCAATTTCCAGGGCGTTTTCTCGGGACGGAACGGCGGGCCGGGGTATTTCAGTCTTCCCGCCGCCGGGTGGTCCCCCTCCACGAAGAAGTTTCGCTCGTTAAAGTGAGAATCTTCCATGACATCCCGGGCTGTGTTCACCTTCACGACAAATACTCCCTGTTTCTGGGCGGTTTCCATTGCCTCCTGTTTTGTGCGCTCCAGAAACCAGGGAAGATACGTCGCCTCGAATTCACCCTGCCTCTCCATGTCGAAAATATTCGGAAACCGCTCCATCAGATCGGGCTGACCCAGCATTTCGGCAAATGCAGGCCAATAGGTGGGTGTGACACCAACCTCGACATACCCGTCACAGGTCCACACGGCGCGAAACGGGAGAATGCCGAATGCCGGCTCGCCTTCACGGCCCGCCACCTCTCCGGTGTAGGAATGCGCCAACAATTGAATGATGCGGCGGTCGATGCTGTTTAAATTCACCTCCATAATATTGACGTCGATGTGCTGTCCCACGCCCTGCCGGCGGCCGGCAAATACCCCGGCCATGGCCGCAGTCGCCGCTGCATTGCCGGTCTGGTACTGCATGGCGTAGGGGGCGAGTTTCTGGGGTTCTCTGTCAGGAAGACCGCAGATAAGGAGACTGTGCGCCATGCCCTCCATGATGAGATCCGAAGCCCGGAAATCGCGGTATGGCCCGCTCTGGCCGAAATTGGATATTGACACCATTACTAAAGCCGGATTGACCTTTTCCAGCGTTTCGTAGTCCAGTCCAAGGCCCGGCATGACCTTGGGGCTGAAGCTTTCCACCAGCACATCCACCTTCTTCACCAGTTCCAGAAAAATTTTCCTCCCCCGAAAGCTCTTCAAATCCAGGGTTATGCTTTTTTTATTTGTGTTGAGGTTCAGAAACATGCCGCTTTTTTCCGGATCGAAAACATCGTTGGGGAACGGCCCCATTCTCCGGGCGGGGTCCCCATCACCGGGTTTTTCAATTTTTATCACTTCGGCACCGAAATCGGCGAGCAGCTTTGTGCAATACGGCCCGGCGATATGCCAGGTCAGATCCAACACGCGAATGTCGTCTAATGCCTGTTTCATGTTTCTCCTTTGCCGGGGCGGTCAGGTGACGTCGCTGTAAACGTTTTTCTGAAAACCCCTCATCCGGTCATAAATTCCGTCGAAGAGGGATGCCAGGTTCCAGTATTTTCCCACTTTTCCATGATAGCCTCCCTTCTTTGAAATTCATGAAAAAATGGTGGATCGGTAGATTAGGGGCACCACATCCAAGAGGGTTTCACCAAAGGCCCGGGCAGATATGGCAAATTTAAATTATCAAAAAGTCCCGCCAAATGCCACGTAAAAATAGACTTTTATTCTGAATTAATTTCGCTTATTTTTTGGATTTCCCCCGCGACAGGCTATAAATACGCCTTTTATTGACATTCATATCGGGATGTGTTTGGAATGAAACTGACTGCCGGCCTAAACCGCCTCGGTCCCAAGTAGACTTGCTTGCCGACTTCGGGAGACTAAACGCAACCCCGAAACAAACGAATTCCACATAAAGGAACCCAGAAATGCAGCCTGAAGATTTTAAAGAAATCCTCTATCAAAAAGACGATGCCGGCATCGTGACGCTTACCCTGAACACCCCCTGGCGAAAAAACGCCATCAGCGGTGTTACCGGCGTGGAACTGTGGTGGGCCGCACACCTGTTTCAAAAAGATGACACGGCACATGCGATGATTTTGACCGGCGCCAAAGATCCGGGCAGCACCGATCCGGCCGGGGAGGCCTTTTCCAGCGGCGGATACTTCACGCCGAATGCGGCCGATATTGATCCGGAAATCCTGGATCAGATCGATCCAAAGGACATTGCCGCCAAACGCCTGACTGAAAAAATGTGGTATATCGACAAGCCCGTGGTCGCCGCCATCAACGGCCTTGCGATCGGGATGGGGTTCACTCTTCCCCTCTCCTGCGCAGACCTGATATATATGTCCGAACATGCCTGGATTCGGTTGCCTTTTGTTCGGCTGGGGATATTGCCGGAGCTGGCATCCACCTTTCTTCTGCCGCGGCTGGTGGGCATGCAGCGCGCCAAAGAAATCATGCTTTTCGGAGAAGACATACCCGCCCAAAAAGCCTATGAAAACGGACTCGTAAACAAGGTGCTCCCCCATGACGAACTGTTGCCTTACGCAAGAGAAACGGTATTGAAATTGATTCCCCCGGGCGGTCCGGCAATGGCGGTTAAGCTGACCAAACGGGCGCTGCACCGGCAGCTTTGCAGTGAGATCACCCGGGCGCTGGATGAGGAAAACATCGGGTTGAACGTCGCGTTCAAAAGCGAGGACTTTGCCGAAGGAGTAAAGGCACGAATCGAAAAGCGGACCCCGGTGTATAAAGGGCGATAGTCAGTGCCCACCCGGAAATGAGAAAATTCGATTCCGTTCAAGGCAGCCGGGAAATATTTACCGCAGGAATACATTGAGTATTTTGAGAATTAAAATTTTCCGGCCAACGAAGAATGGAGTGAATTAGACATTTCTGGATGTCTAGTTAACCTCCGGTCGGTGCAGGTGTATGCGATTGAACAGCTACAGATGAGGTCAATTTCTTCCACCGGTCACCGGTCTCCGTTTGTTCTGGACCGGTTTACTGATTCAAGGCCTCGCAGGATAAACGGCAAAATTCCCCCATGACGGTAATAGGTCATTTCAACCGGCACATCGATACGGGCGGTTACCGTGAATTCGATGGAGGTGCCGCCCGGCACTGCCGCCCGCACCAAGAGGTCTGCGCCGGGTTCGATCCCGTTTTCGATGCCGGTGATGTCGTAAATTTCCGTACCGTCAAGGCCAAGCGCTTCCTGATTTTCGCCCGGCTTGAACTGGAGCGGCAGAACCCCCATACAGACCAAATTGCTGCGGTGAATGCGTTCAAAACTTTCGGCGATTACGGCCCGGACACCCAACAAGGCAGTCCCCTTGGCCGCCCAATCCCGGGAACTGCCCGTGCCGTAATCTTCTCCCGCAATGATCAGAAGAGGTGTACCCTCCTTTTTGTAAGCCATGGCGGCCTGGTAAATGGACATTTCTTCATTGGTCGGCAAATACCGGGTCCATCCTCCGGTTCTTTCAGGGACAAGCCGATTTTCCAATCGAATGTTGCCGAAGGTGCCCCGCATCATCACCTCGTGATTACCCCTTCGGGAGCCATAGGAGTTGAATTCTGAAATCGAAACGCCCTGGTTTCTTAAATATTTTCCGGCCGGTGAATCCGGCGGAATGGCCCCGGCCGGGGAAATGTGGTCCGTTGTCACGGTATTGCCCAGCAGCACAAGAACCCGCGCGCCCTTGATATCCGTGAGCGGGGGTACGGTGAGGGTAACGGACTGAAAAAACGGCGGAGGTTTGATATAGGTGGAATTCTCATCCCACTGAAAAACGGCCCCTTTCGGCGTTTTTAACTCGTGCCAGAGTTCCGAACCGTCAAAAACGTCTGCATAGACCTTTTCATACATTTCAGGTGTGATAAACCCGGCTGCCGCTTCTTTCACTTCTTTCACCGACGGCCAAATATCGCTCAAATACACCGGATTCCCCTCCGGGTCATGCCCGAGGTGCTCATTTTTCAGGTCATAGGCCACATTTCCGGCAAGTGCGTATGCCACCACAAGCGGGGGTGAAGCCAGGTAATTCAGCTGGGTAAGAGGAGAAATCCTGCCGGCGAAATTTCGGTTGCCCGACAGCACCGACGCCGCCATCAGATGGTTTTCCTGCACAGCCCGCGCAATGGGTTCGCTGATTGCACCGCTGTTGCCGATGCATGTCGTGCAGCCGTATGCCACCGTGTGAAAACCCAGTGTTTCCAGATACGGCATCAGGCCCGAGGCTTTCAGGTAATCCGTCACCACCCGGGAGCCCGGGGCCATGCTGGTCTTTACCCAGGACTTGGTCCTCAAACCTTTTTCAACCGCCTTTTTGGCAAGCAGACCGGCCTGTATCATGACCGCGGGATTGGAAGTATTGGTGCAACTCGTAATGGCGGCGATAATCACGGAACCATGAAACAATTTAAATTCCCTACCGTTTATCAGCCTGACCCTCACACCTCGTGAGGAATTGGATACCGTGCAATTCTCGAGTGCGGTATCGGCCGATTCGGCGATATGCCCGCCTTCATCCTCCCAGTGATGCTCTTGAGCGACCAGGTCCGCCGGATCACCTTGTCCGATTTCACAGGCATGCCTGGTTTCCTGCTCAAAAACCGATGGCAGCCGGTCAAGAGGGATCCGCTCCTGAGGGCGTCGGGGGCCGGCCAGACATGGGACAACGTCTCCCATGTCGAAATTCACGATATCGGTATAATCCGGATCCGGCGTGTTCCTATCCCTAAAAAGCCCCTGAGCTTTCAAGTAGCGTTCAATCAATTCGATGTGGTTTTCAGGCCTGCCGGTAACCCTCAGATAGGTCAGGGTTTTTTCGTCAACGGGAAAAAATCCTACCGTGGCGCCATACTCCGGTGCCATGTTTGCAATGGTGGTGCGGTCCTCAAGAGGCAGATGATCCAGTCCGGGTCCGAAAAACTCGACGAACTTTCCCACCACTCCTTTTTCACGCAGCAATTGGGTTATGGCAAGCACCAGGTCGGTCGATGTAGCACTGGATGGGAGTTCACCGATCAGATTGAATCCGATCACCTCCGGCGACATGAAATAATAGGGGCGCCCCAGCATCACGGCTTCGGCTTCGATGCCGCCCACGCCCCATCCCAAAACGCCGGCTCCGTTTATCATGGTGGTATGCGAATCCAACCCCACCAGCGTATCCGGAAACGCCAGAATTTCACCGCCGATGGATTTCGTGAATACCACCCGTGCCAAATATTCCAGGTTTACCTGATGAACGATACCCGTATCCGGGGGAATCACCTTCAAATTTTTAAAACTGTTATGCCCCCATCTTAAAAATGTGTATCGTTCGGCATTTCGTTCAAATTCTTTTTTTACATTCAATTCCCTGGCTTGCGGTGTGCCGTATTCATCAACCTGAACCGAATGGTCGATGACCAACTCCGCCGGCACGTTAAGCCTCACCCTCATTGGATCGCCGTAGAGGCGTCCGGCCGCGTCACGCATGGCGGCAATGTCGGCCACGGCAGGAACACCGGTAAAATCCTGCAGCAGTATTCGGGCCGGCATGAACGGTATTTCAAACAACTCCTGCGAGCCGGGGCGCCATCGGGCAAGCCGGGCCACCTGGGATTCGGTTATCGTATCGCCGTCTTCGCTTCGAATCGCATTTTCCAATAAAATTTTGATAGAAAACGGCAACCGGTGAATGCCGTCAAAACCCGATTGGGAAAACGTGTCGAGATCATAATAAACAACGGACTGCGTCCGGGTGATTAACTTTTCCAGAACGCCGAACCGGTTTCTCAAACCCGCCATAAACGCCTCCTGCACGACGAGCGAAAGTTGACTGGTAAAAGAAAATTATCTTTTTCATTACTATTACTTACAATAAAAAACTTTACAAGGATTTACAATGCCAATTTTTTCGTCATGCAACCCTTCAGCCTCTGGCTTCGGGCTCGTTTTTATAACCGGTGGGTACACCAAACCTCCGGCATACGAAATTTTTTCTTGAAATATGCATCCATAAATGAAAAATTCTATCTGTTGCCCCGGATATTCAATCAAACACTTACATACGCGTGTATGGCTGTAAACATGACAAAAGACGATATGACCGATCAAAAAACAACAACACGACCCCGGACCGCCCTCGACCACATCTGGAATCCGACACCCACGGATGTGAACGTCGCCAGAATCGTTCTATGGATTTGCATTATTCTAACACTGGTTCTGCCGCAAGTGGTGGAGGATTTATCGAACAACCAGACATGGCATTTTATTTCCATCGGTTCCATTTTTCTGGCGTTTGCAATTCGAATAGTCATGCAGGTCAGGCTCTCATCGAGGCGTGACTGAATGTCAAATGTTGCGCTCTTGCCCTGCGCTTCGCTCAGAGGCCTTTTCGCAGTTTTGAGCCGCGGGGAACCGTTCGGTCGTATACCTTTTTTTCTCATAAGAATTTCATCGCTTTTTTTTCATTGAAATCACAATCGGGATTGTTTCGATCAGCGGGTGCCAAGCAGTCGGAACGCCTCAATGCGTCGAGCAAATCGGTGCTAATTGTTTTGTCATTTTCTTTGGAATCTGGTATGTTTTTAATTTTATGAGTGATGTTTTCAATGGATGCCGTTCACAAAATGGGTTCTATGCAGTCCATTCGCCGTGCCGATACACATCTTCCGGGCAAGCCCGATAAGTACCATCAATGAAATAGGAGCTCGAAACAGATATGACGCACAACATGACCGAATACGATCAGACCTACGCCCGGTTTACATTGGAGGTCCCGGAATATTACAACTTCGCCGCCGACGTCATCGAACGATGGGCGCTCGATCCCGATAAAACGGCCATGCTGTGGTTGGATGATGAGGGCCGTGAGGTTCGAAAAACGTTTGACGACATCTCCAGGGCATCCAAACGGCTGGCCAATGCACTGAAAAAGCGAGGCGTCAAAAAAAAAGACGTGGTCATGCTTATTCTGCCGAGGAATATCGAATGGTGGGAGGCCCTTACCGCCTGCATTCGCATGGGCGCCATAGCCGCACCCGGCACTACTCAGCTATCGCCGAAAGATCTGGAATACCGTGCCAATGCGGCCAATGCGGCCTGCATCATAACCAACCACGAAATCGGGGCGAAATTCGAAACGGTTGCTGACCGCTGTCCATCCGTTAAAAACAAAATCATCATATCGGAACCCAGGGACAAGTGGCTCTTCTACGACGACGAGAAAGCCGCGGCCTCGGATGAATTCAAGCCGGTAAAGACCAAAAGCCAAGATCCCTGTCTCGTTTATTTTACCTCCGGAACCGTCGGAAACCCCAAAATGGCCCTGCATACCCATGCCTCATATCCTATCGGACACCAGGTCACCGGCAGGTTTTGGCTGGATTTGACACCTGACGATTTGCACTGGAATCTTACCGATACAGGATGGGCAAAGGCCGCGTGGAGCAGTTATTTCGGTCCGTGGTCCTGTGGTGCCGCCATATTTGTTCACCATTCCGAACGGTTCGATCCCACCCGGACATTGCAGCTGCTGGAAAAGTACCCCATCACCACATTGTGCGGATCACCGACTCTCTACCGAATGCTGGTTTTGAAGGAAGTCCACACTTTCCAATTTTCCGCACTTCGTCATTGCGTCGGTGCAGGCGAACCGCTGAACCCCGAAATTATAGAGGTGTGGAAGGCGGACACCGGCCTCACCATCAGGGATGGGTACGGCCAAACCGAAACAACGCTGTTAGTGGCAAATTTCCCCTGCATCGAACCCCGTTTCGGTTCTATGGGAAAACCGTCTCCCGGCTTCGAGGTCCGTGTTGTCGATGATGAAGGGAACATATTGCCGTCGAATACAGAGGGAAATATCGCCATCCGGGTCAAGCCCCATCGCCCGGTGGGTCTTTTCAAGGAATACTGGGGGGAACCGGATCGAACCGCATCTGTCTTTCTTGGAGACTGGTATCTCACGGGAGACCGGGCGCGCGTGGATGAAGACGGGTATTTTTGGTTTATCGGCCGGTCCGATGACGTGATTTTGTCGTCGGGGTACCGCATCGGCCCTTTTGAAGTCGAAAGTGCGCTGATCCGGCACCCGGCCGTTGCCGAATCCGCCGTGGTTTCGAGCCCGGATGCAATCCGCGGAGAAGTTGTCAAGGCGTTTGTGGTCCTGACCCCCGAGTATAAGCCAAGCGACGATCTGATAAAAGAGCTTCAGGAACACGTAAAAAAAGAAACCGCACCCTACAAACATCCCCGGAAAATCGAGTTCGTCGATTCCCTCCCAAAAACGGTGTCCGGCAAAATCAGGCGCTTCACCCTCAGAAACAGGGAATGGAGCAGAATGTGAATCGAAGGGCCGGAAAACCAAAACAAGCTGCATAAGAAGATGCGGCGTTTTTCGTTTTCCGGGTGAGGTCGGCCGGTTTTTTCTCAAACGGTTGGATAATAGGAATAATATACCATTGGTTTCCATCGAATCATTCGTCACAGCAGCTGAATGTCAGAAAAAGCGTTTTGCAGAACCGCCTTCAGACGGGAAAAGATACATCGGCTATTTCTGCACCTATACGCCCGTGGAACTTATCCATGCTGCCGGCTTTGTTCCCGTTCGCCTGATCGGCGAAACCGCGAGAATATTTCGGGCGGATGCTCTGACGCCAAGCTTCATCTGCCCTTTTTTGAGGCGCCTTACGGAAGACGCATACCATGGCAATTACCGTTTCCTCAGCGGCGTGATCCAGGGGTATACCTGCGATGCAGCCTGCGGCATGATCAATGTTTGGGCGGAAAACATCGGCGGCGAAATATTTCACAGCCTCCCGATCCCCTACACCGATTCTTCCGAAGCCGGAAATTTTTTCAGGTCGGCCCTTTTGGAATTAACCGAAAAGCTGAATCGGGCCGGGGGAACTTACACGGAAGAATCTCTGGCGCATTCAATGGTGCTTTACGGGAAAATTCGACAGCTGTTGTTGAATTGTTACAGCATGAGATATGAAGGCCGGCTGCCGCTGAGTGCCGGAGAATTTCTCACCGTTATTCGGGCCGGATTTGCCATGGCTCCCGAAGATTACCTGGTCGATTTGGAGAGGCTCACGGCAGAATGCAAAACAGCCGATCATCTTCCGAAAAGCGGCATTCCCGTCCTGGTATCCGGAAGTGTGATCGAGACGCCCCAAGTGCTCGAACTGCTCGAAACATCCGGTGGCCGCGTCGTAGCCGATGATCTCTGCACGGGTTTTCGCCATGCATATCCGGCAAACGGTGAAGGCAAAAGGCCGTTGGACCGACTGATAAACCGCCATATGAATCGTCTTCCATGCCCTTCACGAGTGAGGGCGATAGAAAGAGCGCCCCGGCTGCTCGACCGGATTCGACAATCCGGTGCAAAAGGGGTGGTGTTTATGTTGCAGAAATTCTGTACTCCCCATCTGGCGGATCTGCCCATCCTTACCGACGAACTGAAAAAAGCCGGGCTGCCGGCCCTCATCTTCGAAATGGATGAAACCGGCTCGATGGAGGGACAGCTGCGAACCCGCCTCGAAAGTTTTTTCGAAATGATTGAGGAGTGACATGCACAAAAGCGGAAAATCCCGAAAGCGCCTTAAGACGGCAAAAGACTTGAACCGATTGGTGGCCGATTTCTACGTGGAGTGCAACACCGCAAAGGCGACCGGCAAGCCCGTCGGATGGATGCCGCCGATGAACGGGGTGATCGAAATCTTTTATGCGATGGACCTGCAGCCGGTATTCCCGGAAAACTGGTCCCCGGTATGTGCCGCCTTCGGCCTCACTCCCGAACACTTCGACATCAGTGAAAGCCTGGGATATTCGCGTGATTTGTGCGGATACCTTCGCAATATTGTCGGATATGTCCACAGTGACATGAACAGCGAAACGGTTCCTCTTGGAGGACTTCCCGAGCCGGATATCATCTTAACCCCCGGTGGGGGCTGCATCCCCGTGATGAAAATTTTTCATGCCCTGGAACGCCGGTTTCCCGAAGCCCGCGTGTTTACCGGCGATCTGCCCCAGGTGGCCGTAGATGATATCAAGCCGTATCATCTGGCATTTGCACTCAGCGAAATGAACCGCCTGATCGATTTTCTGACTGAAACCACGGGGCGCAAGCTGGATGAGGACCGACTAAGGGAAACCGTGCGGTTATCCGACCGTGCATGCGCCTTGTGGGACGAGATCATGAGCTTCCGACGATTTATTCCCACACCGATTTCCGCTGCCGAAATCGGCATTATGTTCGTGATGGTGACCCGTCAGGGCACACAAACAGCCGTGGATTACCTGACCCGGGTCCGCGATGAAGTGCGGGAGCGGGCCGAAAACGGCATCGGCATGATCGAAGAAGAAAAAATACGGCTGTTCTGGGACAACATTCCCTTGTGGTATCACATGGGAATTTTCAACTATTTCGAAAAAATGGGCGGGGTGGTGGTTGCCGAGACCTATTCGGCGGCATGGTCCCTGCGGTTGGATCCCGATCATCCCTTTGAAAGCCTGGCCCGAAAATCCCTGATGTCCTATCCGCTGGTTTCCTGTGTTTCCATCGATCGGCGCAAGGAAATGGTGCTGAACGCCTGCAGACAGTACGCCATTGACGGCGCCATATTGCACCGGAACAAGTCTTGCGTACCCATTTCCCTGGGCCAAATGGATATCAAGCGGGCCCTTGAGGAAGAATTGGGAATTCCTTCGGTGATTATCGATGCCGATCATATGGACCACCGGAATTTTTCCGCCGCCCAGTTCGAAACACGGGCCGACGCCTTCATGGAAATGCTCTTGGAAAAGAAAGGATTGAACCTCTGAACCCCATGTATGTCGCCGGAATCGATATCGGCTCCCTCAGCACGGACGTCGTCGTCCTCGATCGAAATGCACATGTCGTATCATACTGCGTAACGCCCACCGGCGCCAACAGCAAGGCTGCCGGAGAAAGAGCATTTCAATTTGTGCTAAAACGAGCCGCGCTCTCCCCCGAGGCCGTTCAATATATCGTTGCCACGGGTTATGGTCGTGTCAGCGTGCCCTTCGCCCATAAAGCCGTGACGGAAATCACCTGCCATGCGCGGGGAGCTCATCACCTGTTTCCCCGAACCGGGACCGTCATCGATATCGGCGGACAGGACAGCAAGGTCATTCGATTGACCCGCCGGGGCAAGGTGTCGGATTTTGCCATGAATGACAAATGCGCCGCCGGCACCGGACGCTTTCTGGAGGTCATGGCGAGGGCGATGGAAATCGAACTGGAAGACATGGGGCGCCTTTCCCTCTGCTCCACCCGTGATGTCCCGGTCAGCAGCATGTGTACGGTTTTTGCTGAATCCGAGGTAATTTCACTGGTCGCCCGGGCCGTGCCCAAAGAAGATATCATTAAAGGAATCCACACGGCCATTGTTTCACGCATAAGGGGAATGATGGACCGGATCAAGACGGAACCGGAATTGACCATGACAGGGGGTGTGGCCAAAAACATCGGCATCGTAAACACCATCAGCACCCTGTCTGGTAATCCGATCAATGTGCCGGAGGAGCCGCAAATCGTCGGTGCCTTAGGCGCAGCATTAATCGCCCGGGACGCGCTTGATGCCGAAACCCAATGAGGTCCGCCGGCCGGAGCCGACCGCCGATTCTGCTCCGGTGCTGTGGACCTGTCACTCGTACTTGTGTATGATGCAAATTCCGTTTTACACTTCAAATCAAGGAGGACCAAGATGACAATGTGGATGTCGCCCTTACCCGTACGGGATGCCTACGACCTTCTCACGCGAAAACTGGCGTATCCCGCTTCGGAAACACTAAGAAAAATCCTCGAAAGCGTCATGAGCCCGGAAGAGGCCCAACTGCTCATCAAGATGCCGGCCACAATCGATTCACTCGCCGAAAAAGTGAAACGCGACCCGAAAATCGTCGGCGAAGAGGTCGAACGGATGTTCTTCGCCGGCCTTATTATCGAAATGCCGGGATCCGACGGCACGCCCACGTATTCCACCCCGATCCCTTATTGTATCGAGACCGCCAGTGACCATATGATGTGGGCGATCGGCGGCAATGATGTGACGAAATCGGGCAACATCACCGCACAGGATTTATGGGATCTGCTGGATGAAAAGACCCTTCAACTATGCGGTCTCTGGAATAAGTTCTTCTACGAGGAGTGGTACCGGTGGCAGCGCCCCAATGAACTCGTGCACCGCACAATGGCCATGCTCGGCGGTGCGGAGGGGTTAGCCCACACGTTTGGGATTATGCCCGCTATCCGGTCATTGGAGAAGAGCGAGGCCCTCGGCACGGAGATACTTCACGAATGGGATCTGCGGGAATTCGCAAGAAGGGGCGAAAAGGGCATTTATACCCGCGTCTGCACGTGCCGAACCCGGGCACGCGGATGTGACTTTCCGCTCTGGGTTTGCGGCGCCGTATTCGACGGCATGCCCGGGCGGGATGTCAACGCCGAAATTCAGGCGGACCGAAGGCAGCAACTCCACAAGTATTCCGGCGAGGAGTGGCTGGAAGTCATGATCCTCGGGGAAGAGGACCACATGATGGTCCACATGGGCGATGCCTGGATGAACGGCTGCAACTGCTGCCGGGATTGCTGCAATTGGCTGAATCCCCTCCGCATGTATACCGAACCATGGGAAGGTGTGCACCCCGGGCCTTACCGGGCCGTGGTCAATACCGGGATCTGCGAAAGCTGTACCTCGAACTGCATACCACGATGCGCCTTCAACGTGATAAAGGCCGTAAAAGACCCGTCCACGAATAAAGTGACGCCGTACATCGACCCGGACAAATGTGTCGGCTGCGGGCAATGTGTCGTCGGTTGCAAGGTTGAAGGGGCCATCAAAATGGAGCTGGCCGAGGCGGCCGGTGCCCATGTCCCGCCCATGGGAGGCCGGGCAAAGCTGCCGGACAATCTTCCGGGATTCAAGCCTAAAATCCCAAGACCATAACCGATAACCCAACCATCACTATTTCGACCCTATGAGACTGGAACATAAAACAGCAATTGTAACCGGCGCCGGCCGCGGAATCGGCCGCGCCGTGGCCATGCGGCTTGCCGAAGAAGGCGCCGGCGTCATCGTGTGCGATATCGAGAAAAGCTTCGCCGAAAGCGTTGTACGGCGGATTGAAGAAGAAGGCGGCCGGGCCGTTCCAAGCTCTCTGGATGTCACTGACGAAGACCGGGTGGACATGGTGTTCGAGGCGGTCGCCGAAGAATACGGCGAAATTCACATTCTGGTAAACAATGCCGGAACCCGCAAGGACGTCCCGTTCCACAACCTTACCGAAGATCAGTGGGATATGGCAATGTCGGTTCAGACAAAGGGGACTTTCAACTGCACCCGGGCTGTTCAGAAGTACATGGTGCGGCAGAAGTACGGAAAAATCGTCAACATTTCAGCACCCGTGCCGGCCGGTCCTGAAACAACCGGGCAGACCGCCTATGCCGCTGCAAGCGCCGCCATTTGGGGATTCACCAAAGCGCTGGCCCTTGAACTGGGCCGTTACAACATTAACGTCAACTGCGTGGCTCCGGATTTTATCGACACACTGATGACGCGGGAACTTGCCAAGCGGAAGGGGATGTATCTTTCCGACGTAGAGAAATTTACCATTGCCAAGGTTCCCCTGCGCCGAATGGGCACCCCGGACGATGTCGCCAATGTCGTGGTGTTTTTGGTTTCGGATGAAGCGGGCTTTGTTTCCGGACAGATAGTCGATGTCAAGGGTGGCCCGTAAGGGATGTTAACATGCATTTTATGCCGGAGGACGAGGGTTACGAAGAGAAGCTGTGGCCGGACGGCTACAAAGCCGTTATTCGAAACCGGCTTCGGGAAGGCATCGCTGAACATCTGAAAGCCGATTCCACCCTTGAACATGTCTACAGGCTGCAGTATGCAGATCGGTTCTTAGAGGTGGGTCGATTTGTGGAAAAAATTATCGATATGCTGGTGGTCGGTGCCGAAAAAGGAGGCGATCAGGCTTTCGACGATATCGTTAATGCTTTTCTGTATGAACTTCCCCTGCCGGAACCGCGGGAGTATACCCGCTATCTGCTGCTTTCGAAAATTCCGGAACCGGCTGGACGGCAGTTGAAGCAAATCGTGATGGATGAATACCGTGAAGACGAGGTGTTCATTCACGCCTACAGAGTCGGCTATTGGGATCTCTACACAGATTTCGAACACTTCCTTGATGCTGCAGCCGAATTGGCCGAGGTCGGAGTGTTAAACGGCATTGACGATATGTTGTCCGCCGTATATCAGGCATTTGCCGCCCGCGGTCCGCTGCCGCCGGCCCGCCGGAACCCGAAACGGGTCAAGAACTGGTTTGTGCCCAAGGGAAGCAAAGTGCGGGATGTCCCCTTATCCCGTCGTGCAAAACAGAAGAAAAGAAGGGAGAGCAATAATGCAAAAAATAGCCGTTTGCGGTAAGGGCGGATGCGGCAAAAGCGTGGTAACCCGACTGCTCGCCGATGGACTTTACACCCGGGGGCACCGTGTTCTTGTGGTGGATGCCGATGAATCGAATACGGGACTTCCGCGAATGCTCGGTTTCGAGCACGCGCCCAAACCACTCCTCGATTTTTTTGGAGGAAAAGAAAAAGTAGAGTCGGAATTGTCTGCATTGATATCGGCAGGCGCTTCCGAGGAGTCGATACAACTTTTAAAAAGCGGCATTTCCACTTCCCAAATACCGCCGGAATTCATCGTGGAAAAAAACGGCATCCGTTTGGTGGAAGTGGGAAAAATTCTCATGTCGCTGGAAGGCTGCGGCTGCCCCATGGGAATCGTCAGCCGATCCTTTCTGAACATGCTTCAGCTCGAACCGGACGAAACGGCCCTGGTGGATCTGGAGGCCGGTGTGGAACACTTCGGTCGGGGTGTGGAGACCGGCGTCGACTGCGTTATCGTGGTGGTCGACCCCTCGATCGATTCGGTGCAGCTGGCCGAACGCATCAGCGAAATGTCCGAACAGATACACATTGCCGATGTGTGGGTGGTGCTGAACAAAATTGCATCCTCACATGTCGCGGACCGCCTGAACCGCCGCCTTTCCGAAAGCGGCATCAAGGTCATCGGCACCATTCCCATGAATGACGAAATTTTCGAGTCCTGCCTGGACGGACGGCCGATTCAGGGGAGAGTTGCCGGAAAGGAAGTGGATCGGATTCTCGATTACCTGTTTCCATGACAAAAACTACCTGCCGACACTCGGGAACAAAGACGTATCGGTGTGAGGCAGAAATTTTGCGGCTGAGAACCTGTTCATAAACGCCTGGTTGACGTTCAGCTCCAGATAGGTGATGCGGTTTCGTATTTCGTCGATCTCATCCATACATGCGCAATGGGCAAGCAGCATCGCGGCGCCGTTGAGGGAGCTGTTGCCGAGGGGCTGGAAACACCGCAGCGGAATATCCGGCAGCATTCCGATGGATACGGCCGATTGTGGATTGATAAATGATCCGAAAGTGCCGGCCACATAAAACTTGCGAATATCGTTGAGCTCAATTCCTACGGATTGCGTGATCGTCTCGAGAATGGTGTACATGGCGGCCTTGGAGCGAACCAGGCTGTCGATATCCGCCTGGCTGATGGTCAGATCCTTTCCGGTTGCCGAATGTTTTGCGAAAACCACCTTCAGGTGCATCAAACCATCCTTTTCAAAGCAGCGCTCGCCGCAAACGGACGGTACAATCCGCCCTCTGAAATCGATCATCCCGGTCAGAAAAAGCTGGGCCGCCAGGTCGATGACACCGGAACCGCAAATACCCACCGGCGGTGTTTCACCGATGGTATGGAGTTTGAAATCATGCGTCTTGGGATCTATTTCAACACGGTCGATGACCCCCCGGGCGGCCATCATCCCCATTCGGGTCACACCGCCTTCAAGCGCCGGACCGGCCGCACCGGCGCAAGCGATAAGCCAGTCTCGGTTTCCGACCACCACCTCCGCATTTGTTCCCACATCCACCAGAATACCGGTTTCTTCTTCACCATGCAGGCCGGCATACAAAATTCCCGCAATGAGGTCTCCGCCGAAGTAGCTCCCCACGTTGGGGAAAATAAAGGCGCGCGCCGCAGGATGGAGATCCAGGCCTAAATCGGAAGCAGCCGTAACACCCGGACGGTTGACCGCCGGGATATAGGGTTCCCGTATCATCCATCGAGCATCCAGCCCCATGAACAGGTGAGTCATGGCGGTATTGCCGGCGACCGCCACAAGGTAAATGTCTTGAGATGAAACTCCCTGCCCTCGACACAAGGCACCGATCTGCTCATTCAGGCCGGAAATGATCAGGTGTGTAAGGTGATTCAACCCCTTCGTGTTTTGAGCAAAATGAATTCTCGCCAGAATGTCGGGGGCGACGGCGATCTGGGGGTTGTCGAAAGCGGCCTCACCGCACGGTTCGCCGCTTGCAAGATCGATCAGCCGCAAAACGACACGACTGGTCCCTAAGTCCACTGCGATGCCTAAAAGATGGCCGTTAAAATCGTAGGGAGCCAGATCGATGAGTTGCCAGACACTGTCGTTTTTAAACAGAATGCATGTCGCCTTGTAGTCGTATTCTCGAATCAGAACGGGTATCCGCCTGATGAGGGCAATATCCGAATATACCTCTGTGGATCGTAACGCCGACTTCAAGGCGCCGATCAACCGGTCCGTGTCCGCTGTATTATCCTGCAGGGTCGGCGGGCTGAGTTGTACCCGTAAAATCCACCTGTTGGTCTCCGCCGTCATTACCTACCATCCATTCCAACGTTTAAAGCTCGAAAATCATATCGGCGGCTGTTGAGAAGCATTCGAGGGTTTTGTTTCGCTTCGAAATTATCCGGTTGCATTCACAAACAATTTCATCCACTTCAATATCCGATCGGTCCTGACTGATATGAAATAAGCCCAATCTGCCGACATTCGAATCGATCGCCAGATCGACGGCCTGCCGGTAGGATGAATGGCCCCACTCGATAAATGATGTGTATTCTTCAGGGGTATATTCAGCGTCATGCATCAGAAGGTCCGCATCTTCTGAAAAGGCCAGATAGTCCTCATAATGAAGCCCGTTCGGATGGACAAACCCCAGTTCATTATCCGTCAGAAATACAAACACAGCGCCGTCCTCGATAAATTTGTAGCCGTTGCCGCCATTGGGATGGCTCAACGGAATCGGTTCTATGGTGATGGACCCGATATTGAAAGCATCCGGACATCCTTTTTCATACACAATGGATGCGCTGATATCACCATATTTTACCGGAAAATTGGGAGGGGAAAGAACCTTTGAAATCATCTTTTCAACGTACTGCCCCTGAAACGGGCAGCGGTAAACCTTTATTTCAGTTTTTTTCAAGTAAATGGGTTTAAAAAAGGGGAATCCCATGAGGTGATCCCAATGGGCGTGGGTAAAAATGAGATGAAAATTATACCGCTCTTCTTCCATGAGATGGTTGCCAAGCCTTCGTATCCCGGTGCCCGCGTCGACGATGATAATGTCATCGTTTTTGGTCCGAATTTCCAGACAGGTCGTATCGCCGCCGTAATTAATGTATTCTTTTCCGGATACGGGTATGGAGCCCCTTGATCCCCAACATTTTATATACATGTAAGGCCCTTTCGGAAGGGAAGACTTTTCGCCGCACCGCCGAAGCGACGAGGAAGAAAACTTACAGTGCGAATGGATGAAAGAACTCTAATGTGTCCATCCGGAAATGAGAAAATTCGCTTCAGTTCAAGGCGGCCGGCCAATTTTAACCGCAGGAACAGCTGAGTATTTTGAGGATTGAAATTTTCCGGCTAACGAAGAAATGAAGAGAATCAGCCATTTCTGAATGGACTCTAGTGTGTTTCCCCTAAGAATGTAAACCAAACCCCGTTTTGATCCCATATTTTCGCAATGTCAGCCCTGTTTTCGATCAATCGGTGCCTGATTGCATTTGCTTCGCTTTTAAGCAATCCGGAAAGCAAAAAGCGTTTTTTTTTATAAAACCCGTCGGTCTCTACCATTTTTCTCATCATATCATAATGGATGTTGGCTATCATAAAATCCACCGGATAGTCCACAAAATTTTGGGCAGAACCCTGGATCGGGAGCATTTTTTCGGACATTCCATTTAGATGTATATTTTTTTGGGCTGTTTTTACCGAAAGCGGATTGATGTCGACCGCAAGCGTAAGCGCTGCTCCCAAGCGGGCTGCGGCCAATGCCAATATGCCTGTTCCGGTACCGATATCCAATACGGTTTCCGGCACTCGAGATGAAAATGCCATGTGAATAGCATCGAGGCAATCTCGGGTAGTCGGGTGAAGACCGTTACCAAATACGACTCCGGGATCGATTAGAATTGAATGCAAATGATCGCCGCCTGCCTTTTCACATCTGCTCCAGGGCGGCGATATCATAAAATCGGACACCTGCATCGGTGCAATTTCTCCGCCATGCCACTCTTCATATGACAATTGGAACGTGTCCAGCAATTTCAGCTGCCGGTTGCGCTTCAGCAGCCCGCCCACCTCGTCTTCGGCGGGTTTGGCAAAGAACAAAAACGAATAGCCGTCTTCTTCCCAGTTGCCGATGAATGCTTTCGAACGAAAGCGGTACCCGGGATGGAGGCATCCTTCGAGGTAATAGATATGAAGATCTTCGTACGGTGGGTTTGACATAGACGCCGTAGTCATGAGCACTTCACTGCTCCGAAATGTCAGAGCCGGGAAGGTTATCGATATACCACTGAAGCGGATCGATCAATTCAAACCCCTCGGCCTTCAATTTTTCTTTTACCGGATTGACGTTCATGGCCAATAAGTACGGAAAAACCGCCCGCTTTCCGGATTCCCAGTATTTAACTGTTAATACACTTCCCATGGAAATGTTTTCCTCAACAATGATGTCGACGATTTTTTTCAGCTCTCCGACCTTGTCTTCAACCACGACACCCAAAAGCGTTCCGGGCTGCCCTATCCCCATAACATTGATAAAGGACCGCAACAGATCCCGGATGGAAATAATGCCTTTGAGTGTATTGTTTTCACCCACCACCGGCAGGGCACCGATCCGCTCCTTCTGAATCAGCAGCATGGCATCCTGAATGGTGTATGTCGGCGAGATGCACATGGGATCCCGGGTCATAATATCCCTGATTCTGAGTTCGGCAATCGCGTCTTTTTCATTTGGCGTGCATTCGAGGTTTTTAAAAAGGCCGGGCGGCATGGCGCTTCTGATGTCACGATCCGTCACAATGCCGATCAGACGGCCGTCTTCGTCAACGACAGGCAAGTGCCTGATCTTGTTTTTTGCCATTTTCTCCTGAGCCTCGAAAATATCCGCATCAGGGCTGATGACAATTACTTTCCGGGTCATGGATTTACTGACGAACATAGCGTTTTCCTCTCTTCCGAGCCGGAAATCCGGCGAAGGTCAATCAAACTCTATCATAGACAGGGGTTCATCCATTAGAATTTCCAAATGGTTGACCACCAGTTCGGGAAGCCTCTTCAATGAGTATCCGCCTTCCAGTACGGATATGATTTTTCCGTTTGTGAATGTCCCGGCCAGTGCCGTAATTTTCTGCATCATCCAGGCAAATCCGCTCGTGGATAACTTGATGCCGGACATGGCGTCATCGAAGTGGCCGTCGAAACCCGTCGATACCAGGATCACCTGGGGCCGAAAACATTCGAATGTCGGGATGAGGTCTTTTTCAAAAATCCGCTTATAGGTTTCATCCCCGTCACCCGGCAGAACCGGATAATTTTTGGTAAAGCCGGTTCCCGGTCCGATGCCTCTTTCAAATATACGACCCGTACCGGGGAATGCAAAAGATGGGTGCTCATGAATGGAATAGTAAAAAACACCGGATTCCGCCTCAAATATGTGTTGTGTGCCGTTGCCGTGATGCACGTCGAAATCGATGATGCCGATCCGGTCAACGGCGAATTCACTCATCATGTATTTAACCGCTATGGCGACGTTTGCAAAAAAACAAAAACCCATGGCCTTGTCGGGTTCTGCATGGTGACCCGGCGGTCGTACAGCGCAAAATGCATTTTCGATATCACCGTTCATGACCAATCGGGCGGTCTTCAGAATACCGCCGACCGCCAACCGTGCGGTATCGAAGGTTTCCGGGCACATCCGATTATCCGGATAATCGAGCATATCCGCTTTTGACCGACAAAGCTGTTCGAATCGTTTGATGTACGTTTTTTCATGAACCGCCTCGATCCATTTCATTTCGGGAAATTCGGCGGTAATCGGGATAAGCTTCGTCATCAGACCGGATTTTTCTACAGCCCCCTTAATCACTCGAAGCCTGTCAGGATTTTCCGGGTGATAGGTACCGGTAGAATGGTTCAAGTATCGATCATCATACAAAAAACCCGTTTTTCTCATAACCCCGTCTTTTTCCGACCGGTGCCTGCCACCGAAAAATCCTTTCTTCGATAATCGAATGCGCCGGTGACGGCACCGTTTGTTTTACGTTTCCAAAATTTTGTCGAAGATAGCATATGCCGCCCGCACCGCTGCATTTTCCTCGGGGATCTCGATTGTGGGACGACCGTCAAAATCAAATGCATACACCGTTTCGTCATCCGGAATAGTCCCTGCAATTTCGAGCCCTTCTTCTTTGACCGCAGAAAGCGCTTTTTCCGGCAGCGGCTCTTTTACCCGGTTGATCACCAAGAAGCTCTTGGATACGCCGATGTTAAGATTTTTTGCCAACTGATAAATTCGAATCGCGGATTCTATACCCCGCCTGGAGGTGTCGGATACAATCAGCAGCACATCGACGTTCTTGGTTGTTAAACGGCTGATATGCTCCATGCCCGCTTCGTTATCCATAACGATGTAATCATAGTTTCCCGTCAGCTTTTCAAGAAACTGGGTCAAAAGCGTATTGGCGGCGCAATAACATCCCGCTCCCTCCGGTTGTCCCATGACAATCAGGTCGTAGCCGTCGGCCTCCGCCACGGCTTCCTCCATACGCATGGAAATAAAAATATCCTTGGTCATCCCGGACGGTACCATCCCTTTTTTCATATCTTCACGGGCACCGCCAAGTGTATCCGTAACCTGCAATCCGAGGACTTCGTTTAGATTGGCGTTGGAATCCGCATCAACCGCAAGTATCGGGCCCTTGTTCTTTTTCTCCAAATACTTTATCAGCAATCCGGCAATCGTGGTTTTGCCGGTTCCGCCTTTTCCTGCAAGTGCTATCTCATATGGCATAGGTTGTACATTTCCTTTCATTGTATGACAAGCTGTCTCATAATCTGTATTTCCAATCGTTATTCGAGGCCACTCGGCCGTTTAAATTTCCCGGATGCTCATCTGATATGAAAAAACAAATAATTATGCAAGCTTAAACCGATAGTCAAGTAAAGTTTTACATGCCCTGTAAGGCCGAAACGACGTTGCCGCATGAATCCGCCTATTTCCTTGCAATATCTATATCCGGATGATAATACAATAAAAACTGCCAAAAAGCAGGTTAGTGCGCCCCCAACCCATTTGACCATAATATAAACCCTATTTATGGCGTTAAGGAGAGATTACCATGCTGGAAACCGTAAAAAAAACCGTTTTGGCCGGCATCGGATTGGCCCTTAAAACAAAAGATGAAGTGGAAGAATATGCAAAGGAAATGGAAAAAAAATTGAACATGACGGAGAAGGACGGCAAAAAATTTTTAAAGGATATTCAAGCCCGTTGGGAGGAAGCCCAAAAGAAACTCGAAGAGCGCGTGGAAAAAACCGTTAAAGATATGTTGAAAAAAGCTGATGTTGTTACCACAGAGGAGCTCAAAGGGCTTAAAAAGGAGATTCGAGACTTAAAAAAAGCCGTTTCCGATATCAGTGAATCACATAAATAATGTCTGTTTAGAATGCTGAGCATCCGAAAAATAGGCGTTCTGGGACGCACATATCGCCATCTGAACCGTTACCGTCAGATCCTGACGATTCTCTTTCGCTATGGTTTCGGCGATTTTATCGAAATGCTGAGAATCGATCAATACCTGGAGGTCGGTCTTCAGTTTATTTCGAAAAACCGAAAAGAACGGCTGGAAAAGCTCAGCCGGGCCGAAAAAATAAGAATGACGATCGAAGAACTGGGTCCCACATACATTAAACTGGGCCAAATATTGTCCGTTCGTCCGGATCTGATTCCACCGGACCTGGTGGAAGAGCTTTCAAAGCTGCAGGACGATGTGGCGGCTGTCCCGTTTGCCGATATTCGGCATGTGATTGAAAATGAATTGCGATGCCCGATCGAGGACGTATTCGCTTCTTTCGATGAGGTGCCGTTGGCATCCGCCTCGATCGGGCAGGTTTACAGGGCGGTTTTGAAAAACGGAGATGCCGCAGCCGTAAAGGTTCAGCGTCCCGGAATCCGCAATATCATTGAAGTCGACCTGGAAATAATGCTTCACCTGGCCACCCTGGCGGAAAAGAACATCGAAGAGATGGCCTTTTATCGGCCGGTCAAGATCGTCGAGGAATTTGCGGACACCCTGGAGCGGGAAATCGATTACACGATCGAAGCGTCAAATCTCGAACGCATTGCCGTAAACTTCATCAAAGACTCGACCGTTTACATTCCGAAAGTATACCGGGATGCCACCACATCCCGGGTTCTGACCATGGAATTTATCGACGGCATTAAAGTGTCTCAAATTTCATGTCTTGAAGAATGCGGGCTGGACCCTAAGGAAATTACCAAACGAGGTGCGGAAATCTGCCTTAAGCAAATCTTCGAACACGGTTTTTTTCATGCCGACCCGCATCCCGGCAATATATTCATTCTGCCGGACAATGTCATTTGCCTCCTGGATTTCGGCATGGTGGGCTTAGTGGATAGACAGACCCGTGAAAATTTCGTCGAACTTGTCGATAGTGTGGTGCACCGTCACGAAGCAAGGGCAGCCCAGGTGCTGCTCAAGGTTACCGAATGGGACATCGAGCCGGACATGCGTGTGCTCGAGAGAGATATCGCCGATTTTATAGGAAGACACTTTTACAGGCCGCTCAAGAATATCAGAATAGGCCCTTTTCTGAAGAATCTCCTCGATTTAACCTCCCGCCATCAGCTGAGGATGACGCCTGATGTCTTTATGATGTTGAAATCGTTGGCGACCCTGGAAGGTGTGGCCGTCATGCTGGACCCGGACTTCGACATTATCGCGAGCGCCGAACCGTTTATCCGGCGCATCAAAATGGCTCGATTCCATCCTCAGCGGATCACCGGTGATTTCCTTTATACGGCATCGGATTTTCTCGAAGTGGTGCAGCAGCTCCCCAAAGACCTGCGAGAGCTTTCCAAGTTTATCAAAAACCGCCGTATACCATTGGCGATCGAGCACCAGGGGTTGGAAAGCATGCTCCACACCCATGACCAGATCAGCAACAGGATTTCCTTTTCCATCGTAATCGCCGCATTGATTATCGGATCGGCTCTTATCGTCATATCCGAGACGCCGCCGTATGTTTTCGGAATTTCGCTGATCGGCATTATCGGATTCCTTGCGGCAGCCCTGATGGGAATCTGGCTTTTAGTCGCAATTTTAAAAAAGGGCAAGTTATAACCGTTGCACATTCACTGATACTATGAAACGAATCGAAGAAATATCATTACTGTACGAAATCAGCGAAGCCTTAAATGAGCATCTCGATCTCAAAAAGGCGCTGTACGGGGTCCTTGAAATCTTATCGAATTCCATGGAACTCGCCCGTGGAACGATAACCCTCGTCAATCCGTTAAGCAATGAGATCCACATCGAAGTGGCCCACGGCATATCTTCCTCCACCATGGAGAGTGTCACTTACAAGGTGGGTGAAGGCATAACCGGCCGGGTTATCGAATCGGGCAAACCCCTCGTTATTCCTAAAATCAGCGAAGAGCCCCTGTTCCTGAACCGAACGGCATCCCGCAGGAAAAAGAAGGACCGGGAGCTCTCATTCATCTGCAATCCCATTAAGAAGGGGAATCAGGTGATCGGCGCCATCAGCGTCGACAAACCCCTGGATTCCGATTACTCGCTCGAAGTCGCCCAGCAACTCATGGCCGTCATTTCCACCATGATCGCCCGGCATGTCGGCAATCTTGAAACCATTCGGCTGGAAGAACTCCGCCTGCGTCGCGAAAATGAGCGGCTCCAAAACGAGCTGAAGAACAAATACAAGATCACCGATATCATTGGAAACAGCAGCAGGATGAAAGAGGTTTTTCAAATGATATCCCAGGTTTCCAAAAGCAATGCCACCGTTTTAATCCGGGGGGAAAGCGGCACCGGGAAAGAGTTGGTGGCAAACTCGATCCATTACAACAGTCTTCGAGCGGCAAATCCATTCGTCAAGATCAATTGTGCGGCCATGCCGACAAACCTGATCGAGAGCGAGCTTTTCGGACACGAGAAAGGGGCCTTTACCGGCGCCATACGGCAGAAACGGGGCAAATTCGAACTGGCACATAAAGGGACCCTGTTCATGGACGAAATCGGGTCCATCGATTTGGAAGTCCAGGTAAAACTTCTTCGTGTCCTCCAGGAGAAGGAATTCGAGCGGGTGGGGGGACAGAAAACGATCGCCGCCGATGTACGGATTGTCGCCGCCACCAACAAGAATCTCGAGCAGGCTGTCGAGGAAGAAACGTTCCGCAGTGATTTATATTACCGGTTGAATGTTTTCCCGATTTATCTTCCTCCCCTCCGGGAGCGAAAAACGGATATTTTGCTTCTTGCCGATCATTTTCTGGAAAAGTACGCGGCGGAAAACAACAAGCCCATTAAACGATTTTCGACACCGGCCATTGACATGCTGATGCAATACCACTGGCCCGGCAATGTCCGAGAGCTGGAGAACTGCATTGAACGGGCCGTGCTGCTGTGCGAAGAGGGCGTTATTCACAGTTACCACCTGCCGCCGACACTGCAGACCGGTATGGAATCGAACACCGTGCCGTCGCTTTCCCTCGAGGATGCGGTCGCCCGCCTGGAGCGCGAGATGATCATCGATGCCCTCAAGAACACGCGCGGCAACACCACCAAGGCCGCACGCCTGCTGGACACCACCATCCGCAAGTTCAACTACAAAGCCAAACGGTACAATGTGGATTACAGGCTTTATCGGTAGGATTCAAGATTTGGATCATCACATTTAATCGGCATTGACCGGAAATTAGCTTGATCCGACCAGGGGATCGGTCGAGCGGCAAACCGATCCCCCGGGCGAAAAGAGGGTTATATGTCATAGTACAGGAAGAATTCATGGGGATGAGGACGGAGCCTTACCGGGTTGATTTCATTCTCCTGTTTGTAATCGATCCACTTTTCGATTACGTCTTCCGTAAACACATCGCCCTTTAGTAAAAACCCGCGATCATCGGAGAGGGCGGCTAATGCCTCATCCAGCGATCCGGGGGCGGATTCGATGTCGGCCAACTCCTCGGGCGGCAGATCATAAATATTCTTGTCCATCGGATCGCCCGGGTCGATCTTGTTTTCGATGCCGTCGAGCACCGCCATCAGCATGGCCGAAAAAGCGATATACCCATTGCATGACGGGTCCGGTGTTCTAAACTCGATGCGCTTGGCCTTAGGCGATTCCGAATACATGGGAATGCGGATTGCGGCACTCCTGTTTCGACTGGAGTAAGCCAGGTTTACGGGTGCTTCGAATCCCGGGACCAGCCGTTTGTACGAATTCGTCGTCGGGTTTGTAAATGCGCACAGGGCCTTGCAGTGCTTCAAGATGCCGCCGATCGCGTAAAGCGCCTCCTGCGATACACCCGCGTATTTATCCCCGGCAAACAGGGGGGAATTGTTCTTCCAGATGCTGATATGGGTGTGCATGCCCGAACCGTTATCTTCGAACATGGGTTTGGGCATAAACGTCACCGTGTGCCCATGACGGTAAGCGACATTCTTCAAAATATATTTAAACCATACCAGTTGGTCTCCCATTTGCACCAGCGGTTTGAACCGCATATCGATTTCGGCCTGTCCGGCAGTGGCCACTTCATGGTGCTGGCATTCCACCTCGATGTCGAGATCCTCCAGTGTCAGCATCATCTCCGACCGAATATCCTGGAATTTATCCGTTGGCGGAACCGGAAAATAGCCCTCCTTGTGCCTGGGTTTATATCCCAGACTCGGATTTTCCTCCCTGCCGGAATTCCAGATGCCTTCAATGGAATCGATCTCATAAAACGCCATATTTCGGGTCGATTCAAAACGGATGCCGTCGAAAATAAAAAACTCGGCTTCAGGCCCAAAATAGGCGGTATCCCCTATCCCGGTTCGATTCAAGTAGTTTTCCGCCTTTTGGGCAATGTGCCGGGGATCCCGCGTATACGGTTCACGCGTTACCGGGTCGACGATATTCCCGATGAGCACCAATGTTGGAACCTTGTAAAATGGATCCATTTTTGCCGTTGACGCATCCGGAACGACGAGCATATCGCTGGCATTGATCGGCTGCCAGCCGCGAATGCTCGATCCGTCAAATCCATATCCGTCTTCGAAGCTCGACGCTTCCAGTTCACCTATCGGCAGTGAAAAATGCTGCCATATGCCGGGAAAATCCATAAACCGCACGTCAACTACCCTGGCCCCCTTTTCTTTTGCCATTTCAATCACGTCTTTTGGTCGCATAACCTTTCTCCTTTTTGTTGACTTTAAGCATGTCGCCGCCGCTGGTAACCCATCGGAAGTGCCCTGACATCGCTTCTGCCGGAAGAGGCTCGGCCACGGCGGCTCCGGTTTCAATCCATTAAAGCGCATCGGTCCCTTTTTCTCCGGTTCTGACCCGGATAACGTCCTCGACGGGAAGAACGAAAATCTTGCCGTCGCCCAACTTGCCCGTATTGGCGGCCTCTCGAATCTTTTCAACCACCTGGGGCGCAAAATCCGAATCCACGATAATTTCGATTTTTATCTTAGGAATAAAATCGACGACATATTCGGCACCCCGATAGATTTCCTTGTGCCCTTTTTGGCGGCCGTACCCCTTGACCTCGGTGATCGTCATCCCCTGGATGCCGATTTCGTTTAACGCTTCCTTAACATCATCCAATTTAAACGGCTTGATGATTGCTTCGATTTTTTTCATGGAAATGTCTCCTTGTTAGATGGTCATCGAACCCGTAAATTACACGATTTCAAATGCCCTTTCCCCATGCAGGGAACTGTCCAGACCTTTGATCTCCACGTCTTCTTCCACACGTATCCCACCGGTGACAAGCTTGGTTGCGAGCACCACTACGACGGTGCCAAGGCCCGTGTAAGCAGCGGTCCCGACGATGGAAACAGCTTGAATCAAAAGCTGCTCGGGATTTCCATAAAGGAGTCCGGTACCAGCGGAATTGATCGTTGGATCAGCAAAAATGCCTGTCGCCAGTGCTCCCCACAAACCGCACATTCCGTGAACACCGAAAGCATCCAGAGAGTCGTCATAGCCCATTTTATGCTTGAGTACGCCGACACTGTAAAATCCGAGCAGGCCGGCGACCAGTCCGATCGCCAGGGCTCCTGACAGGTTCACAAATCCGGCGGCCGGCGTTATGCCTACCAAGCCGGCGATAATTCCGGAGGCAAGCCCCAGAACGGTTGGTTTTTTATTGAAAATCCATTCAGCGAACATCCACGACAGGCCGCCTATAGCTGCGGAAGTATTCGTGACCAGAAAAGCCGAACCGGCAAGCCCATCCGATGCGAGTTGGCTGCCCGCATTGAAGCCGAACCAGCCGAACCAGAGAAGCGCGGCACCCAAAGCGGTTAAAGTGACACCCGACGGGAACATGGCCTCCTTGCCGTACCCCCTTCGTTTTCCCAGCATCAGGGCCAACACGAGGCCGGCTACACCGGCATTGATATGCACCACATTGCCGCCCGCGAAATCGAGCGCTCCCATTCGGCCCATCCATCCGCCCCCCCAGGCCCAATGAGCGATGGGAGCGTAAATGCATGTTATCCACAACAGTGCGAAGACGATCCATGAAGAAAACTTCATGCGGTCGACGACAGCACCCGACACCAATGCAACCGTGATGCCGGCAAATGTCATCTGGAACAGAACGAACACAAATGTGGGGATGGTTCCCGAAAGGCTTTCAACAGTGATTCCACGCAAAAACACGTGCTCCAAACCGCCGATCATCCCTCCCAAATCGGTTCCGAACGCCAGTGTATATCCCCACATCACCCAAACGACACCGGCGATGCAGTAGGAAACCAGGGACATGGCCAACGTATTGAGCTGGTTTTTGTACCGGGACATGCCCCCATAGAAAAGGGCGAGACCGGCGGGCGTCATCATCATGACGAGGGCTGTGGAAATCATCATCCATGCCGTGTCTCCCGCATTGAGCGCATCTTCAGCGCCGAGTGCCGATGATGCCGGAAAAAGCACCGACACGCAGACTGCAGCCATCCATGTTTTCATCGTCATTTTCATTTCCATTCTCCTTTGTTTGGCATCTTTCGGCCCAAAGCCGGTTTTGGCATTTCCGATCAATTCGGGTTTTCAATACGCGTAATAACCTGCTCTGAACCCACTTCAACGGTATCCAACAGGCGCTAAAATGTCCGGATCACCTTCGACAAAGCCGTCTTGATCCGATCTTCCTGATCCTTTGAATCAACTTTTTGCCCATCAAAATCCCTTACATAGAAAACGTCTACAACCTGGTCCGCTTTGGTGGCGATTTTCGAAATCCATACGTCAAGCCCCATGTGGAAAAGGGTGTCGGTGATGTCGTAGAGAAGTCCGAGGTAGTCATATGCAAACACTTCAATGATGGTAAAAAAACTGGAGCTCGCGTTATCCACCTCGATGCGAACGGGTTTTACCGCTATTTTGGGTCCGCCGCAGCCGTAAGCCGCCGTTTTTTCCTGTATGGCGGGGGCCAAATCCATACGCCCGTCCAGCACGGATATCAGGTGATTTTCGGCACGATGCCATTTTTCACTTTCAAATATCGGATCCGGAGGCGGTTTGACTTCAAAGATATCCAGCGCCGTATTATCCCGCCACGTAAAGGCCTGTGCGTTTAAAATATCGATGCCGTTTATCGTGAATGTCCCGGCAATTTTGGAAAAAAGGCCGGGTTCATCAACAGCGCAGATGGTCACCGTTCGTGTGTCCGAACTGTGATTCGTTTTGATGTTCCATACCGGCTTATTCGCTTTCAACGCGCTACGGAGTTTCAGGTGAAGCATAATATCCTCGATCGGCGTATACAGGAGATATCGGGGGGACATGATGCGTATCACCGCCTCGGGATCACCGGGGTATCCCAGGATCAGCAGCGCCTCTCGAATTCGATTCTTCTTCTCATTCCGAACGTGAACGGCCTCCTCGGAAGCCAGTTCGCCGGTTTCCAAAATCTTTGCTACTCTCAAGAACAGGTCTCTCAGCAATGTCGCCGTCCAGTCATTCCAAGCGTTGGGCCCGGTACTGACGGAATCAGCCACCGTCAGCAGATAAAGCATTTTTAATTTTTCAATATCTTTAACCTTGCCGGCGCACGTGATGCAGGTCTCCTCGTCACCGATGTCTCTACGGGTGGCGATCTTAATCAAGAAGAGATGATCGTTAATCAGGCTCGCCACGATTTCGGCATCATCATGCGAAAACCCCAGGCGGTCCAATATTCGCAGCGCCAGCATTCGCCCTGACTCGGAATGGTCGTCCACCGTGCTCCCTTTTCCGATGTCATGCAGCAGGGCGGCCCAATGAAGCAGGTCCGGACGGCTGATTTCATGATACAATTTATCGCACAGCGGTTCATTCACCCGCCCTTTTCTTCTCCGCCATCGCTGCAGCACTTTCACGGTATGCAGGGAATGCTTGTCAACCGGAAAAAGGTGGTAGGCATCGAATTGGATTCGGTTTGTAATCTCCCTGAATTCCGGAATAAAGCGATTCATCATATCGGCATGACACAATTGATCCAATGCAGGGTGGTCCGGGTCGCCGGAAACGAGCAGTTTCTCGAGGAGCCGGATCGGGCGGGAAGATCTGAAAAACGATTCATCCAGCAACGGCGCAAAATCTTTAATCAAACGAATTGCCTCGGCACTGAGCGGCGTGCCGTATCGGTCGCTTTCCCTGAATATTTCCATCATGGTGATCGGATTGGATAAAACGGTCTCCGGGTAAACAAAAGTGATCATGCCCCGATGAATCACCACATCCGCCGCTTTTGTCGCTTTTGTTTTCTTTTTCTTTCGGCTGTTTGCCTGTTGATATCCCAGCTCGCTGAGGACGATATGGTAAAGCTCTTTTATAAATTCCATGTCCTTATGAAGTCTGCCCAGGAAGCGCTCAACCGGCTTTTGATGATCGGTTGCACAAAATGCCAATGATTCAGCCATTTGGATCTGATAATCGAAATACAGCCGGTCGTTCTTGCGGCCTGCGAGATGGTGCAGTCGACTCCTCACTTCCAGCAGGAACGAGAGCGCCCGATCCAGCTGCCGGAATTCATCATGAGACAAAAACCCTTCATACTCCAAATCTCTGGGCGTTTTCACATTCGCCCGAATTCGGCCGATCCACAATAGGGTATGGTAGTCTCTCAGTCCGCCCTGCCCCTCCTTGAGGTTCGGCTCCAGCCGGTAAGTGGAATCTCCGAATACTTCATGACGTTTTCTGTCGGACGCCACCAGACCGCGAATGATTCGGCTCGATTTTTCATTCCGTACTTTTTTGTGAAGCCCGTCCATAAGATCTAAATACAAGTTAGACCTTCCACAAATGAACCGGGAGTCCAGCAATGCGGTCAATACGGTGATGTCCCTGCCGGCAAGCTTGATGGATTCCTGTACCGAACGCGTGGCATGGCCGACATCCAGCCCCATATCCCAAAGCGGGAAAACCATCTCCTCGATAAGATTTTCCACGCCTTTAATGGTGTTTTCGAACAAAATTAAAACATCCACATCGGAAAAAAGGCACTGTTCTCTTCTGCCGTATCCACCCTGTGCCAGAATGGCGTAAGGGTACTTGGTGATGTTCAATCCCGGCCCGATGGTGCTCGTTTCAAACCGCATGCGAAAATAATCATCCAGCAGCTCTGCATGCCGTTGAGGAAAATTCGGCTCATTTCCGGCAATGAATGCGGAAATCAGCCGTCTTCGGCTGTTCATCAGCAGCGCTGCAGCACTGTTTTCGTTAGTTTGTCTCATCTCGGCGGAACCCATATTCGACCTTCTTTTTTTTGGCTGCGAACCTATGAAAAGCTTTATACTTACGGTTTCCGTATTTAAGAGCAAGGCCTGTGCCAAAAGACTGGACAAAAATTATTCGTAATGTTTTAAATGATTTATATTAAGGCGGGCATACTGAAATGCTGAATAAAGGTTACATTTCCGTATAAATTAAGACCGGTGATTTACAAAATTGTAATTTTGCAAGCTGAACCGAAAACCATCCGGATTAAATTTGGAAATGGTGGGGATTTGGTCTCGAGCAAGGGGTTGTTGAAGGCACAAGCAGCTGTTGTTGTGCCGACAGTGGAAGTAAGGCGCGCCCCTTGCAGCCGAAATGGCTTTCAGGATGAGCCACCGATAATGCGGTGCCACACATCGATAACACGATGCCTCAGAGATGCGAATCGGCCGATCGGCGCTTTGGGCGGCTTTTCCTGGAGAGTCAGTCGGTGAATAGCCGTGCGAAAAGTCAAGTAGGCATCGTGCAAGGCTTCAGCGGAGTTGTCGTCGATAATACGATTTTGTTGAAGAGTGTTCAAAATCCTGACATTATCCGTCCATTTCAGCAGTTCGGGATGCCGGTGGGATTTCAACAACACCAGATACTGCACCAAAAATTCGATATCGATGATGCCGCCGGTGTCCTCCTTTAAATCAAACATACCGGAATCCGTTGAAGCACGCGCTTTTCGAATCTTATCCCGCATGGCTCTGATGTCTTGTTTAAGAGGGATTTCATTCCGTTTGGTGCTCAGCACATCGAATCGAATCGTTTTACATCGTTCGGCCAGCGTCGGGTCCCCGCAAATCGGCCTCGCACGGACAAGCGCCTGTTGTTCCCATGTCCACGCCTGTGTTCGTTGATATGCAGAAAAAGATTCGATGTGGCTGACCAGCGGACCGGCATTCCCACTTGGGCGCAGGCGCATATCCGTATCGTAGAGCTTTCCCGCACGGGTGTCTGCCGTGAGCAGGTGAACGATGCGCTGACCGAGTCTTGAATAATAGTAAGCGTTCTCAATGGGCCTATCGGTGCCGAATGTCGATCCCCTTTTCCCGGCATGGAGAAATACAAGGTCCAGGTCGGAATCGTATCCCATTTCGATTCCACCGAGCTTGCCGTACCCGACGATCAAAAACCCTGATTCGCAAGCATGGCCTTCTAAATCACACAGAGGTGTCCCATGCCGAAGATGCATATACGTCCACGCCAAGTCTAAAACCTGTTCAAGGACGGTTTCCGCAATGTCAGTCAGATGATCGCTGACACGCTTGACCGTCAGCATGCCGGCAATATCGGCAGCGGCGACCCGCAAAAGATTCGTCTGCTTGAAAATACACAGGTTTTCAATCCGGTATTCAAGATCACCGGCCGGTGAACGTTTCATCTGGTGATTCAATTCGCTTTCCAAACCGGATTTTTCAGGCGGCGAATACAGCGAACCCGGATGGAGAAATTCATCGAGAATCACCGGATGTCGGGACAGGAATCGGATAATCCAGGGGCTCTTTTCTGCAAGACGCACCAAGTGGGACAGGACGCCGGGATTTTCCAAAAGAAGGGCAATATAACTGGTGCGCCTTTGGATGCTTCTAATCAGATCCAGAAGACGGAACAACACGGCTTCGGACTCGTCACAACCAGCAGCGGCTTCCAACAGGTTCGGTACCAGCCGGTCGACCCGTCTTCTCCCGTTTGGGCTCAATGCGCGGGTTTCCGGCGCTTCTTTGAGATAGGCAAGAGCGCTTACAATGCCGCTCGGATCGGTGTAGCCGATGCTGCGGATAATGTCTTCGGCCCCGATATCCTTGGGATTTTGCCATATTTCTTCTGAGCCCCTTTGTACGGCACCATCGTCATCCGCACCGAGCAGCTGACTGAAATGGCGGTGCACGATTTTTCTCAGGCGGGTCAACTCGGCATCGAAGGCCTCATGGGTCTCAAATCCCATAGAAAAAGCGATGCGCATTCGCCCGAGGGCGTCTTTCGGAATCAGGTGCGTTTGCAGATCAGATATCTCCTGAAGGTGATTTTCCGTTCTGCGCAGGAAAAAATAGGCATGGATAAGATCTTCCCAACTTTCCCGACTGATAATGCCTTCATCGAAAAGTGCATTTAGCTGCTCATCCGTGCGGCGCCGCCGAAGGGACGGCACCACGCCGCCCCGAAGAATCTGAAACACCTGGCAAAAAAATTCGATCTCCCGAATACCCCCTGATCCCAGCTTCAGGTTGTCCGCCATATCCTTGCGCTTTACCTCAACCGAAATCTTCTTCTTCATGTCCCTGAGCACGTCCAAAACGGTATAGTCCAGGTAACGGCGGTAGATAAAAGGTTCCAATCTCAGAAGCAGGTCGTCTCCGGCGGTTTTATTTCCGGCGATGACACGTGCCCTCAGCCATGCATACCGCTCCCATTCCCGGCCATGCTGCTGGTAGTAATCTTCCATCGCATCAAAACGCATCACCAGCGGACCGCTGTCACCAAACGGCCGCAGACGCATATCGACCCTGAACGGACCGATATCGGAAGCAGAGGACCCCAGGACTTGAATCAGTCGGCGGGCGAGGGATGAATAAAAGGACGATAATTGGTTGGATTTTTGCCGGCTGACGAATGCCGGAGCGTCTGGATAAGCAAAGACGAGATCGATATCGGAAGAAAAATTAAGTTCTGTACCACCGAGCTTTCCCATACCGATCACCACAAGGCCCGGGGTGTCCTCATCGAAGCCGAAACCTCCCCCCGGTTGACGCGCATGCCACCGATGCAAGCGGTCCAGTGCTGCATCTACGCATGCATCGGCAAAGGCCGTCAGGTCGGCGAGGGTTTCGGGCAGATCGGCCCAGCCGGCGAGATCCCGCCATGCAATGCGGATCATTTCCCGTTGCCGGAATTGGAGCAGCTGTTGCCGCAGACGTTTTTCATCTTCGCAGCCGTTCAGCCGTTCGGATAATTCCCTGTGATACCTGCCGGGTTCATAAACGGTAAACAAATCCCGACCGAATATGAGATCGAATAGAATGTCCGGGGCGAGAATACAGTTGTTTGAAACGAAATCGCTGAGACAAAATACGAGGTCCAGGCTCTTCAGTACACGTTCGTCATCAGGTAGGACCAGGTTGCGGAAATTCAGTGAACGGAATAAATCTGCTTTCTTTTCAGAAAGATGCTCAATTAAGTGTGAAGGGATGTGTTTCATTCAGATGGTTTTTCGGGCCTGAATGAGGGGCTACCCGGAATTTTCATTGTTTTCCTCGGGATTATCGGTTTCCTTCTCGGCTTGGCTCCTTGCGGCCAACATGTAAAACCCGATGTCCGGGTCCTCGTGTTTGTGTTCCGGAAAGGCAAGCCCCAAATGTTTACCGGAGACGCTCTTGACGGTGACCATCCGACGAATCAATGTTCGGGGGGCGTTATCCAAATGAAATTCCACCGTAAGCCAGTCGCCGATGTTGAATTTTTCTTTGGAATGGACCGACATCTTCAATCCTCTACGGGAAATATCAACGACGGTCATTGTTCCTTCGGCTACCGGCCGCCCGGCTGACGACCAGGCGGTATAACGGCCGGGAAGATCAACCGCCTTTCGATAAAACCGCCTTTTTTCCAGAATGGCGTTCCAGGAATTGCCGCATTTGCAGGTGATTTTTACACTCACCGTTCTGTTAATATCAGGATACTTCGATAAATCGATAACCTGTTGGCGATTGCAGACGGAACAGGCAATAGTGGCTGTATTATCTCTGTTAATAAATGCTTTGGCACGCGTCATATTCGCCTCGATTTGGATTGAAAGCCGGAATCAGCAGGGATTAGAAAAGGGATTAAACATCAGGAAGCATTTTTGTCAACAGCAAAGTAGACGTCGAAAAGCAGAACAGGCGCTCGAAGGCTTCCATTTCAAAAAAACGAAAACGCCGCTCCTGGGCCAAAAGATGCCGCCTCGAATCGAATCGGTCGGTGGCCGCTATTTAACTGTGACTACAGGGCACGAAGCCTCCAAAATAACATACTGTGCCGTCGATCCCATGATCAGTTTGCCGATTTTGGACCGGTGTTTTACCCCGATGATGATTTCATCGAACTGATGTTTTCTTGCAAAATCAACCATATCTTCACCCGGCGACAGACTTCTGACGGCAATATGGGTTTCACAGACAATGCCCTCTTTCGTGAAGCTTTCTTGAATATCGCTCAGACGATTCTGTAATGCGTCGAGTTCGGCCATGTGCAGTTCAGGACTGTGGCCGGAAGCGGTGAATATCGTCACTTGGGCATTGAAAGCGGCGGCGTGTCTTCGGGCCACTTTCAGGGTTTCCGGAAACTGCTTGGTGCCGTCATAACCGACGAGTATCTTCATCGTTATTGTCCAATGTGAAAGGTTCGAAGCCGTATCAACTTAATATTAAAGGGGCGCAGTATACATGTCAATATACGATTTTACAGGCCGCTTATTCAATGATTCGGGAATCCCGACAACAATGATTCAAGGGGAAACGCTATACGGAACCCACCCTCAATGCTCGGCCGCCACGGTTGCGTGTAGCTTTCTTATTTTCGATCGCAATCACGCCGTTGACCAGCAGCCATTCTACACCCTCGCTGTAATGATGGGGATCGCTGTAGGTGGCGTCATCTTTTATCCCGGATTTGTCCCAAACAACGATATCCGCGTAAGCGCCCGTTTCGATTTTTCCCCGGCCTTTCATCCTGAATTTTTCAGCCGGCAGCGAGGTCATGGAGCGAATGGCTTTCTTAAAGGACATGAGTTTTTCGTTTCGTACGAATTGATTGAGTTTTTTGGGAAAAGTGCCGTATACGCGGGGATGGGGAAGCGACATGCCCATCGGAACGGTCCAGCCGTCCGAGGCGGTCATGATATAATCGTGAGGCATCAGTTCCCGGACGATGTTCATGTCCTGAAAAAAATAAACGGCTATGGGCAGGGTTTTTTCGCATACCATATCCGCATAGCACCGGGCGGGTGTCGTTTGCTCTATTTCGGCGATTTCCTTGAGCGTTTTTCCCTCGTAGGATTCATTTTCGGAATGCATGGTGATCATGGTCTTTTCCGGAGGATAGATCGAGAAAACCGAATCCATGGCCCGTATCATCCGCCGTTTGCCGTCCCCCGTCCTGAATTCCTCCTTGATGCCGCTGCTTGTTTTCATTTCATTCGGCAGCAAATGGGATAATAAGGTCGAACCGGCTGCATAGGGATATTGATCGGCATGAAGCTCAACGCCTTGACGGCGGGCCCCTTCGATACGTTCGAGAACGTCCTCTGAACTCAGCCGATTTATAGGCAGGCTGATTTTAAGATGGGAAATTTGAACGGGGATATCGGCTCTTCGGCCGATTTCGATCATTTCATCGATGGATCGGATAACCCCGGCTCTGCCGTCCGGATAGCCCCTGCCGGACTCATCCCGCATATGGCTCGTAAAAATACCGCCATACTTGCGAACAACCCCGGCCAAGGCGATCAATTCATCCGTCCGGGCCAGGTATCCGGGAGCGTATTCCAATCCGGTGGAAAGGCCGACCGCACCCTTTTCCATTTCTTCGGCCACCCTCTTTTCCATTGCATTCAGCTGCCGACCGTTGAGTTCTTCCGGCTGTTTTACTCCGAAAAGCGCTTCCCGGATCATTCCATGAGGAACGAGGGTGTAGAGGTTCGTGCCGAAGCCGACGGAATCCGCCAGGTTCAGCCACTGATCGACATCCGTATAGCCGTAGCCGCAATTACCCGTTACCACGGTCGTAACCCCTTGGTACACGTAATTATAATTGCCTTTCCAGCTCGGCATGATATACGCCAGATACCGTTTCAGCCCGCTTTTCTGAAATGTCAGGTCACAATGGGTGTGAACATCGATAAATCCGGGGGTGACGACTTTTCCACTCGCCTGAATCACCGTTGAGGCCGGGGAATCGATTCCGCCGAGCGAAACGATTCGGTCTTTTTGAATGCCGATATCCGCGACAAAGGGTTCTGCCGAGGTCCCATCGAAAATGGTTGCATTTTTGATCACAACGTCTAGATCACCATGACCGCCACGGCCGCAGCCGACCCCAAGGCCGGGAACGGCTGTCGATACGGCCAGTGCCGCGGCTGTTTTAAGCGATCGATCCAGAAATTCCCTTCGCGTATACGATTGTTCAGGCGGGTTGTTGACCATTGCAGGTCTCCTTTTTCCGGGAATTCGAACAGCAGCAGACCGCGAGGAGTCACTTATTGCTTGACAGTGGAAGCGGTCTCAAAATAAACATTTTGATTCGAATGCAATCGATGCGCATGTGGACCCGCGATCGATCGCATGCGCGCGAATAATCAGGGCGTATACGCAGCATCAACGAAGAGACGATTGTGATAACAGTGTCCATCCAGAAATGGCTAATTCGCTCCATTTCGGCGTTGGCGGGAAATTTTAATCCTCAAAATACTCAATGTATTCCTGCGGTTAAAATTTCCAGGCCGCCTTGAACTGAATCGAATTATCTCATTTCTGGATGGGCACTAAATAGCATCATTCGGGAATGACTTCAAGAACGTATTCCGCGGCCCCTTTTTACATTCCGGAAATTCGAGCGACCGGGAATGCGGTTCAGGAGGATGAATGAATCGTACAGACACATTTCCCCCGTTAGGCGCACTTTTCAATCCGAAATCGATTGCCATCGTGGGGGCGTCGAAGACGATCGGGAAATGGGGATTTACCTTTCTGCTTCACTTGATCAAAGGCGGGTATACCGGCGAAATATATCCGGTCAATCCCACGATGAAAGAAATACTTGGAAAGAAGGTATATCCGTCCATCTCGGCGCTTCCGGGTCCGGTGGATACGGCCTTCATCCTGATTCCTCCCGACCAGGTAGCGCAGGCCATCGCAGACTGCGGCAAAATCGGGGTGACCGCCTGCGTGGTCATTACCGCCGGGTTCAAGGAAGTAGGCCCCACCGGTGCGTCGCTCGAGCAGGAAATCGCTGAAACGGCGGATAAAGCGGGCGTCATGATCGTCGGTCCAAACTGTGCCGGAATCGCCAGCCCTTACCCATCTCGGCTGTATTGCATGATGCAGCCCAATTTTCCGCCGGCCGGCCATATCGCCGTGGTTTCCCAGAGCGGGAATCTTGCCGGATCCCTGATGCATCTTTGCTGGAAGCAGGACATCGGCATCAGCCGCTGTGTCAGCGTCGGCAATCAGGTTCAGATGAAAACCGAGGATTTTCTGGAATATTTCATTACCGATGACCGGACTCATGTGGTTCTGGCCTATATCGAAAGCGTTGCCGACGGCAAGCGGTTTATGGAAACGGCCCGGCGTCTGACCCGGTCGAAACCGTTCATCGTCATTAAAGGCGGAAAAACATCCACCGGCAGCCGGGCCGCCAAATCCCACACCGGCGCCATTGCAGGCTCGGATGCAGCATTCGATGCCGTGTGCCGGCAATGCGGCATTATCCGTGTCGATGATGTGGAAGACATGTTCGACACGGCGGCGGCATTTCTGTCACAGCCCTTGCCTCGCGGTAATCGCGTCGGCATTGTCGCCAACGGGGGCGGCTGGGGGGTGATTATGGCGGATGCCTGTGCCGAGTCCGGCTTGAATGTCGTCGAGTTGCCGGACGAAACGCTCCGGCAGCTCGATAAGCGGCTGCCGCCGTGGTGGAACCGGCAGAACCCTGTCGACCTGGTCGCCGGCATGAGCCGGGGCGCCTTTTTCAAATCATTGGAGGCTCTGGCAGGTTGTGACGCTGTCGACAGCCTGATCGCCATGGGTTTCGGCTATGGCAAACCGTTTTCAGATATCATTCGCACGGTGACGGAAAACGGTCAGCTCAAGGTTGCTGATTATGTGTCCGGCGCCCTCCGTTCGGACGAACGGGGAAAGCATTTCATTCTGGATTTAATCCGGACGCATCAAAAACCCGTTCTGCTGACTTCGGAGTACGGAATCGGGGCTGAAGCCGATGAAAATCGAGCTATTTTAGACTTGCGGAAGGCGAATATCCTGTCCTATCCGTCCTCGGAAAAAACCGCCCGCATACTGGCCCGACTGGTGCAATACGGGAATTACAGGTCCCGTATCACCTGTAAGTGAATGCACGTTTTCCAACGGGAAACGTCATCTATATGTCTTCTATCATCTCCAGAAAGCTCTGTATCCGCGTCTGCATCGGTGCAAAAGCCGCTTCGCTGTAGTTATGCTCGATATAAATGCTTGGAATGCCTATCCCTTTTAAGTAATCAGTCATTGCGGGGATTTCATAACCATGAGCGTCACAGTACCGCAGGGCCTGAAGAATAACGCCTTCAACATTGAACTGTCCGACAAATTCACCGATATACCCGAAGCGGTGTTCGAGATCCTCGGAATATTTCCTTATCGTCGCTCCTTCGCGTTTTTCCTTAAAGGTGCGGGGGCACTGAATACCGGTCAGGTAGTGCTTTGCCAGACCATCCAGCGGGTCGTCCGTAATCTCGACATCCGTAAAATAGGCACGGCTGCCGACACAGGTATCGTCCATCACGATATCGGCATCGAGATTTTCGATCATTTTCAGTAATGCCGTGTCATCGATAACGCCTCCCCATAACATCAGACGGGTGCGGTTTTCAGAAGCCAATGGTTTCCGGGAATGAAGATCATTGATCACTTCCCTTAGAAGGACGTTTCCTTCATCTGTGGGCAGGCTCATGATACCGATCAGCACTTCCAGCGTTTCCACGCCGGAGATCAGCGGCGGGTCGACCTTTTTACAATCGTAGAGTGAACGGACAAGCGCCCGCTGCTCATTCTGTAAAACGACGGCCTTTCGCAGCTTTTCATCGGAAATGGGTTCACCGGTGTACGCCTCCAGGGCTTTTTTGTAGTCCTGCAACAACCCTTTGAAATAGTCCAAGGCACCCGCATGGGTCGTATGAGGCATGTCGATGAAAAAAGAAAAAGGTGTCTTGACATTGATTTTCCAGTTGTTGGCAAACTGTGCACCCACATCGCAGGTATGAACGAAAGTGACACCGTCCAGAAAATCGTATTTTCCCTTCAGCCCGATATCCAGAAGACTGCGCAGGAAGGGGCATACCACCGTCGGCAGGTATGTGTCGGCCTGCGTCACCGGCTCCCGCATATTTCCGAAAAGCCTGAATGGGACGAGATCCACGGCGGTCATCATTTCGACCACCGGATAGATGCACAGGTATCCCATTACTCGACGGCCGCTTCTTTTAAGCTCTCTGATTCTAAGCGTCCGGTCTGAATAAAGCCGGTTTGCCCCGGCCAGTCCCCTGATTTCCCGATCATTCATGTCTGATTCTCCTTCTTATTTGTATCACCAATCGAATCCGGCTTCTTTTCTTACGGCTTTGTAATGGTCCATGGTTTCTTCAAAAGCTTCCGCCTTTCGCAAAGCGTCTTCCGGATCAAATAGGCGGGTATCCACGATATCTCCCTCGATGGAAATACCGGGCACCTTAAAGTGGCTCATCATACCGCGCTCCATGAGGTTCAGGCTGGCGGTTGCCGTCCGGCAGGTCAGCAGGGGGTGGAGAAACCCGCCGTCGATTCGGAAATCCTGTATAGGCTTTAGGGACAGCCTGGGGGCGGCATCCGTCGTCCTCATTTCTTCTTTTATTTTTTCGGCCTCGTCCGGCCCGAAATTGACATCGATCAGATGATCCATTCCCTGGTGCCGATAACGGACCAGCCGCTCCACCGGATCGTCAACTCCGGTGAGATCGATCGGCCTTGGCGGGTGGTAGGCCACCTCGGTAACGAAGTTCCATCCTCTTTCCGCCAATGTATCGAAAAACTTCAGGGCATGCCACGGCGGGAGGCCTACAAAAATCATCCTGTATTTTTCATCCGTATTGATCGCGCTGATGCCGTGGTCTACCCGGTATTTGACTTCTTCGAGCATGTCTTTGTAGAGCATGGTGACGCCTTTTGGATCCGTGGTTCGAAAGAGGGAAGCCGACATGCTGCTCCAGAAATCCCTCGCGTGCATCGGACCGGGACGTGCCATGCGCAGTTCGTTGATTTCATACCACACGGCGTCCATGGCCATGGTGTTGTCGATGTCTTCCCGAAGCTTTGCCCAATCCATTTTTCTGCCGGTTAAGCGCTCTAAAAAGGCGGCAAATGCCTTGAGTTCTTTGACTAAAAATCGGATGCTGCGCTCGTGGGCTCCCTCCATGAGATTTTCCTTGCCGTAGGCGGTGGGGAATTCAATCACCCAGAGCGGAACTTCCATATATTTGCTCAAGGCCTGAAACCATTTGAACCGGGCATCACAGCCCATACCCGAACCCACCAGCAGAATGGGTTTGGGCATCCCCCCCTGCGGCAGCCCCGGGGGAATTTCCCAGTCAAGCTCGGTCATCCGGGCCACATACCCGAGACAATTCTGGGCATATCCGCACAAATGCGTGGGAAACCCTTCGGCCTCCGAGCGCTCAAGAAACTTTTCGGCTGCACCCGTGGCCGCGCATACGGTGCCATAATTCTCCGGATAAACGCTGTCGATGCCGATGGCGTTCAGAAAAGGGCTGGCGTATGACTCCTGCATGCACCAGGCCACGAGCCGCCCCTCTTTTTGGGCTTCCTGCGCCGCCTGATAGTTCTTGTCCATCAGAGCGCGCAGCGGATACATGGATTTAAGGCGATTGATCGGCCGTTTTTTTTCTCCGGTAGACATAACCTGATCCTTTCTGATAATAAATCAACATTCGGGGTTCACAAAAATGCATTTCGGACCATTCGCCGGCATCTTTTCAATCAGCCGACGCAGCCGAATGGATCAAACCGCTCCGCTCTTGCATAGCAAAGCCGAAAGTCGAGCACATCATTCATCCCTTGTGAAAATGGCCCTGAAAAACGGAGTTCCTATTCGAAAAAGATCGTCAAATAAATCGTAATGTAAAGAAGTACTGTTGAGAGAGGGCCGCCTTGATCGTGATCATTCAATGAAATGCCGTGGTCTTGGTATATCAAAAATTGCCGAAATTTAAAACTCTATAGGAGAATTCAGTGAAGAGCATACCCCATTCGGGAATACCGAATCCTTCCCGCTACCCCCATGAAGTCGTTAAAGAACAGCTGCCCGGGGGTATCGAGCTTAGCAATTTCTTTTTTCGGTACGGCGCCAACATATATGTGTTTACCTATGAAAAATTCGGACGCACCCTGCATACCTTCATCGATGCCGGCTATGCGGACCACCAACGGTCGATCTTCAGGATTCTCGAAAGCAACGGCATTCGTCTATCCAATATCGAAAATATCATCATTACGCATCGACACCCCGACCATTGCGGCCTTGCCGCCGCACTGGCTGAAAAATCCGGAAGCGCGATACTGGCCCACGCCAATTTCAAACGATTCGTCGACGGCGATATCAGCCCGATGGAACGCAAGTGGATGGGAAAATTCGATCCCACACCACTGGCAAAATGCAACATGGTTTATCTTGAACCCGGCAACGGAAACGGTGTCGCCGAGATCGGCGGTTTGGCATTTCCCCGCATGGGTCCCGGCATTGACATCGGTGGGGCGTGCAGACTCGAAATCATCACCTGTCCGGAAAGTACGCCTACGCACAGTCCGGACCAGCTGCTGATCCTTTATTCGCCGCAGCGGTTTCCGTATTGCAGTACAGGAGTGAATGCCGCGTTTAAGCCCACGGATGACATCATTTTTTCCGGCGATCTCTGGTTGATGCAGGGGCCGATATTCGAAAAAAGCCTCAGAAGCCTTCGGTTTAAAATCAAGTTCTTTTTTCTCCAATGGTCTGCGTTTATTTTCGGCCGCGGCACCGTTCGCCGCCTGCCGCGCGAACAGGATGCAGCAGCAAAGGATGCCGTAAAAAGGGGATTTGGTCTTATCCGGGTAAAGCCCGGTCACGGCAGGGAGTTTCTGGGAAGCAGCCTCATTCCCAATACCCTGTTGGCAGACCGGGATTTGCTCGTTCATTTAGGGTTCGCGATGGATGCGGATAAATCCATCCTGGAATCCAAGCACCTGCTGCCCAGGATCGACTCGCTTCTGGAGAACGCGTATACATATTTTGTCGCCACCCTGAGGCAATGGATAGCCACTGGCTACTGCCTAAGTGAAATACGCGACCTCCTCGTTCGAATCTATAAAGAGCAGAGCGGCGGCGGCAAGCTGGTGGAGCAGGACCGCGCCGAAAGAAGGGTAAGGCTTGCCCGGATGCTGCAAAGACTGGCATCGGAAAGCATCGAGACCGATGATCTCAACTGGATTGCAGAAGCCGCGTTGGCTCGGGTCAGCCGCACCTAACCTTCGGCCGGGGGCCCGAAAAACGTCTAACCGTGGTCAAAAACAGAGGGGCCCTGCGGATGCAGAACCCCTCGACATACCGAGAAATGTCTCAGGCCAGTTGCTTGCCGGCGCCCGGCCCCGGTGAAACGCCGTAAATAGCATCGATTTTAAAAATCAGAGCCCCTTTCGATTTCAGCGGAAAACCGATCTTGTTTCCCCGCTCTTCGATCCATTTCGCCGTGTCCTCGTATCGCGGTCCCGAAGTTTCGATGGTTACGGTACCCTTGAGTTGATACCCTTCCTGCCCTTCCCAGAAGGTAACCGCGGCCTTAGGGTTGGACTTCAAATTGGCCGCGGTTTTGTTTAAAAACTGATCGGAAATCAGAATGGTCTCGTCATCCAGTATGCGCTTGGCGCCTACCGGCACCCCGTTGGGTGTTCCATCCTCGGTGGCCGTAATCAGAGTAACTGCAGGTACTTTGTCAAACAGTTCTTTCATGCGATCCGTCATCTTTGCCATGCGATCAATCCTCCTTTCAACTTCAACTAATCAACACGTATTTTGGGTCCAACATCTCTTTCCCAAGCGCCAAACCCGCGAAAACGACTTTTCAATACCCATCACCTCTTACCATAACCTATCACCTATTACCCAACAACCATTACCCATAACCCGATTTTTTAAACGCCGCTCCGGGCCAAAAGATGCCGCTTCCGAATCACATCGTCCCGTGGCCGTCCGGAAGCGGTAGGTTTTGGTCCGGAGCAAGGCATGAGCCCTTTTTGGAACCGCAGGAATAGTTTAAACTATTTCGAGGATTCCAAAAAGGCGAAAACGCCGCTCCGGGCCAAAAGATGCCGCTTCCGGACGGCCACTACGCGTAGGGGGCTATGTCTACGCCCCTCATCCAAGCCCGCTCCCGATACCACGATATCTCATCATCCGGAGGCGTTTGGATATCCTTTTCGTCCTTACGAACCAAACGAATTGCCTCTACCGGACAAGTCGTTATGCAAAGTCCGCAGCCGATGCATTTCTCCGGAATCACCGAATAGGCTTCATCGCCTTCTTCGATGGCGTTGATCTGACAGCGCTCATCGGCACAGGTGCCGCAGGCTGTACACAGGTCGGAGTCGATTGCGGCATAATAATCCGAATTGACCACAGTCCACGCGGGAATTCCCAGTTTGTTGATGCTGCTTAAAACACCGCAGCAGCAGCCACAGCAGTTGCATATGAAGAAATGGCCGTTTTTAAAATTGCTGGTCAAGTGTACCAGCCCTAATTCTTCGGTCTTCTTCAGTAAGGCTCGGGCTTCCTCCCTGGAAACAGCACGGCCGGTTGGATGGTTGTCAAACATTTTGGGAATTGGCGCCATTGCCATGCATACTTCCAGAGGCCTTGTGCATGGCTTGCCAAGAATGCCCTGCTCTTTTTTGCAGATGCATTCCATCACCATGAATGATTCATTGCTCTCCAACAGCTTGGTGATTTTTTGATACGGCAAGGCCTCCTGGAGCATCGAAAGCTCTTCTTCAATGGGAAGCGTTTGCATCATCTGGGGCGGATTTCCGAAAAACTGCTTGCCGTAGACCGGGGCGAACTCTTCGTTCAGCTCCGCGAATTCCCTGTCCAGCCGGTTCAGTTGGAGTTCATAGAGGCCGAAAGCCCACGGCACCATTTTAAACAGCCGGGTGCCGCCCAGGGCTACCGACATGACCTGTCCCCGCTCTCTCATACGGATAAGCTTTTCCTCCAGCGTTTCCAGCGGACGGCCGGTCCGCTCGGAAATCTCTTGCGCGGTTTCAAATGTCAGCTTTAGATCACAAAACAGGTCCGCTTCGTCGGGATCGAAAATCTTTTTCAGCAGTTTCATTTCGGCGCCGTTTTCCGTTGACGGGAAACCGTTGGGAAGCGTGTCTAAAACACGAGCCAATTTGCGATAAACATCCTCATTCATTTTCATTTACCTCCTGCAATATGGGATGGACTGCAGTCACCCGAAAAAGGGGCGCGCTATTATGAGGTTGCATGCCGAAGCGCAAGTTTTTCGAACATTCGGACCAGTCCGGCCACCAACGTGTAGATGTGTTCGATAGCCATATTCTTGTCGGCGGTTGAATCGAAAAAAAGCTTCAGATCAGACTCGAGACCTTCTTCAGGTTTCCAGTAGCAAATCAGAATCGGAATTTTCGGCAGGGGATGCAGAACCAGGGAAATGTCGCTTTCATAGTGATCTTCCACCTTCCGGCCGTTGAAGATATGGATCAGGTCCTCAAAAAACTCCGTATACGAATCGGCAATTTTTTTCATGGGCTTTTCGCACCGCTGCAAAAATAGCCCCTGCCGGGGTTGTCCTCCGACAAGCTCCCGGAATGACACCCAATTTCCGGAAACCGGAATCCCCTCGCAAGTCAGTATGTAGTTTAAAATCGGCATTACCACCCAGGGATTAATGTGGATATCCGAGGCCATATTTCCCTGCCGGTCAACGTGAAAATCCTTGCCGAAAACTTTAATCGTGAGCCGTCCGTTCGAAAAGGTTCCGCCGATACGTTTTGCCGCTGCCGCCAAATCCAGAGCGGCGACTTTTTCCTTCAGACGTGACAGAACTGCTTCACCGTCCTCCTCCGCCGGTTTGGCAGGCTCAGCCGAAGCGCAGCGGGCAATGATTTCCGGATCGATATAGGGGCACTCGTCCAATCGCCGTTTGCCGGCAAACACCGCCGCTGCAAAGGCCATGCATGTTTTTTCCCCGCACTGCCGGCAGTTGGATTTATTGAGAAGCTTCAGGATGTCAACCGGGCTTTTTAAATCAGTCATGCTGTATACTCCTGCTCCCTACGTCCCGATAGTCCAGGAAGAGAGGTACTTTTTCTGTTCCGGCGTCAGTTTGTCGATGGATATCGACATGGCTTTTAATTTTTCCGTTGCGATCATTTTATCGATGTGCTCGGGAACGCCATACACCCGGTTTTCCAGCTTTTGTTTGCTTTTGACCATATATTCGATGCTCAGCGCCTGGTTGGCGAAGCTCATATCCATGACGCTCGAGGGGTGGCCCTCGGCCGCCGCGAGATTGATCAGCCGCCCCTCTCCAAGAACATTGATGCGCCTCCCGTTTTCAAGGGTGTGTTCGACGACGAAGGCTCTGATTTCCCTCTTCCGCTTTGTGATGCTGTTTAAGCCATCGAGATCGAGTTCCACATTGAAGTGCCCGGAGTTGCACACGATCGCACCGTCTTTCATCACCGCAAAATGAGACTTTCGAATGACATTGAGGTTTCCGGTGACCGTGCAGAAGAAGTTTCCGATTTTTGCCGCATCTTTTATGGGCATCACCGTGAATCCATCCATTACGGCTTCGAGTCCGGCGGTGGGATCCACTTCGGTGACGATGACAGCGGCTCCCATTCCCCTGGCCCTCATGGCCAGCCCCTTGCCGCACCATCCATAGCCGCACACGACAAATTTGGAACCGGCGATCAGCCGGTTGGTGGCGCGTATGATACCGTCGATGGTGCTCTGACCGGTTCCATATCGGTTATCGAAAAAATGTTTGGTGTGAGCGTCATTCACGGCGATAATCGGATATTTAAGGATCCCGTCGGCCGCCATGCTTTTCAGGCGGATAATGCCGGTGGTGGTCTCTTCGGTGCCTCCCTTGACGGATTCGATCAGCTCGGATCTCTCCGAATGCAGCGTGGAAACGAGATCGGCGCCGTCATCCATCGTATAGTGGGGTTTTTTATCCAGAACGGCGTTTATGTGCTGATAATACGTTTTATTGTCTTCACCTTTTATGGCGAAAACCGGAATTTTGTCCGACTTGACCAACGAGGCGGCCACATCATCCTGGGTGCTTAATGGATTCGATGCGCAGAGAAAAACCGACGCCCCTGCCGATTTAAGAGTTTGCATCAGGGATGCCGTTTCCGTGGTAACGTGAAGGCATGCGGCGATGCGAACCCCGCTCAATGGTTTTTCCTTTTTAAAACGATCCATGATGCGATTTAAAACCGGCATGTTCTGGTTTGCCCACTGGATGCGCCGGGCGCCTTCGCCTGCCAGCTCGATATCCTTGATGTGGTAATCCATCATAATGCTCCCTTGCTGATTATATCCCCGCTTTTTCCCTGATCGTATCGGCCATATTCGTCTTTTCCCAAGTGAAATCCGGGCTTTTTCGTCCAAAATGACCATAGGCCGCTGTGGCCTTATAAATCGGCCTTAATAAATCGAGATATTCGATTATGGCAGCGGGCCTGAGATCGAATACATCCGATATAATTTCCCGGATGCGTTTTGAAGGAATTTTACCGGTGTCCATGGTGTCCACGAGAATGGAGACCGGTTCGGCAACACCTATGGCATAGGCCAACTGTATTTCGCACTTTTTCGCCACACCCGAGGCAACCACGTTTTTAGCCACATGGCGCGCCATGTAAGATGCGCTCCGGTCCACTTTGGAGGGGTCCTTTCCCGAAAAGCACCCTCCCCCGTGACTCCCCTGGCCGCCGTACGTGTCAACGATGATTTTTCTTCCGGTGAGTCCGCAGTCTCCCATCGGTCCCCCAACAACGAATCGGCCGGTCGGATTGATGTAAAAGCGGGTTTCCTCGTCAATCATTTCATTCGGAATAATCCGTTTGATGACGCTCTTTATGACAGCTTCCCTGAGGTCTTCGTATTCCACATCCGGTTTATGCTGTGCCGAAATGACGACCGCATCGATCCGCTTCGGTGTGCCGTTTTCATATTCCACGGTCACCTGACTCTTGCCGTCCGGCCTTAAAAAATCCAGCGATCCGTTTTTGCGCACTTCCGCCAGTCGCTTGCACAGTTTGTGGGCATATATGATGGGCATGGGCATGAGTTCGGGTGTTTCATCACAGGCAAAACCGAACATCAGCCCTTGGTCGCCGGCGCCCTGCTCCAGGAACAGCCCTTCACCCACATTGACCCCCTGAGCGATATCCGGAGATTGATGATCGATGCTGGTTACAACCGAACAGGTCTGCCAATCGAATCCCATCTGCGAAGACCGGTAGCCGATATCCCGGATGGTATTCCTGACGATCATGGGCATATCGACGTAACATTCGGTCGTAATTTCACCGGCGATAAAAGCAAGTCCTGTCGTTACGAGCGTTTCGCAAGCGACGCGGCAATTCGGATCCTGAGCGATAATGGCGTCTAAAATGGCATCTGAAATGGCATCCGCCACCTTGTCGGGATGGCCCTCCGTAACCGATTCGGAAGTGAAAAAGAATTGATCGTTCGTCATACAATGTCTCCTTTATATTAGCGGGTCTATGGGACCAGTATTTTATTGTCGATCAACCGGGTCTTGCCGACCATGACGGCAAGCGCCATCAGCACGGGACGGGTTATGACGGGTACGTCTTCCAGCGTATCCGGATCACAGATCGTTATATAATCGATCCGAGTATCCGGATAGGAGGTAATCCGGTCTGCTGCTTCCGATATGATTTCGTCTGCTTGCATACAGCCCTTTTTTAAGGCGTTTTCCGCATTTTGCAGCGAGTGGTACAGCGATAAAGCCGCAGGTCGCTGCTCATCCGAGAGATAGGCGTTGCGGCTGCTCATGGCGAGTCCGTCCGGCTCTCTGACGGTTGGTACTCCGACGATTCGAATATCGAAATTCAAATCCCCGACCATCCGGCGGATAACGGCGAGTTGCTGATAGTCTTTTTGTCCAAAAAACGCGATGTGCGGTTTGATGATGTTAAACAACTTGGATACCACTGTAGCCACGCCCCTGAAAAAGCCCGGCCTGGAAAGACCGCACAAATGTTCAGGAAGCTTTTCCAGATTGATGTAGGTTTGAAAATCAGGACCGTACAACTCCGCTGCTTTGGGATGAAAAACCGTGTTCACACTTTCTTTCCGGGCGAGTTCGATATCCCGCTCGAGATTTCGCGGATAGGTCTCGAAATCTTCGTTGGGCCCGAACTGGGTGGGATTGACAAAAATGCTCAACACCAGTTCATCACATTGTTTTCGGGCCTCTCGGAGCAGCATGAGATGTCCTTCGTGTAGAAATCCCATTGTGGGGACAAATCCGATAATCGAACCTTTTGCCCTCACGGCATCGGCATGGCATTGAAATTCTTTGGCGGTGGTGATGATATCTATGGCCCAACCCTCTTTCTGATAGGTGTTTAAATTTATTATTCTTATACTGAAGTTTTCGACGCGTCAAGCAAGAAAAAAAGAGAAATTCGGCGGCTCATCCGGTATTACACAGTCCCTATGACCAGGTTAAGTTCCAAACCTCCATGAAAAATGGGATGCCGTGTATGGGAAAACGGCAGGCCTCGAAAACGGTTTTCCCGGGGCATCACCCATACGACAGTCCAATTTCGATAGTCCCGCATGAGCTTGTCGACAACGGCTCGATAGAATGAAAGGGGTTTCGATTCATCGGTCAACCGAATACCATAAGGCGGATTGAGAAAAACAATTCCGCTTTGCGAGGTGTACGCTTCGGGGCGGCTTCGAAAAAAATCCCGGTGCGCGACAGAAATGATGCGTGACAACCCGTACTTCTCGACCGTTTTTTCCAAGGCGCTCACAGCATGCCCGTCCACGTCCGAGGCAAACACAACCGGTGACAACGGAAACTGAAACCGTTGCCGTGCTTCCTTTTTCATGTACTCCCAAAGCTTTGGCTTAAATGAGGGCCAGTCCATAAACGCAAACTCCCTGAACCACCCCGCAGGTATTTTGGCGGCCGTCATCGCGGCTTCGAGGGAAATCGTTCCGGAACCGCACATGGGATCGATCAGCGGGCGCACTCCGGTGTATCCGGCAAGCCGCAACGCAGCGGCGGCCAGCGTCTCACGCAAGGGCGCTCTGGCAGGATGGCTTTTTAGACCCCGCTTGTAAAGGGGCGTTCCGCTGCTGTCCAGGGACACCGTAAAACAGTCGTTCTCTCCCCTGATATAGATGTCGAACAGAGGTTCGGCGCCGCTGCCGTCATGATCGTCCACTGCTGCCGAACCATGCATCATGCCCGATAAAAAATGATGCTCAATCGCATCCGTATGGTAAAGCCGGCATTTGGAGGTCGAGGCCTTCAGGCGTATTCGGCATGAGGGGTCGAGATAAAGATTCCATGGAAAATTTCCTGCCGCTTTCTCAACCTGTCTGAAATTGACGGCCTTGAATGTACCGATACGCATCAAAATACGGGTTGCCGTGCGCAGGTGGAGGTTTGCGGCATAGCAGTCGGCAAGTCGACCGGAAAACGTTACGCCGCCGGGAACGGCTGAGGGCTTTACAATCGGCAACTCCAACGACAAAAGTTCTTCAGCGCATATGCCGTTTAAACGAGGCGATGTTGCGGCGAAAAAGGCGTGTTTCCTCCCGATGATGCGGCGTTTCACACGTTTTTCATGGGAGGTTGACTTTCCGATGGGCATTCTGTATTTTATCCCGGCAACCATCACATAATCTCTTCACCTTGAACAACAAAAGGTATTTATAATTCAAAAACGGTTTGCACGCAAAAAGATTTTCACCACATCTATTGCCGTGCGTTCAAACATGCATCTACCAAGAGGAGGGTACGAATGGCTGGTATCAACAAAGCAATCATTGTGGGCAGACTTGGAAGAGACCCGGAAGTGCGGTATACGGCCGACGGCCGTGCGGTCACCAATTTCAGCGTCGCCACCTCTGACGAATGGAAAGATAAGGAAACCGGTGAAAAAAAAGAGCGCGTTGAATGGCACCGAGTCGTTGCCTTCAACAAGCTTGGCGAGATCTGCGGCCAATATCTCTCCAAAGGCAAACAGGTGTATATCGAAGGGCGCATTCAGACCCGGGATTGGGAAGATCGTGAAGGCGTTAAACGATATACAACGGAGATCATCGCCTTGGACGTCCAGTTTCTGGGATCGAAAGACGATGGCGGTGGGGGCGGCGGAGTCAAAAACCAGGTGCGGGACCCCTATGCCGATTCGGAGACATCCTTCGGCGGACCGCCTTCAGACGATGATATCCCGTTCTGAGGCAATATCGGCAAAACCTTATCTTTTCCCCGGACAAGAAAAATGGCGGCTTCAACAGAAGACCGCCATTTTACGCAATCCGGCTATGGGTGGGGCTTCAATGCGAATTATCCGATTCGATCTTCTCCGGTTCTTTTTTGTCTTCCGAAGTGGCTTTCTTGAAATTTCGGATGGCTTTTCCCATACCGGCGCCGATTTCCGGGAGTTTTCCGGCCCCGAAAATAATCAATATGATCACCAGAATGATAATCAGTTCAGGCATTCCGATACCAAACATGTATTTATTCCTCCTCGTCAAAAGGCTTTATTTCCTTGATTTCCATCAGCAATGCTTTAAATTCTTTCGATCTTAAATAATTATCCAACGCCCCTTGATAATCGATCCACCTTCGCCATAAGTCCGCCCAGCCATGGGTGTACCAATAGTTTTCGGGGTCTTTTTCTCCTTTTAAAAATTGGATGTAATCGATATATTCTTCTTTACAGTGGTGGCAAAAGTTATATGGGATCGTGCTTTCAACGGGTTCTGTGGGTTGTGCGGCATCTTTTAAATCGATGCTTGCGCCGCATTTCTCACATTTAAACGCGCACCGAACGCACCTGAAAACATTTTGAACCGCTTGAATCTTGCGTTTTCGTGCCAGAATACTTTTTTTGTTCTTGAGACGCTCCAGTTTTTTGTTCAGGGGAATAATATCCGCCATGGCAAACCTTTGGCTTCCGTAAAAGCTGCATTTCTGCAACCTTCTGTGATGCTTCAATTTCTATACGTATATCACCGGGTCGGTGGTCTGTCAAACAATTCGCACAGGAGTCAGAGACAGTTCATTTTCGTGTACCTTGCCGAAAACATCAACGATATTTTGTTTGAGTACGATTTTAATTCATGTTATCAAAATGATCATCATTGATTTTTAAGCTGATTTAAGCGACTTTTTCATCACGCACACAGCGTGATGCTTCTTTTTTTGCTGAAACAGCGATGTGAATTTCCCCCGGCGTGAATGTTCGGGTAATGAAAGGTGGAATTAACAAATGGATGTGCACTTTTTACCGAGATGCCGCAGTTCCCTGATCGGCAGCCTGCCGGTGGACAGCCATGAGACGGCAAACCGATGGGTATGGCAGTACAGTCCGGCGATTCCATTGTGGATTCAACTGCCGGCCAACAGGGCGGAAGACATGATCCTTCAGTTTCTGCCGGGAATGCCGGGGCTGGTCAATGAAGACGGGCGCGTTTACGTCGATACGCAGGGAAAGGCTTTCGATGACGAATTGGTGGCGTTCTATGAAGAATACCTCTCCGTAACAGAGGAAAATGCCGATTTCGATACATCCAGGTTTGCCCTTTCGGCTGAATCCGCGCCCGGTTTTTATATCTTTCTCGAGTCGCTTGAAAAGAGAGCCCATCCGCCCGAAGCGGTCAAGGGTCAGGTCACAGGCCCCATAACCCTTTGCACCAGCGTCACGGACCAGGAAAAAACGGCCGTTTTTTATCATGATCAACTGCGGGACGCCGCCGTTAAACTGATAAGTTTAAAGGCGCGCTGGCAGGTCCGGCGGCTATCAGGCTTCGGTGTTCCGGTGATCCTGTTCATTGACGAACCGTCGCTTGCCGGATTTGGCTCCTCCGAATTTACCAGCATCTCCAAAGATCAGGTGAAGGCCTGTCTTGAAGAGGTCATCGATGCCGTCCATGCCGAAGGCGGACTTGCGGGTGTTCATGTGTGCGCCAATACCGATTGGTCCCTTATATTGGAGACTTCTGTCGATATTGTAAATTTCGATGCGTACAGCTATTTTGACCGGTTTATCCTTTATTCGGACCCGATCAAACATTTTCTTCGAACCGGACGGATACTGGCATGGGGAATCGTTCCAACATTTCCCGTTTCCAGTATGGAGACGGAATCGGCCCAATCACTATTGGCTAAATTAACCGAGCAGATGAATGAAATTCAGGATCTCGGGATTGACCGATCCGGCGTATTGGCACAGTCGCTGATTACACCGAGCTGCGGCGCCGGATCATTGAACCCGGCGCAGGCCGTTAAAGTGCTCCAACTGACGCAGGCGGTGTCGGAGGTGATGCACCACACGGCAATTTCCGAACAGGAATCAGGTTGAACGACATCGCGACGGAACCGAAGCGAGGATTGAAACCGCGCCTTAGCGCAATTTTCGAGAAATCAAGGAGAAGGGGTAGTATTATGACAGATGGCGGATCATACTTTAAATTTGTCGGGGCGACACGCTACGTATTGGATGAAGAGCTGGCAAAGATCGTAAACATCTCAATGGCACTTGAAATGCCGTTGCTTTTAAAGGGCGAACCCGGCACCGGAAAAACAATGCTCGCCCATGCCATCGCTGAAAATTTACGAATGCCGTTAATTGTTTTAAACGTCAAGTCCAGCATGAAACTGGTGGAAACCCTTTATCAATACGATACCTTAACGCGACTGAATGACAGCCGTTTCGGCGATTCCATGCGAAATGTCAGCAACATCGAAGAATACATCAAAATGGGAAAAATCGGCCAAGCGTTTACAGCCGATGAAAGAACCGTTTTGCTGATCGATGAAATCGATAAGGCGGATACTGATTTTCAGGATGACATGCTGGATATTCTGGATCAGATGGAATTTGACATCATTGAAATCGACAAGACGGTCAGGGCCAAGCACAGGCCCGTTTTCATCATCACCTCCAATGCCAAGAAAGATTTGTCGGATCCGTTTCTGGGACGCTGCAATTTTCATCACATCGCTTTCCCGGACGCGAAGATGATGCGCAAAATTTTGAAGGTTCATTTTCCGGAAATCGAAAATGAGTTGATGGAAAACACCATGTCGGTCTTTTACCAGCTCAGGGAACTGGATGCCATTGAAAAGAAGCCCGCAACCCGCGAATTGATCAACTGGATACGGGCTTTGAATGCCGATAAAGATTTTCAGCCTAAAAAGCTCTTAAAAGGCGATATTCCCTTTATGGGGGTCCTCTTCAAAAAGAGCCTGGATTACGAAAAAGCCGTCGGTATGGTTAATCGAAGGAAGGTGTACTAGGCATCAGCGTTTTTATGGGTTTCGGGTTGCCGGGTATCGGTACACCGGAAACGCGATGATCCGGCAATTCCCGTATAGAGGAAGTCAGCCATGTTTATCGATTTTTTTTACACCTTAAAGGATGTGGGTGTTCCCGTAAGTCCGACCTCCTTTTTGCGGCTTCACGAGGCTTTGAGCAAGGGCCTGGTAAGTTCCCTAAATGATTTCTACATTTCTTCCCGTACGATTCTGGTGAAAAGCGAGCGGTACTTCGATCTTTACGATCAGGTGTTTGCACACCATTTCCATGGCATGGAGCTGCCGGATGCCGAATCTCTGGAGATAGACGCGCTTACCCGGGCTCTTCTGGATGAATGGCTGAAAAACCCGAAGGACCTTGCCGATGCCTTGGGAATCGACGAGTCCGAAATCGCCAAACTGAGTCCGCAAGAATTGGTCGAGTATTTCAAGGAGCGCTTGAAAGAGCAGACCGAGCGCCATGACGGCGGAAACAAATGGATCGGAACAGGAGGGACTTCTCCGGTGGGGCATTCCGGCCATCATCCGGAGGGCATGCGTGTGGGAGGATCGTCCCGGAACAAATCCGCCGTTAAAGTCGCTATGGAGAGGCGATACAAAGATTACTCATTAAGGGGGCCTCTGACGCAGGCCATGGTTGGTGAGGCCTTAAAGCGGCTGCGGAACATGGTTGCCGACGGTCCCGAAGATCAGGTGGATGTCGATGAGACCATTTACCAGACCATGAGAAACGGCGGTGAAATCGAGATTCTATTTAAAAAAGCGCTGAAAGACCGGTTGAAGGTGATTCTGGCTATCGACAACGGCGGATGGTCCATGGATCCCTATGTCCCGGTTGTTCAGACGCTGTTCGACTATGCACGGGACCAGTTCAAGGACATCAAAATGTATTTTTTCCACAATACCATATATGACAACATTTGGCGCGATCCGTCCCGCTATAAAAAACCGCAGAAGGTCGACGAATTCGTTCGTTTCGATCCTGAAACACGCCTGATTGTCGTCGGTGATGCCAGTATGGCGCCCTATGAATTGATGGCTTCCGACGGCTCGATTCACATCGAGGAGAGAAACAGGAAATCAAGCATTGAACGCCTGCGGTTTCTGGCCAATACATTCAAACATTCCGTATGGCTGAACCCCGTGCCGGCACGGGCATGGCATCATACGCGTACAATCATTGAAATCGCAAAAATTTTTCCGATGTTTGAATTGAGCATCGACGGTCTGGAAAAAGCCGTAAACCATCTGCGTTCCAAATCGTAACAGCGGTGAACCGGCCTCCCGTCAGCTGCCTTACCCCGTTTCCATCAGTTTTTCCCGATTCGGATCCACACGGTACAATCGGCATGTGTTTTCCCAGATAATGGCGCTCAACACCTTCGGGTCCTCCCCCCTTACCTCGGCCAATTTGATCAAAACGGAACGGACAAAGGCCGGTTCATTTCGCCGCACCTTGTTTTTATGCGGCGCCGGGGTTAAAAACGGCGCATCGGTTTCAACAAGAAGCCGTTCGGCGGGAATTTGCGGCACCAACTCCCTTAAATCCGCTCCACGGGCTTCGATGGTAATGATTCCCGTAATGCCGATGCAATACCCCAAATCCAGGTATGCAAACATCTCTTTTTGGGTCCCGCTGAAGCAATGAACTACACCGCATCCGCCGGATTGCCGGTGCTGCTTCAATATTTCTAAAAACCGGCCCTTTGAATCCCGTTCATGCAGGATAACGGGAAGGTCAAGTTCATCCACAATTTCCAGTTGGCGGGCAAACCACTTTTCCTGGACCGCCTGCGGCGAAAACATCCGGTTGAAATCGAGTCCGATTTCTCCATACGCTCGAACTTTTTCCTCTTTTGCAAGATTTTTTAAAACAGCAACGGCAGACGCATTAGACGATTTGGCATCATGGGGATGAATGCCTACGGAAGCAAAAAACCCGTTCCGGGATTTTGCCAGGGAAACCGCCCGTTCGGAACTCTTCACATTGAACCCGACAAGCATGGCTGCTCGAACACCGGCGGCACCCGCCCGCCGAAGGACGGCGTCCATATCCTCTTGAAATTCGAGCCCGTGCAAATGGCAGTGGCTGTCGAATAGTTTCACCATCTTCTCCTTTTTCCTGACGTTTACACACCATCAGAGGTGCTGTACCCTATCAGGTTTCGTTCGCTTTTCATCGGTATCGGTATCGGGATCGGGATCGGTTTTTTTCTGTTGGATTTTCGATACCGATCCCGATACCGATTTGGAACTTCGGCAAGCAGGCAGACCGCCTTTTTTTATCGAACCATCATTAAACCGTCACGATGATCAAGATCAATAGAAAAGGGGCAAACATCCGGGATTTGACGATAATGATTCGGCGCTAAATATTACCTTGATTAGATTTTGGCACCTGTGTTATGGGGGACCATGCTGTTAAATCCTTGTGATGGCACAACTTACGCTGAGTTACGAGCGCAGAAATTTTTGTCGAAAAAGTGCCGGAAGAATGATCACCGGTTCTGCCCCCGTTGCCTTCAGCGGAAAAATTACCGGCTGAAGGACGGGCGCCGTCGATGCTCGCGGTGCAAATACACATTTCACGATTTCAGCGGAAGATGGATCAATGCAGGCCGAATCACATGTTCGCAGTGGCTGTCCTTGATACGGCTGTTCGAACAGGAGTTGCCGGCCAGGCAAGCTGCCGATAAAGTAGGCCTTTCCTATAATACGGTATATGGAGCGCTGAATACGCTGCGATATGCGATTTTAGCGCATGCGGAAGATGCGCCGGCATATTTTTGCAGGAAAACGGGATACGTGAAATGCTGTTACGGCGGTAATCGAAGCTGTGATACCCGCAGATGTCTCATAGAGGACGTGCCCGTGTTCGGGATTCAGCATGTCGGCAACCAGGTGCAGGTCCGTTTGGTTCCCGATGTGACCCCCGGTAACCTGATCCGCTCGGAAGTGAAAAAAATTCGTCGGGGAAGCATTATCTATACGGACAGATATAAGGCATATGACGGGATGCTTTATTACGGCTACCATCATGCCCGTGTCATGTCCGATGACTGTTTCCCGGAAGATTACGTATTCATGAATCGCATAAATGGTTTCTGGACCTGGTCACGGGATCGCTTCGTCAAGTACTACGGCGTCTCTTCCATTAATTTCCCCTTATATCTTAAGGAGCTGGAATTTCGGTACAACCACCGGGAGCAGGACATTTTCGAGATTCTTTCACAATACGTCTGCGACTTGATCCCGGATTTTAAAGAGGAAGAGTACTTGCAAAGCGCTTGACCCAATGAAGATTGGCGGCCGCTGGGGCATCCCGCCAAAAAAACGTGCACCACATTTCGTGGAGGTATTCAATGTTTACAATTGTCAGACGAGAAGAAATGGCCGAAGGGACGGTGATCCTCAATGAAATAGAGGCACCGCTGATCGCCGAAAAGGCAAAACCCGGCCAGTTTGTCATCCTGAAGGCCAATGAAACCGGAGAGCGCATCCCATTGACCATGGCGGATACAGACCCGGAAAAGGGTACGATTACTATCATTTATATGGTCGTGGGGAAAACGACGGCGATTTTCAGAGATTTAAAAGAACAGGACGCTTATATGGATGTAATCGGCCCCCTGGGAAAACCCACCCATGTAGAAAAAGTCGGTAAGGTGGTATGCGTGGGGGGCGGAACCGGTGTGGCGGTTCTTCATCCCATCACCCGGGCTCTCAAGGAAGTCGGTAACCACGTGATCTGCATTATCGGTGCGAGGACCAAAAACCTGCTGATACTGGAAGACCGGATGAGGGCTGCATCCAACGACCTTCGAATCTGCACGGATGACGGCTCATACGGCCACAAGGGGTTTGTTACGGAAGCGCTGAAGGAAGTCATGGAAGAAGGAGGTGTCCAACTGGTGGTGGCCATCGGTCCGGTGCCGATGATGAAATTCGTTTCGCAAATGACAAAGGAATACGGCGTCAAAACCATCGTCAGCTTAAATCCCATTATGGTGGACGGTACGGGGATGTGCGGCGGCTGCCGTGTTACCGTCGGAGGGGAAACACGGTTCGCGTGCGTCGAGGGTCCGGAATTCGATGGGCATCAGGTGAATTATGACGAACTCATGAAACGGCTGCAGGCATACGCAGAAGATGAAAAGGCGAGTTATGACGAATATTGCCGCCGTTCAGGATAGTCGGAAACCGGTCGGCGTATTTCATCGACAACCATACTAAAAATCAAATTCACTTGGATGGACATGATCCAACAATTCGGAGGCAACGATGGCGCTAAATGGCGGCAAACAAGGGAAAACACCCAGGCAGAACATGCCGGAGCAAAAACCGGAAATTCGAAAACGCAATTTTGATGAAGTCCCCCTTGGCTTGAGCTCCGAGGCGGCGATGATAGAGGCTTCTCGATGCATTCAATGCAAGAATCCCGGGTGCGTAACCGGATGCCCGGTCGGTGTCGACATACCCGGGTTCATTGCAAGCATTAAGGAAGGGGATTTCAAGGGGGCTATTCAAACGGTTTGGAGCCGAAACAGCTTGCCGGCCGTTTGCGGCAGGGTCTGCCCGCAGGAGTCCCAATGTGAAGGCGTTTGTGTGTTGGGCAGAAAGGGAGACCCCGTGGCAATCGGTAATCTGGAGCGCTTTGCCGCGGATTATGAACGGCTCAATGGCACCGGTGAACTTCCTTCAAAAGAAATACCAACAGGGAAAAAGGTGGCTGTCGTAGGTTCCGGTCCCGCCGGCCTGACGGTGGCCGGAGACCTGATTCTGAAGGGCCACGAGGTTACGCTGTACGAAGCCTTTCACAAACCCGGCGGCGTTCTGGTATACGGCATCCCTGAGTTTCGTCTTCCCAAGGATATCGTTTTCAGTGAAGTGGGAACCTTGGAAAAGCTGGGGGTAAAACTGGAAAAGAACGCCGTTATCGGCAGAACGGTGAGTGTGGATGAGCTGTTCGAACAGGGATTTGACGCCGTTTTTCTCGGAGTGGGTGCGGGACTTCCGCGATTTTTGAACATTCCCGGCGAAAATCTCATCGGAATCTTGTCGGCCAACGAATATCTGACCCGGACGAACCTGATGAAGGGTTACCGGTTTCCGGAGTATGACACACCGGTTCCCATTGGAAAAAACGTGACGGTGTTCGGTGCAGGCAATGTTGCCATGGATTCCGCGAGAACGGCCATGCGTCTTGGCGCAGAACGGGTCCGCATCGTATACCGCCGTTCCCGCAATGAAATGCCGGCAAGAGCCGCGGAAATCCATCATGCCGAAGAGGAGGGAATCGAATTTTTTCTTCTTACCAGTCCCAAACGATTTCTCGGCGACGATTCCGGCAGGCTTCGGGGTGTGGAATGCCTGAAGATGGAATTGGGGGAACCGGATGAATCCGGCCGACGGAGGCCCGTTCCCGTTGAAGGGTCGGAGTTCGAACTGGAATGCGACCTTGCCGTCATTGCGGTAGGTGCGGGTGCCAATCCCCTGCTGACCCAATCCACCGAAGGATTGGCGTTGAACAAGCGGGGGTATATCGTGGCTGATACGGATACCGGCAAAACCACCAAAAAAGGCGTATGGGCCGGAGGAGACATCGTTACGGGCTCTGCAACCGTCATTCTCGCCATGGGCGCCGGAAGGAAAGCCGCAGACTCCATACACAAATATTTGACATGGGGATGGTGAACCCTCCTTCAAAGCACCTTCCGTGCCGTTTAAATGAACGGGGGATACACCAATTTTGTTATCGCCCGTTCATCGCCGTTTGCTAAAAAAAAGAGGGAACAAAACCCTTGACATCGGTGGGTTTGGTACGTATCCAATACAAAAAAGCGAAAAGAGGTTTCGATGCCTCTTGGCCTTTTTTCCTTCTTCACATCCATTCCATACCGTGTGTCGTATGGAAAACGCAGTGCCTTTATTTCGAAGCAGGTAATTCTCTGGTTCTAAAGGTAAGTAAGCCTTATATATGCATACGTGTGACGCATCACTGAACCCGATTATGTGTGTAATCCTGAAAAGGTGACAACCTCGAATTTCGGCATTTTGGCGCCGGCGAACGGCCCGACCGCCCCGCCCCTGATAAGTCCGAAAGTCGAATAATAAGCCAAGAACATCATATTCCAAAGGAGGCAAGGATGAGTCTTTTCAAAACACGAATAACAGAACTGTTCGGCATTGAATATCCCATTATCCAGGGGGGAATGGCCGCCGGAATCGTCAGTACGGGAGAATTGGCCGCCGCCGTTGCAAATGCCGGCGGAATCGGATTCATGTGCGCCATCCAGTGGGTGGACGACTTGAAAAAGCTCGAGGATGAAATCAAGAAAGTCAAAGACCTCACCGACAAGCCTTTCGGCATCAATGTAACCCTGTTTACGGAAATCGGTCCGGAATGGTTCGAAAATGTTTTTGACATTATTGCAAAGTATGATGTGCCTGCGCTGGAAACATCGGCCAGAAGCCCGGAGCCATGGGTGCCGCGCATCAAGGAGATCGGCCTTCCCTGGATGCACAAAGTGGCCCGGATTCGGGACGGCATTAAAGCCGCAAAGCTGGGTGCCGACGCCCTGACGGTGATCGGCTCCGAAGAAGGCGGGCATCCGGGTGCGGAACGAAATGCCACCAGCGTTATCGGCCCTCTGTTGGTGGACTCCGTGGATATCCCCGTGGCGATCGGCGGCGGCTTTTGCGACGGCCGGGGCCTGGTGGCCACCCTGGCCATGGGCGGCGAAGCCGTCTATATGGGAACCCGGTTCTGTGCCTCCGAGGAATGCGTCATTCATCCAAATGTAAAACAGTTGATTCTGGACACGGCGTACAATGAAACCGATTATCTCTTCATGTCCATCGGCGACCCGGTTAGGGCCATTCGCAATAAGCGGACCCAGAGCATTCTGGAAATCGAACGCACCGAAGGCAGCGAAGGCATTATGAAGTACATGGCTGAAAGCCGGAAAGAAGGGCATAGCTTCGGTGGCATGACCGCCATGAACACCGGTGACACCGAGGAGGGCATTCTGCCTCTGGGAATGGTGAGCGGCCGTATCAAGGAGATCAAGCCGGTCAAAGAAATCATGGCGGACATTGTCGATGAGGCAGAGGACGTTCTGAACAAACTGGCGGCGCGCAAGTACTGGAAATCTTAAAAATCGCCCTTTCAGAAACGGCTGATTCACTTCCTGCCCAACGCTTTGCCGACATATTTCTGCGTTGGTCGGAAATGTTAATCCTAAAATATTTTAACTGAAGCCAATTTTCTCATTTATGAAGATGGCTACTGATAAAAAAGGAGTTCATACAGGATGAAAACGAGAATTACCGAAATGCTTGGGATTAAATACCCGATTCTCTGCGGCGGCATGATGCGGCTGGCCTATCCTCCATTGTGCGCAGCCATTAGCAATGCAGGCGGCCTCGGGAATCTGACCGCCGCCATGTATTCGGGAAAAGAAGATCTTCGAACGGCCATTCAGGAGGTCCGAAAATTGACGGATAAGCCTTTCATGGTGAACGTTACCCTCCTTCCGGCCATTGCCGTGGGGCCCGAACAATATCGGGGATATTTCGAGGCCTGTGCCGAAGAAAACGTCGCGGCCATGGAAATCGGCGGCACCCCCTTGAACCGGTTTGAAGACGGCAGATACCTGACGCTCCTGAAAGATGCCGGCGTCAAGTTGTTTCACAAAGTCGGCGCGGTAAAGCACGGCAAGAGCGTGGCCAGGGCCGGGTATGACGGCGTGATCGCCGCGGGAGTAGAGGAAGGCGGCCATCCCTTAAACGAAAACGTCGCCACGACCGTCCTGACCCCCCGTATGGTCGAGGAAATCGAAATTCCGGTGGTTACCGCAGGCGGCATGGCCAATGGAAAAAGTCTTGCCGCTGCCTTGTGTTTAGGTGCGGAAGGCATTCTGATGGCTACACGGTTTATTAACACCTATGAGTGCCGGGTCCATGAAAAGGTGCATCAGGTGCTGATCGATCGGCAGGAGAATGAAACCGTTCTGTACGGAAATTCCATCGGGCTTCAGGGCCGCGCGCTGGTCAACGATTCCATTCGAAAGGTTATGGAAATCGAAGCGCGGGGCGGCAGCCTGGAAGAAATAATTCCCCATCTTTCCGGCCAATACGGCGATGCCATCTGGCAGGAGGGCAAGATGGATACGGGCCTCATTCCCGTGGGCCAGTCCATGGGATTAATTCACGATGTCTTAACCTGCAAAGAATTGCTGGACGGCATGGTTCAAGAGGCCGAGGACATACTCAATCGGGTACGGGCGAAATTCTGACCCGGCAAGCCGGAAAAAAGCATGGCTGGAAGGTGAGAAGAGGTTTTGCCGATGCCCGACTCTCACCTTCCTTTTTTACAAGCTGTCTCAAAATAATCTTTTGTCCCCATATCTTCGTTGGAACTGCATGTTACGTCCTCAACATACATGAGTACGCCTGCGGCTTAACATGCGGTTCCGCCTTGATCTTGAACCAGAATATTATTTTGAGATAGCTTGTATTCAAATCATGCCGGCACGATGATAAAGATCGAAGAAATGATGGGTGGGACCGTGCCCCCGGCCGATGTCCAGGCAATTGGCAATGGCCCCGGTGACATACTTCTTGGCCTGGATTGCCGCCTCGAAGAATGCTCTTCCAAGAGCCAGGTTGGCGGCAATGGCGGAAGAAAACGTGCATCCGGTCCCGTGCGTGTTTTTCGTGTTCACCCGCAAATCGGTCAGCTCCTGGAAGGTCGATCCATCGTAAAGGACATCCGTGGCATGGCGTCCTCCCAAATGTCCCCCTTTTACCACGACGTTTTCGGCGCCTATTTCCCGAATGCGGCGGGCCGCCGTTTTCATCTGATCAATGGAGGTGATCGGCGATTCCACAAGTGCTTCGGCTTCGTGGATATTGGGAGTCACAACGTGGGCCAGGGGAAAAAGGCGGGAGACGAGAGCCTTCCGGGCATCCTGCTTCAACAGCGCATAGCCGCTCTTTGAAATCATCACCGGATCCAGGACGACCGGCGGCCCGGAAACCGCGGATAGCGCATCGGCGACAGCCTGGATGAGTTCGATGCTCGAAACCATGCCTATTTTTACGGCGTCGATAGTGATATCATCGAACAGGCAGCGAATCTGATCGTATACGATTTGCGGGCGCATTTCCTGCACCGCAAATACTCTTTGGGTATTTTGAACCGTAACCGCGGTTACAGCGCTCATGCCGTACACCCCCAGCGCCTGGAAGGTTTTGATGTCCGCCTGGATACCGGCGCCGCCACACGAATCCGATCCGGCTATCGTCAAAGCGACTTTCATGGCAAACCGCCTTTTTTGTAATTGGTTAAAAACGAAACGCTTGTGACCTGATCGATATGAAAATATCGGTTCGATTTCAGGTTGGCAAGGAATTTGTGAGATGGAGCCGCTTTGGAATCGGCGGCCTTTGTTCCGATTTGTTCAGCTCTATGCTACACGCCCAATGCTTATGGCCGATTAAGAATCAAACCTTTTAATTGCCTCTTTCAACAGGACTACCCAAAAGGAGCAGGTTATGCACTCTGAATTCAAGGGTAAGACCGTGATGATCACCGGAGCCGGCAAACACACCGGCATCGGTTTCGGAACGGCGAACAAAATGGCATCGTACGGCGCCAATGTGGTGGTGACGGACCTTAAATCACCGCCGATAAAGGATGCGCCGATCGCTTACGGTTCTCTGGATGAACTGAAAATGATCGCAGATGAATTGAACGCCCGATACGGCGTTAAAACGCTCGCCCTGGAAATGGATGTGACACGTTCCGATTCGGTAAATGCCGCGATGGAGGCGGTGAAAGAAACTTTCGGATCACTCGATTTCTTGTGCAACAACGCCGGCACCGCCATAGGCGCACCGCAGAATACGCATGAATATGATGAAAGCGCTTGGGTGAACACGGTCGATGTCAATCTTCACGGGGTGTTCAGAGTCTCTAAGGCCGCCGTTCCGCTAATGACAAATCCACCCTGCGCCATCGTCAACATTGCATCGCGGGCGGGGAAGACACCCGCCAAATTGAACGGTGCCTATTCGGTTTCCAAAGCCGGGGCCATTATGATCACCAAGGTTATGGCTCTTGAGCTTGCCGAAAAACAAATCCGGGTGAATGCGGTCTGCCCGGGACTGATCATGACCGATCTTCAGGTCGGCAATATTGCTTTGAAGGCCGTCGTGTTCGGAACATCGGCTGAGGAGGCCGAAGAGCAGTTGAAGCGCACGGTTCCATTGAATCGGATCGGCAGCATCGACGAAGTGGCTGATCTGTCCGCATTTTTGCTTTCCAGCCGATCCGCTTATATTACCGGGCAGGCCATCAATATCGGTGGCGGCATCTTAATGGAAGTCTAGCCGACCGAATATTCCGGCTGGTCGCGTGGTGGTTGATAACGAATTCCGCACGGCATCTTTTCCGATTCCAAGAAAAAATTATTTTGAATTATTTTTATTAGTCTGTTATTAAAACCGATAAATGTATTTTGGGTATAATATACAGAAGAATTAAAGATGCATTATCGGGGGGTCGGATGCTTTCCGGAATATACAGCAGCACCATGATCGGAATCGATGCCTATGTGGTCGAGGTGGAAGTGGATATCAATTTCGGCCTGCCAAGCTTTACCACGGTGGGCCTCCCCGAAACCGCGGTGAAAGAAAGCAAGGAGCGGGTAAAGTCCGCCGTCAACAATTCCGGATTCGAGTTTCCCAATGATCGCATCACCGTGAATCTCGCCCCGGCCAATATCAAAAAAGAGGGAACCGGATTCGACCTGCCCATAGCCGTCGGCATTTTGTGCGCCACCGGCGTTTTGTCCCCTCAAACCGTCCAGAAACATGTTATCGTAGGTGAACTCTCCTTAGACGGAAGAATAAAACCCGTAAAAGGGGCCCTTTCCATGGCCCATACCGCCGGGCGGCATCAATTCACCGGCATTGTCCTGCCCTATGATAACCGGCGGGAGGCTGCCGTCATTCAAGGGGTATCCGTGATCCCCGTGTCCAATTTATCCCAGGTGGTCAATTATTTTCGAGGCACAACCCAAATAGAACGGGAACGTGCCGATATCGGCTGCATGTTTGACGTGACAAGCAGTTCCGAGATCGATTTTTCCGAGGTCAAAGGTCAGGAGCATGCCAAACGTGCCATGGAAATCGCGGCCGCCGGCGGCCACAATCTGCTGATGATCGGCCCACCGGGATCGGGCAAAACGATGCTGGCCAGGCGGCTCTGCACCATTCTTCCCCCGCTGACGTTTGACGAAGCAGTGGAAACCACCAAGATATACAGTATTGCGGGCAGCCTGGGGAGAAACCAGGCACTTGTCACCAAGCGCCCGTTCAGTTCCCCGCACCATACGATTTCAGATGCCGGCCTGATCGGCGGCGGCCATATACCGAAACCCGGAGAGGTGAGCATGGCCCATAACGGCGTCCTTTTCCTCGATGAACTCCCGGAATTCAAAAAGCACGTCCTCGAAGTGCTTCGCCAGCCGCTGGAAGAAACCCGGGTCACCATTTCACGGGCGGCGACGACGATCACGTATCCCTCGAATTTCATGCTGGTGGCGGCCATGAACCCCTGCCCGTGCGGCTACTTCTCAGACCCAAAGCATACATGCGTTTGCAGCCATCACCAAATCCATCGTTACCGCTCGAAAATATCCGGCCCCCTGCTCGACCGCATCGACATCCACGTGGATGTACCGGCGGTGCCCTACAAGGACCTGATGTCGGTGAATGAAACGGAATCTTCCAAGGCCATTCGGGAAAGGGTCTTCAAGGCACGCCAGATCCAGGAAAAACGATTCCATCAAACCCGCATTCACTGCAATGCCAAGATGGCCAATCGCCACATCAAGCAGTACTGCGCAATAGGCTCCGATTCCAACGAACTGCTGGAATCCGCCGTAGACAAGCTCGGATTATCGGCCCGCGCCTACAACCGGATTCTAAAAATCGCCCGCACCATCGCCGATCTCGAAGGCATCCGCGATATCGAGGCGCGCCACGTTGCCGAATCGATCCAGTACCGGAGCCTCGACAGAAAACACTTTTAGCAGCGCACGAATCGCGGTCCCCGACCTTTTAACAATTCCGGATCGAGTCTCTCCCCCATTTTGCCCAATCGGGCATTTTTCCATGTAAAAAAAGGCAATTTACCCGATTCTTAAACCATGGCCGCCGCAAATGCCGTATTTGAGCCGATTTTAATCCTGGTATATTTCTTGCGTAAATTTATCCATACATTACCAACGATTGACTTATTCTGATAAAAACCCATCGTGAATGGGTGCTTCATATTTCGCCACTTTTGATAATGTACACG
>JAWODC010000020.1:0-6656 GCA_046483495.1 Desulfobacterales bacterium
TAATTTTGAAATCAGGGGGTCATAAAAGATAGGGATCTCATATCCTTCGTATACATACCCGTCGGTGCGCACACCTAACCCGAGTGGTTCGGATATTTTATGGATTTTCCCGGCACTTGGCATGAAATTATTGTCGGGATCTTCAGCATATATACGGCATTCAATGGAATGGCCCTCCTGGTTAAGTTCATTTTGTGTCAGTTCCAGTTTTTGTCCTTCTGCAATTTTTATTTGTTCTTTTACCAGGTCTATTCCCGTGACCCTTTCGGTGATGGGATGTTCTACCTGCAGCCGGGTATTCATTTCAAGGAAATAGTAACAGAGTTCTTCGTTCACCAAAAACTCAATGGTGCCTGCTCCTGTATAATTTACAGCCTTTGCAGCTTCCACAGCAGTCCGCCCCATTTCTTCCCTCAGGGCAGCGGTTATCAAGGGTGAGGGGGTTTCCTCGATCATTTTCTGATGGCGCCGCTGAACGGAACATTCGCGCTCGAAAAGGTGTACCGTATTGCCGTACTTGTCGCTCAGTATCTGGAATTCAATATGATGCGGTGAAGTGATGTACTTTTCAATATAAACCGAATCGTTTCCAAAGGCTGTTTTGGCTTCTGACTGGGCGGCCTGTAACGCCGGAATGATGTTATTTTCTTCGTTTACCAGGCGCATTCCTTTGCCGCCGCCTCCTGCCGAAGCTTTTATCATGACCGGTAATCCGATGATCCTGATGGCTTCCAGTGCTTCTTTTTCATCATTCAGATTGCCCGTTGTTCCGGGAACAACGGGTATTCCGGCGTGAATCATGGTTTCGCGGGCCGTAATTTTGTCGCCCATTTGCTGTATAACCCCGGGGGCCGGACCAATGAAAATAATTCCTTCATCCTGGCATCTTTGCGCAAAAGCTGCATTTTCGGAGAGGAAACCATAGCCCGGATGAATTGCATCGGAATTACTTTCCAGGGCAACTTTTATAATCTTTTCAATGTCTAAATAACTTTCTGACGACGGTGCTTTGCCAACATAATAAGCTTCATGTGCATATCTCACGTGCTGTGAAGTGCGGTCGATTTCTGAAAAAACAGCCACCGTTTCAATGTCAAGCTCCCTGCATGTACGCATGATGCGTATAGCTATTTCTCCACGGTTGGCTATCAGGATCTTTATGACCGTCTCGATGAGCCGGTACGAGGTGATGAAGTTCCTGACCGCAGGGTCGATGATGTCGTCCAGTCTTCCCTTGGCGATGATGGCATTGTTGACCGTCTGAAAAAATTTCACCGGATCGACGATTTTCCATCGGGCGAAGGTGTCCACCCAAATGTAGGTTTTTTCCAGGGTGGGGACCTGGCCGGGGTCACCGTCCCATTGGATCAAGTACTTCGGAAAATAGGTCGCATTTTGAATAAATGGGATTTTAAAATATAATCCCGGTTCGGTTTTCGCATCCCCCACCACTTTTCCGAATTGGGTGACCACCACCTGTTCGGTCTCATCGACCACAAATGCGGATGCATATAGAATGATAAAGATTGCCGCAACGGCAATAAGAATATACATGGATTTTGATTTCATTATTCCGCCTTCTTCAGTTTCTGCCCTAAGTTCAGCAGGGGCAGGACGTTTTCTTGATCCGAATCGAAAATGTATTTTTGGCCGAGTTTGGGATAGACCTTCCTGATCATTTCAAGATACATTCTTCGCTTGGTGACGTCTTTGGCTTTTTTGTACTCTTCATACAATGCCGAAAACCTCGCCGCATCGCCCTCTGCCCGGTTCACCCTGTCGAGGGCATATCCCTCAGCCGCTTTGATGGTCCGCTCGGCCTCCCCTTTGGCTGCCGGTATGGCTTTGTTGTAGTCCTCACGAGCCTGATAGATCAGCTGCTCTTTCTCCTGGGTGGACTGGTTCACTTCATTGAAGGAGGGCTGCACCGGACCGGGGACATTGGTTCGTTTCATCTCGATGGTGACGACATTGATGCCGGTTTGCGCCTTGTCGAGCTCCTTTTGAAGCACTTCCTTGGCTGCGACGGCGATTTGGTCCCGCTTGCTGATCACTTCGTTGATGCTTCTGTCTCCCACGACCACGCGCATGGTGGCTTCGGACATGTCCCTCAGCAGTATGGTCGGATTTTGAACTTTGAACAGAAAGTTGTAGGGATCTTTAATACGGAATTGCACGATCCAGGGCACTACGGCCACATTGAGGTCCCCGGTCAGCATCAGGGACGCATTTTCAGCCTTGGATGGAGGATAGAAGGTCTGTCGGTCATCGCCGGATCGAACTTCGGATCCGAATTCTTCCTTGTAGACCTTGAGGATTTTGACCTTGTTTACTTTTTCAATTCCCGCCGGCAGTTTCAGGTTCAATCCCGGCTGTGTGGTTCTGACGTATTTTCCGAACCGCTGCACCATACCGACTTCATCTACGCCGATTGTGTAGAAAATAGAGCTCCCAATGATCAAAAGAATCACGACGAGAATAATAATCGGGATTCCCGGCAAGTTGATTTTTTTGAACTTATTGAGGAATTCGTCCACTTGCGGCGGGGTCGAACCTCCGGAAGGGGAGTTCCGCTTCTGTTGTTCCTTTAGCTTATCCCAATCCCAGTTCATGGTTTGATTTAACGTCATATTACTCCTGTTTATCGTCGTCGGTTGACGAACATAAAATAGTGTTGAACGGCGCACGTTTTCATCCCGTTTGCCGGGGGTGATACGTGCATAAAAAAATCTTCATATAATTAAGGGAACGAATAAGGTAAGTCAAGTATAAATAACCCTTCGGTAATATGCAAAAAAAATTTGAATGATCCGGCGTTTGCCGATATAGGGATAATGGGCATAAGCTGGATATGTGCCGTTGCGGTTTGCATCGGAGGAATTCAATGAAAAAAAGAAATCGAAATATGCGAAGTGTTCATATCGGCTCGATACTGGAAAAACTGGTGGCGGATTTTGGAAATCCCGCCGCCCGGCTCGATCAAATTCGGCGCATCTGGCCGGATGCCGTGGGAACCCTCACGGCGAAAAGCGCGGTTCCGGTGGCGTTCAAAGGGAAAACGCTGGTGGTGAATGTGGCGGGTTCCATCTGGCTTCAGGAGCTCCGATACGTCAAGCAGGACATTGTCGAATCCATTAACCAGGGGCTCGGCGACTCCGCACTCGAAGATATTCATTTCCGAATCGGACCGGTTGAAAATGGGTGATTCGGTATACACCCGGGATACGGTTTTTAATGGCGCCGTCACCGTTTGGCAGGAGAGGGCCGGATACCGATTTTCCATCGATGCACTTTTGCTTGCCGGGCATGTCATGCTTAAGCCCGGTGACAGGCTGGTTGATCTGGGCACCGGTTGCGGTATTCTTCCTTTGATTCTCGCCCACATCCATACGGAAGCGGCTTTTTTCGGGATCGAGCTGCAGAAGCGGCTCGCCGACCTTTCCCTTCAAAACATCGCTTACAACAAAATGGACGATCGCATCCGGATTTTGCATTCCGACCTGAAATCAGTGCGTCCTGAAATGACGGACGGTTATGTGGATGTCGTCGTCAGCAATCCGCCTTATCGACGGCTGCATTCGGGAAAAATCAACCCGAATCCGCAAAAAGCCGTTGCCCGGCATGAAGTGGCCGCTACACTAAACGATATTATTCAAGCTTCCGGCCGAATATTAAAGGAAAGCGGGCGGCTTTATATGATCTATCCGGCAATCCGCGCAACGGATCTGATTTTCAGTATGCGTTCGGGAGGCATCGAGCCGAAGTGGATCCGAATGGTCCATTCCTTTCGGAATGAGCCGGCTAAAATGGTGATCGCAAAAGGATTGAAATGGGCCGGCCCGGACATGGAAATCGCTTCACCACTTTATATTTATGAAGATGACGGCCGCTATTCGGAGGAGGTGCGGCGCATATTCGGAGATGACGATTAGGTGTGCCCATCCGAATGTGATTCGGCACGAGCTTGGGATTGATCGACACGCATCAACAATCGACTGCTTTGAGTACACCGAAAACGCAAAGGCCGCTTCTGCAAACAGGCTGCCTTCCGGACGCATAGGGCGGCTGCTTAATAAAGCTTGTACATGACCTGGCCGGTAATCACTTTTGGATAAAAATAGGTTGACTTCCCGGGCATGATCAGTCCGTTTTCGGCGACCTCTTTTACGTGTTCGATTTTGGTGTGATTCAATATGAAAGCCGCGTCGCAGGCGCCGGATTGAACGGCGGCAAGGGCGGTTTCCGTATTGCTGGTGTACCGTATCCGTTTTTCGTCATCGAGGTGTTCGGATTCGAATCCAAGCAGGTTCATAAAAACGAGATGGGTGAGTACGGTGACATCGAGCCTGCGGAGACAATCGGGCATTTCCGGGAAAAGTGAATCCATAATGCCGTCTTTGGCGATCAGCAGATAACCGTGCGGTATGTTTCGAATGCAAACACCGACGGCATGAGAGGAATGGCGTGCTTTCAGGGTTTTTTGGAACGCAGCCTGCGCCGATGCCTCAGTGCCGCCGCCGAAAGGAAAATCGATAATATCGAAATAGTCTTCAGCTTTTCGCAGAAAAGAGGATACGTCGATATCGCCTATGCCGGTCAGCAACCGGTGCGCCGGCAGAATGGTCAATCCGGGCTCATCCATACAGGACATGTACATCATGACATGGTTGGCCGGGTGGCTTTCCGAAAAGCCGGCATCCTGCTCCGCTCTCCAGTTTCGATAATTCAATGCGGTTTCATACCGGTGATGACCATCCGCGATATACAATTTTTTATTTCTCATGGCATTTTCGACATAACGGTGGATTTCATTATCCACAACGCGCCACATGCGGTGCTGCAGCCCTTGATGGTCCGAAAAATCCATATCGGGCCGTTGTTGCGAGACATGGGCTTTGAGCCGGTCCAATATCGTATTCGTATCATCCGGGTAGATGGCAAAAACGGGACTGAAATTCACGTGGCATTTCTTCATGAGATCCAGCCGTTCGGATTTGACTTTCGAAAAGGTTTTTTCATGAGGAAGAATGATCTTTTTTTCAAAAGGCTCGAGCCTTACACGGGCGATTATCCCGTACCGAATGACGGATTGCGTTTCAACGGGAAATTCAACGGATGTCAGGTAAACGGCCGGCGCATGATCCTGAACCAGAACGCCGTGTTCGATCCAGTCGTTGAAATATTTTGCCGCCCGGCTGTGGGCGTTATTCAAATCCGTATCTGTCGGCAGGGACGGCCCTAAGATCAAGCGGACGACATTGTTGTCGTGGCGTTCGTAGAAATACCGCCGTTCTTCTTCAGAAATGACATCGTACGGCGGGGTGCACACGTCGCCGGGGTTGTCGATCATTTCGGGGTTGTATAAAACGCCCTTAAAGGGAGATACGGTTGCCATCGAATATTCCTTTTGATTGTTGGTTTTACGGTTGCATGCATCTGATACTAAAACGGGTGATCTCGTGCAAGACATATCATCCTTTAATAACGATTTCATCGCAAGTGCGGGCGGTGGAAAGTGATGCCGCCTTGTCGAAGGCGCAGCGGGTGGTGACGAAAACCGTACATCGTTGCCATACATGGCGGAAGACACCGGGGCGGTGCCGCTTTATCCCTTGACAGCAGGAGGCAAAAAATATAAAAAACGATAGCCGATAACGATGGATACGGAGAGGTGGCCGAGTGGCTGAAGGCCCCGCTCTCGAAAAGCGGTATCCTGCCAAAAGCGGGATCGTGGGTTCGAATCCCACCCTCTCCGCCATCAACATATTTATTCTGTAAAAGTGATGAATGAGTGATGAACAAATGATGAACGGTTGATTGGCAAACACACCTTTATTTCCACAACCCTTTTACTACTTTTCCAATAGCGGCCGTTGAAGGATCAGCATTGAAATTTTCCAAAGTCTTCCCCTTGCCGGCATGGCCCAACATGTTCGCCACTGTCTCTCTGGACATTCCGCCATTTAAAAGCGCAATAGAGATCATTTCAGCCTAAAATGAAGTGAGGATCTTTCAAACCAAATATTTTTGCTAAATTTCAATTTGAAGAATTCTTTTTAATTCACGAATAACAATCCAAATGTAAATAACTATATTTTTTATCCGTGATTCGGACTTAAATTTGAGAAAATGCAACAGGTTGTATTGATAAATGTGTTGACACACAAATGACCAAAACCTATACTCTTTATATAAAAAACAATTTCTTATGCTGATATCAAAGGGTTACTGAGGGTGGCCAACTTTCCTATCTACGAGCGCATATTCTGGTTTGACCGACAAATACGTGCACAAAAATTTCCCAATGCCTCTTCCATAGTCAGTTATTTTGAGGTTTCCGCAAAAACCGCTCAACGCACCATCGATTTTTTCAGGGACCGCATGGCTGCGCCACTGGAATATGATGCCGCAAAAAAAGGCTATTTTTATGCGGATGAGAACTTTGACCTTCCTCATTTTCAAACCACCCAGGAAGAAATCCTTTCCATTCTGATCGCAAGGAACCTGTTGTCTCAGTCCGCCGGTGGTATCATAAGCCAATCCATCCATAAATTCAGCAAAAAGCTATTCCGCGATACCCGGGACATGGGATTAACCGAAAAAATGCTTGAAGAAGCTTTTTCCGCAATATGGACGGGATATTCTCCCGCGTCTTC
>JAWODC010000056.1:0-18831 GCA_046483495.1 Desulfobacterales bacterium
ACCACTCCATTTTCAGGTTTCAAATATTGGTTTTCACCACGATCTCTTTTGTGATGGTGTCCATCTTCGTGATCATGCTGCTGATCGTGAGAAGAGGGGAAGGTATTATACGGCAGCGGGCTCTGGAGAGGCTTAAACTGGAAGAAAATCTGAACCGGGCAAAACATCTCAGTTCCCTGGGTGAAATGACGGCCGGCATTTCCCATGAAATCAGAAATCCCCTCGGCATTATCAAAAGCTCCGCCGAGCTTTTGAAAAAGAAGATGAACACCCTGGATCCCAAAAATAAAATACCGAATATCATTATCGAGGAATCCGGCAGGCTAAACAACATCATCACGGATTTTTTGAATTACGCCAGACCCAAATCACCCGTGTATGTCGAATGCCGAATCGAGGACATACTCGAAAAAAATCTCACGTTTCTCAAACCCCAGATCGATAAAAAAGGTTATATTATCAAAACCTATATCGCGGACTCCCTGCCCCGGCTTTCGGCAGACGCCGATATGCTGTATCAGGCTTTTTTGAATGTTCTCATAAATGCAATGCAGGCCATGCCCAACGGCGGTGAGATTCAAATCGAAGCGAGAGCCTCGGATAATCTTCTCTTTGTCGTATTTGAAGATGAAGGACCGGGCATCGATTCGGAAAACATCGAAAAAATATGGGATCCGTTTTTTACGACCAAGGAAACGGGAACCGGACTTGGTCTGGGAATCGTAAAAAACATCGTTGAAGCCCACGGCGGCACCATCGATATCCGAAACAATTCACCCCTGCGCGGGGTTAGTGTCGAAATCGAGCTGCCGCTGAGCTAGTTTATAAAGGAAACGAGGCAAGGAGTTACCCTATGGAAACAATTCTGATCGTGGACGATGAAAAAAATTATCCACCGATCTTGAGTGCCGTTTTAGAAGAAGAAGGCTATGAAACGCTGACAGCGAATTCCGGTCCGGAAGCGCTTATGAGGTTGTCCGATTCCGATATCGATCTCGTTTTGACCGACATGAAAATGCCCGGGATGGACGGCATGGAACTGCTCGAGAAAATCAAAGCCGGGGATTCGGACCTGCCGGTGGTCATGATGACCGCTTATGGAACAGTTGATAAAGCGGTAGAGGCGATGCAAAAAGGTGCCTACACCTACATCCTCAAACCGTTTGACAACGATCGGCTGGTAATTTTCATTGAAAAGGCCATCGGCATGTACCGGGTCATCAAGGAAAACAGACAGCTGCGAAATGCTGTCGAATCCCAGTATAAATTCGACAATATCATCGGCAAAACAAAAGTGATGCAGGATGTCTTCAGAACCATACAGAAAGTGGCTCCGACCTCGGCCACGGTATTGATCGAAGGTGAGAGCGGCACGGGAAAAGAACTGGTCGCCAAATCAATCCATTTCAACAGTCCTCGGCATGATAAGCCGTTCGTTGCGGTAAATTGTTCGGCATTTGTCGAAACGCTCCTGGAAAGTGAGCTTTTCGGTCATGAAAAAGGAGCGTTCACCGGAGCTGCCTCCATGAAAAAGGGGCGGTTCGAGTTGGCCGACGGCGGAACGCTGTTTCTGGATGAGATCGGGGAGTTGTCCCAGAACCTTCAGGTGAAACTGCTTCGTGTTTTACAGGAAAAAACGTTTGAGCGGGTCGGCGGGATCAAACCCATTTCCGTTAATATTCGGCTGCTTGCAGCGACCAACAAAACATTGGAAGACGAGATCAGGGAAGGCCGATTTCGGGAAGATCTCTATTACCGGTTGAACGTGCTGCGGATTGTCATGCCGCCGCTTAGGGAACGCCGGGAGGATATTCGGCTTCTGGTCAATCATTTTATCAAAAAGTATGCGGAAGAACGAAAAGCCGAAACTCCCATAAGGGGGGTGGACCATGAAGTCGAACGCCTGTTTTATGACTATGCTTGGCCGGGAAATATACGGGAGCTTGAAAATCTTATCGAACGGGCCATGATTTTATGTCCCGGTGAATTCATCACTGCGAACGATGTGCCTAATGAAATTAAAAGCAGCATCGACAACACCCTGCATCTGGACGGCATTCCACTGAATGCAAATCTTTACGACACGTTGGCCAATGTGGAACAGGCCATGATAAAACGGGCCCTGTCTGTAACGAACAACGTCCAGACCCATGCGGCACAGCTGCTTGGCATCGGAAAGAGCGGACTCAATCAAAAAATCAAAAAATTCAATCTGGATGTGACTTCCGAAATGGACTGAAAAAACCTTGAGGATCACCTTCGGGCTCGATCGGAATTCGGAGATTTCCTCCGGGCTTTAAAGGTCCGGCTGCAGGGCGGCCGCCTCCTCTTCGGCCAGATCGGCATATATCGAATCCGGGTGCGACTCGAGCAGTTCGCGATAATAAGCGGCCCCCTCGTCATGCATGCCTTTTTCAGAAGCCAATCGACCCAAATGGTAAAGCACTTCATCCTCGAATCCCAGATCGGGTCCGGCTTTGGCGGATTTCATGTATGCCATGGCTGAATCCAGGTTTCCGCTCTGCTCGTTGGCATAAGCCAGTCCCTTCAAAATCAGGGTCGTATAAAACGGGTCATTATTGAAATCCTTCAGGGCACGCTCGTACAACATGAGGGCCGACTCGTACTCCCCGGTTTCTGCGGCGATGTCCGCCAATAGAATCCGCGCGATTTTTCCCGCTTTTTTTCCGGGATATTTTTCCACTACCATTTCCAAATCGCGTTTAACTTCCACCCTGAGCGGATCCGACGCGTTTTCGGCCGGACCGATGTCCTCCATCTTTTCCAACCCGGCCTGAAGAAGCCGCGAAGCATTTTCCTCGGTCCGCGCAGCATGGTAACGAAATCCGATGACGGCCAAAATCACTACAATCAAGGCGGCACCACCGACAATAAATCGGCGCCGGTTTTCCGAAACCGCCTGGAGGATGCCGCCGGTAAAACTGATGAATTCATCCGGTTTTTGAAGCTCTCTTTTTCTGGAGCGTGAGATTCTCTGTTTCGCCATATATCCTCCAACCCGCCCATCTGTTCGGGCGCGTCTCACCACACAAGTGACGCATGTATCCAGCCCCGGTCGCCGTCGGCATGCTCGATCCGCAGCCATTTGCCTTGTTTTTTAAGCACTTTGAACGGTACGCCTTTTTCTACGACAAACAGCACTTGATGCTCGGAACCCGTACCGGGGCCCGATCGGACATTGCATTTTTCCTTTTTCGTAATCACCGTTGAAATGTCCTTCACGAGGGATTTATGTATCCATCCCTTATCTCCTTCGAAATCCTTGAACAGGTACCATTGCGTCTGAGTATCGATTACTTCTATGGGATAGTACTGCTCGGCCTTCCATAAAATATCGTATCGATCCGTTCCCGGACCCGACCGGACGTTGGCAACGGATGCGGAAACGGCAAGGCGCTGCGCGGCGGCCGTACCGGCAAACGCAAACAGAAACACAAGCAACCACAGCAATCGAATGTTTGGCATAAATTCCGATCCTCCTTTTCGGCCCATAACAAATTCTGTTTCGGCTTCCACCGTTTATTCAAAGGCAAATACCCGCCGACGGCTGTCGAGTCGCCGAATACCCTCTTCATCGGCCGCCTTCAAAGCCTGATGAAATGCTTCACCGGTCAGCCTTCTGGAAAGCTCCGGTGTATGATGAGCAGTGCCGCAGGGACGGTACTGCGGCATGATATTGACATACGTGTTCGGTGAAATGTCTCGTGCGATAAACCGCATGATGTCGCGCGTGCCGGCCAATCCGCCCGGCAAGACCAGGTGCCTGACCAGCAGGCCCCGCCGCGCGATGCCGTTCGTGTCGATCGAAAGGTCCGCCACCTGCCGGTGCATTTCCCGCAAGGCATTTTTAGCCGCCTCGGGGTAATCGGGCGCCCGGCAGGTTTTATCGGCGACGGATGCGCTCCAAAATTTGAAATCCGGCATGTAGATATCCACGACCCCCTCGAGCAGACGCAGGGTGTCGACACTGTCATAAGCACTCGAGTTGTATACCAGCGGAACGGCAAGCCCCTTGTCCACCGCAATCTCGGTAGCAGCAAGGATTTGCGGCACCACATGGGAAGGCGTAACGAAATTGATATTGTGGCATCCCTGGTTCTGCAAGTGGATCATCATGTCGGCAAGCTGCGCGGACGATGTTTTTTCACCGCATCCCAGGTGGCTGATGTCATAATTCTGGCAAAAATTGCACAACAAGTTGCAATGGGTAAAAAAAATGGTGCCGGAACCGTTTGTACCCACCAGCGGGGCCTCTTCACCGAAATGAGGATGATAGCTGGACACCCATGCATGTTTGCCTGTCTTGCAGATCCCTGTTTCGCAGGCATTCCGGTTGACGCGGCATTGCCGTGGGCAAAGCCGGCAATCATCCATCGCCTCGGTCGCCGTTGTCACTTTTTCACGAAATAATCCCTTCCGATAGGTTTCGATATAGGCCGGTGTAAACGTCATTTATGACCTGCCGCCATTACCGGTTCACGAAGTGTGCCCGGGTATTTCGTAGGTAGTGCATGAACCGCTCGAACAGTTTCGACTCAATTTGCTCACCCCCTGTCCTTTCGAGCCGTCACCAACCTGGTGGGATGCGACGCTCATGATCCGTTCAAACGTTTCCGAATGGCATGCGGGACAGCGCAGTTCAACACCTTCCTCGTTTTTCATGACCAGCAGTTCAAAACATTCATTGCAGTTTAGACATCTAAATTCATATATCGGCATAAAACATCACCTCGATTTCGGCCATCCAATCGGATTGCGGCCAGATTTTAGTTTGACTCAAGCATTTGTTTGTCGATCAAGTCGGGAACGTTACCACAAAATGGGCCCCTTTGCCATTATTATCTTCCAGGCTCAACGCCCCCCCGTGCCGTTCCACAATTTCATGACAGATATACAGTCCAAGCCCGGTGCCTTCTCCAACAGGTTTCGTGGTAAAAAAAGGTTTAAAAATGTCCAGTCGGTGCTCTTTTTGAATCCCGGGTCCCGTATCCCGGCATTCAAAAACCACCTGGTCAGGGCCTTTTTCAAAACGCGTCATGATCATTATTTCTCCGCCGACGGGTTTTACCGCCTGAATTGCATTTTTTATGATGTTGACGGCCACTTGCCCGAGGTTGGCGAAATTTCCCCGTATGACAGGCAGGTCCGTATCGTAATTCTCCAGAATAACGACTTTCCCTTGCTTGTATTGGTTGTGCAGGACCCGCAATGCATTTTTTACAACCGTGTTGAGATTGACATCTTCAGCAAACGTGACGGTCTGCCGGGAAAGCCCCAGAAGGCTTTCCACGATGTGTTTAGCCTTTTGCAGTTCCCCCCCGGCAAACTCCAGATCTTCGATAACATCCTCATCGAAAGGCGAACTGCCGTCCCATTGTTTCATTTCCTCGACAGAAGACTGTAATAAACTCATAACCGAAGCCAGAGGGTTGTTCAGTTCATGGGCCGCGCCGGCCACCAGTTCCCCGATAGCCGCGAGACTTTCCGATTTGATAAGCCGCTCTTGGGATATTTCTTTTTCATGCAGGGCCTGCCTCAGTTCCCGCGTCCTGGCCGAGACCGTCTTTTCCAGGTTTTCATTCATCCGGTTCAGCAACGCATAAGATCGGGCGTTTTCAAACGCCAGCGCACTCTGGTCCGCCAAGATCTCCAGCAAATCGAATTCCTCCGGGGTAAACAGGTCTCCCGAGCGCTTTTCCCCCATGGCAAGAAATCCCGTCAGTTTTTCCTTGTAGTGAAAAGGAATGATAATTTCGGCCTGGAGTCGTGTCATTGCTTCGATGACATCGCCAACCTGAAAACGGCCGGCATTCGGCGCATAATTTCGTTTGACCATTTTTGCGCGTTTCTTCCGAAGTTCCCAAATAAGCGGGCAATCGTGCTTCATGATACCGATGCCCGGGTTTTCGGCGGAAGGACTGGATTGGAGAACGAAGGCCTCCTTTGCTTCATCCAATATAAACAGCCGGCAGTTTTCGACCTGCATGGTTTTTGAAACGACATCCATAATCCTCCGTGCAATTTGCCGGGAATCCAGAACTGAAGTTATCCGCCGGCCGACGGATTTAAGCGTTTTCCGGTAATCATATTTTTCCCTGAAAAAAATTCGGTCCACGCCGATTTGAACTCTCTCCCTCAGGGGGGCCATTGTAAAGGCGGCCAGCAGAATGAATCCGAAGGAAAGATAATACGAATCCGACCGGTTGAATCCGCTGATCATTCTTTCGGCCCCCAGTACGACTGCGGCATACAATGTGGTTAGAAAAGCGGTCAGTACGGTATATATCAGACCCTTGTGAATCAACGTGCCGGTATCCAGCAAATCATGGCGAAATAGACCGATTCCGAAAACAACCAGTGGTATAAAACTCCAGTTGCCGGGTGGATAAACGGCATAACCGCTGACGGGAAGAATGTTCAGCGCATTCAACAGCCCCATCGAACCGAACCCGACAAATACGTATCTAAGCCGATACTTGCCGATACTGCTTCTTTCATGCCGTATCGCCCGAAAAAGCAGCAACAGCACGTAAACCGAGGCGCCGAGCGAAAGAAGTCCGAAGAATGGATACAAAGGACCGCCGGCTGCAAAATAACCGAAACGGTAGGATTTCATGGATTCGATATACCAATCCGACTGGGTGAACATCATGAGAATAAACGCGTAAATATAAGCCGCCATGAGCAGCCGTTTGCCCTTTTTGATCCCCAGATATGTGTGGAAAAAATGGATATACACCGGAGACAGGTAAACAACGAATAAGTGGTCCAGGCGGCTGATCAGGAGGGCTGTATCTTCGGATCGAACATTAAAAACCAACAGAATATCGATATACAGGAAGGATCCAAAAAGACAGATGATAAAGAAAAGAATATCCGATCGGCTCCATCGTCGGTGTTTGGCCGTGATCGCACCCAGCCACAGAAAACTGCAGAGTGTCAGAAACGGCGGCAGGCTGTAAACGGTCATGGTTTTTGATCCAGCATTTCTGCTGCATGGGCCAGCGTTTTCTTTGTAACCCGATCCCCTCCCAGCATTCTTGCGATTTCTTTCGCCCGCTCTTCTTTGGGAATTCGGGCGATGCGGGTTCGTGTCCTTCCGTTTTCAACCTGTTTGGATATGGTGAAATGATGGTCGGCAAACGTGGCAATTTGCGGCAAATGCGTGATGCAGATGATTTGATGGTATCGGGACAAAGCCAGCATTTTCTTGCCCACCACTTCCGCGGTGCCCCCCCCGATTCCCGCATCCACCTCGTCGAAAATCAAGGTTCCCGTGGATTCGGAGTGCGCCAGTATCGATTTCAGCGCCAGAACGATCCTCGAGAGCTCCCCCCCGGACGCAATTTCGGCCAATGGTTTCAGCGTCTCACCGACATTGGGGGAAATCATGAAAACCACCCGGTCCATTCCGGTTTCCGAAATGATGCGACCATCGCTGACAAGAGAGGGGTTCGCGGACGGGTCCGCCGGACGGACGGACAGAACCGCTGAGAAGCGGGTGCCTTCCATCTTCAGGTCCCGCAATTCATTTTCCACACGCACAGCCAATGTTTCAGCCGCGGACTGCCGTTTATCGGATAAGCGAAGAGCATTCATGCATAACTGCTCGTGCGATTGAATGATTTCCTGCTTCACCACCTCGATGTCATGCGAAAGATTTTCCAGTGAAGTGAGGTCGGTCTCGATTTGGGCCAAATGATCGCAGACGGCGGTCAGCGTTCCGCCATATTTGCGCTTCAGTTTAACGAGCGTATCCAGCCGGACCTCAACCCACTCCAGCCGTTCCGAATCAATTTCCAGGCTGTCCATATACGACCGCAGGGATGCCGTAATATCCTCCAATCGATAAGCAGCTTCTTCGATGTCGTTTTGGATGCGTCCAATTGCAGGATCAAAACGGGAAATTTTTTCAAGGTTTTTTGTCGCTTCGGTCAATTCTTCCATGACCGAACCCCGACGGTCATAAAGTGCGTCGATACAGCCATAAACCGTTTCGGAAAGGAGTTCACCGTTTTTCAGGCGGTCTTTCTCCAATGCCAGCTCATCGTCCTCGCCGACTTGAACCCCGGCTTCCGTGATCTCTTTTTTCTGAAATTCAAGCAGCTCCAGCTGCCGGGCCTGAGTTTCGGCTTTCGTGGTAAGGGCTTCGAGTTTCCGGATTAAGGGAAGGAGGATACTGTAGCACCGGTGAACTTCGTCCCGAATCGGCATCAGTCCGCCAAACTGGTCCAGGATCTCCAGTTGAAACGTTTCTTTTAAAAGCCCCTGGTGAGCATGCTGGCCGGAAACGCCGGCCAAATTTTCCGTCAACAGCAATAGCTGCGCTATAGTAGCCGTTCGCCCGTTCACATAGATGCGATGTCGACTGTTTCGGGATACGATTCTACGGATCAGCAACCCGTCTTCTGGACCGAGGTCGTATTCTTTCAGTGTCTGATATGTACGTGATCCGGGTGCGATATCAAAAAAAGCTTCTACTTCCGCTGATTCGGCACCGGTACGAATCAGATCCGCATACGCCCGTCCGCCCAATACCAGGTTCAGGGCGTTGATGATGATCGATTTTCCGGCACCCGTCTCGCCGCTCAATACGGTCAGACCCTTGGAGAATTCAATGCGGAGGTCGTCAATGATGGCGAAATTTCTGATCGAAAGCTCTTTGAGCATGATATCAACCCGAGGCGCACATTCCGCCGTTTACATGAGGCGCCGAGAACCTGAAACCGTCGGTTTCTCAGGCTTATGACATTCGGCACGCATACATGCGGCACCCAAACAGCGATTGGGATGAAAAATTATGTTGAGGCGTCAAATCCAAGATCGAATGCCGTAAGATTTGTCTTCACAAATTCTGATCGCGTCTTTGTTGAAATCGCCTTTTTGACGTCATCCACGGACAGGGGTAGAATACCGGTTTTAATCAGGGCGCCGAGAAGCACCATATTCACGGCCATGGAACTGCCGGCCTCTTCGGCCAGTTTTGCGGCATGAACCGCAATTAATTTTTTGGTCTTCGCCCGTATTATAGACTGAACCTCGTCGATATCCGGATAGTTCCCCTGCCCGGTTGTGACCGTAAACGGCGGAATCGAAGCTAAATTGGTAACAACGACGGTTTCCGGCCCGCATTTTTTCAGCGCTCTAAGTGTTTCGCACGGTTCGAATCCGACAAGGACATCCGCCTGTCCATCGGATATAATGGTGCTTTCGGCGTCTCCGAAAACCATGGCCGATTCCACTACGCCACCTCGTTGGGCCATGCCGTGAATCTCACTCATTCTCACCGGGATGCCCGCGGCGAGCGCCGCTTCGCCCAAAACCTTGGACGCCAGCAGATTTCCCTGTCCACCCACTGCAACGATGATCAATCGGGTTGGTTTCACGTTAAGATCCTTATTTAGGGTCCATCCATAAATGGCCCTTTCACGCGGTTTCTGCATTGGACGCAAAATCGAAATCCTCAAAATAGCACACTACTAACGCGTGCTCTTATTCTTTATCGGCAATATCGCATTCTCGGGACAAATTTGGGCGCATACGGCGCAGCCGGCACACAGGGCCGGATCGATCCTTACCGCCTCCCCATCCAAATAAAACGCCGGACAGGCCAGTTCGTTGATGCACTTGCGGTGATTTTTGCATTTATCACTGACGTAAAACGGCCTCGCTTTCCGCTTATGAATGTTTTTGCCGTAAAGCGTGCAGAGTTCTCTGGAAATAATCACGGAAACGCCCTCGACGGCCAACGCCTCCCTTACCGTTTCGATGCTTTTTCTGACGCGATACGGTTGTATAACTGCTACATGGGGAACGCCCGCAGCTTTGACAATCGACTCGATGGAAACCTGCTGCAATGTATTTGGATTCAATTGGGCCGTATCCGCGCCCGGATGCGGTTGATGGCCGGTCATGGCGGTCGTGCCGTTATCTAAAATGACCAGGGTTAGATTGTGCCGATTGAAGACCGCATTGATCAGCCCGGGAATGCCGGAATGAAAAAACGTTGAATCACCGATAAAGGAAATCACCTTCTTGCCGGTGACTTTTGAAAAGCCGCATCCGGTGCCGAAAGAAGAGCCCATGCAAATCAAAAAATCACCCATCGAAAGCGGTGGGAAGAAGCCCAGTGTGTAACACCCGATATCGGTGGTGCACATATAGTCCAGATTTTCCGCCGCCTTTTTGACGGCATAAAATGTCGCCCGGTGGGAACATCCGGGGCACAGGCTCGGCGGACGCACCGGAAGCCGGGGAAGATCGTCCAGCTCGAGGCGGTTTTCGGCATCCTTCGGTATCGATTCAAAGTAGCCGGCGATTACGCGTTTGACCATGGCCGGGTCGAATTCGTACAATCGTGAAAAGAGCCCCTCCCCTTTTCCGGCAATAGAAAGCGTCAACCCCGCCTCCTGTGCGAACGCCTTGACCGCCTCTTCCATGTAGGGCTCCTGTTCTTCCACCACCAGCACTTTCTTGCACGCGCGCAAAAAATCCTTGATCGTGTTTTCAGGCATGGGATGGGAGAACCCGATGCGGAGAATCCGAATGTCCGATTCGATGCCCAATTCCTTGACGGCATCGGAAACATACAAATAGCTCACCCCGTTGCAGATGATGCCCAGATCTCCGGTACCCTCGACCCGGTTGATCGGCGATGCATCGCTCAATCGTTCGGCGCTTTTGATGTTTTCCAGCAGCTTTGCATGCAGGCTTCGTGAAACCGCCGGAACAGCAACATAATTGAACGGGTCCCGAACAAAGTCCCCGTGCGTGTTGCGCGGTGTAATGTCTCCCAGTTCGACGACTGCTGTCGAATGGTTGATGCGGGTGGTTGTCCTGTAAATAACCGGTTCATGGAGCTGTTCAGATACTTCGAAGGCATACCGGACCAGTTCCCGTGCCTCCGCGACGGATGAGGCTTCAACCATCGGCAGTCCCGACATCTTCGCGTAATAACGGTTATCCTGTTCATTCTGGCTCGAGAACATGAAAGGATCATCTGCACAGACGATCACCAGCCCCGCCTTTACCCCCAAATAGGCCAATGTCATCAGGGCGTCTGCGGCGACATTGAGTCCTACATGCTTCATGATGCACATACTTCTCACACCGCTGTTGGCGGCGGCGGCCGCTACTTCGAGTGCAACCTTTTCATTGATGCTGTACTCAAAATACAGATCCGTTTCTTTGGCGATATCGAAAAAATTCATCGATATCTCAGAGGAAGGCGTGCCGGGGTAAGTGGTAGCCATGGCCACACCGGCCTCTATGGCGCCCCTTGCTATCGATTCGTTGCCCAATAAAAACAATTTCTTCCCGGGGCTGTCGTCAAGCAGTCTATGCATGTGGTATATCCTTATGTGGTTGTGCAACGCTTGTTCAATATTAAGGCGCGTATTATAGCAAGCCCTTTGCACGTGTAAAGCATTTTTTCCGGTGCCGTGTGAAAACGCTTTACAAAGAGGGGGCCTTGATTTATAACCAATAAAAACAGGTAATAATGAATACTATTCATTTGCTGTAAGATTTACGAGGTATTCGTGTCTGGAAAAGAAACCCTGGTAATTGCCTCGCGCAATCAAGGGAAAATCGCCGAATTAAAAAAGCTGCTGAATGGATTTCCGGTTGATCTCAAAGATCTCAATGACTTCGGCCCAATTCCACCCGTGGAAGAAGACGGCTGCACGTTTGACGAGAATGCCTACAAAAAATCGTCCTTCACCGCACGCATTCTTGGTTTTCCAACCCTGGCGGATGATTCCGGGCTTCTGGTAAAGGCGTTGAATGGAGCCCCCGGTGTTCATTCCGCACGTTACGGCGGAATTCATGCGACAGACGAAGAGCGCTGCCTGAAGCTGCTCAGGGAAATGAACGGTGTTGAAGACCGGTCGGCAGCGTTTGAATGTGTGGTCTCCATTGCCGTTCCCAGCGGTCCCGCCTTGACATATGAAGGCCGTTGCAAAGGTGTCATCGCCCATCGTCCGGTGGGTGAAAACGGATTCGGCTATGATCCGATATTCTATTATCCACCTCTGAATAAAACATTTGCCCAGATGTCTTTCGAAGAAAAAAACGACGTCAGTCACCGGGGCAAAGTCCTGCGCGAAATTCAAGAGGAATTCGATAAAATATTAAAATGGATCCGGCGCCATATGCCGACTTAGGCGATTGCCGCGCCTCGGTCGGGCATAAGACCGCTTCCACCAAACAATAGTGACAAGGAGCTTAATAAAATGGAGGAGCAAAACGATCGATTCGATATCGCAAAAAAGATCGGCGGTGTTTTGTCCGTGGAACAGGCCATGGATGTTTTTAAAAGCAACCTGGACCCGGAGCATCTGTCACGGATCCGGAAAATTCAAAATGCGGATGTATTGATTAAAATTGCCAACGCCATCGCATTGTGCCGACCCAAAAGCGTATACATAAATGCGGGTTTGGAAGAAGACCGTCAATTCATTCGAGAACTTGCCTTAAAAAAAGGCGAGGAATCGCCTTTGCCGATGAAACATCATACGATTCATTTCGATTTAAGGGAGGAGCAGGGGCGCATTATCGATCGGACATTTTATATCGTCAATGCGGATGAATCGGTAAGTTCCCTTGCCAACAAAAAGTTAAGGGACGAGGCGCTTGTTGAAGTAAGGGAAAAGATGAGCGGCATCATGAAGGATATGATCATGATTGTCGGATTTTATTCCAGGGGACCGGTAGACGCACCGGCATCGAACCCGGCATTGGAAATTACAAGTTCCGCCTATGTGGCCCATAGTGCCGAGCTTCTCTATCGAAATGCCTTTCATGCTTTCGACAGGGAGGTGGACCGCCGGGGGCATTTTTTCTCAAATATTCACAGCGAAGGACTGAACCGGCCCGAGGATCTGCCGAATGCCCGTGTTTTTATGGACCGAAGGCACCGAACCACCTATAGTTTCAACTGCACCTATGCAGGCAATACCTTATTGCTCAAAAAGGGGAATCACCGATTTGCGGTGGATATGGCGGTGTATGAAAACCGCGGCGCCAACATATCGGAACACATGTTCATTACCGGAATAGAAGGCAACGGCGGACGCATCACATGGTGTGCCGGCGCCGCCCCGAGCGGGTGCGGAAAAACCACCACCGCCATGGCCGGACACCATTTTATCGGCGACGACCTTGCCCAGATGTGGATTGCAAAAGACGGTTCGATTCGCTCCATCAATCCGGAATGCGGCATCTTCGGCATCGTTGAAGATGTTAACTGGGAGGGTGATCCGAAATTGATGGAGGTCTTGAGAAATGAAAAAACCGAAGTGATCTGGTCAAATGTGCTCATCGACGAAAACGGCGTACCGCACTGGACCGGCGACGGCGAACCGATTCCTGAAAAGGGGATAAACTTTCAGGGAGAATGGAAAAAGGGAATGACGGATCAAAAAGGGAATCCCATTCCTGTATCCCATCCCAACGCCCGATGCACCCTTTCCTCATCGGCTTTGGCAAACTATTCCACACGAGCCGAGGATCCGGCGGGTGTGGAAACGCGCATTATCACCTATAGCGGACGAGACAGCGATACCATGCCGCCCATCTGGGTGGCCAAAAACCCGGACCATGGGGTAGTCATCGGAGCCTGCATCGTATCGGCGGCAACCGCGACGGAAGTGGGCGCCACGGGCGTCAAGCGGGCACCCTGGGCCAATGCGCCTTTCATTCCCGGTTCATTGGGCGATTACATGGATGCCCAGTTTCAATTTTTCAACAACCCGCGCATCAACGGGGATAAACAGCCCGTGATCGCAGGCTTGAATTATTTTCTCACCCAGGAAGCCAGAGGAGGAACCGGCAAAAAGCTCCTCGGGGAAAAACGTGACGTAAAGGTGTGGATGGCGTGGCTCGAACGTATGGCCCGCGACGAAGTCTCCTTTATTCAGACCCCTATCGGGAAAATACCCCTCTATGATGATCTGAAAACACTATTTACGGCGATTCTTGACAAGGCATATCCGGAAGAGCTTTATCATAAGCAATTTTCCTTGTACCTGGATAAAATTTTGGCGCGAATCGATCTTCAGATGGAAGCCTATTCAAAGGAGTCCGATATTCCGAAGAGACTGTTCGAGGTACTGGCCGAACAGCGTGCCGGGCTGGTCGATCTCAAGGAAAAATTCGGCCCTGTTGTGCTGCCTTCCAATCTGAGGTGATTATGTTTAATGCACTCTAAAAGCCGGTCCGCAAGCAGTAGGCGGCCAAAAACGTTCTGCAACGGCATTCCGGTGAAACGCCTGTCGGGTTTCACCGGATTCTGCCAAAACCAATCCCTACGTATATAATCGAAAGCCTTGGGTTCCTTTGAAGCCGCTCATTCTGAAGGAAATATTTAACCGACGCATGCTCGTCGCCCTGCTGATGGGGTTTTCCTGCGGTCTGCCTCTGCTGTTGACGGTATCGGTTCTTCAGGCCTGGATGACGGAAGAAGGTGTCGATCTGACCGTCATCGGCTTTATGAACCTCGTTGGGCTGCCCTATGTTTTGAAATTTGTTTGGGCGCCATTTGCCGACCGATTTACCCTTCCCCTTTTCGGCCGACGCAGAGGATGGCTGCTCATCTTTCAGATCGCCTTGATGGCCGCCATCTATCTTCTCGGATCTATGGATCCGTCCAAAGATCCACTGCTGCTCGCCTTTTCGGCATTTCTGGTAACCTTTTTCAGCGCTTCCCAGGATATTGTCGTGGATGCTTACCGTCGGGAGGATCTATCGGATGAAGAGCTGGGGTTAGGAGCCTCTCTCTACATCAATGGATACCGGACGGGGATGCTGCTGGCCTCCGGCGGCGGACTGATTCTTGCCGATCACATTCCATTTTCATTGGTTTATTACATGATGGCTGCATGCATGCTCCCCGGGATCATCACCACGTTATTGACGCCCGAGCCGGATGCCGCCGAAGGTGCCCCCAAATCCATGAGGGAAGCGGTTGTCGATCCGCTGCTTGAATTCTTCAGCCGAAAGAACGCGGTATGGATTTTGTTGTTTATCCTCTTTTACAAATTCGGCGATGCCATGGCCGGAGCGATAACCACCCCGTTTTATCTGGATATCGGCTTTTCCAAATCGGAAATTGGTGCTGTTGTCAAACTGTTCGGATTCTGGGCTACCATTGGCGGCGGACTTGCCGGCGGTGTTCTTATGCTCCGGCTGGGAATACGCCGCAGTCTCTGGATCTTTGGAATCTTTCAGGCCGTCTCCACGGCAGGATTTGCCGTTCTCGCACGCATCGGGCATGATACAGGTGCATTATCCGCCATTATCGCGTTCGAAAACCTGAGCAGCGGCATGGGTACGGCCGCCTTTGTCGCCTTCATGGCCAGCATCACCCATAAAAAATTCACAGCCACGCAATATGCTTTGTTGAGCAGTCTCATGGGAGGGCCACGTGTGGTTGCCTCTGCCTTTACCGGCTACCTTGCCAAGCATACCGGATGGGAGAATTTCTTTATTTTCTGTACCCTGATGGCCATTCCAGGATTACTGCTTCTGATCAAATACGTACCTTCCTCCCGTTTTACGCCACCGGCTGCCGGGAACCATTAAAGCACGCGCCTCCGATAACGCGATCACACCGCCGGGCAAGATCCGGTTTGTGGGATTATGGTTTAAAATCATTCAGGTTTGCTGTATATTTATTTTTTATGTAGAGTGAATGGAGCATTATGACGGACATCGAAAAAATCCCCGGTGATCTTGAACGCCGAAACCGGCTTGCCGATAAACGAAAGGACATCTTGTCGTCCCCGACCGAAGAAGTCCTGAACACGATCCTGGAATTTCCTCAACCCGCTGCACTGGTCCATTCCTTTCCTGAAGAAGATTTTTACCTGTTGATCCATGATCTTGGACCGGAAGATGCCATGCCTCTTCTCTCGTTGGCGTCCGCCAGGCAATTGGATTTCATTTTAGACCATGAAATCTGGGAGAAGGACCGCATCGACCCCGTTGCCGTGACAAAGTGGTTCGGCCTGATGATGAAGACAGAACCTGCACGCTTTCTCAGGTGGATGGTCCGGGAACGCATCGAACTGCTGGAATATTTTCTGTTCCGCAATATCGAGGTGACTGTTCGTGAACATGATCAGGACCCTTCCGAATTCGGGGAAAATGTCATAAGTATTGATAATGTTTACTATTATCGAATACTCCCCGGGGTTAAGGAAGAAACGCAAGCTGAAGAAGCGACTCCGGAGGCAGGCGGCGACCGGGAGGATCTGGTGGAAACAATTATGGACACGCTGGCCTCCATCGATTTTTCAGTATACCGTAACATCCTTTTAGAATCCGTTCACGTACTGCCTGCCGAGGTGGAAGAAGAAGCATTTCGCCTTAGAAATATCCGTCTGGCGGAAAAGGGCTTTCTCCCCTTCGATGAAGCCGTTGGAATCTATCAACCCATTCCCCCGGAAAGAGTCGGTGCATTCGTTGATAAAAAGAAATTTTTTTCAGAACGGATGATTTCTACCCCCGACATCCCGATGCGGCTTATGCCTGCCGACAACACCTTCTCCAGGGCGTTGGCGGAAATTTCCCTGGATGACCGTATGGCAGCGCTTCAGACGGAATTCGCCGCCCTTTGCAATCAGCTGATCGTCGCCGATCAAAAAAAGATCAAAGAAAGAAAAATGCTAAGGGATGTTGTCAAAAAGGCATCCGGATTCATATCCATTGGGATTGATACACTGATACGAACCGGTGAACACCCCGACACGGCAATGGGAATAATCCTTAAATACCCGTTGGCCGATATTTTCAGGGTCGGGTACGGCCGGGTCATGGAACTGAAGCGAAAGGCTGAAAACTGGATACACGGCAGCTGGTTCTCCCGACAGGATCTCTCATTGAATTTCTGGGGTGAAAAATGGCTGGGTATCCTGGGGGGCATGCTTATCAAACGGCCTCTTTTTTTTGATAATTACACAACCGGCGTCCTGTACAGGGAGTTCGAATCGCTTGCGGATCTGAAGAAATCCGAGAAAATATTAGAGGATATTATAGCATTCGACACCCTTCTCTCGGAGATGGACATAAGGATACCACCATCCTTGCAACAAAGGGGAATAGTGTACTATGATAATCTGGTACTGACTTTATGGGCGAGGCAGGAGCTGGGCCTTTCCAATGAAGCGGCTTTTCTCACGCTGGATCAGTTCCGCCGGTTTTACCAAACCCTTTGGCAGGAAAATGCAACCCCCCGAAAAACAGCGGAATCCGCCAAAACGTCTTTTTTGTCCTTCCTGGTCCGAAACACCGGGCGCAAAGCGGATGATATTGTCCGCCGGATGGGGCATATTCTTGAAAATATGTTCCGGGAAATTGAAGGGGAATTCGGCGATGTTGCTTCCGAACATCTCGATCCCCGATACATCCGCCTGTTTTTAGTAAAATGATACGGAAACGGCTTCTATGGTGATTCCGGCATCGTGTACCCGGCCAATGCTCGGTAAAATGCACCAACCGACAATTCAGCGCAATGCATTGCATCCTCAGGTAGGATTTGAAGGTATTCTATCACCGTTTCCGGAGTGATTTCCCAAGCCTCATCCAGCATTTTGCCCTCATTTAATTCGGCTACGGCATTTGCACAGGCATTGGTATTCAGACACCCATCGGTTGAAAAGGAGATCGATTCAATACGATTACCATCGATAATCACGAAAAACGCGATGGTGTCACCGCACCTTCCCGTTTTTTCCCCGTACGCGTCAGGGTTTTCCACGGTCCTGTGTCGATCCGTTCTAAGGGCCATCTCGAGATAGGTTTGAGAATGGTGAACACCTTCATCGGGATTTGCCGTCAATCGTATGTCCTTTCATGCATTGCCGTTCAATTTTACTCTGCCTACAAAACATTCATCAAATTCAACCCAAAGAAAACGGCTAACCGCATTCACGGTTAGCCGTCGGAGAGGAGAAAAAAGATGAAGAAATATTTTGGTTTCGCAGTTAGTCTATAGCAATTTAAATGCCAATTCATGTGTCGATATATTAAAAATGTGTTCAATAAAATATATGTACAATAGAATCAATAGGTTGAAAAAATCCATCATTTTTGCATATCGTCTGCATCGGCAATAGCCATCTTCGAAAAAAACCCAAATGTTCAAAATTTTGAACACGCAAAACCATACTTTTTTTTAACCAATTGATTTTATAATAATTTAGAGATACTGTAAAAAGTTCATGATTTTGAACGTTACGTTCATGGATCACAGGACATGTGTCCAACCTGCAACTCGAAGTTTATAAGCAGTGACCCGATTGCGGTTGTTCATCGCATCACTTTTCCTTCTTGCATGCAAAACCAAACAGTTACAGCCCGCAAAGAATCATTTCGGCAGCCGAGCCGGATAATTCGCCTTTGCGCCGACGGCATCGGGCAACCCGGGGCAGCGGTTCCGGTTTTTTGAACTTTTCCCAAAACACGGGCTATTTTCCATGCATCGAACCGGGTTACGGTGCAGATCTTGGGCGGGAGCCCCGCACCTGTATTTTTCGTATGCCGTCTAAAAATTCATCGCTCAGTTGTTTGGCCGTCCGATGCTCATAAACCTTCCCGGCCCGGGTTACACCCCGAATTACACCGTCATTCAAAAACCACGCCAGCAGTCGCAACCCGACATGCTCCCTGCCGGTGTCCCTTAAATCCTGCTTTCGATAGGGCTCGGGTACCGGCACGGCTTCCTCATGATCGATCAAATGCTTCAAAAAATTCAACAGCCGCGTCATCCGCAGCAGCGTTACGGCCTGGGCGCGTGTCGTTTCGTGCGCT
>JAWODC010000072.1:0-45689 GCA_046483495.1 Desulfobacterales bacterium
GTTTGTTTTTTTGGTCATGGTCATATTTGCAAGCGGCGCGAAGCAGCCGCTTGAACGGACTGCTAAAAAAACGGGGCATTGGAAAAACGGTCATCTGTCGCTGCATCTCCCCTTCACCCCCTGAGGGGGAAGGCCGGGATGGGGGGGAATAAAGACCCGATCCACACCCATAGCCCATAGCCCCTCACCCCTCACCCATCACCCCTTAAACGCCGCTCAGGGCCGAAAGATGCCGCCTTAAAAACAGACCGGCCGTGGCCGTTCAGAAGCGGTAGGTTTCGGTCCTGAGCAAGGCATGAGCTCTTTTTGGATCCGCAGGAATAGTAAACTATTTTGAGGATTCCAAAAAGGCGAATAACACCGCTCAGGGCCGAAAGATGCCGCTTCTGAACGGCCACTCAAGTGATCGGGAGATACTTATCCAACTCATACCGACTAACATGAGTACGATACAAATCCCATTCAATCTTCTTGTTTTCGATGAATTTATTGAAAATGTGATCACCGAGAGCCTTCCGGACCAGCTCCGACTTTTCGATTTCGATCAAGGCGGCATACAGATTGCCCGGCAGGGTATGGATTCCCCTGGCCTCTTTCTGGGATTGCGTCATTTCAAAAATATCTTCTTCGATGGGATCCGGAAGATCGTATTTTTTTTCAATTCCCGTAAGCCCAGCCGCAAGCATTACCGCAAAGGCCAGATACGGATTGCAGGCCGGATCGGGCGCCCTGAATTCAATGCGTGTTGCGGTTTCCTTGCCCGGCTTGTACATGGGAACCCGAATCATGGTGGAGCGGTTGTGCCGGGCCCACGAAATGTACACCGGTGCCTCGTATCCCGGCACCAGCCGCTTGTAGGAATTGACCCACTGGTTCGTGACGGCGATGATTTCCGGAGCGTGCTTCATGATACCCGCAATGTAGCCCTTGGCCATTTCTGAAAGGTGAAACGGATCCCTGCCATCGAAAAAGAGATTCTTTTTTCCTTCGAACAGGGATTGATGGACATGCATGCCGCTGCCGTTTTCTCCGAATACCGGTTTGGGCATAAATGTGGCATAACAACCGTTCTGGCGTGCAATTTCCTTGACGATGATCCGGTAGGTCATGGTTTTGTCCGCCATACGCAGGGCTTCATCATACCGAAGGTCGATTTCATGCTGACTGTGAGCGACCTCGTGATGGCTGTATTCCACCTGAATGCCCATGGATTGCAGCGCAAAAATGGTCTGCCGCCTCAAGTCCGCGCCCAGATCCAGCGGGCGCGCATCGAAATATCCCCCCTTGTCCAGTCCTTTGGTGTCCCTGCTGTCCTCAAAATAAAAATATTCGAGTTCAGGCCCCACATAAAACGTGTATCCCTTCCGCCCGATCGTTTGCAACAGCCGTTTGAGCACAAACCGCGGGTCTCCCTCATAGGAGCTCCCGTCCGGATTCAGGATATCGCAGATCATCCGCGCCACCGGCAATTCCCCCGATCGCCACGGGACGAGCTGAAATGTCTGCGGATCAGGCATGGCGATCATATCGCTTTCCTCGATCCGCGCAAAACCCTCGATAGAGGAACCGTCGAATCCCATGCCCTCGGTCATGCCCTCTTCCAATTCGGAAGGGGTAATAGCAAAACTCTTCAGGACTCCCAGGACGTCCGTAAACCAGAACTGGATGAAACTGACATTTCGCTCCTTTACCAATTTCAAAACATCTTCACGGTCCCTGCAGTTCATGTCCGTCATGCATCCTCCGTATATCGGTTGATCAGTGAATGGTTTTTACATAATCCAATGCAGCACCCAAAAATACGCCAGAGCGGCGCACGTCATCACGATGCAAGGCGCCCACAAATAGCGGTAAACGGCATTCAATTCAGCTTCGAAATACTGGTTGGACAGCAGCAGACACAGGTGCAGGGGGGACAACAGGACACCGGCAAAGCCGCACACCAGCCCGACCATGATGTAGGCCGGCATAAACGCCGCTTCGCCCTGGGTGTTGACAAGGGATATCAAGATGGGAAAGGTGCTGCCGACAAATGCGATCGTAATGCCTGTAAACACGCCCACGATAAAGGGCAGCGCCGCTGCGATCAGCACCAGCGGGATATGAATTTTCATTAATTCGTCGCTGATACCGAGAACCGCTCCGCTGTCGCCGAGAATCCCCTTAAAAACCAGTATGGCGATGACCATATAAAAAATCTGGAACAATTTTTTATTGAGTACCGTTTCCCGCCTTTGGGTGAACGTCATTTCATTTTCCCACCATATCCACAGGACCGCCAATACCAGGCTGACGATCAGGCCGACCTCCTTTGCAATCGAAAGACCCGGGAAGAACCACGAGAGCAGCATTCCCAACATCAATCCCAGGATAATGACAATCAGGATGGGGATCATTTCGTGAAGAAACGGCTTCGCCGAGGGCTTCGCTCCGGCAGGGCTGTTTTGAGGGTTCAGCTCTTTTTTGGAAATGCCGCCGGAAAGGATCGCGACGACCGTCAGAGGGCACATCATGACAACGAACAAGACCAGGCTGATGTCCGCCATCAGCGTCGCCAATAAAACGCCCGGGTACATGGGCCACCAGTATTCCCACACATGCCGGAACCAATAGTTGATGAAACTGAGCCGGCTCGGTGTAAGCGGTTGTCCCGAGGCCATCTCCTTAACCATGGGTGCGGAGAATACGGCGCCCCCCGGCATGGGCAGCAGCCCGATCAGTGCCGGGAAAATGATCAGGTTGAGACGGGGGGCGGCAATCAACCCTCTGAAACGATCCAACAGCCGCTTCATCCGGCCGGTGATTTCCATGCTGCTGCTCAAAACGAGAATCAGCGAAACCACTATAGCGAGAGAGAGGGTCTTGGGGTAAACGACGGCATTTAAAATCGATCCGAGGGTGTCGGTAACCGGCATTGCAAAAAACAGACTCAACACGACAGCGCCGATCATAAAGGCGTTTCCTAAAGACAGGTTTTTCCGAATCGCATACAGCACCAGCATAAACACCAGGGTCATCCGAACGAGAGCGGGAATGTGATCCAAAAACGTCATCGGCCGCTCCGCAGATGAAAGTCCAAAAAACCGGTCTTGGTCCGTATTTGCAATTTATAATAAAATATGGTGGAATACGAAGACATACCATTTCTCCGACCGGGAGTTTTCACGATCATGGAAATTAAAAATGCCGTTACCGCGCTTATCCAGAGCGACAAGATCAAATCCGGCATCATCTGGACGATCCAGTTAGTTAACATGCTTTCAGACACGGGTCAAAATGAAAAACCGGGTGCCAAAAACATGATCAGGACACTGATAGGCATGATCGGACATGAATCCGTGTTAGCCCGCAGAATGACTCGAGACGGGGCCTGGACGGAGGTGGAAAAGGACATCGACATGGCGCTCGTCATGATTGACTCCGGGGTTTTTCAGGAAGCCGGTTTTCATCTCGGCAGGGCTTTACGGCAGGCAACCGGCATCGCCGGCAGAAACATGTCCTTTTTGGTCGAAAAGGGAATTCTGTAGGTCACGGCGATCGGGTCGGGCGAAAACATTTACAGCGGCTATGTCATCCAGTTCGGCCGATCCCCGGCCCATTCCGCCACCGTTGCGTACAGCCAATCCTTCATTTCTTCCTTGATGTAAAACGCGGGGAACAGCAGGCCGTCATGGGAAGAAATCCTTCCTTCCCGAATCGCTTTTTCCGCCAGTTCGGTATGGGGATAGATGCGTATGCCCACCGTTATTTTCACCATGTCCAGCGGAAGTTCATCCATGAGCCGCAGACTTTCCAGAACGGTTTCCCGGGTCTCGCCGGGGCCGCCCAGCATTAAAAATCCCATCTGGAAAATCCCGCACGCGTGAAACAGTTTGGAAATGGTTCGAATGTCTTCAATGGAAAACTTTTTGTTAAAGCATTTTAAAACCGTCTCGGAGCCGCTCTCGAAGCCCAGACTCACTTCCCGGAAACCGGCCTCGGCCATTTTTTCCGCCAGCCTCCTTTCGACCATGTAGGGATAGATAATGCACCGGCTCCTGATGTTCAGCCGTTGTGAAATGATCCGATCGCAGATCTCTTCCGCGTATGACGGGGGCAAATTGAATGTGTTGTCTACAAAGAAGAAGTGCCGGACTCCGGCGTCTACATAGGCTTCGATCGTGCGGATCACCTTTTCCGGGCTGAATTTTCTCAGGCGCCGGCCTTCGATGGCTGCTGTCGAGCAATAGCTGCAGTCCATCGGGCAGCCTCTCCGGGTCTGTATGGGCACCCAGACGGGAGCGTCGGGGGCATCACGTGGAATTTCCAGGTGCACCCAAGGCAGCGGCATGGGATAAGCATCCAGCGTTTGGGGAAGCAGCGGCGGATGAAGCGGTTTTTTTCCGGGCTGATACAATCCCGGAACATCGGAGGGATCCTCGCCGGAAGACAGGCGGTCCAGCAGCATGACAAAAGCGCCCTCCCCTTCCCCACGGATTCCCATATCGGCACCCGTATAGGCAAGCGCACTCTCGGGAAAAATGCTGAAACCGGCGCCGCCCAAAACCACCGGAGCGTGTGAGTGCTCCTTGCACACTTCCACCGTTTTTTTCACCGGGGGCACCAGAAAAACAGTGCCCTTCGACGTCTGATCATCGATATTTCTCAGCGAAACCCCGATGACCTCCGGTTCGAATTCCATAATAGCGCCACGCAGCATATCCGGATAATCCTCCCGGCCCGAACGGAGGCTTAACATCCGGACCGTATGGCCCGCCTCCCGGGCTGCCGCGGCGACAGCGGCGGTGCCCAGGGGCAGCACCGTCATATGGATGTTTTCCGTGATAACCGATACGAGCAGTACGCGCATGATGTTCTCCTTTTTATCGTGATTGTATATCGTAAATCGTGAATCGTAAATCGTGAATCGTGATAAGGGTCTTTTTTATTCCGCCATTCTTTATATTTACACCGGTAAATTAAATTCGAAATTCGAAATCCGAAATCCCCGGCCCAGACCGATCACCATTTATTTTTTCTCGAGCCGCGGTTGACTTTACAAAGCTATTTTTTCTGAAACAAAAAACGGGCCGCGCCAGGGCGCGCCGAAACAAATCCCCTATACACTCCCGCCCGCCCGTCCCGCCCATGTCTGCATCATTGACCCAAATACCATTTTCCCTTATGGTAGCAAAATGAGTGCGGAACGCATCAGCTTGTTCGTAAGCCTGAAAGTGCCGGCCTACCAAGCCTTTTACGGAGCGCTTGTAGGTCACATGGCCTGCGTCAACATGCAGATGGTGGCGCGGTCCTGGTTTATCTACGAGCTGAAATCCCGCACATCCATTCTCGGGCTCGTGGCGCTTGCCCATGCCCTGCCGATTTTGGCGCTTTCGCTTTTCGGCGGGGTCATTGCGGATCGCGTCAGAAAAAAAACCGTGCTTATCATCGGCCAGCTTGCTTCAAGCCTGGTGGCGTTGACGGTTGCCGTATCCATTACGCTGGGGGCCGTCACCTGGGTGCACCTCATCGTCGCCGCATTTTTCCAAGGCATCATCATGGCGCTGATGATGCCCTCCCGGCAGGCCATCATACCGGAGTTGGTCGATGAGTCGCTTCTGATGAACGCAATCTCCATCAATGCGGCCACCATGAACTTATTCAGGTTGGTGGCACCCGCACTTGCCGGATTTCTCATTGCATTGTGGAGCATCGAGAGCGTTTATTACATCATGACCGGACTTTACTTCATCAGTTTTTTGTTTACCTTGAAAATTCCCTCCGTCCGTGTTTCGGCGGAAATGCTTGAAAGCAGCCCGATCGCCGATTTGACGGCCGGATTGCGTTACCTGCGCAGAAACACCACCGTTTTTTCCATCCTGGTGTTCACGCTGATGATCACCGTTCTTTCCATGCCGTATTTTTATCTCCTTCCGGTTTTCAGCAAAGATATCATGATTCTGACACACGGCGACATCAAGCCGTTTATTCAATTGCCGCTTGTCGGCGACCTTATTGCCGCGTTGACCGAATCCAGCGCGCGCCTGGGGCTTCTGATCAGTATTTCCGGCATCGGTGCCATAGCCGGATCGCTCTGGGTGGCCTCACGGCCGAACAAACACCGAGGGCTGCTCTATCTTTTAAGCGTCCTGGTGCTTTCCGTAACGCTGATTTTTTTCAGTCTCACGACGAATTACCTCCTGGCCCTGGCCATCTTCATTCCCTTGGGGCTGGGACAGGCCGGACGCATGTCGTTAAGCAACACCCTCGTCCAGTCGTATACGGAAAGAGCCTACCGCGGCCGCATGGTAAGCGTTTATATGATGGAATGGGGGCTGACAAGCTTCGGCGTTTTTCTAATCGGCATCATCGCCGAATTTATCGGCGTTCGATTGGCCGTGGGAGGCGGCGCCTGCCTCCTGCTGGTCATCACACTGTATTATTTTTTCATGACTCCGAGAATTCGACAGCTGGATTAAACGTCGACCGGAAAGGATGTCGGGCGACACACCCGATACGTCATGCTTTATGAAAATTGCAGTCATTTCAGATATCCACGGCAACCTGGAGGCGTTCAGCGCCGTTCTGGCGGATATCGACGCAACCCATGCGGATAAAATCATATCCCTGGGCGACAATATCGGATACGGTCCCGACCCTGAACAGGTAATACGCCTGTTAACGGAACGCGGCATCCCTTCCGTGATCGGCAATCATGAACTCGCCGTACTGGATGAGTCCCGGATCGAGCACTTCAATCCAACCGCGAGGATCAGCATTTTGAAAACAATCGCCATGCTCTCACACGAGGCAGTATCCCTCATCGGCCGATTTCCGCGTTTCCTGTCGGAAGGCGGCGTTCGGTACGTTCATGGATTCCCCCCTGACTCCCCGACGATCTACCTTTTCGAGCCAACGGAAAGAAGACTCGAAACCGTCCTCCGTTCGCTGCAGGAAGACATTTGCCTTGTCGGCCATACGCATCTTTTGAAGGTTATCTATTTTGATGGGCATCATCTGACGTCGACCGTTCCTGAAAAGGGGATATTTTATCTTCGAAAAGAAGGAAAATATATCATCAACGCCGGAAGTGTGGGGCAGCCCCGGGACGGTGACAATAACGCCAAGTACGTCATTTTCGATGATGCCGAGCGCACTATTGACATCCGGTTCGTTCCATACGATATTGATGCCGTGTCGAAAAAAATACGGGCAGCCGGATTGCCGGAGTTCAATGCACTTCGGTTGAGGTAATCCCCGGGCAAGCCAAAGGGATCGGGTTGTCCGGCCCGATCTGCTTTCTTTGAACGGATTCAACCGGCGCTTTCCGGAAATTTCAAACGAAGAGAACGATATATGATACAGACGGATGGATTGTCTCCGGAGCAGATCGCAGGCCAGCGGTTGATTGCCGGGTTTGACGGCACCACCCTCAATGATGAACTCAAATTTCTGATCGACGGCCTCAAGGTCGGCGGCCTGATCTTGTTTAAACGCAATATTATCGATGCCGGGCAAACCGGGCGCCTCTGCCGGGATATTCTGAAATACGCCGATTCATGCGGACAGCCGCCGCTTTTTATCGCCGTTGACCAGGAAGGCGGACAGGTGGCCCGGCTGCCCGATGCGTTCACCCGGTTTCCCGGAAATCCGTTTATCACCACACCTTCCCAAGCCGAAATATTCGCCGTATCAACCGCACGGGACTTAACCGGTCTCGGAATCAATATGAATATGGCACCCGTGCTCGACGTACCCCCGTTCAAGGGCGACAGCATCATGCGGGAAAGGGCTTTCAGCCACCGACCGTCAATCGTCTCCGAGCTGGGCGGCACCGTCATCGATGCCTTTCAGCACAATCACATCATGTCCGTCGCAAAGCATTTTCCGGGAATCGGCAGGACCACTCTGGATTCCCATCTCGAGCGTCCTGAATTCGACGGCGACATAACGGATATGCATTCCCATGATTTGATCCCGTTTCAAACCGCCATCGAAAAACGCGTGGCAGGCATTATGCTGTCCCACATTCTGTACACCCGGATCGATCCAAAATGGCCGGCAAGCCTCTCATCGGAAATTGCAGACAACCTGCTGCGAAAACGGATGGGATATGACGGCATCGTTATGACGGATGACTTGGATATGGCCGCCATAACCAACCATTATAACATTCAAACGGTTGTCGATCAGATCCTTTCCGCCGGCATCGATATCGCGCTGATATGCCGAAAAGGCCCCCATATTGAAATCGCGTTCCAGAGAATATTAGAGCACCTTCGCAATGGGAAGCTTCCGGAAAATAAATGGACCGACCCCTTACGGCGGATAGTGGATCTGAAGCGGAAGTATCTTTTCCGGGGGTGATGGGTGATGTGTGGGTGATGTGTGGGTGATGGGTGATGGGTGATGGGTGATGGGTATGGATGGAGTGCCGTTTGGCTTGTGCTCCGATGCTGTTTTTCTGAAGTGTAATCCCCTCAGCGGCTTTGCCGCATCGTTCAAAATACAATGCCGCTATTTATCGAAATCGGGATCGGGATCGTTTTTTCTTCTTTTTGAATTTCGATACCGATACCGATACCGATCCCGATACCGATTTGGAGGTCCTATCCATTCTTAACCCGCGAATACACATCATCTCCCAGCCCGGAAGTTTCGCCGGCAGCTAAGTGATGAAATCCCGCCGCCGCAATCATGGCCGCGTTGTCACCGCACAATGAAACAGAGGGGATATGTACGGCGATGCCGAGCCGCACGGCGTTTTCCGTCACCTTTTCTCTCAGGCGCTGATTCGCGGCAACACCTCCGACAAGACAAATATCACGGCAATGCATCGTTTCAGCGGCATGGATGACCTTATAGGATAGAACATCCGTTACCGCTTCCTGGAACCCGGCCGCGATATCGGACACCTTTTTTTCTTCAAGGCCGGGATGGGTCTGAAGATATCGCAGAACGGCGGTTTTCAGGCCGCTGAAACTAAAATCAAAATTGCTTTTGTCCAGGTAGGGCCTGGGAAATTGAATTTTTTCCGGGCTCCCCGATCGCGCCGCATCTTCGACAACTCCACCCCCCGGATAACCCAGGCCGGTCATTTTAGCGACCTTGTCGAATGCCTCTCCCGCCGCATCGTCCCGGGTCCGGCCCATCAGTGCCATTTTCGTATAAGAGGTCACATAATAAATGCCGGTATGGCCGCCTGAGACCAGAAGAGCAACAAAGGGAAACGCCGGAGAATCCTTCTCCAGAAAAACGGAATGCATATGACCTTCGAGGTGGTTTACGCCATAAAAGGGTATTTTTCGGGCATAGGCAAATGCCCGGGCATAATTGAAGCCCACCAGCAGCGCACCGACCAGCCCCGGACCCTGAGTCGCGGCAGCGGCATCGATTTTTTCCGGTGCCATTTCCGCCCGACCGACCGCCTCCTCCACAACAGCGACGATGGCTTCGATATGTTTACGGGAAGCCAGTTCCGGCACGACCCCGCCATAAGGATGATGCACGTCGATTTGGGACGCCACGACAGAAGACAGTATCCGTCTGCCGTCCTCGACCAGTGCCGCCGCGGTTTCATCGCAACTGGTTTCGATACCTAAAACGATCATAATAAAAAAACGGCCGAAATCATACGACTTCGGCCCGCTTTTACCCGTCTTTCTCACCCCCCGGGTGGAAAATTCCGGGGCTGTCACCGGGCGCAGGGCTTTTGTCCTTTATGGCCTTTTTCAACCCAACCGGCGACCCTAAGCACCACCGATTGTGCACCGCTGTAAATCCGCCTCAATATACGAAACATATCGCATCCTGTTCGGCTATACCCATATCATTCGATCATCCGATTTTTCACGTTCGGCGATCTCGCCGATGACAAATGCCTTTTCTTTCATGGCGCCCAGCCGGTCCAGCACCTCCTGGGTGCTTTTTTCCGGGACCACCACGATCAGCCCGATGCCGTTGTTGAATGTCCGCATCATCTCCATCTCCGTCACCCTGCCGGCTTCCTGCAGGTACGTGAATACGGGCGGAATATCCCAACTGCCTTTTTTCATGACCACCCGGCAGGATTTGGGGATGATGCGAAGCAGATTATCGATGATGCCGCCGCCGGTGATATGGGCCATCCCATGGATCGGCAAATCCCGCATCAATCCGTTTATCAATTCCGAATAAATCCGGGTGGGTTTGATCAGCTCTTCACCGATGGTGCAGCCCAATTCCGCAACATGGGAATCGATGTCCAGCTTCAAAATGTCAAAGCAGATTTTCCTTACCAGCGAATACCCGTTGCTGTGAAGTCCGCTGGAAGCAATGCCGATCAACTGATTGCCCACTTGGATCACCGATCCGTCGACGATTTTGGTGTCATCGACGATTCCAACGGCAAACCCCGCCAGGTCATACTCCTTTTCGTTATACATACCCGGCATCTCGGCGGTTTCACCGCCGATCAGGGCGCACTGAGCTTCTTTGCAGCCCTCTCCGATACCGTTAATGATCTGGCATGCAATGACCGTGTCAAGCTTTCCCATGGACAAATAATCTAGAAAAAACAGAGGCTTGGCCCCCTGAACGGCAATATCGTTGACGCACATGGCAACCAGGTCGATCCCGACGGTATCATGCTTGTTCATCATTACGGCGATCTTTAATTTCGTCCCGACCCCGTCGGTCGAACTGACCAGCACCGGCCGCTCCAGGTGCTCCAGTTGGGGTGCGAAGAGTGCTCCGAATCCCCCGATATCACCCATCACCCCCCTGCGATGCGTCTGCTTGGCGATCTTTTTGATGTCATCGACAAAGCTGTTGGCCTTTTCGATATTCACACCGGCATCCGCATATGTTAACGAGTCCGCCATGCCGTGATCCTTCTGAAACGATTTCTTCATTTTTTCTCTTCTCCGAAGTCAGGAAAAACTAAACCGAACCGACGTAAAAGTCAAAACAATTTTTTTGACATTCGGCATCCGGTATTGTAGCGTAACCGAACCGTTCACGTGACGTCCGGCAAATCCCCTCTACGAATGCAAAAAGTACATACATCGCGTTCACCAAGGTCCGGAAAAATGGCCATCGGCACTTGAAAATATAATGATATGGGTGTAATTAGGGTCGCTGTTTTGCTAGGAAGGGAACGGCTGTTCAAGGAGGAACACGTGATCGCGTTTGTGCAAAACGCTTTGGAACCGAACCGCATTCTCGCCTGAGCAGCGGGTGGTGTGAAACCGCTTCCAATGACGCAGATGATGGATTAGAGGATCACATGAGACAGTTTGCCAGGTTAGACCGTCTGCCGCCGTATGTATTTTCGACAGTGACGGAAATAAAAATGAAGGCCCGCCGAGCGGGTGAAGATGTTATCGATCTGGGTATGGGAAATCCGGATTTATGCACACCGGACCATATCGTCGAGAAACTGGTCGAAGCCGCCAGAAAACCCCAGAACCACCGGTATTCCGCGTCCAGGGGGATCACGAAATTGAGAATGGCCATATCCGATTGGTATAAACGCCGGTTCGACGTGGACATCGACCCGGAGAGAGAGTCCATCGTGACGATCGGTGCAAAAGAGGGAATTTCCCATCTGATCCTGGTCACGATCCGCCCCGGGGACGTCGTGTTCACTCCCAACCCGACATATCCGATCCATCCCTATTCCTCCATTATCGCCGGGGGGGACGTGCGCGGCATCCCAATGGGGCCGGACTGCGATTTTTTCGACAATCTCATGCATGCCACCAAGCAGACGTGGCCCAGGCCGAAGGTGTTGATCATCAGCTTTCCCCACAACCCGACCACCGAAGTAGTGGATCTCGAATTTTTCCAAAAAGTTGTGGATTATGCCAAGGAAAACGACATCCTGGTTATCCATGATTTTGCTTATGCGGATCTGGTTTTTGACGGATATACGGCTCCTTCCATGATGCAGGCTGCAGGCGCCAAGGACGTAGGTGTTGAATTCTTTTCTCTTTCAAAAAGTTATAGTATGGCCGGATGGCGCGTGGGATTCTGCGTCGGGAATCCGGAAACAATCGCAGCACTGCAGCGGATCAAGAGTTACCTGGATTATGGCATATTTCAGCCCATTCAGATCGCATCGATCATTGCCTTAAACGGTCCCCAGGATTGCGTCGGCGAGATCGTGGAAACGTACCGGCAACGCCGGGATACGCTGATCACCGGGCTTAACCGGGTCGACTGGCCGGTGGAAAGCCCCAAGGGGACCATGTTCGTCTGGGCGAAAATACCCGAACGGTTCGCCCACATGGGATCACTGGAATTCTCGAAATTTTTGATCGAAGAAGCCCAGGTGGCCGTTTCACCGGGATTGGGATTTGGAGAATACGGCGACAGTTTCGTTCGATTCGCTTTGATTGAAAACAACATGCGCATTAACCAGGCCATCAGAGGAATTCGGAAAATCATGGGATAACCGGGCCTTTCATGGGAAGACTCCGTTAACAGACAGGATTGGAATCGCGGGAATGAAAGAGGTCAATGTAGGATTACTGGGATTCGGCACAGTTGGAACCGGTGTGGCAAAAATTCTGCTCGAAAGTGCGGATATGATCACCAACCGGTTGGGCGCCGCTTTACGCCTGAAGAAGATCGCCGATATCGACACGACCACCGATCGGGGCATTGTACTTGCAAACGGCATGCTGACCCCTCATGCCGAGGATGTGATCAGTGACCCGGACATTCATATCATTGTCGAACTGATCGGCGGCCGAACCACTGCAAAGGACCTCATTCTCGAGGCAATGGACGGCGGCAAGCATATCGTGACAGCGAATAAGGCCCTGCTGGCACACGATGGGAATGTCCTGTTGGAAGCGGCTCGGTCCAAACGGGTGGACCTGGCGTTCGAAGCATCCGTCGGGGGATGCATGCCCATTATCAAAACACTGAAGGAATCCCTGGCGGGCAACGCCATCGAGGCCATGACCGGCATCCTGAACGGCACCTGCAATTACATCCTCTCGCGAATATCCGATGATGGTTTGACATTCGATGCGGCGCTGGCCGAAGCACGAAAAGAAGGATTCGCCGAAGCCGATCCCACCCTGGATATCGAAGGCCACGACACCGCACACAAGCTGGCGATCCTCAATGCATTGGCCTTTGGAACCGATTTTGATTTAGGCGCTGTTTACGTGGAAGGCATCAGCCGGATCACTCCGCTGGATATCGCCTTTGCCCGGCAATTCGGGTATCGAATCAAGCTGCTGGCCATTGGAAAAGATACGGGAGAGGCCATCGAAGCCCGGGTGCACCCCACCATGATTCCCGTTGTCAATCCGCTCTCCGACATCAATGGATCATTGAACGCCGTCACCATCGCCGGAGACCGAACCGGAGACCTGGTGCTGTCCGGATATGGTGCCGGCATGTTCCCAACGGCAAGTGCGGTAGTCGGCGATATCGTGGACCTGGCCCGAAATCTTCTGTGCGGCTGCTCCGAACGCGTTCCCACCATGTCGTTTATCCCGGAAACGTTGAATCGCCGTCCGGTGCTGCCGATCGAAAACCTGGTGACGCATTACTATTTCCGTTTTGCCGCAGTGGATCGGCCCGGTGTGCTTTCAAAAATTTCAGGAATACTGGGAGATCACAACATCAGCCTCAAGTCGGTTCATCAGAAAGGCCGCAAAAGCGAAGGACCGGTTCCCATCGTGATGTTCACCCATTTAGCCGTTGAATCGGAAGTCCGCACGGCATTGAAGGTGATTTGGGATCTCGACGTGGTAACCGCACCTCCCATCCTTATTCGAATCGAAGATGAAAACAGTGAAGATTGATTGGGCCCGGAGGGGTGGAAGAGTATGCTGTATGCTTCCGGTATCCGCCTCTCGAAGATCGTGAACAATGGACTGGAGAAAGGCATCATGCACCTGGTTTGCTCTGATTTGGAAGGCATTTTTGTACCGGAGATCTGGATCGAGGTATCCAAAAAAACCGGCATTGAAGAACTGCGGCTGACCACCCGGGATATCCCCGATTACGATGTGCTGATGAAGCGGCGCATCGACATCCTGAACCAAAACAGCCTCCGCATTCAGGACATCACCACCGTCATCGACGGCATGCATCCCCTGGACGGGGCCGATGATTTTCTGAACTGGCTAAGGACCCGCACCCCGATCATCATCGTGTCGGACACGTTTGACCAGTTCGCCGGCCCCCTGATGAGCAAGCTCGGCCACCCCACCCTTTTCTGCAATACACTGGTAATCGAACCGGACGGCAGGATTTCCGGGTACCGCCTCCGCCGGCAGGACGGAAAAAAGGAGACGGTTTCTGCGCTGAAAAGCCTGAACTTCAAGATCATCGCGATAGGGGATTCCTACAACGACATCACCATGCTGAAGGCCGCGGACAACGGATTCCTCTTCAGGCCGCCGGAAAACGTGATCGCCGAATTTCCTGAATTGCCGGTGACCCGGGAATATGACCAAATCAAGGAATTCATCGGGAAAATACTGGCGAACCACCGGACCCGCGGATAAAAGGGCGCCGTGGAAACTCGTGTTAACATGCACCGGTAAAACTCGAGACGAATGGCCAAACCCGTACATGCCATCCCTTTTTTGACCGAACACTCCGATGGAATGGTCCTGAAGGTATACGTACAGCCCCGTTCATCGAAAAATATGATCGCCGGACGGCATGAAGACGCCCTTAAAGTAAAGCTTACAGCACCGCCGGTAAGCGGTGCTGCCAATAAAATGTGCATCGACTACATGGCCAAATGTTTGAAAATGCCTAAATCCTGCATTTCTCTTCTCTCCGGCGAGGCAAGCCGGCACAAACGCATTTTGATCGCCTGCAAAGATGCGGCCACCCGTTCTAAAATATTAAAGTATTTTGAAGGCTTAAGCTGATTCCAAAATATTCCTTGACTTGAGGTGTCTAATATTTTAAAAAGAAAAATTACGTGATGCGGGGTGGAGCAGTCTGGTAGCTCGTCGGGCTCATAACCCGAAGGTCAGAGGTTCAAATCCTCTCCCCGCTACCAATCTATGAATCCAGGAGGTTACGATTTTTTTTCGAAGCCTCTTTTTTTTTGTGGTCAAGTCAATACCCCGGAATATACCCGCATAAAGGTCTTGAAACCACTTCCAATCCAATCTATGATTGACATTTGGTAAATGATATTTTTTATTCGAATCGTTATCGAACGCTTTATACATGAGCCTGCCGAATCGACTTGTGAGGTTTGACAGGCTGTCTTGCCTCTGTTTTTTTTGCGGCTTTGAAATCCCAACCTCTTTTCGGCCGGAAATCGCGAAGCAGAGACTCAACCATTTCACATTTATTGAAGGAGGTTTTACCTATGCAACAGTTCAGGAAGCAGAGAATGTTAACCACGCTGATCGTTTCTATCGGATTGTTACTGGCTTTTACGGGGGTCACACCGGCCGCGACTCCCAAGCCCGGGGATGTAATTGATTCGAGCAACATTGACCGGTACCAGGAATACTTTCCCATGTTTATGCAGCGGTACATCAAAGACGGATGGGGAATTGAAGAGCCGGTGGTTATCAAAGTCCGGGAACACAAAGTCGTTCCCCTGACCAAGGGCTACATCGAGGCGTCCAAAAAAAATATGGAGACATGCAAGCTGACCGAAGACGGTATGCTCGAGGGATACAGTGGATCCGGTGCGCCGTTTCCGGAGCTCAAGGAACCCAACATCGGCCTGAAGGCCATGTGGAACCAGTTCTATAAGAATTTCCCGGATGATTGGCTGATCCCCACATCCTATCTGACCATCCAAAAGAGAAAAGGAAGTGACCGGGTCAGCATCTCGGACTCGACCAATGAACAATTATTTTTCTCCGGCCGCACCCAAATCGAGCCCCTACCGGAATTGAACAACCCCAAAAATTTGTTTTGGGCCAGCAAACTGGATTCCAAGACCCCGCCCAACAAGGATATGGCGACACTGACCTGGCGATACAAGGATCCCACAAAATTCGACGACATGTGGACCTATGTTCCCACCCTCAGACGGACATTGCGGCTGGTATCCTCTGAACGGGCCAACCCTGTCCGTGGAACCGCTTACACCTGGGATGACTTTTACGGTTTTGATGGAAAAATCCCTTTCTTCACGTACAAGCTGATCGGCGAACAGACGGTCCTTAATCTAAAACAGCAGGCATCGGTAGCCGAGGAAATCGATCGGGAAAACTTCCCGTGGCACCCCGTTCTCTTCAAAAACACCGAGGAGTATGAAGAATTCGAACCCGTGCCCTGCTACGTGATCGAAATCCGTTCCAAGGATCCGCGGTATCCCCAGGATCGAAAAATCGTGTGGCTGGATAAGACCCGGTTCTTTGTTTTATATGCCCAGATGTTTGACAAGAAAGGCGAATTCTGGAAGGGGTTCTGGAACGGCGGCCAGATTAGGCCGGTCGAGACCACCTATGGGGAAGAACCCATGGTTGTGCAGAGCAGCAGCGGTATTACCGATTTTAAAACGGGCTATTGGGTCCAAACGCTCACCGGCGTGCTTGAAATGAACAAAGGCGCTGATCCAAACTATTTTCAACCGGGAACACTCGGAACCTTTTAAAATAGAAACAAAGGTAATTCATCAGCCCGAAGGAAAGTATGTTTCCGGGCCGTTTTTCTCCCTTCCCGCTTCCCCATCATGGAAGCGCAAAGAGATCCGGTGGGGTTAAGAGGCGTTCTTGACCCCACCGTTACCCCTGATACGTAATCCACTTAATTTTTTCGAGATATCCGGGGGAAGAGACGAAATCGGCCTGCTTGACAAATTTTCTTTTCTGTTGATCCGTCATGATAATCATTTTCCAGCACAGCAAGGCAATGAGCTTAAATATAGAGTAAGTGAATCCTATCCCCGCATTTTATTTTTCCGCCGGTCAGTACACGGCCGAAAACACCTTCCCGCGGCATAATGCAATCACCGTTTTTATAATAAATGGCGCATCTTCGATGGCAGTTTTTGCCGATCTGCGTTATCTCTATCACCACCGCCTCACCAAGCTGTACACGCGTGCCGATGGGGACGGTCTTCCAATCGATTCCCTTTGTTGCAATATTTTCAGCAAAATCACCAAAGGTTGCATGAAGTCCCCTTTTTCTTTCCAATTCGATGCTTTCAGAAGATAAAAAACTGACCTGACGATGCCATTGGCCGGCATGGGCATCCCCTTTCAATCCGTAATTCTTTAGCACTTCCGCTTCCGGCATCAGCTTTTTTGCGGTCCCCTGTTTTTTGCTGATTGCAATGGATACAATTTTCATGAGTCGATCTCCAGCCGGGTATTTCTTTTACTTGCCGCACGTATTGCCTGAGAGCCCTTCACAAGCATACGTTGCCCATCAAAAGTCTCGTAATCCAATTTTGCCTTCCATAACAGATGGTTGGCCCATTCGCTTACACATCGTGCGGATACCAGAACTTAAACACGTGTTTTTCAGCTTGGGTTTTCACCAGGCAAATCACGCCGTATTTTCCTCTTTGTTCAAACGTGAAATTTGCGGCAAACATCCCGGAATAATTCTTCAAGCCGGCGATCTGTTCCTCTTTATCCGGCCCGATCACCTTCACCTTTCCGACCAAATCCCGGATTCGCCGGCCGGTATCGTCATCGATGAATGTGACCATAATATGATGGGTCGCCCCTTTGGCGTCCGTCATGTTCATGCCGGACAGGCTCATCACCTGGAATTCCGCTCGTATGCCGTCAACGACCCCGGAATGTTTGAACGTCCCGGCGGGAACAGGGTGCTCCATGGATGTCTGCTTGCCGGATCCGGATACGACATGCATGTCAGCGGATACCACCGCCGTCCCCCAGATTGCGGTTGAAATTATGGACACCATTATTAAAGCATTCTTTTTCATTTTACTCACCTCCTGATGATGCTTTCTTTGTCATAAGTGAAACAGGCTCACGATAATCCTTTTTGCTTTTCAGCCCCCATCCTTTCCATAGACCGTAAATCGCCGGCACCACAATCAAGGTCAACACTGCAGCGCTGACCATTCCGCCTAACATGGGTGCTGCAATGCGTCTCATGACTTCCGACCCGGCACCATGGCTCCACATGATCGGCGCCAGTCCCGCCATAATGGTGGCCACCGTCATTATTTTGGGCCGAACCCGAAGCGCCGCTCCTTCCTCGATAGCCTTTTCGAGGTAGAGCAAGTTGAAATTTTCCCCGTACCGCGCCATGTATTTTCGAAAAGAAAGATCCAGGTAAACCAACATGACGACGCCTGTTTCGGCAGCCACACCGGCTAAGGCAATAAAGCCGACTCCCGCCGCCACACTGAAGTCGTACCCTAAAATGTAAATAATCCAAAACCCGCCGGTGAGGGCGAAGGGAACGCTCAACATCACGATCAGCACTTCAGCGACATTTTTGAAGTTCAGATACAACAGCACAAAGATGATGACCAGTGTCATGGGAATAACGATCATCAAACGTTTTTTAGCCCGGACCATGTACTCGTATTGACCGCTCCACACCATGCTGTACCCCTCCGGCATATCGATTCGTTCCGATATAATCCTGCGGGCATCTTTTACGTACGTACCCACATCGATGCCGGCAATGTCGATAAACACCCATGCGTTTTTCCGGGCATTTTCACTTTTTATCATGGGAGCGCCTTTTTTAATGCGGATATCCGCCACTTGTGTGATGGGTATATGAGCGCCGGAAGGGGTGGGAACCAGAATCCGCTGCAATTTCTCCGGTGTATCCCGAAACTCCGATCCGTACCGCAGGTTTATCGGATATCGCTTCAGCCCCTCCACCTTTTGCGTGATATTCATGCCGCCAAGAGCCGTCATGATGATGTCCTGGATATCGCCCGGGGTAAGGCCGAATCTGGCCGCTTCACGGCGTTTAATGGCAAAATCCAGAAAATTCCCGCCGGTCACCCGCTCTGCGTAAACACTGGCCGTGCCGGGAATCTCCCGCACGACGGCTTCCACCTGCTCTCCGATACGGTTCAACGCATCCAGGTCATCCCCCATGAGCTTTATGCCGACCGGGGTTTTGATGCCCGTGGACAGCATGTCGATGCGGGTTTTAATCGGCATCGTCCAGGCGTTGGTCAGACCGGGAAATTGAATAGCCTTGTCCAGCTGCGTTACCAGATTGTCCATGGTGATGCCGGGACGCCATTGCTCCTTCGGCTTTAGGGTGATGGTGGTTTCAATCATGGTCAGGGGCGCCGGGTCCGTGGCGGTTTCCGCCCGTCCGATTTTTCCGAAGACGTGCTCCACCTCCGGAAAGGATGCGATTATCCGGTCGGTCTGCTGCAGCAATTCCTTGGCCTTGGTCACGGAAATGCCGGGCAGGGTCGTAGGCATGTACAGGAGATCCCCCTCGTTTAACGGCGGCATGAATTCGGAACCGGTCCTGGTGATGGGAATCAGGGTAAAGACCAGGAGAACCGCGGCAAGCACCACCACGATCCATTTGATGTTCAGGACCATCCGTATCACGGGTCGGTAAAGCCGGATTAACGTCCTGTTTATGGGATTATGTTGCTCCGGCCGGATTTTACCTCGGATCATATAGCCCATCAGTATGGGTACAATGGTCACGGACAGGATTGCCGATCCAAGCATGGCATAGGTCTTGGTGAACGCGAGAGGCTTGAACAGCCGCCCTTCCTGAGCCTGCAGCGTGAAAACCGGCAAAAAACTAACGGCGATGATCAGCAATGAAAAGAAGAGCGGCGGCCCGACTTCTTTTGCTGCATCCGTCACCAGCTCCCAGTGCGGTTTTTTGCCGCCGTGCATTTCGATATGCTTGTGGGCGTTTTCGATCATCACTATGGCTCCGTCGACCATAGTGCCGATTGCAATCGCAATGCCCCCCAGACTCATGATGTTTGCATTGATGCCCTGGCGTTCCATAACAATGAAACTGATCAAAACGCCTAATGGCAAGGTTAAAATGCCTACAAGGGCACTTCTGAAATGAAATAGAAAGAGGATGCAGACCAAGGCGACGATCATACTTTCTTCGATCAGGGTCCGGGTGAGGTTATTGACAGCGCGATGGATCAGCCCGGATCGGTCATAAACGGGTGTAATGCTGACGCCTTCGGGCAGGCCGGATTCCAGGCGTTTCAGCCGCTCCTTCACCTTTTCAATCACGTGCAGTGCGTTTTCGCCGTATCGGATCACCACGATACCGCCTACGACTTCACCGGTTCCGTTGTAATCCGACAGCCCCCTTCGAAGTTCCGGCCCCAGTTTCACAACGGCGATATTCCTTAGCAGAATCGGTGTTCCTGTTTCATCCACGCCGACGGGTATATTATAGATATCATCAATGGTATCGATATATCCCAGACCCCGGACCATGAATTCGGTTTCCCCCATTTCCACCACCCTTCCGCCCACATCGGTATTGCTCCTGCCGATGGCGGCCTTCACTTTTTGGAGGGGAATCGAGTAGGCCAGCAATTTCACCGGATCTACGATCACCTGGTACTGCTTGACAAAACCGCCGATGGAGGCAACTTCGGCAACCCCGGGCACAGTGGTGAGTTCGTAGCGCAAAAACCAATCCTGAATGGATCTCAGCTGCCCGAGGTCGTGATGTTCGCTTTCAAGAACGTACTCATATACCCAGCCGACACCGGTGGCATCCGGACCCAGGGACGGGGCAACCCCATCGGGAAGGCGGCCGGAAACGACATTTACATATTCCAGTACCCGGCTTCGTGCCCAGTACAGATCGGTGCCGTCTTCAAAAATGACATATACGAAGGATAACCCGAAAAACGAATAGCCCCGAACCACCTTGGCGAACGGCACGGAGAGCATGGCCGTGGTCAGCGGGTAGGTCACCTGGTCCTCCACCACCTGGGGAGCCTGGCCCGGGTAGTCCGTCAAAATGATCACCTGGACATCGGACAGGTCCGGTATGGCGTCCAGTGGAATGCGCGATGCAGCGTACATTCCGCCGGCGATGGCCGACAGGATGAACAAAACGACAAGCATCCTGTTCTTCATGGATGTCTCTATAATTCTTGATATCATTGCAGTTTTCTTCCGGCCCCCCCGGCTACTCCACGCCGTTCATGGTAAGATTCGACATATCCAAATCCTCCGCTCCATCCTCCACGACCGTCGGTTCCGAAAGCGTATCACCGTTGGGGTTTTCTTGGCCGGCCTCGAGCATTTTTCCGATGGCTTCGCGGAGCCGGCTTTCCGAATCGAACATAAACTGGGCGGACGTGACGACTTTTTCTCCCTGCTTCAGGCCCTCAAGAACGTGAAAGGCATGGTTTTCGGTTTCCACCCCCAGGACAACCTCCCGGGGTTCGAATTTTCCATTTCCATGGGACACAAACACGATTTTTCGTACGCCGCTGTCGATGACCGCTTCCTGTGGAACGACCAACCCGGACTCTCCGAGTGCGGGGGTTAAGTCGACATTGACGTACATTCCGGGTTTCAGCAGGCCGTCCGGATTTGGAAACTCGAGCCGCAGCCGGGCGGTTCTCGTTTTTTCATTCAGGTAGGGGTAGATGTACTTTACCGTGCCGGTGAATCCTCTTCCCGGAATATACGAGAGGGTCATTTGCGCGGACATTCCCGGTTTTACCCAGGGCATTTCGTATTCATAGATCTCCACATCCACCCATATGACCGACAAATCCGTAATTTCATACAGGGTTTCACCCGCCGTTACATAGGTCCCGAGCCGCGTATTTTTGCGGGTTACCACGCCGGAAGCCGGTGCATAAACGGTCATTGATTTGATAATGTTTCGGCGATTTTCGATCGCCTTCATCTGGCCGGGCGTCAAACCCCAAAGCTCGAGACGAATGCGGGAGGCTTTCAGCAAACGCTCGGCGCCGTCCCGAATGTCTCTGAAAGAGGATTCTTTCAATGTCTCGAACTGTTTCAGTGCGAGCAGGTATTCGTTTTGGGCGGTCACCAGCTCCGGGCTGTAAACCTGAAACAAGGGATCGTATCTGCGGACCGCTTTTCCGGTAAAATCCACAAAGAGTGTTTCAATCCAGCCGGCATACTTGGTGTTGACTTCGGTTACGCGTGTTTCATCGTGTATCAACCGGCCGAAGGTCCGGATATGCTTGACGAGGGGTTTGCGTTGAACCACGGCCACGCGGACGCCCATGTTCTGAATAATGACCGGGTCGATGCGAATGGTGCCCGCCGACTCTGATCCTTCCCCGATTTCTTCGTATACCGGCACCAGGTCCATCCCCATGGGTGATTTTCCCGGCTCATTCCGAATATACGCCGGGTCCATAGGAGCCACCCAGTATTTGATGGTCTTGCCGGTTTCCGGATCTACCATGCCGGCCTTCAGTCCGGTTTCCGCGGCATGGACCTCGGATGCCGGATCGGCATCCGACATACGTTTATCTCGATGCGCCCCCGGCGGAGAGATGATGCCGTAGATCAAAAGGGCCGCCGCCAGAGCTGCGGTGATCAATCCAAGGATGATGATGCTGAACATTCTCATGGGGTCTTCTCCAGGTTTTCGGAAATGTGAGCACGAATTACGGTACCGCCCACAATGTTTTCGAGAAAGGCGATCTGTTTGTACAATTCATACCGATACTTTTCCTGTTGGATCTGAAATCGAAGCAAACGAAGCCGTGCGTTTATCATGGTGTTGAACTCGATCTCATCGACGCTGTAAGCGCTTTGTGCAGCCTGCGCCCACTGCCGGGCCTGCACCAGCAGGCCTTTTTCATACAAGTGATAGTTCCGGCGAATAAGGGCGATATGCTCGACCCGTGCATCAATTTCAAACGGAAGCGTATCGGCCTTTCCCCTGTAGGATGACTTCGCTGCATCGAGCATTCTTTTCGCCGCATCCAGGTGCGGCGCCTGTTTTCGGTGCTGCCGGATCGGGATGGTCACCATTACGGAAGCGGATAAGAAATCCGTGAGATCATTTCCCATTCGGTCCTTGTCACGCTGACCATAGGCCAATTTGACATCAAAATCCGGATAAAAATCTTTCCGGGCCAGTTCCACATCGACTTCAGCAATCCGGATAACCGCTTTACGGATTATAAGCTCAGGATTATGCTGCATGGCCTTTTGCCGCAGCCGGGCGGCATCCAGAATCGGGCCGGGAAGCTCATTCGTGGTTATCGGAGGAATGTGCGTAAAATCTTCGCGGTTCAACAGGCTGTGCAACTCATTCGCCAGTGCATTTAGTTCTTGTCGAAGCACGATGTTCTCATCCAGCAGCCGGCTGAGTTCAACCTGCGCCTGGAGTACATCCTGCTGGAGTCCTTTTCCTACGGAATATCGCTTTTCAGTTCCTTCGAGCAGCCGTCGGGCCAATTCCATAAGCTGCTCGTTTATTTCTAACCGGCGGTTGGTAAATGCCCAGTCGTAGTACGTTTCGGCAATTTTCGTCGCCAACTCCCGTTTAAAGGCGTACAGGCCGGCTTTTTCTTTTACGGCCGCCGCCAATGCTTTCCGATGTTGAAGGGATAATTTTCCAGGCCAGGGAATCTTCTGTGAGATGGAAGCCTGTTTCTGTGTCATGGGTTCCTGTTGAAAGGAAAATGAATCCACAGGCAGGTTCACCACCCCAAAACCGATTCTGGGGTCGTCCGGCGCACCGGCTGCGCGGGCTTCTCTTTCCAGGCTTTCCACCCGGGCCGCCCGGCTCTCCAGGTCACTGTTACGCGCCATTCCTTCAGCGATAAGGTCCGTCACCGGGTCGGGAGGCCAGGCCCGAGCCTCCGCCGCTGATCGGCCGGCAAAAAATGCCGGCATCCCCAAGAGTATAGAAATCGCTAAAATCAAAATTTTGAAGTATGTCCTCATATCCGCTCCCGATGGCTTTACCATCGTTTGCACCACACTCTAGCAATGGACGTGCCATAGGCAATAACCCTCTGACATTATAAAAAAAAGAACAATTTGCTGAGAGAATTCCCTTTCGTTCAGGGCGCAAAAACAACGCAGTTGAGTCAGGATTGCCGGCAGGTGCGAAATAAATTTGCAGATCAAGTGAAAAAATGGGATAAACGAGGAGCTATGGAGCAATATCAATGAATACCGCTTACATGATGCGAAAGACGAGAAAACGGCCGTTATACCTGCCCGCACTCTCTATCCTTGCCGTGGTCATTCTGCTGCTTGTATGGATTACATTTTCTACCTACCGTAATCTGAACCGGGACAGGAAAAGGACATTGACCTTCGTTCGGCAACAAGGGCTCACACTGCTGCATACACTGGAGTCGGGCATTCGGGCGGGGTTAAGATCCCCGGGTCCGCATGATGAATTCGTTCAGCGCCTCATCGAAGAGGCCGGAATAAACCGAACGATCGCCTACATTTACATATTCGATGAAAATGGACGTATTGTTAACCATTCATTGCCTCTTGCGGAGGGAGCAAAATCCGACTGGGACTCCCGGCTTACCGCCGCCGGAATCGCAGAGACCCGGTTGAAAATCCTTCCGGACGGATCACGGATATACGAATTCGCGACGATTTACACTCCTGGTAAGTTTTCCACGCAAGGTGCCAATGCACCGGTGAAACGTTCGAAGGCCCGGCAAAATTTGCATGGAGAGTGGGGCCTTGTGCTCGGCATGACTTTGAAGACATTCACCGAGGCGCGTCGTTCCGACTTGTACCATGCCGCGATCATGGCCGCCATTGTAATCTCCTTGGGGGCGGGGGCCCTTTTTTTCATTTATGTGATTCAAACCTATTATATGGTGGATAGGACCCTTGAAGAAACCCGGGATTACACCAAACAGGTGGAAGAGCGGGCGCGCCGGTCGGAAAAGCTCGCCGCCGTGGGCAAGCTGGCCTCCGGCGTGGCTCATGAGATCCGAAATCCGTTAAGCTCCATCCGGGGATTTGCCCAACATTTGAGCCTATCTCTCGCCGACCGTCCACTGGAAAAAGAATACGCGGACATTATGGTCAAAGAAGTCGACCGGATAAACAACGTGGTCAGCGACCTGTTGACCCTGTCCCGTCCATCGGCGCCTGAAATCGACTGGGTGGATATCGACGGGCTCGTATCCCATGCCCTGAGGCTTATTGAAGATGATGCGCAGGCTCGGAACATCGAAATACACAAACATATCCCTCCTGGAACAGCTCCGGTGCCGATCGATGCCAATCAGATGACACAGGTGCTGCTGAACCTTTTGCTGAATGCCCTTCAGGCCGTCGATGCCGACGGCGAAATTTCCATCGGCTGTCATACCGATAAGCCATCCGGCACCGTTTACCTCTGGGTGGAGGACAACGGCCCCGGCATTCCGGCGGAATTGGGGGAGAAAATATTCGATCCATTCGTGACGACGCGGGAAGAGGGCAATGGACTCGGGCTGACCATTGTCCGCACCATTCTGGAAAATCATTTGGGAGACATCCATGTGGCCTCACCGCCGCCGGGAAAAACAAACGGCAGCCGGTTTACCCTGGCTTTTCCGATGAAGGGTGTCCATCCGGAAAACCGGGAGGTCACATGACGCTTCACAGCCATATCCTGGTGGTAGACGACGATGCTTCCCATCGGCGAATGCTCAATGCCGTGCTTTCAGCAGCCGGCTATCGCATCACGGAATCCGAGAGCGGCGAAGATGCCGTAAAGAAGGTTGAAAAGCATTATTTCGATCTCGTGCTGATGGACATCCGCATGCGGAAAATGAGCGGCATTGAGGCATTGAAAAACATCAAGGCGCTCAGCCCGGGCATTCCGATTGTGATCATGACCGCCTATGCATCGGTTGGAACAGCCGTAGAGGCGCTGAAATCCGGAGCTTATGACTACCTGTCGAAACCGCTGGATATCGAAGAGCTCAAGATGCTGGTGGAAAAGGCACTGAATCACTACCGGCTTCAGGAAGAAAACAGGCTCATGAAGGAACGCCTGGATGAGCGGTTTAATTTTTCCAGCATCATCGGTAAAAGCCGGGCCATGCAGGATTTGTTCGAAACCATGGCACGAATTGCACCGACGGATGCGACGGTTCTGATCACGGGTGAAAGCGGAACCGGCAAGGAACTGATCGCAAATGCCGTTCATCAGAACAGCCCGCGGCACGATCATCCGTTTATCACCGTCAACTGTGCGGCATTGCCTGAAAACCTGCTGGAAAGTGAATTGTTCGGCCATGTCAAAGGGGCGTTTACCGGGGCCGACAGCCACCGTAAGGGCCGTTTTCATCTGGCCGACACAGGATCGGTTTTTTTGGACGAGATCGGGGAAATGCCAAAAATCATCCAAACCAAAATACTCCGCGTTCTGCAGGAAGGGGAGTTCGAGCCGGTGGGCAGCTCACATACCATGAAAATAAACGCACGGGTGATCGCCGCCACGAATAAAAACCTGGAGGAAGAGGTCCGAAAGGGGAACTTCCGGAAAGACCTTTACTATCGGCTCAATGTGGTCAATCTTGCCATCGCGCCTCTTCGTGAACGACGGGAAGATATCCCCCTTCTGGTGAATCATTTCTTAAAAAAATTTTCCGAGAAAAACAGGCGCCTGATCAAGGGAATCAGCCCCCGGGCCATGGATGTGATCATGCGTCACCCGTGGCCGGGAAACGTGCGTGAACTTGAAAATGTCATGGAACGCTCGGTGATTCTGTCCAGAGGGGACATTATTACACCGGATGAATTCCCGGCATCGATGACAGCGGCTGAAACGTCTGATTCCGCTCCTGCAGACGAAGGCATATTTCCGGGTATGCCGTTAAAGGAAATGGAAAAGCAGATGATCATCAAGACGCTCGAAGATAACGGCGGAAACCGCACCCGCACCGCCGAACTTCTCGGCATAAGCAGGCGCACCTTGCAGTTGAAGCTGAAGGAATACGGCATCAACGCTTAACCCTGCCGGTCCTTCAGTGTTATCTGCTTTAATGGATAAAACTCCCGCGTCACCGTTACAGATTTTTTGTTATCGCTTTTCAGGAAGCACCCCATACCATTTCTTCAGCGCATCACATAGTGTAAACAAATCGTTTGGACCGGAAAATGGTTTTGACCTCCACCAGCTCAACGGTGGTTCCGTCCGGGTCGCGGATGTAGGCGGCAAATCCCTTTGAGCCCGTCCCCATGTTCATCATTACCGGCGGCAGGTAAATATCCATACCCTTTCCTTCCATTTCGGCCACCGTACCCTGCAGTTCGCTGACATCGAAACAGAGTTCCATGCATCCCACATCGCCCCAGGCCCGTCCGTCATAGATGTGGCGGCCGCCGCCCTCGATGTAGATAAGTTTTATCGTCCCGCTCGGCAGGAGTCCGGCCATCGGACCCGCGGCATCCGCGGACCGTCCGGTCGCGATACATGTTTTTAAAACCCTGGTTACGGGTTCTTCAAGCAAGATGGCCTTCGGGATTCAGAATCGCCTCGAGCTTGAGAAGGTTGTCATCTTCTCCGACTGCGATCACCGTGTCGCCGGGGGTTATGACGGCCTCAGGGGGTGGATTGAACATCATGTCGCCTTGTGCCTTTTTGATGGCGATGATGATGAGGTGGAAGTTCTGGCGGATTCCCGAATCCTTCAACGTGACATTCGCCAGTGGTGAAGCCGCATGAACCGGAATTTCTTCCATTTGGATGCCGTTTCTTCTGCTGGTGAATGTCAGGTCGACAAAGTTGGTGACCGTGGGTCTCATGATCCGCTGGGCCATTTTTTGTGCCCCCATGTCATAAGGGGATTCCACGTGGGTGGCGCCTGCGGCCCGAAGCTTGGAAACGGCTTCGCTCGAGCTCGCCCGTGCGATAATATACAGTTCCGGTGCGAGTTCCCTTGCCGTAAGAGCGAGGTAAACGTTATCCATGTCGGTTGCAAGCGCCGCCACAAGCCCCTTTGCCCTTTTGATTCCGGCCTTGAGCAAAACATCCTCGTCGGATGCGTTCCCGACGATGTAGAGGACTTTATCCTGCTCCATGACAGGAACTATATCGCTGTTCTTTTCGATGATCACCACGCTGATCGGTTTTCGCCGGACCATGCTCTGGCAAAGCACCCGGCCGATCCGGCCATATCCGCATACAATGTAATGATCTTTCAGGTTGCTGATTTGCTTGTCCAACCTTCTCCTCCCCATGATCTCCCGGATCTGACCTTCCACCATGAATTGAACGATAGCTCCGGCCACATACAACGTAAAACCCACGCCTGAAAAAATAAAGATGATGGTGAAGAGTCTACCAAGGTTGCTGATATTATGAACTTCCTTATAACCGACCGTTGCCACGGTTATCACGGCCATATACAGCGCATCTAAAAAAGTCCAGCCTTCTATCGCCATGTACCCGAAGGTGCCCAAAAGAATAACTATCGCCGACAGGGACAGCGAAACTTTAATTTGTTTTGCACTGTTCATGGTTGACTACCGGGAACACGTTCAAACCAATAAGGATCTGATAAAATGACGTTTCTGAACAGCCCTTCATTATCACCGAACATTCGAGTAATCAACGTAAAAGCGAGCGCACTTCGGACAGCGTCTAAACCGCTGCAGCAGGGCAACTTCTCGTTTTACAGGCCCATGCCTTTTCTGAACTGGTAGTATCCCTGGGATGCGGCAACCACATTTCCACCGGCATCCTTCAATTCGAGTGAAATGTCGTAATTGGCCTTTCCCTTTTCAATGCATTCGTCTTTGAGGCGGTCAGCCTCGGCGGTGTCCATTTGATATTCACACGTAATATCCGTGGCGGCCGGCCGCACGAATTTGATGTTAAGTTCTTTGACAATGGGGAATGTCCCCTCGACCGCCAGGTATACATGGTATACGGCACCCCCCATCACTTCGGCCAAGGTCCACAATGCACCGGCATACATGCTTCCGATGTGATTGATGTTGGGCTCGAGCGGCACCTTGATGCGAATGCCGTCGGCATCCATTTTAAGGGCCTCTATCCCGATTCGCTCGATAAATGGAACGGTTTTTCCGAATTCTGAAATATCGATTTGGGAGTTCATGTCGGTTTTCCTTTTTTTTGGCTTTTGAGTTTGGTTGTTCACTGTTCACTGCTCACTGCCCCTACGTAAATATTCCCCGTAAGCGACCGCCTTGGCCAGCGCATTGGCGCAGCGAACGGGGTCGGTGTAAACCGGTATTCCGCTCTTCAGCAAGGTTTTGTAATCCTTTGCAACCGATTGCAGCGGATGAATGGCCGCAACGGCCATGGGCTTTCGAATCGCTTCTGCGGCCGATATCACGGTTTGGCAAAAGTTTTCTCCCCCCAACCCGATGACTAGAATCATGTCCACGTTCTCGTCCTTGTCCAGGAGCCGAATGACATCCCCGTACATGCGGGGACTTTCTATAGCCGCTATGCTCAGATCAACGGGATTTTGGGGACTGCTGCCAAAGGGAGGAATGATCTTTCGGATTTCCTCTTCCGTCTTTTTTTGCAGAACGGGAACCTCGAGGCCGAGTGCATGACAGGTGTCCACGGTTCCAACGGCCGGTCCTCCGGGACCCGTGGCGATGGCCACCCGCCTTCCCGCAGGCGGCGCCTGGCTGTTGAACATGTAAAGGCAGTCCAGGGCTTCCTCCAGACTGCCGATGGGGATGATGCCGGACCCGTTGAATACCCCTTCCCATACATGGTGGGTCCCCGCCATGGCACCGGTGTGGGACGCCGCAGCCCTTGCCCCCGCTTCGGAGGCCCCGCACTTCCAGGCCAGAACGGGTTTCTTGCGGGTAATTTTCCGGGCGAGCTCGGAAAATGTCCGCCCGTTCCGAATGCCTTCCAGGTAGAGCAGGATTATCGCCGTATCCGGATCATCCCCGAGGTACTCGAAGAAATCCACCGCATTCAGGTCGGCCTCGTTGCCGCAGCTGAAGGCTTTACTGAAATAGACGCCGTTTTCGGTGGCGATCCGGGTCACGAGGTCGGCAAAAGAGCCGCTTTGCGTAACGATGCCGATGCTTCCTTCGTCCATTGTCGGCCCGAGTGGGAAGGGGAACCTCGAGGAAGGGCAGTATATACCGAGGCAGTTGGGTCCGATGATGCGTACGTTTTTTTCTCTTGCCGCATGAACCAGTTCCTGCTCCCGCCTTTTTTTGTCATCGCTTTCGAACCCGAAATCGGCCGATGTGATGATGATCCCTTTGACCCCTTTGTCGATGCAGTCCGTCACCGCCGCCGCAACCGCCTTCGGGGGCAGGAGAATATGCGCCAGGTCCACCGGGTGGGGAATGTCCGAAACGAGCGAATAGGCCTTGTACCCCAAAATTGCGTTCTCGCGGGGATTTACCGGGTACAGAGGCGTGAATCCCGCTTCGATATAGCGGTCCATGAACATCCGCCCGACTTTGCCGGGGCTTTCCGAAGCACCCACCACAGCAATGGATTCCGCTTTTATGATGTCATCGATCCGAACCAACGTTTTTCGTTTCATACCAAAACCTCTTGAAACCTCTTTTCAATGCCATAACAGCGAGAGCGGCGTATAGGCGTCGGCAGATATGCTATGATCCAAGGTTAAAAACCACGAAGACCATGAAGAATATAAAGGTTTTTATAAATATTTACAGTTTTTCTTCGCGCTCTTCGTGAACTTCGTGGTGAATTCAAAGCCGCCAGGGGAAATGCACGACCATTCCATCTCGCTCGTCCCGCCGTCTCGCCTTTCCGGTTGGTGAATGCCCCGATGCGCTCTGCCCATAAACCCTGATGTTGAACTTTTATCTCCTAACTCTCAATTCAGCATTTCCATGTGTTTCCAATTCCGAATTTCGGCCTGTCTCCTGATCGGCGGTTCCGGATCCTACCCGGGCGTCTTTTACAAAGAGCGTCGAAAGAAATGCGATGGCACAGCAGGCGCAGAATACCAGCATGGCATTTCGGTACCCGGCAACGGTGAATGCATCGCCGGTTCGGCCGCTTCGCTCCAGGATGTACCCGATAAACGGCTGGAAAACGGCGCTTGCCGCAAACGGGAAGAGGTTGACTAGGCCGATTGCGGTGCCGGCGATTTGAACGGGAAACATCTCCTTTGTCGCGGTAAAACCGACGGATACAACGGCGCCGGCAAACACGCCGATACCGAAAAACAGGACAAACAGCATCGTCAATGGGATCCCGGCGGTGAATACCGTCATGGACAGGGTAATGAGGATCAACGCGAAACTGGACAACAACAAAACCGGTTTTCGGGCCTTGAAAAGATGCGTCGACAGGTAAGCCAAAACCGGGCTCCCCAGAATCATGCCGAAGGCGAGCATGGCCAGGATATTTCCGGATTGCGTTTTGTCAAGGTTGTAAACATGCATAAGATAAGGCCCGCCCCACAACCCGCCCAGAGCGAAGAAGACGGTTGTATTGAAAAAAATCCACGACGCCATGGCCCAAAAGCGGGGGTAGGACAAAACGACAGCCACCCCCTCACGAAGGGTGATGACCTGTTTGGGAGGGCCGGGATATGTGACCGCCGAATGAACAGCGTCCCGATCCTGTGGCCGATCGCTTACGATCAGCCACGTCAGCACACTCAATACAAACGTAACAGCTCCAATGAAAACAAAGGACATCCGCCAGCCGATCCATGAACTCATCCATGCCAGGGGTGTCGCGGAAATCAACGATCCGAAGCCGCCGACGGCGATGAACAAACCGCTTACCGTTGCATACTCATCGGCATCGAACCATTCCGAAAAAACCTTCATGGCGGGAACGAACAGCATCGATACGCCGAGTCCGACCAGGGTTCGCCCGATGATCGCGATCGCCGTTGAAGGCGCCAACCCCAGCAGCAGGGAACCGGCACATGCGATCAGCAGAAAGAGGGACACCGTTTTTCTGGCCCCCCAGGAATCGGATAAAAGCCCCGCCGGCAGCTGCATAACGGCATACGGATAAAAATAGGCGGATCCCAGAAACCCGATCAGTGCCCCGCCGGCATTCAGGTCGCGCATCATATCCAGCGCCAGAATCGCCGGACAAAGCCGATGAAAATAGACGATGATATATCCCAGGCCCAGAACGCCGAATATGATCCACCGGTAATGAAGCGATCGTTCAGATGTTGACGGTTTCAACCCTATCCTCCGGTTGATATGAATGTCACACCGGCCCCCGTTTTGAAAAACGTTTCGGGGCGCCGCCGGGACTGTCCGGCAGGTTTGCAACGGGCAGCGATTCACCAGGTTTGGCATCGGAAATGCTTCGGCAGGCATGAACCGGTTTACAAGCGGAAACAGCAGGCATTTTCTTGTGTTCAGGACAAACCACACACGGCCCGGGAAGAAAACATGGCGCCGATCAGCCGTTTCCGGATGAGCACAATCTAAAGAGGTTTCACGTCCACTGTCAAGGTTCTTTTTTGGATCGTTATGATCGTTAGGATGGTTTAGAGCGTTTAGAGCGTCCAACGATCTTAACGATCCCTTTTCACTGCTTGACAAATCGTGCCGCTTTCATTATGCAGAAAAGCTGGTTGCACCTATCGATTTCTTTTCGTTAACGGCATTAAAGATTTATTTTTCGCCATTCAATGACTCTCTTTCTTTCAGGAGATTCAGAATCCGTGAACCGACATATCAGCCATCCGCTGGATGCTATTTTCAAACCGCGGTCCGTGGCGGTTATCGGCGCCTCGAATACACCCGGAAGATGGGGCTACGACACCATGATGAGTATCCTTGCGTACAGCCGGTTCCGGGGAAGCGTATATCCCGTTCATCCGCGGGACGGATACGTTTTCGGATTGCCTGCCTATTCATCCGTAGCCGATATACCGGAACCTGTCGATCTTGCCGTTATCGTGGTCAATGCGGATCAGGCGGTTCGGGTATTTCGCCAATGCGTGGATAAAAAGGTCGGCGGCGCCGTTATCATTACCGCCGGATTCGCTGAAACCGGCCCGGAAGGAAGCCGGCTTCAAGAGCAGTTGTCCATGCTTTCCCGTAAGCATCGCATTCCCTTTGTCGGGCCGAACTGCATGGGTATCTGGACATCCTCGGTCGGGCTGAACCTGTGTTTCAACAAACCCGTCGCCTCCGGGCCTATCGCCTTTGTATCACAGAGCGGTACCATGGGCGATTATTTGTTCGATGTTTCCCAGGCAAGAAAATACGGGTTCGCCACGTTTGTCAGCTCCGGAAATCAGGCTTCCCTGGATGTCTGTGATTACCTCGAGTATCTTGGCGATGATGATGAAAGCCGGGTCATCGTCCTCTACCTGGAAGGCGTTAAAGACGGTCGGCGGTTCATCGAGGCGGCCCGCAACGCCGCCCGGAAAAAGCCCGTGCTGGCATATAAAATCGGACGGACGGATGCCGGCGCACGGGCGGCCGCCACTCACACGGCATCCATTACCGGCAGCAGCGACCTTTTCGAAGCGGCATGCCGACAGGCCGGTTTGATCCTTTGCGACCACATGCTTGAAATGTTCGACTTTGCCGAAGCCCTGGGCAACCAGCCGCTGCCTGCAGGAAACCGGGTCGGTATTGCATCCGGCGGCGGCGGATTCTGTGTGGTGACGGCCGAGGCCTGTGCAAAAGCGGGATTGCAGGTGCCGGTTCTCGATGATGACGCCCAACATCGCATTCGCGAACATGTGTATGACTATTCACCGAAGCCCGCGAATCCGGTGGACCTGATTGCGCGCAAGGGGCATTCGGCCTACGCAAACGTGATCGACATCATGGCCGCCCGGGATTATATCGACGGCCTGATTATTATGCCCCCCTACGGCACAATCAGCAGAAAATCATCTCCGGAAGTGATGAAAGAACTGGTGGACTGCTGCGCAGCGATTTCCGACATCCCCGGAAAATACGGCAAACCGGTGCTGGCATTTGCCATGAGGGAGTACAGCGAAACGGCCATGTATGAAATTTTGAAAAGGGGTGATATCCCCTTTTTCGAATCCCCCGAGACCTGTGCCCGCACCATGAAGACCATGTTCGATTACGCCCGTTTCACGATTTTTCACACCGGTTCGCCAAGCCGTTATAATGGTTGATTAACTTTCTATAGCATATCAAATCCTGTTTAAAAAAGCCAAATTACGCCGCGTTTGCTGTTTCATTTTCATTGACAAACGGCTCATTTTGTAGTCAATTAGGAATATCATGAGCAAATCGCCGGAAACCAATTAAAGCACCACAAGATAAATCAATACGCAATGTCAATTCCAGGAGCCGTTTGAAAAGGAATCGGCATCAATCTTCAGTTTCTTTGCGCTGAGCTGAAAGCGCTTTTTTGGTATGCGGCGGCTTGCACCAAAACCAGGGGGGCGAACCGTACGCCTTTTGCAGTGAGCGAGTTTAATCTTTTTTTCAACAACGATGAGGAGTGGAAAAATGAAGAAGGTGATCAGATGCGTGTTTGTGGGAATGGTATTATGGGGAGGCCTTTTTTGGGGATGCGGTGATATCCAGGCGGAAACGCTGAAAGAAGCCGTTGCGCTTGTTCTGCAGACAAATCCTGAAATCGAAGCCCAGGCTTACAACCGGTTGGCCGTAACCCAGGAAATTATCGCGGCCAAATCCGGGTATTATCCACGATTGGATTTTTTCCAGTCGGTCGGTGTCGGTGATGAACAGTTTCCGGATTACAGAAGATCCTGGCCGACGGAAACGATCATTTCGCTGCGGCAAAACCTTTTTCGGGGGTTTATGGACTACCATGAAGTGCAGCGCCAGGAAAACCGGATGATTTCTTCGGCCTACCGCCTCCAGGAAATCGCCGAAAACACCGCCCTCGAAGGGGCCAGGGTTTACTTGAATGTTCTTCGTCAAATGGAGCTCGATGAGTTGGCCGAGCTGAACCTGGCCAATCATCAGCGCATTTACGATCAGATCAAATTAAGGACGGAATCCGGGGTGGACCGCAGGGCCGATCTCGATCAGGTGTTGGGGCGGCTGGCCCTGGCCCGGTCCAACACGGTCGCCACCCAGGCCAATCTGATCGACGCGAATACCGATTACCTGTCGGTAATCGGTCACCTGCCGGAAAACCTGCAATTCCCGGAACCGGTGGTCGAGATGATTCCCGAAAACCTTAAAAAGGCGCAGGCGATCGCACTGGATGAATACCCCCTGGTTCTTTCGGCAGCCGCCGACGTCTCGGCGAGAAAGGCCCAGCATAAGGTTGCCAAAGGGTTGTATTCACCCACTTTCGATGCTGCCGTCGAGTACCATTGGACGGATGACCTCGAGTATTTCGACGACAACAGGGAGGAATTTGTCGCTTCTCTCCTGATCAATTTCAATTTGTTCAACGGCTTTTATAAACCGGCTAAAGTGGCGGAAGCAGCCTATCTCATCCGGGAAGCGCAGGAGATAAAGAATAACACCCAGCGCCAGGTGACTGAATCCGTCCGCCTGTCCTGGATGGCCTATATTGCCGCCAAAGACAAATTGAAGCACATGGAAAACTATGTCGCCGCTACCCAATTGACCCGGGAAGCCTTCGCGAAGCAGTGGACCATCGGGCAGCGCACCATGTTCGACGTCCTGGATATCGAGGCGGAACTGATCGATGCGAAAAGGCAACTGGTCGAAACACGCTACGATCACGTGTTTGCCCAATACCGGGTACTAAACGCCATGGGCAAACTGGTGCCGGCTTTTGGTCTGGAGCGGCCGGGTGAAGGCATCGTTACCGCGTCAATGGATACGCCGTAAATCATCACGTAGGAGCGGAGCGTTAAAACCGGTCGTAAACGGGGCGGATGGAAGGATTCATTTGCCCCGCTCTTTTCTATCGGCATGTGAGGCAATTGTTTTTCCGGTTCCAGCCAATGGCGACCTTAATGATGATGCCAAAAAAGATCCGGCAGGTTTGGGGTGTTTTGATATTTTTTTCTTGTCTCATTGCCGCCGGTTCCGTTTTCACGGATGAACCCTTCAGCCTTCCAGAGGCTGTTCTCGATCAGGCCGCCGAAAAATACGGCCCGGAATCCCGTGCTTTGCTCGTTTGCTGGCAGGAACTCATCCGTCGGAACGGCTGTGAATCGGATACGGAAAAGCTTCAGGCAGTGAATGCCTTTTTCAACCGGATGGCATTCGTCAATGATATCGTCCATTGGGGCAAGAAAGACTATTGGGCGACGCCGATCGAATTTCTTGCCACCCGCGGGGGAGACTGTGAAGATTTTTCCATTGCCAAGTACTTCACACTCAAAGCAATGGGAATCAGTGAAGACAAACTCAATCTGTGTTATGTCAAAGCCCTCCGGTACAATATGGCCCACATGGTCCTGACCTATTACGAGTCGCCGAAAGCGGAGCCGCTGGTGCTCGACAATCTAACCGATGAGATCCTTCCATCATCGAAACGGACGGACCTGATACCCATATTCAGCTTTAACGGTTCAGGTTTATGGCTGGCCAAACAGCGTGGAAAAGGCAGGCAGGCAGGCAGCAGCAGCCGTATTACGGCATGGAAACATCTTTTACAGAAAATGGATCCGGATTGATGGTTGAGGTGCGCATATGACCCTTTTCAGGCAGCTTATTCTTTTTACGCTTGTGCTTTTTTTCCTGCTATTTACCGGTTCCTGGCTGGTCAAACTCAGCAGCACCCGCACATTTCTCATCGACCAGCTCGAATCCCATGCCCAGGATACGGCCACATCGCTCGGATTATCCATCACCCTGCATATCGATGATGAAGCCATGATCGAGACCATGGTCAACGCGGTATTCGATCAAGGATATTATCAATACATACGGGTCATCGACACACAAGACCATGTGATCATTAACCGTGTTCTCCCCATAGAATTCGAAAAGGTACCGCAATGGTTCATTCGGCTGGTCGATCTTTCTGCACCGGAAGCGGAAGCGCATATCATGTCCGGCTGGCTGCATGCCGGAACCGTTTACGTAAAAAGCCACCCCGGTTATGCCTACAAAACACTCTGGGAAGATGTCGTTCGCATGACCGTTTGGTTTGCCTTGTGCGGCATTGTCGTGCTCACTGTCGGCGGGGCAGGTATTCGAATTCTGTTAAGGCCCCTGAAGCGCGTTCAACACCAGGCGGAAGCCCTTTCCAACCGGCAGTATGAAATCCAGAAAAAACTGCCGCGGACCCGGGAGCTGCGCAGCGTTGTCGAGACGATGAACAAACTGACCCGGAAGGTAAAGGAAATGTTCGAAGAACAGGCTTCCTACGCCCACCGCTTGAGGGAGCATGCCTATAGCGATTCCCTGACCGGGCTGGGGAACCGCCGATATTTCAAAAGCCAGATCAACGCAAGACTCGATCGTCGGGACAGCGATACGAAGAACGTCCTTTTGTTAATTCAACTCAACGACCTGCAGCAGCTGAATATCGAGAGGGGCTTTCAGGCGGGCGACGCGTTGTTGAAGCGCACCGCCGACCTGCTCCGGGAATGCACAAAAACATATCCGAACAGCATCCTCGCGCGCCTTACGGGCGGCGATTTCAGCATCTTTATTCCGGATGCGGCATTTTGGGATGCCGAATCCATCGCTAAGGCGGTGACCGGGCGCCTCAGTCGTTTGTTTGCTGAAAATGCGGCACTCACTGACAATATCGGCCATGTAGGCGCGTCCGTCCATGACATTCCCACCACTCCGGCCCGGCTGATGGCCGAAGCGGACCTCGCGCTTCGAACCGCTCAAAAATCCGGACCCAATATGTGGGAAATCAGGGCCATAAAGGAAGCGTCCGAAAAAATGCCGCTCGGCCAACAGGGCTGGAAAGAATTGATCCGGGAGACAATTCACCGGCAAAACATCCATATTTACGCTCAGCCGGTGGTCAGGGCGGATGACCGCCAACGCGTCATTCACAAAGAGGTTTTTTCAAAAATCAGTACACAAGGCGGCGAACTGATCAGCGCCGGTATTTTCCTGCCGTTTTCGGAACGGTTCGGCATGATTTCCGCGATAGACCGCATGGTGCTTGCAAACGTTATGACGCTTGCAGGCAACGAACCGGAAATGGACCCGGTCGCCGTAAATGTTTCACCCACTTCCTTGCTGGACCGGGAATTTACCGACTGGATTGCCGAAGCACTGGCGGCATTTCCATCATCCATGCCCCGCATCCACTTCGAATTTTCAGAATACGGCGCTATTCAGCAGATCAACCGTGTTAAGGAATTCGGCTCACTGGTGCGCCGGTACGGCCATGCATTGGGGTTGGATCACTATGGGCAAAGTTTTACAAAGCTCGGGTACCTTCAGTCACTGCGGCCGGATTACGTAAAGATAGATCGCGCTTACACCGGTGAATTGAAAAGCGAAGACAACGACAGCCGGTTCTTTATCGGATCGTTATGCTCGGTCGCACACAGTCTGGATATCCTGGTGGTTGCAGAGGGTGTTGAAGATGAACAGCAGTCTCGTATTCTGCAAGACCTGAATATCGACGGCATTCAGGGTTACGTTATTGCAAAGCCCGAACGAATCGGCACCTCATGATATACAGGTTATCATTCAACTTTCAGGGTTGATGAGCACGCGGTTGACCATCGAATGCGGGGTCATAAAATATCGTCGACCACGATGTTTTGCGTCGACAGTTTTTCCCGAATGTGCCGGCGTTCGATAATTTTTTCCCTGGCCACTTTGGGAAGTTCCATAAAATGGATGATGTTCTTGCGGACCAAAAGATCGATGAGATCCTCGATGATACGAACAGCACCCGAGTCCGAAAGCGACAGCAGCTGCATGTATGCGTCCGAATTCGTAGTGTTCTCGATAAACGCCAGGACCTCGTCATCCATTACCGTTTTTTGTTCATCGACGCCGGGTTTCGGTTGTTTGTGCAGCGAAATGATTTTCCCATCCCGGTCTCGTTCTACATACAGCATATCGCATCCTCCATGGGGTAGTCCGGACTGTTCTTGCAGGCTGCCGATTCGGTCTCATCGACATGCAACGGCTGAATACGGTTCATCTCAAAATAGGACCACAATAGAACAAATAAGACCAATAGGACAATGTTTAACCAACATGTGAAGGTTAAACCAAAAACGATACAATATATATCGGTGGACATTTTTAGGACGAACTGCTATTAGGGGTTTCATTCATAACAGAACGTCCTGTCCCTTAACACAAAACTTCAATTAAAAAAATAAAATTATGCCGATGCCGTCAGCCGATCCACATGCAGAGGTTGCCGTAGATTCCACGTCTTCCGCCGTTCAAAAAGAGCAGGGGCCGGACAGCCGTCATGACCCGCTTCTGGAATGCCTGGTTCAGCTTTCCAAGATGTACCGGCGGACCGTGTCCCGGATCAGCTTGACTGCCGGATTGCCGCTTGCCCAAAACCGTCTGACCGTATCCCTCTTCTCGAGATCGGCGGATCGGGCCGGCATGGCGTCCCGGGTGCTGAAAAAACGGCTAGACGCGATTTCGCCCCTGCATCTTCCGGCCATTCTTCTTCTGACGGATAACAGCGCGTGCCTGCTTGTCGGCAAAAGCGCCGGAGGGGATTATACCATTCTGGTCCCGGAAACCGGGATGGGAGAAGCCTCCATATCCGCGGCGGAATTGGAAAAGCTATACACCGGATATGCCATTTTTGTCAGGCCCAAGTTTCGTCCCCGGCAACCCGTCATTCATCCCATCTCCCGAAAAAATTGGTTCTGGGGCACCCTTTTCGAATCCTGGCGCATTTACCGGGACGTGTTCATCGCCTCTTTTCTCATCAATCTTTTCGGACTGGCAAGCCCTTTTTTTGTATTGATCGTCTACGATCGGGTGATTCCAAACCTTGCTTTCGAAACCCTGTGGGTGCTGGCCGTGGGGATCTTGCTCATTTTCCTGTTTTCCCTCCTGCTGCGAGGACTTCGCGGGTACTTTGTCGATGAAGCCGGGAAAAAGGCCAATTTAAAGATGTCTTCCATCATTTTTCAAAAAGTGTTTGGGTTGCGGATGGAGGCCCGGCCCCGATCCATTGGGTCCTTCTCTAAAAATTTGCAGGAATTCGAAAGCGTACTGGATTTCATTACCTCGTTTACGATCACCACGCTCATCGATATGCCGTTTGTGGTATTCAGCCTTTTCGTCATGTGGTATTTCGGCGGCAATATCGTTTGGATTCTTTTGATTTTTATCCTGCTTCTCATGGTTTACGCTTTTTTTATTCAGCTGCCTTTGCAAAATGCCGTAGAAAAAACCTATACCGCCTCGGCACAGAAAAATGCCGTACTGGTCGAAGGGTTGGCCGGGTTTGAAACCATAAAACTCATGGGCGCTGAAAGCCAGTTGCAACGGTCATGGGAAGAATCGGTGGGATTTATCGCCCGGTGGAGCGCCAAAAGCCGATTGCTGGCCTCCTCGGTCAGTCATATCGCCTTTTTCCTGCAGAGCGCATCCATTATTATCGTCGTCATTGCGGGAGTATACAAAATCGCCGAGGGTGATCTAACCCAGGGCGGTCTGATCGCGCTCGTTCTTTTGTCCAGGCAGGCGATCGCACCCATGGCTCAAGTAGTGAACTTGTCCACCCGCTACCACCGCGCAAGGTCCGCCTACAAGACGTTGAACGAGATCATGGAGATGCCGGAAGATCGGCCTGAAGGGAAGAATTTTCTGCACAGGAGCCGCTTCGAGGGATCGATCGAGGCAAAAAATGTGTCCTTTTCCTATCCCGGCCAGACCACGACCGTTTTAAACAATATTTCTCTCAATATATCAGCAGGTGAAAAGGTCGGCATCATCGGTCCGGTAGGTTCCGGGAAAACCACGCTTGGAAAACTTGCTTTGGGTCTGTTCGACCCGACGAACGGTATGGTGAGCATCGACGGCACAGACATTCGGCAGATCGATCCCGCAGAGCTCAGGAAAGCCATCGGGTATGTGCCCCAGGACATCACGCTTTTTCGTGGAACCGTCAGATACAACATCACGATCGGCTCCCCCGATATTGACGATGAGGCCCTTGTAAAAGCAATCGAAATTTCAGGGGTCGGCGATTTTACACGAAAACACCCTTCCGGTATCGACATGGAGGTGGCGGAACTGGGCGGTGGGCTTTCGGGAGGCCAGAGGCAATGCATCACGCTGGCAAGGGCGCTGCTTTCCGATCCACCCATCCTGATTCTGGACGAGCCGACCAGCAACATGGACAACAGGACGGAGTCCCGGATTAAGGCCAATCTATCCGGCATTCTAAATGAAAAGACCTTGTTGCTGATCACCCATCGGGCATCCCTTCTCGAGATGGTAAACCGGATCATTATCATTGACAGCGGCGCCATCGTCGCCGACGGCCCCAAGGCCTCCGTTCTCGAGGCCCTCAGAAAGGGCCATCTCAACCTGTAGGAGAATGCGTGTGAACGACACCGCCAAAAAGCCCGAATCGACAAAACTGTTTTACCGCATGCCGGCGGAAGATATCGATCTGGTCACCGACATCCGGGCGGCGATACAGGCGCAATCGCCAAGGGGCGGAAGGACAATCATCTACGTGGTGCTGATCCTGACCGTTTTTTTCTTCATATGGGCCTCGGTTTCGGAAATCGAGGAAGTAACGCGCGGTGAAGGCAAGGTCATACCCTCCAGCCAGATACAGGTGGTTCAAAATCTCGAGGGCGGCATTTTATCGGAAATACTCGTCGATGTCGGCGATATCGTCAAAAAAGGCCAGCTGCTGCTCCGCATCGACGGCACCCGGTTTTCTTCATCGGTACAGGAAAACCGTACGAGATACCTGTCCAATCTTGCAAAGGCGGCCCGTTTGACGGCTGAAGCCGATCTGGCTTCACGCTTCGAGGTTCCCAAGGAGGTCATGAATGAAAAGCCGGAATTCGGCGAACGGGAAAAGGAGTTGTTCGAATCCCGGAAAAAAGAATTACTCTCCAATATTGCCCAACAGAAAGAACAGATCACCCAGCGCAAGTATGAGTTAAATGAATATAATAAAAAGCTCGAAGAGTTGAGCCGCACATACGATCTCTTGAAAAAGGAATTGGCATTGACGCGGCCCCTGGTCGAACAGCGCGCCGTTTCAGAAGTCGATCTTCTCCGGCTGGAGCGCCAGGCCAGTACGCTGCAGGGGGAGATAGCAACGATACAGGAGACCATTCCGAAAACCCGGTCGAAATATAACGAGGCACAGATAGCACTCAAAGAAATCGAACTCGCGTTCTCCAATAAAGCCAAGACGGAATTAAACGATGTGCTTGCGCAGATCGAGGGATATACCGCCACCGCAGTTGCCCTCGAAGATCGGTTAAAGCGAACGTATGTGCGATCACCCGTGAACGGCACGGTCAACCGGCTGCTGATCAATACGGTCGGGGGCGTGATTATGCCGGGCATGGACCTGATTGAAATCGTTCCTTTGGAAGACACCTTGTTGATAGAGACGAAAATCAAACCGTCGGATATCGCGTTTTTAAGGCCGAAACAGAAAGCGATGGTCAAGTTTACGGCGTATGACTATACCCGTTATGGCGGGCTCGAGGCCGAGCTGGAGCATATCGGCGCGGACAGCATAACCGACGACCAGGGGAACAGTTTCTATTTGGTGAAACTGCGCACCCGCCAAAACTACCTGGAATCGGAAGACGACCCGCTGCCGATCATACCCGGCATGATTGCATCCGTCGACATTCTCATCGGGAAGAAGACGATACTGACGTACCTGCTCAAACCCGTGCTTCGGGCGAAGCACACGGCCTTGAGGGAGCGATAAACCATGGCCGACCTGTTACTATGCAGCGCTGATGCCGGCATCCTCAAGCGTTGGGAGGGATTCCTGGCCGAACATCACTCGGTAAATCAGGCGACATCCATCGAGGAAACGGCGGACAAATGCCGAAAAGGAACATACCGCCTGATTCTTCTTCACCGCCCGCTGGTGGATATAGCAGCGGTGCTGCAGTTAAAGCAGTCTTTTCCAAAAAACAGATTTTTCATATTTTCCGATCTGCCGAACGAAGAGGAAGGTCTGACTTTCTTAAAGTGCGGGATCGTGGGATATGCCAATACGTTTATGTCCGAAGCGCGGCTGATCGAGGCGGTTCGGACCGTATCCAACGGCACGGTCTGGGTCGGACAGAAAATCATGCGGCGCCTCATTTCCTCGGTAGCCGACAATGAGGGCCGTCTGTCGATTTCCGACCGGTTCGGCCTCACCCAACGGGAACACGAGATCGCAGGTCTTGTCGCAAGCGGCCGAACGAACCTGGAAATCGCAGCGGACCTGGATATTTCGGAACGGACGGTCAAGGCTCACCTCACGTCCATTTATGAAAAAACCGGAACGGGCAATCGGCTCAATCTGGCGCTGCTGATCAATAAAAGCAGTGAGAACGTACCAGCGAATTGATCCATTCCCAAAAAAAACCGCCGCAAAAGAGATGCATCTCTCTTGCGGCGGTTTTCTTAAATGTCTGGATTAACCGGAAGAGCCGTCATCCAAATCGATCTGCCCCAGGAGAGAGTCAAGCTCCGACCCGGATGTCAAATCATCGAAGCTGATCGTGTCGAACGAGACGCTTCCCTTCTCGACACCGTCGGCATCGAGCACATAAAGTTCGGCATTTAGGCCGTCAGCCCTGACACCGAGTTGATCCCCGGCACCGGAATCGTAAATGTGGCTGATGTCCACGACATCACCGGCATCTTTATTGTAATCCACTATCGTATCGTGCCCCTCCTCAATGTTGAAGGTATCGGCTCCATCTCCGCCGGTCAGGGTATCATTGCCAAGCCCGCCGACCAGGATGTCATTGCCTTCGCCGCCTGAAATGTAATCATCGCCGTCCATGCCGACCAGGATGTTGTCCTGGCCGTCACCGTTGAGGGTGTCGCTGAACTCGGAACCAATGATATTCGGGTAACCCTCCGATGCATCTTCGGTCACACCTGCACCATTGTCTGAAAAATCGAGCGTAGCTTCGGGCATCAGGGTGATATCGAGCGATCCGCCGGCAACGTCACCGTCGCCGTCCACGATTTCGACGGGCAGCGTCAGATCCACCGGATCACCGGCTTCCAGGGTGGTGCTTGCAAAATCTCCGATCTTGAAGGTATTTCCGCCATCATGAAAGTATTCGATGCTGTTGTACCCATCTTCCGTGTAAACCGCCAGTTCGGTTCCGGTAACGACGCTGTCGACCGTGACGGAACCGTCGGCAGACAGGAACTGCACGGTAAAGAGCTCCCCGCCGATTGTAACATCCGTTGCTGTATAGCCGATATCATCTAAAGAAATCATCTCGGTTACATCGCCGTAAGTAATGGCAACGGCAATAATGACATCCTGTGTTCCGTCTCCCACTGAATTGTTGCCATCCGGGTCATCATAGGCTTTGATAAGAATATTGGAACCGTTTGTGTTGGTGAATGTCGCCTTCGTGCCGTTTACCGTGTAATGGCCGTCGAACATGTGGTTTTGATTCGCGGGCGTGCTATAGTCGCCATTCGGCGGGTCACCGGAAAGGTCGGTCACAAAATCGATCCGGATGGCTTCCCCTGAGCCGATGGATTGCCCCTGACTGACTCCGAGAGCGTTCGCGCTCTCATTGATGGTGCCGGAACTGTCTCCACCTTCGATGGGTGTGATGAGCAGGTCGGGGCTGGCATCGTCAGCCGCTGTACTAAACCCGGCCCAGGCATCATTGCCGCCGGTAAATGTATAGATGTCATCATTGTAAACCAGTTCGGTTTGACCGCCGTCAACCGATCCGAACATGTCGATCGTGTACGTATCAGCGCCGCTCCCGTCGGGATTCAAGGTAGCCGTAAACACGACATCACCCTCGAGGGTTTGTGCGGTCAGCACCTGTCCGTCCACCGAAATATAATAGTAAATCGCAGCCCCTCCGGACGTGAGACCGGAGTCCGTCGCATCGAGGGTGCCCGCGAATCGAACGGTTTGTAATCCGTCCGCTCCGGCATTGTTTTCGATCTGTTCGTCGAAATCCAGAAACCCGGTGAAGCTGCTGTCCGCTTTGTTGACCAGATAGGCGCTCTGGGGATCGATCACGCTCGGACCGTCATCGTAGAAGGTGATTGCACCGCCCACATCGGTGAAGTCGCTCGCCGTATCCCCGTCGGCATCCGTGACCGTCACCGTCGCCGAAACCAGTCCGGTAAGAGACAGCGTGTCGTTGGGGTCGGTGGCGTCGGCATGCTCCAGGGCCACGTTCTGCGTCACCGTCAGATACCCGTCACCGTCGATCTCCACCGTGAACGCCGTCTGGTCCGAAACCCCGTCGTTGTACTGACCGATAATGGTGTCCGCATCCACCTGCACCAACGTGATCGCAAAACCCCCCTGCGCCGTGGTCAGGCCGGAGTCGCTGCCGCCGATCGACAGGCTGTACGCCGTGCTCCCCGCACCGTCGGCACCGTAGCTTGTCATCGCCGATACGATCGGCGCATCGCTGGTGTCGGTGACCGGAAAACCGTCAGCCATCGAATCGGTCTCGTCAACGGCAACCGAACTCGCCACTCCCGTGACATCCACGCTCGGACCGTCATCGTAGAAGGTGATCGCACCGCCAACATCGGTGAAGTCGCTCGCCGTATCCCCGTCGGCATCCGTGACCGTCACTGTCGCCGAAACCAGTCCCCGATGTCGGGTGGCGGTTCGGGAAATCTGACCTAGAAGAAAATTCGGCGAAACTTGAGGCGTTCTTGCATAAGAGGGGTTACCGGTACGTTTGGCCGCCCATCATAAGCAAGTTAACGCCTCAGGAAGCCGCCCGTTTACAGAGGGGATACAATTTGCTTAAAGGTAACAAGGGCGCCAGA